>JAXDPB010000099.1:0-32102 GCA_034668585.1 Sphingomonadales bacterium | reverse complement strand
CCCCATAGCTTGGTGGCCATAGCGTCTGTGACCCACCCGATCCCATCCCGAACTCGGCCGTGAAACCAGACAGCGCCGATGGTACTATCGCCTAAGCGATGGAAGAGTAGGTCGTCGCCAGGCTTTGAAGCTTGCGCATGGAGTGAACCCATTCACAATTGAGCCGCCTGCGGCATGTCCCCGGACGTGCTTCGGGCGGCTCAGTTACTTTGGCGCGGGGTGGAGCAGCCCGGTAGCTCGTCAGGCTCATAACCTGAAGGTCGCAGGTTCAAATCCTGCCCCCGCAACCAACAAGGCCCCCGCCGTCAAGGCGGGGGCCTTGTTGGTTTTGGGCGGCCGTGGCTTTGAACCTCGTTCAGCCGGAGCGCCCCGCATCCCACGGAAAGGCCCCGCCGCAAGGCGGGGCCTTTCGTCGCTCGGGCCTCAGTGGCTGCCGTGCCCTTCCGGCGGAGCGTTGACGCTCGCCGGCGTTCCGCCCGGAAGCACGATCGCCACGTTCTGCATCATCCCCTGATCCTCGTGGTCGAGGATGTGGCAATGGAGCACGAACTCGCCGATATAGCGCTGGTAGCGGGTGCGGACGGTGAGCTTGTAGCCATGTTCGACCCACAAGGTGTCCTTCCACATCCCCTTGAGGCCGCGATATTGCGGGTCGGCGCCCTTGACCGGAGCGGGGCCGCTGACGTCGTTGCCGGCCGGGTCGAGGATGCTAACGATCTCGAATGGATTGACGTGGATGTGGAACGGGTGGCTGGCCAGCGTCGAAGTCAGGATCCACTGCTCCGCGGTGCCGAGGACGAGCTGGCGGTCGAGCCGGTCCGGCTTGTAGGGCCTCGGCGCATAGCCTTCTCCGCCGACCTGGAATTCGAGCGTCTGGGGCGGCAGCTGGATGTTGAAGGTGAGCTCCTGCCCGCCCCTGAGCTCGCTGTCGGCGATCGCTGGATGGGGGACGAAGCGGGTCAGTGCAAGATCCGCCTTGAGGTCGGCGATCACGGCCGCCTTCACGGCTTCCGGCATGGTTCGCTCGGCGGCCGCGACAAGCCGATCGGTCAGATAGGAGTCGATCCCGGCCGGATCCACCGCGGTGCCCGGCGCGACCTGGACCATTCCGAGCAGCCGGGTCCCGGACGGGACGCCACCCACGCTCGACGTGGCTCCGGTGGCCGCGTCGATGACGCAATAGCTTCCGGCTTCCGGGAAGACGACGAGCGCGTCGAAGCGGTAGCCGGGCTGGAAGGTGGCCAGCGTCGTCGACTGTGCCTTCGCCAGGGTCAGGCCGTCCGCGGCGACCAGATGATAGGGTAGCGGCGGTCCCTCGCAGGATTGCGCGACCAGCGCCTCCATCCGCTGCGTGCGAAGCTTCGGCCCGGTCGCCTGCGCGGCGTTCTGCGCGGCGTTTCTCTTCGCCTTGAGGAATTGCAGGCCGATCGTATCGCGGACTCCGCCATGGATGATCCGCCAGCGCTCGATCTGGCCCTGGCGCGAGCGGAAGGGCGGAGTCGGGCCATAGCCCGGAAGGACGAAGCCGTTGATGCTGGTGTAGCGGCCCGAAGCGCCCCAGCCGCCCGGACCGAAACCGTCATAGCTCTCGATTCCGCCGACCTGATTGGGGGCGCAATTGTAATTGGGATTACCCTGGTTGTCCTCGCCGCAATAATATTGGATCTGCTGCAGGACGAGGGTGCGCTCGCGGACTCCGGCGAGCAGAGTGTCGAGGTCGCCGTTCCGGTCCATGGTCGGCGCGCGATCGCCCCGGATGATCAGGGCGCCCGCCATTCCGCTCGAGACCTGAATCGCGGTCGAGCCGTGACGGTGGGTGTGATACCAGAAGGTCCCCGCCGGATGTTCGCTCGGGATCGCATATTCATATTCGAAGTCGACGCCCGGATTGATCGACAGAAGCACGTTGTCGCCATTGCCTGCCGGATTGACCCACAGGCCGTGAGTATGGAGGTTGGTGCCGTTGAAGCAGTGCGGCGTGTTCGGCTCGTGCTGGTCCCCGCCGGTGCAGGACGGATCCGCCGGCAGCTTGTTGTGGAGGCTGACCCGGAGCGTCTCCCCGGGCCGCGTCACGATCTCGGGCGAGATGTAGCGGCTGGGCGGCGGCAGGCCGGGCTGCGTGTAGCTGCGCAGATTGACCTTGTCCTGATTGCCGGTTGCGGGGTTGAAGATCGTTCCCGGCACATATTCGATATTAAGATCGAGCAGCTGCTCGGTCGGCTTGGCCGAAACTGCTTCGAGCACTGCTTCAGGCACGGCGCGGCGCTGCAGGACCGGCGGGTCGACGACCTCGCCGACCTGTGCCTGCGCGGCGCCGGCCGCCAGGCATGATGCGATTGCGGCAGCGCCGAGCGCGCCCACGGAAATTCCAGACAGATGCTCGCCCCGAATAGACATCTTTTCCACCCCCCGGTTCCGCTGCGGCTGCCCCTTGCTGCCTTACGGTACCGCAACGAAGGCTATGCTCCCGGCGGAACGATGGCAATGGGCCGCCGGTCCGTAATTGGATCCGCTCCGGAAGCTTTCGCCACGACGAAGAAACAAGTGAGGGCGGCGAATCCGCCCGGATCCCGGCTTGCGCCGCCGGGACGCGTAGCCTTGCAACGAAAAAGGCCCCGTCGCGAGACGGGGCCTTTCGTCGTTCCGGGCCTGGCGATCGGGCCTAGTGGTTGTGCGCGTCCGACGCGTTGACGCTGGCGGGGGTTCCGCCGGGCAGCACGATGGCAACGTTCTGCATCATGCCCTGGTCCTCATGGTCGAGGATGTGGCAGTGGAGCACGAACTCGCCGATATAGTTCTCGTAGCGAGTGCGGACCGTGGCCGTATAGCCCGGCTTGATCCACAACGTGTCCTTCCACGCGCCGCGAAGGTCGCGATATTGCGGGTCGCCATTGTCGACGAAGCCCGGCGCGCTGACGTCGACCGTCGGGTTGTTGTCGTTGACGACCTTGACGATCTGGAACGGGTTGACGTGGATGTGGAAGGGGTGGCTGGCCACGTTGGACGTCAGCTTCCACTCCTCGGCCGCCCCGAGCGTCAGCACCCGGTCGACCCGGCCCGGGTCGTAGGACTGGGGATTGTAGCCGGGGGACGACGGCAGCTGGTTCGCGATCTGGAACTGTTGCGGCGAGGTCTGGGTCTGGATGTCGAAGGAAAGCTCCTGGCCCCCTGACAGCTCGCTCTGCGCGATCGTCTGATGCGGGACGAAACGGTCGAGCCGGCCGTTTTGAAGGTCGGCTATCACCGCGCCGCGGACGTCGGTGGGCATCACCTTCTGAGCGGCGTCGATCAGCTGCTCGGTGAGGGTCCCCTTGTTCATCTGCGCCGGATCGGCGGTGACGTGCACGATCCCAAGCAGACGCGCGCCGAGTGCTACGCCGCCGACGCTGTCGTTCGCCTGGCTCAGCGCATCGATCACGCAATAATCACCCACCTGATCGAATTTCACGAGGGCGTCGACGCGATAGCCCGGCTGCATGGTGGTAGAGCGCGCAGCCGACAGATGGCTCATGGTGAGACCATCCTGCGCCACCATGTTGAAGACCTCAGTCGCCTGCCCGCAGGTCTGATTGATGAGCGCGTCCATGTTCTCCGCCGCGAGGTGCGGGCCCGGCCGGAGATCCGGAGGGGTGGTGGCCTTGGTGAAGATGAGACGAATCGTGTCGCGCACGCCCCCGTGGATCATGCGCCAGCGTTCCACCGCGCCCTGCCTGGCCTGGAAGGTCGGCAGGATCATCCCGTTGATGCTCGTATAGCGGTTCGACTGGCCCCATGTGCCGAAACCGAAGCCGTTCGGACCCTCGGGCCCGGGTCGATTGTCCACGTAGGTTTCGATGACGCCGACATCGGTCGGAGCGCATGGCCACGCGACGATCCTGCCCGTAGAGTTCGTACTGATCTTGATGTTCTGATTGGAATCGAAGCAGCCATATTGGATCTGCTGGAAGACCAGGACCCGATCCTTGAGGTTGGTGACTCCGTCGAGCAGGGTGTCGAGGTCGCCGTTCTTGGTCGGGGTCGGCAGCCTTTCGCCCTTGATGATGAGGGCCCCGGCCATCCCGCTCGAGACCTGGAGCGCCGTCGAGCCGTGCCGGTGGGTGTGGTACCAGAAGGTGCCGGCCGGATGATCGGGGGAGATGGCATATTCATATTCGAAGCTGACGCCGGGATTGATCGACAGCAGCACGTTGTCGCCGTTGCCCGACGGGTTCACGTTGAGGCCGTGGACATGAAGGTTGGTGCCGTTGAAGCAGTGCGGCACGTTGTGCTCCGCACTCGCGCAGCCGGCATCGTAGGACGTCGACACCGGCGGCAGCTTGTTGTGGAGCTTGACCCGAAGGGTGTCGCCGGGACGGGCGACGATCATCGGCGACACGTAGCGATTCGGCAGCGGCTGACCGTCATCGGTATAGCTGCGCAGCCTGACCCTGTCGTCTACGCCGGTGCTCGGATTGTAGATGACGCCGTCGACATATTCGATGTCGAGATCGAGCTGAATCTCCTTCATGGCAGCCGGGTCGTTGGGGCGCCCATTGGCGTTCGGCGGCGGGCCCCGCCGCTTCATCTCGGGCGGATTGGCGACATCCATGCTGGGTTGCGCCGACGCGACTCCAGCCGCCAGAAATGCCGAAGCGGCCGCCGTACCCATAGCGAACGCACGCCAGCTGAGCGTCTTTGCACCATGACCAAACATATTGCCCATCCCCCTGAAGGTGCCGGAACGAAAATCGCTCCGACTCGTCGGTCAGGCTATGTGGAACCACTTGGGATAGCACGTAAAACTGGGTCCGTTTCGGAGGGAATCCTTCGCCTTCGTCGGCCCAGGTCCCGGAGCGATCAGGCTCGTTGCGGGAATCGAGTCTGGCCCCAAAAACTTCGCCAGGGGGGATCGCCAACGGGACTATGGATCGCGCTCGGCCTGCTCGCGCTGGCCCTCGTCTACGCCGTCATCGTCTATAACCGCCTGGTGCGGCTTCGCGCCCTCGTCCGGGAGGGGTTCAGCGGCATTACCGTCCAGCTCCGGCGCCGCGCCGATCTGGTGCCGAACCTGGTGAGCACGGTCGAAGGCTATGCCACCCACGAACGCGACGTGCTGACCGAGGTCACCGCCAACCGGACGGCGCCGATCCAGGCGGGGAGCGTGCAGGCCACTGCCCAGGCAGACCAGGCGTTCGGAGCGATGCTGGGGCGGCTGATGGCCGTGGCCGAGGCCTATCCCGACCTCAAGGCGGACGACAATTTCCGCCAGCTCCAGGACGAGCTCTCGGAGATAGAGGAGCAGCTGCAGGGCGCTCGGCGTTATTACAATGCGACCGTCCGCGACATCAACACTCGGGTCCAGTCGTTTCCGGACGTGCTGCTCGCCCGGCCGATGGGCTTCTCGGAAGAACCCTTCTACGCCGACGACGACGCCAGCATCCAGACCGCTCCCAGGGTCAGCTTCGGCCGGGCGGGCTGATGCGCCGCGTCCTGCTGCCGCTGCTGGCGGCGCTCGCCCTGGCCCGGCCCGGCGCCGCTGCCGCCGACGAGCGAATTCTGCATTATCTGAGCGACGTGGCCGTCCAGGCCGACGGGGCCCTGGAGGTCACCGAAACGATCCGCCTGCGCTCGGAAGGATCGTTGATCGACCACGGCATCTATCGCGATTTCCCCACCCGCTACACCAGCCGCACGGGCTCCCCGGTCCATGTCGGTTTCAAGGTGCTGGACGTGCGGCGCGACGGCCAGGGGGAACCCTGGAAGACGGTCCGCGAGGGCAATGGCGTCCGGGTCTACGCGGGCGACCCCGACGCAAATGTGCCGCCGGGCGAGCACGTCTATGCCATCCACTATCGCACCACCCGTCAGCTCGGCTTCTTCAAGGGCTATGACGAGCTCTACTGGAACGCCACCGGCGTCGGCTGGATATTCCCCATCGATGTCGCCGAGGCGCATCCGGCTGCCGAGGCCCGTGCCGTTTGGCCAGCGGGACGTCTATACGGGCCCGAATGGCTCGACGGCGAAGAACGCCGAGGTAGTCTCCGAAACTCCAGGAGAGATTCTCTTCCGAACCACCGCCCCGCTCGGGCCGGAAGAGGGACTGACGGTCGCCGCCGCCTGGGAGAAGGGAGTGGTAACTCCGCCGCCGCCGCCAAATGGGGCCAAGCTGTGGCTCCAGGACAACGGACCTGCGGCCGCCGGCGGAATCGCGCTGATCGGCATATTCGCTTATTATTTCTACGCCTGGCGCCGCGCCGGCCGCGATCCCAGGTCGGGGACGATGGTGCCGATCTTCGCGCCGCCCGACGGGCTTTCGGCGGCGGCGATGCGCTACATCACCAGGATGGGCGCCGACAGCCGCGCCTTCGCCGCCGCTCTGGTCGAGCTCGGAGTCGGCGGCCATATCCGCCTCACCGAAGGCGAGGCGGGTTTCCTCTCCCGCGCCAAGACCACCATCGAGAAGACCGAGGGAAGAACCCAGCTGCCCGCGCCGGAAGCGGCGATGAAGGCGAGCCTGTTCGCGGGCAGCCGCGATTCCCTGCTGATGGACCAGAAGAACCACGCCATTTTCAGCGCCGCCAAGACCTCGCTCGAGAATGGCTTGAAGAAGCTCTATGAAGGCCGCCTCTTCGTCCGCAACCAGGACTGGGCGCTGCGCGGCCTCGGGATCATGATCGCGGCGCTCATCCTCCCGGCGGCCGCCCTCGTCCTGTCGGTGCCGGAAGACTATCCGGGCAGCGAGGCCATCCTGGCCGGGGCCGCCTTGGCCCTGCTCGTCGCCGCCTTCCCCTGCTATCTGCTTTCCCGGGAGCGCGGCAGCGCGATGGCGATGGCCGGCAGGATGCTCGCTATCCTGCTCGGGCTCGGCGGCCTGGTCGCGGGAGTCGTCACCATCGGCAACGCGCTCGAGAGCGGCCGCATCCTGCCTCTGCTCGTTCCGCTCCTCGCCCTGCCGGTGGTGCTCACCGCCTTCCGCTGGATGGCGGCGCCGACCCGCGAAGGGCGCGCGGTGCTCGATCGAATCGCCGGCTTCCGCCACTATCTCTCGGTCGCCGAGGAAGAGCGGCTCGAGGCTCTCCATCCGCCGGAAAAGACGCCCGAGCTGTTCGAGCGCTATTTGCCCTACGCGATCGCGCTCAAGGTCGAGAACGCCTGGGCCTCGCGCTTCACCGCCATCCTCGCCGCGGCGGCGGCTTCGGGCCACGCCCAGACGATGGGATGGTATTCCGGCCATTCCGACCCGTGGAAAGATCCGGACGGCTTCGCCGATCGAGTCGGCTCCTCGCTTGCGAGCACCATCTCCTCCTCCTCGGCGGCGCCGGGCTCGAGCAGCGGCTCAGGGGGTGGCGGCTCCTCCGGCGGCGGCGGCGGCGGCGGCGGCGGGGGCGGCTGGTAGGGCGGCCCTCTCGGCGAGGATCCGCTCGACCAGCTCGAGGTCGGCGGGCTTGTCGACGTCGATCGCGGCTTCCGCGAAGGGCAGCGGTATCGCCCTCAGCCTGAAGCCCATTTTGCGCCCCGCGCGTTCGGCCGCCTCCTGGAGCGAGATGGTGCGGGTGACGGCGCGCAGGAACATGCTCGGCCCAAGGAAGCTCAGCAGCTTAAAGGCGCGCTTGCGATCCTTCTCCGCACGAGCCCAGAAATCGGTTCCCGCTTTCGAGGCCGGGGTCATCAGCGCGAACAGATTGGCGCCGCTATAATGGCCGTCGGCCGCCTTGAGCCACGTCCGCTTCGTTTCCGGATGGACTCGTTTGACGATCGACCGCTCGACCATCGCGAAGGTGGAGTCCGCTCCGGCGCTGGCGGCGATGAACGTCTCGATCATCTCCGGCCGAAGCAGCGGGTGGTCGGCGGTGGTGACCAGCACCGGCCAGGGCGCCGCCTCGGTGCCGGCGAGGCGGCCGACGCTCGCCGAGATGCCGTCACCGGCCTCCGCGGTCGCGATCCGCGGCTCGCTCGCCATCCAGCCGAGCCCGCCTGTCAGAAGCGCCTTCGCCTCCTGGGCGAGGACGACGATCCGGCCGATCGAGGGAGAGGCCAGCAGAGTTCGAGCGACTCGGCCCAGCATGGGTTCGCCGCCGGCCGGGATCAGCGCCTTCGCCACAACGCCGTGCGCCGCCGCGAAGCCGCCTTCCCCGGGCCGTTGCCCGGCAAGCACGATCGCCGTCCATTCCCCCATCGGTCGATCATTCACAGCTAGCGGGCACGGCCGCTATCGAAAATTGCTCCCAACCGCGGTTAACCCGGGGTCCGTTGCCGATCCGCCACGCCAGGCGAGCACAAAGAAAGGGCCCACCGCTCTCGCGGCAGGCCCTCCCTTTTTCAGGACTCGGCCTCCTAGAGGAAGAAGTCCGAGACGACCGCGTTCGCGGTGCCGATGTTGATCGTGAAGTCGGCGACTCCGTCGCCGTTCACGTCGCCGGCGAACATGTGGTCGCCGCCCTGGGTGAAGGACCTCAGCTCACCGGCGACGTTGTGGAACGCCGAATTGCCGATGAAGGTGAAGGCCTGGTTCCCGGCGACTCCGCTATTGGCGTCGATCTCGCTCAGACGGATCTTGTCGACTCCGCTCGTGAAGTCGGTGATCTTGTCCTTGCCGCCGAGCTCGCTGATCCGGAACTCATCCGCGCCGGCGCCGCCGGTGTAGATGTCGTCGCCCTTGGCGCCGTCGAGCACGTCGTTGCCGCCATTGCCGACCAGCTTGTTGGAGACGTCGTTGCCGTACAGATAGTCGCGCGCCGAGCCGCCGATCGCGTTCTCGATGACCGTATTATAGGCGATCGAGACGTTGCGGTGCGAAGTCGCGGTAATGCCGCCCACGCCGGTGTCGGCGCCGACCCGGCTTGCACCGATGCTCTGCACCAGGGCTACCCAGCTGTCGTAGCTCGGCTGGTCCCAAAGCGCGAAGTCGCCTTGGCTCTCGTCCGTGGCCGCGTTGAACTGCTCGGTCGCGGCATTGGCCCCGGCAAGGTCGAGATAGCCTTTGGTGGCCGAGCTGAAGCTGCCAGGACGAAGGTCGATGAACACGCCGGAATTGGCCGACGAGAAATCGAACGTGTCGTTGCCGCCGGCATCGTAGACGGCGAGGTACGGGAACGGGTTCTGGTTGAGGTCGTAGACCCCGTTGCCCGCGTTCGAGTTCGAGAAATAGACCGTGTCGCCGGCCCGGGTCGTCGGATCCGCGCCATATTTGGCCTGGATCGTCAGGATGTCCGAGATCAGCGGGGTCTGCGGGTTGTTGAGAAGACCCACCGAAACGTCGATCGACTGAGCGCCGGTCTTCGTCTCGCTGAAGTAGGACATGATCGTATATTGCAGGGAATCCTGCGCGTAGAAGGCGTCGCCCTCGTAGGTGATCGGGTCGGGGACGCCGTCGCCGTTATTGTCGTCGCCGAAATTGTAGTTGCCCGGATGGCTGAGGCCGATCGTGTGGCCGATCTCATGGACCAGGGTGGTAAGGCCGTAGCCGCCGTAATTGAGCCACTGGTTGGTCCAGTTGGCGGTCGGATCGGCGGTCCAGACGTCGCTGTGCACATGCTGGCCGTTGCCCGGATAATAAGCCCAGGCCTGGGCCGGTCCGGTGGTGGTGTTGGCGAAGAGGATGTCGGCGCCGTTGCCGTTCTTCTCGACGAAATGCTGCGGGATGAGATCGTCCCAGAAGACGATCGCCTGGCGGGCGGCGGCCTGCTCGGCCGCGCTCATCGGGCTGTAGCCGGCGGGTTCCGGGAAGCCCTGGTTGGGGTTGTTGTAGATGCCGATCGTGGTCGGGCCGTCGAAGAAGCTGTAGGTGAAGGTCTTGCCCGCGAGCATGGTGCCGCTGTCGAGCTGGCCGATGACGCCCTGATGGTCATAGATCGGCTTGGTCTTCCAGGTAGCGACCCCGGCAAAATCCTCGAGCCTAAACGGCGCGAGATCGCCCACGAGGACGCCGTCGCTGAGCAGAATGCCGTTCTGGGCGCCCTGCCCGTCCGAGCTCAGCCCTTCGAGACGCACGCTAAGTTTTTGAACTGCCACTTTGTATCCCCCCAAATATTGTGAGACCTGCCCGGCGCGGACTTCGAGTCGCGCGCTCCGGGAAGGCGGGAAGCTCGACTGGAATCTCCGGCCTGTCAATTGATTATTAAGGAGAAACAAACTTTTTTCTGCACCGAAATGGAGCGGTTTCGGCCGGTTCGTCCTGCAGGTGACCCGGCTGTCCGGAGCCGGTAAGACGAGGCCCGGGCGGGACGCCTTTCAACAGCGAAGCGGGCGTTGCGCATGGGAATCGAAAAAGCCGTCATCCTGAGCGCCGGAAAGGGGTCGCGCCTGTTGCCGCTGACCGCCGAGCGGCCCAAATGCCTGATCGAGCTCAACGGCAGGAGCCTGCTCGAATGGCAGCTCGACGCGCTGAGCGAGTCCGGGATAGCGGACATGGTCGTCGTCACCGGCTTTCGCGACGATCTGGTCGACGCCGTCGCCGCGCGCCGCGAGGGGGCGCGCACCGTCTTCAATCCGTTCTACCACGTCGCCGACAATCTCGGTTCCGTCTGGATGGCCCGTTCCGAATTCGGCTGCGACACCCTCCTGCTCAACGGCGACACTCTGGTCTCGCCCGCCTTGCTCGCCACCGTGCTCCGAGCCGAGACCGGCCCGATCGCCGTGACCGTGGACGAAAAGGCCGACTATGACGCCGACGACATGAAGGTGCTGCGGGAGGGGGACCGCCTGGTGCGGATCGGCAAGGCGCTGGCACCAGGCGAATATAATGCCGAGTCGATCGGCCTGCTGGCCTTCCGCGGCGAGGGGCCTCGCCTGTTCGCCGACCAGGTCGAGCGGATGATGCGCCAGCCGGACGGCACGCGCCGCTGGTACCTGCGGGCGATCGACGCGCTCGCTTCGGCCGGCGCCGACGTTCGCACCGTCTCGATCAAGGGAGAGGAATGGCAGGAAGTCGACTTCCCCGAGGATGTCGAGAGCGCGAAGGCCCTGACGGCGCGCTGGGCTTCCCGTCATTCCCGCGAAACCGGGAATCCAGCTTAACTCCGTCATTGCGAGCGAAGCGAAGCAATCCAGTGCCGCCTTGGAGGCCCGCTGGATTGCCGCGCCGCTTCGCTCCCCGCAATGACGCTATTGCGGCCAGGCGCGCTGGAAATGCTCCACCAGCGCGGCGATCTGGTGAGGCTTCAGCTCCACCGCCTGGCCGAGCTCAGGCGCCTTGGGCCAGCCCGGATCCAGGACGGTGACTCCACAGGCGCTGCGATCGCCCGCGTAGCGCGGGATAACGTGGAAATGGACGTGGGGGTCGACCATCATCAGCATCAGATAGTTGATCTTCTCGTGGCGGATCGAGACGGTGAGCGCGTCCTCGATATCCGCGACCGCGTCCTGCAGCTCGGCGAAGGCCTCCTCGGGCAGGTCCGGGAAGCTCCTCGCCTCGCTCTTGGCGGCGAGGATGAAGCTGCCCAGCGTCGGTTGCGCCGGCCGTAGCAGCACCGCCCAATGCTCATATTCCTCGATCAGGGTCGCCGGATAGCCGAAGCGGAGCATGGTCTCGTTCATTCCCCGTCATTGCGAGGAGCGAAGCGACGAAGCAATCCAGTTCTGCGTCCCACCCCGCGCTGCGTGACGGAAAGCGTTTAGGCCAGCCACGACTCCACCGGCCGACCCGCGGCGCGCGCCGCCACGGCCTGGACGAGCTGGGCCATGTGAACGGCCAGCGAGGCCAAAGTCCAGGCCGCGACCGCGATCAGACCCCAATCCGGCCGCCCGGCGATCAGGGAAACGAGCAGGATGACCATGTTGGGGTTGCGCCGGGCGGTGACCAGCCGGAAGCGGCTGTCGAAGCGGCGCCAGACGTGGATGTGCATTCCGAAGCGAAGGATGAAGGCTCCTTCGATCAACCGCTGGACGGCATAACCGCCGACGATGACGGCGAGCGTCCACCAGAAGACGGGCTCCGAAAGCGGCCGCCCGTAGGAATGCAGTCCGACACCCCAGGCCCACCACCAGAAGGGCGGGTGGACGAGGTCGATGCCGTGGTCGATGATCCCGCCGATCCTGGACGACGTAATGGTGCAGCGGGCGAGCTTCCCGTCGACGGTGTCGAGCACCATGAAGACGAGACCGGCGGCGAGGCCGGGCCAATAGCGCCCTTCGTAAAACAGCCAGGTGGCGAGCAGGCACAAGGCGGCCCCGATCAGCGACACCTGGTTGGGCGTCATCCCGATCCGCGCCGCCCAGCGAGTCAGCACCAGGGCCCATTCCGGCCACAGATATTTGGTGAGGAGGTCGGTGACCCCCTTATACGCTCCGAAATAGCTGGCGCGCTCGAGGCCGCGCACATTGGCCGGAACGAGCCGATCCATGAAGGGCCGCTCCTTCTTGCGCAGCTCCTCATTCTCGAGACCGCCGGAATCTTCCCACGCCAGGACTTCCCCGATCGTTTCCCGCAAGGAGAATCCCTGCTCCATGGCGCGAACGATAGCGGTGCGTGAGTCGCCCGCATGGGCCAGCACCGGCACACCGCCGCGAGTCACCGTCAGCCCCGGCCGCTGCGCCACCAGCTTCAGCCAGGCGGCTTCGAAAGCGTAGTCCAGATTGACCAGCACCTCCCCGTCCGGCCGCACCTCCAGCCCCTGGGCGCGGGCCATGCGCCTCATCCTCTCGTCCGCGGTCAGGCCCCAGAGGCGGGTGTCGTTGGTGCCGACCGGCGCGAGGGCCGTCACCGCTTCAGGTCCGCCGAAATGCGCTCGGCGCTGCGCAGCGCCAGGGCGACGATGGTCAGAGTCGGGTTGGCCCAGCCCCCGGTCGGGAAGAGCGACGAGCCCGCCACCCACAGATTGCCGAGGCCGTGCAGGCGCCCGTCGGAGTCGGTGACGCTGGTGCCCGGATCACTACCCATCCGGGTGGTGCCCATGTGATGATAGCCGCCGATCGGGTGGGAGGAGATGAGGGGGTCGGTCTTCCAGGCGCCGGACTTGAGCCAGTCCGCCGGCTCGACCTCGCCGAGCCCGAGTCGCTCCAGCTCCCGCCCCAGCGCGTCGACGAGCACGGCGACGCTCCTCACGTCGATCTCCGAGAGGCGCCAGTCGAGCTTGGCCCGCGGCACTCCCGTCGCATCCTTCTCGCCGGCCAGAGTCACCCGGCTGTCGGGGTTGGGCGCCTGTTCGCCCCGCACCAGCAAGGCGAGCTCCAGTCCGCCCATCCTGCTGAGCAGCCAAGGCCGGGCCGGGTCGACATGGCGCTGCGCCCAGCCCGCCGCTTTCTTCGTCGCCATCCACAAGGTCCGTCCGCTTCTGGTCGGAGCCATTTTGTGCTTGATCCCGGAATAGGCCTTCATGCCGATGAACTGGCGCCGACCCTTCGGCTGGCGGGCGGCGATGGTCAGCGAGGTGTTGAGGATGCCCTCGCGCCGCTGGAGCGTTTCCGATGGGGCGATCAGGGCCGCCAGATCCTCGCCGCCGATCCGATGCCGCCGTCCGAACGCCTTCAGGAGCCGCCACGCCGCGCCTTCGACGATCCGCCCGCCGCGAGCGTGGGGATGCTCCATGAAATAGCGGCCGACCCGGTCGTTGCCGAGGCCGGAGGCGAGCAGCAGCCGCGGATTCTCGATCCCGCCCGCGGCCAGGACGAACGCCCTGGCCCGAACGGTCAGCCGCGCCGGGCCGAGCGACCGTGCCTCAACGCGCTCGATTCCGCTGCCGGAGCGAAGGATCGCGGTCACCGTCGCGTGGGTGACGATCTGGCATCGGGGATCGGCCTCGAGGTCGGCGCAACTCTCCCAGGCGAAGCGGTTGAATCGGCGGTCGAAGGTCCAGAGCGGAGTATCGAGCTCTTCGAACCGCGGAAGCGGGACGCCGGCTCGCCTGAGGTCTTGCGCCGCCGGCCGCCGCGACGGCAGGCCGAAAACCGGCCGAGCCTCGTCATACCAGCGCTCCAGCTCCGCCCAGCTCAGCGGCCATCCCGAATGCGGCACATAGTCGCGCCGCTCGAGGTCGATCGGGTCGAGCTCGGCGCAGCGCCCGCCCCAGATGGCCGTCGTGCCGCCGAAGAATCGAAGGCGGGAGTCCTCGAGATCGTAATATTCCTCGCCGGCATTCTCGCCCGCATTGAGGTCGGCCGTCGGCGCCTCGTAATCGAGCCCGCCGCTTTCCAGGAGTATGACCGGGTGGCCGAGCTTGAGCAGTCGCCGGGTCAGGCTGATGCCCGCGGCCCCGGCGCCGATGACGCACACCTGGCTTTCGAGGTCGAGCGTGCCTGGGATTTGCGCGAGGTCGATCATTGCGTCACCCCAGCGAAGGCTGGGGTCCAGGCCGACTCCGCATGGATGCCAGCCTTCGCTGGCATGACGGGGGGTCTCACCTTCCGAACAACTCCGCCTCGACCTCGCCCGACAAGGCCCCCTCAAGCACTGCCTCCTGCGCCCATCGCAGCTCGTCGGCCAAATACCGGTCCGCCTCATAATGCGGCACATTGCGGCGGATTTCGGACCGGGCCGCCTCGAGCGCGGGCGAGCTCTTCAGCGGCGTGTGAAAATCGCAGCCCTGCGCCGCCGCCAGCAGCTCGATCCCAACCACCCCCGCGGCGTTGCCGGCGACCCGCCGCGCCTTGGTGCCGGCATGGGTCGCCATCGAGACATGGTCCTCCTGATTGCCCGAGGTCGGCACGGTGTCGACGCTTGCCGGCCAGGCGAGGCTCTTATTCTCGGAGACCAGGGCGGCGGCGGTCACCTGCGCGATCATGAAGCCCGAATTGACGCCGCTGTCCTCGACGAGAAAGGGCGGCAGCCCGCTCATCTTGGGGTCGACGAGGACCGCCGTGCGCCGTTCCGAGATGCTCCCGATTTCGCATAAGGCCAGGGTCAGCGTGTCGGCGGCGAAGGCGACCGGCTCGGCGTGGAAATTGCCGCCCGAGAGGGAATCGCCGCTTTCCGGGAAGAGCAAGGGATTGTCGGTCACCGCATTGGCCTCGATGGTCAGCGTCCGCGCCACGTTGTCCATCAGATCCAGGCACGCCCCCATCACCTGCGGCTGGCAGCGGAAGCTGTACGGGTCCTGCACCCGCGGACAATCCTCGTGGCTGTGCCGGATCTCGCTTCCGTCGAGCAGCCGCTTCAGCATCGCCGCCACCGCGATCTGCCCCGGCTGCCCGCGGGCTTCGTGGATTCGCGGGTCGAAGGCGGCGTCGGTGCCCTTGAGGGCGTCGAGCGATAGAGCTCCTGAGATGAGAGCGCCTGCGAAGACCCGCTCGCCCGTGAACAAGGTATCGAGCGCGACCGCCGTCGAGATCTGGGTGCCGTTGATCAGCGCAAGCCCCTCCTTCGGCCCGAGCGCGAGCGGCTCCAGCCCCAGCTCGCGAAGCGCCTCGCCGGCGGGCATGATCTTTCCGGCGAGGTTGACTCGCCCCTCGCCGAGCATGGCCGCGCTGAGATGCCCCAGCGGCGCGAGGTCGCCCGAGGCGCCGACTGAACCCTGGCTGGGAACGCAGGGGAGGGCGTCCGCCTCGAGCAGGGAGAGCAGCCGCTCCACCACCTCCCGCCGCACGCCGGAATGGCCGCGCGCCAAGCCGATCACCTTGGTCGCCATGGCCAGCCGCACCACCGGCCGGCTGAGGTCGTCGCCGAGCCCGCAGCTGTGCGACATCACCAGGTTGCGCTGGAGCTCGGCGAGGCGGTCGCTCGGAATCCGGGTCTGGGCGAGCAGGCCGAAGCCGGTATTGACGCCGTAGACCGTGCGGCCGCTCTCGAGGATGGCGCCGACGCAGGCGGCGGCGGCGTCTATGGCGGACCATGCGCTTCCGGTCAGCTGCACCGGCGCTCCCGCCCAGATCGCCCTCAGCTCGGCGAGAGTGACGGAGCCGGGGCGGAGGGTGATCATGCGTCACCGCTGACATGAGGGCGGGAGTTCACAGCCCCACCATCGGCAGGTCCAGCCCCTGCTCGCGGGCGCAGTCGATGGCCTCCTCATAGCCCGCATCGGCGTGGCGCATCACGCCGGTACCGGGGTCGTTCCAAAGCACCCGCTCCAGCCGCCGCGCCGCTTCGGGCGTTCCGTCGGCGACGATCACCATTCCGGCATGCTGCGAATAGCCCATGCCGACGCCGCCGCCATGGTGGAGCGACACCCAGGTCGCGCCCGAGGCGGTGTTGAGCAAGGCGTTGAGAAGGGGCCAGTCCGACACGGCGTCGGAACCGTCCCTCATCGCCTCGGTTTCGCGGTTCGGGCTGGCCACCGAGCCGCTGTCGAGATGGTCGCGGCCGATGACGATCGGCGCCTTCAATTCGCCGCTCGCCACCATCTCGTTGAACGCCATTCCGAGCCTGTGACGCTGGCCGAGCCCGACCCAGCAGATCCGGGCCGGCAACCCCTGGAAAGCGATCCGCTCGCGCGCCATGTCGAGCCAGCGATGGAGGTGGGGATCGTCCGGGATCAGCGCCTTGACCCTGGCGTCGGTGCGGTAAATGTCCTCCGGATCGCCCGAAAGCGCCACCCACCGGAACGGGCCGATGCCCCGGCAGAAGAGCGGCCGGACGTAAGCCGGAACGAAACCGGGGAAATCGAAGGCGTGCTCGACCCCTTCGTCCTTCGCGACCTGCCGGATATTGTTGCCATAGTCGAAGGTGGGCACGCCCATCGCTCGGAAAGCCAGCATTGCATTAACATGCACCGCCATGGATTCCCTTGCAGCCGCCTCCACTGCGGCAGGGTCGCGCTCGCGCATATTTATCCACTTTTCGACTGTCCAGCCGAGCGGGAGATAGCCGTTCACCGGGTCGTGGGCGGAGGTCTGGTCGGTCACCGCGTCCGGACGAATGCCCCTTCGAACCATCTCCGGCAGGACTTCGGCGGCGTTGCCGAGAAGCCCGACCGAAACCGGGGCTTGCGCCGTCCGGAGGATTTCGAGCGCTTCGTCGAGGCTCGACGCCCGCCGATCGAGGTAGCGTGTCTCGAGCCTTTTCTCGATCCGGCTCTCCTGGCACTCGATCGCCAGGCAATGCGCCCCCGCCATCACCGCCGCCAGCGGCTGGGCCCCGCCCATTCCGCCCAGGCCCGCGGTGAGGATCCAGCGCCCCTTCAGATCGCCGCCATAATGCTGGCGGCCCATTTCGGCGAAAGTCTCGTAGGTGCCCTGAACGATGCCCTGGGTTCCGATGTAGATCCATGAGCCGGCCGTCATCTGGCCGTACATCATCAGCCCCTTGCGATCCAATTCGTGGAAATGCTCCCAGGTCGCCCATTTCGGCACCAGGTTCGAATTGGCGATCAGCACCCGCGGGGCGTCGGCGTGGGTGCGGAAGACTCCTACCGGCTTGCCCGACTGGACGAGCAGGGTCTCGTCGCCCTCGAGCCGCTCGAGAGTCTCGATTATCCGGTCGAAGCTCGCCCAGTCGCGCGCCGCCCGGCCGATTCCCCCATAGACGACCAGCTCCTCCGGCGCCTCCGCGACGCTCGGGTCGAGATTGTTCTGGAGCATCCGGACGGCGGCTTCGGTGGCCCAGGATCTGGCGACGATGGCGGGGCCGGTGCGGGCGCGGATGGAGCGGCTGTTGTCGCGTCGTGAAAGCATGGCGCGGTGTCTAGCCTCTCCGTCACCCCAGCGAAAGCTGGGGTCCATTCCGAGTCTGGATGGATTCCAGCTTTCGCTGGAATGACGGTCAGGCATCCACCCCCGCCACGATCCTTCGCTCCGGCCCGGGCAGGCCGATCCAGTAAGCGAGCTCGGCCGGGCGGCTCACCCGCCAGACGCACAGGTCGGCCGCCTTGCCGGTCGAGACGGTGCCGACCTCCTTGTCGAGCGCGAGCGCCTTGGCGGCATGGACCGTCATCCCCGCCAGCGCCTCCTCGGGGGTCAGGCCGAACAGGGTGCAGGCCATGCTCAGCATCAAGGTCGGGGACAGCACGGGCGACGTGCCCGGGTTGCAGTCGGTCGCCACCGCCATCGGCACGCCGTGGCGGCGGAGCAGCTCGACCGGGGGCTTCCTCGTTTCCCGAAGCGCGTAAAAGGCTCCCGGGAGAAGCACCGCCACCATCCCCGCCCGAGCCATCGCCCCGATTGCGGTCTCGTCGGCATGTTCGAGATGGTCCGCGGACAGGGCGCCAAATTCCGCGGCCAGCGCGGCGCCGCCGCTGTTGCTGAGCTGCTCGGCGTGGAGCTTGACCCTGAGGCCGTGCTCGTCCGCGGCCTCGAACAAGGCCCTCACCTCGTCCCGCGTGAAGCCGATCCCCTCGCAATAAGCGTCGACCGCCCGCGCCAGCCCGGCTTCCGCCACCGCCGGGATCAGCTCGTCGAGGACGAGGTGGAGGAAGGCCTCGCGGCTGTCCTTATGCTCGGGCGGCAGCGCGTGCAGAGCGAGCAGGGTCGGCACCACCCGCACCTTTTCGCTCTTGCCCAGCGCCTGGGCGGCCTCGAGCATCTTCAGCTCGCTGGGGACGTCGAGGCCGTAGCCCGATTTGACCTCGACCGTCGTGCAGCCACCGCCCATCAGAGCGCGCAGCCGCGGCCGCGCCTGCTCGACCAGCTGCTCCAGCGAGGCGAAGCGGGTCGCCTTGACCGAC
The DNA here is from genome assembly GCA_034668585.1 of Sphingomonadales bacterium. Classification (GTDB taxonomy): domain Bacteria; phylum Pseudomonadota; class Alphaproteobacteria; order Sphingomonadales; family Sphingomonadaceae; genus Allosphingosinicella. Next base: position 13,593 of record JAXDPB010000099.1, on the reverse strand, counting down.
GAGACGATGCCGCCGCCGGCGCGGGCGATCTCCTCATAGCCGGCGCCGCCGAGCCGCTGCTCGAACTCGCCCGCCCGGTTGCCGCCGAAGACGAGGTGGGTGTGGCAGTCGATCAGGCCCGGAGTCACCCAGGCGCCCCCGAGCGGCTCGACCTTTTGAGCCCGGTAGCCGGCGAGGTCGATCCGCCGCCCCACCCGGACGATGCGCCCGTCCTGGACTCCGATCGCGCCGTCCTCGATCGCCCCGAAGGGAGCGTCGATCCCCGGGTCCATGGTGGCGATATGACAGTCGGTGAGCAGGCGGTCCCACATGGGTCGCTTCTTAACCTTCACCCGCCTAAGAGCAACGCCATGAGCTGGAAATCCATCGCCGACTTGATCGCGGCGGAGGGTCAGGTCGCGATCCTGGGAGCCCCCATGGAGGCCGGTTCGGTGACTCCGGGCCGCTGCGACCTCGCCCCCGACACCGTCCGCAAATCCCTTCGCCGCTTCAGCAATTACGACGTCGAACGCGGCTCGGAGCTGTTCTTCGCGCTTCGCGACCTCGGCGACGTTCCGGTCCAGGGCGTGACGCCCGCGGACGGATTCGCGCCGATCCGCGACGCCGCCGCCGCCGCCGTCGTCGGCCACCGACTGACCATGCTCCTGGGCGGCAACAACGCGATCACCCGCCCGGCCGCGCACGCGCTGGGCGTGCCGCTCGCCAAGATCGGTCTGATCACCCTCGACGCCCATTTCGACATGCGCGACACCGACCAGGGGCCGACGAACGGCAACCCGATCCGCTGCCTGCTCGAGGACGGGCTGCCGGGCGGGAACATCTGCCAGATCGGTCTCGCCTCCTTCGCCAACACGCCGAAGATGCATTCCGACGCCTGCGCCGCCGGCATCGGCGTCTACACGATGGCGGACTGCTTCGAACGCGGCATCCTCGGAGTCCTCAACCACGCCCTCGCGCGGTTCGTCCATGTCGACGTTCTGATGGTCGATTTCGACATCGACGTGATCGACCGCGCCCAGGCGCCCGGCGCCCCCGGCGCCCGCCCCGGCGGCATGCCCACCGCCATGTTCTTCGCCGCGGCGCGGCGGCTTGCGGCGGACCCGAGGGTCAAGCTGGTCGACCTGACCGAGTTTGACCCGAGCCTCGACGTCAGCGACATCACCGCGCTGACCGCGGGACGCTGGGCATGCGAGGTGCTGGCCGGATTTGCGGGTAGGTAAGGCGAATTTAGAGCAATTGCCGGCATTGCTCCGGCTGAAATCCGAGGGCATCACTCCCGCGTCAACCGGGAGGGAATACACTTCATGCGCCTCATCCTCGCCGCCGCGTCCGCGCTGGCGCTCGTAGCCGTCGCCGCCACCGCGCAGGCCCCCCACGCCGCCTGGGGCGAGTTCGGGATCGACACGGAGTCGATGGACACGTCCGTTCGCCCCGGCGACGATTTCTGGTCGTACGTCAATGGGCGGTGGGCGCGGACTGTGGAGATACCCGCCGACCAGGGGGCGTTCAGCCAGGTCAGCCGGCTCAACAAGCTCGCCGCTTCGCAGGTCCGCGAGATTCTCGACGATTATGCCGGCCGAAGCGGCGCTCTGAAGGGCGACGATCTTCGAATCTCCGATTATTATTCGTCGCTGATGGACCAGGCGGCGATCGACGCCCGCGGCGTCGCGCCGCTCACCGCCGAGCTGGCCCCGGTCCGCGCCGCCGGCGACCGCGCCGCTCTGGCCGCCGCGATCGGCGACCTCACCCGAAGCTTCCTCGCCACCCCGGCGCTCGGCCGAATGCCGCGCTACTGGCCCTCTCCCATCGGCACCGGAATCGTCCAGGACGCCAAGGCGCCCGACACCTACGCCGCCTCTCTCGGCGAGGGCGAGACGGGGCTTCCGAACCGCGACTATTTCCTCAAGGACGACGAAGCCTCGGCCAAGGTCCGCGCCGCCTACCGCGGCCACCTCGCCGTCATGCTCCGGCTGGTGGGCGTCCCGGCCGGCGAGGCCGAAGCCCGAGCTCAGGCCGTCTACGATTTCGAGCACGCCATGGCGGAGGCGCAATGGCCGCTCGCCGACCGCCGCGACGACGACAAGACGTACAACGTCTGGGCGCGCGCCGACCTCGAAGCCAGGGCGCCCGGCTTCCCCTGGACGGCCTATCTGAACGCGGCGGGCCTCGGCGACCGCAAGCGCTTCATCGTCGCCGAGACCAGCGCCGTCGCCGGCATTGCCCGGCTCTATGCGGCAACCCCGCTGCCGGTGCTGAAGGACTGGGTGACGGTTCGCCTCGCCAAGGACCGCGCGCTGGTCCTCCCCTCCGCCTTCGCCAGGGAGGAGTTCGCTTTCTCGTTCGGAGTCCTGCGGGGCACCGACGCCGCGCCCGAACGCTGGGCACAGGGGGTCGAGCTCACCGCCGCCGCGATGCCCGATGCGGTCTCGAAGCCCTATATCGACCGCTATTTCCCGCCGGCGACCAAGAAGGCGATGGATGAACTGGTGGGCAACATCATCAAGGCGATGGATGCCCGGCTCGCCAGGCTGGAATGGATGGAGCCGGCGACGAGGGCGAAGGCTCGGGCCAAGCTCGCCGCCTTCCATCCGCAGGTCGGCTATCCGGAGAAATGGCTGCGCTATGACGGCCTGAAGGTGGCCCGCGGCGACGCCTACGGCAATCTCGCTCGCGCCGGCCGCTGGGACTGGCAGCGCCGCCTCGCCCGAATCGACCGGCCGGTGGACCGCAAGGAATGGTGGATGATGCCGATCACCGCCAACGCCTATGCGAGCTTCGCCAACAACGCGATCGTCTTTCCCGCGGCCTATCTTCAGGCGCCGCATTTCGACGCCGCCGCCGATCCGGCGGTCAATTACGGGGCGATCGGCTTCGTCATCGGCCACGAGATCAGCCATCATTTCGACGACCAGGGCAGCAAATATTCGCCCGACGGGCGGCTCGAGAAATGGTGGACCGACGGCGACCTCGCCCGCTTCAAGGCGAGGACGGCGAGGCTGGTCGCGCAATATGATAGCTACGAGCCGCTGCCCGGCCTCCACGTCCGCGGCGAGCAGACCCAGGGCGAGGACATCGCCGACAATGCCGGGCTGGCCATCGCCTACGACGCCTATCGAATCTCGCTGGGCGGCAAGCCGGCGTCGGTGCTCGGCGGCTTCACCGGAGACCAGCGCTTCTTCATGGGGCGGGCGCAGGTGAACAAGGTGAAGTTCCGGGAGGCGGAGCTCAGGCGGATCGTGCTGAGCGACGTCCATTCGCCGAGCCAGTACCGGACCTTCTCGGTGAGGAACCACGACGCCTGGTACGAGGCGTTCGGGGTGAAGCCGGGGGACAGGCTGTATCTGAAGGCCGAGGACCGGGTGCGGATCTGGTGAAGGCGGGAATTCCTCCCCGGCTGGTGCCGGGGAGGAATTTATCCCCTACATCTCCTTCAGCGGGACTGCCGTGTCGGCCAGCCGCTCCGGCTCGACCGGCTTGCGCTCCAGCACCAGCTTCCTGCCCTGCACATAGTCCTTCGTAGCGTTGACGCAGTCGAGGGCGATTACTCGGCCGTCCAGCAGGTAGAGCACCGAGAAGCTGCGCTCCTCCGGCCGCCCCCGCACGACCGTCGAGTCGTGCCCGACCGAGAGGCCCACGGTCTGAAGCCTGAGATCATATTGGTTGGACCAGAACCAGGGGACGGCCTCATAAGGCTGCGGCGCTCCGACGATCGCCCTCGCTGCCGTCGCCGCCTGGTCGTGCGCGTTCTGGACCGATTCGAGGCGGATCCTGAGGCCGCCGGCGAATCGATTCTCATGAGCGGCGCAATCGCCGACGGCATAGACGCCGGCGAGGCTGGTCCGGCAGAAGCAATCGACGTCGACCCCGTTCGCCCCCGCCGCGCCGACGGCGAGCAAAGGCGCGACCGCCGCGTCGACTCCGATGCCGACGATCGCCATCTCCGCTTCGATCGTCTCTCCGTCCTGAAGGCGAACCCCGGCGACGCGACCGGATTGGCCGAGGACCGAGGAGACCGCGGCGCCGAGCCGGACGTCCACCCCATGGGCCCGGTGCTCGGCCGCGTAGAAAGCCGAAATCTCCGGCCCGGCGACCCGCGCCAAAACCCGGTCGAGCGCCTCGATCAGAACCACTTCCTTGCCGAGCTTGCGAAGCACCGCCGCCGTCTCGAGGCCTATGTAGCCGCCGCCGACCACGGCGACTCGATGGACCGCTTCCAGCTTCGCCCGGATCGCGTCGACATCGCTCCTGCGCCGGACGACGTGGACCCCGGCGAGGTCGCCTCCCTCGCAGCCGAGGCGCCGCGGAGTCCCGCCGGCCGCCCAGACCAGCGTGCCGTAACCGAAGCGCCCGCCGCCCTCGGCGGTCAGGAGCTTCGCTTGCGGGTCGACGGCGGCGATGCTGGTGGCGAGGACGAGCTCGATCCCGCGCTCGGCCCAGAAGGCCTCCGGCCGGACGAGCATTCGCTCGAAATCCTTCTCGCCGGCGAGATATTGCTTGGAGAGGGGCGGGCGCTCGTAAGGGGGCTCGGGCTCGGCGCCGACAAGCGCGATCGAGCCCGTGAAGCCAAGCTGCCTCAACTGGATCGCGGCCTGGGCGCCGGCGTGCCCGGCGCCGACGATGATGATGTCGTAATCGGTCAAGCTATTGTCACCCGCCTCCTTAAGCGGCACTGGCATCCGCCATGGCCGACAGCGTGCTCATCCAGGATTTCAAGCAGGCGATGCGCCGCGTCGCCTCGACCGTCAACGTCATCACGGTCTGCGTCCGCGGCGAGCCGATGGGAGTCACGGCCACGGCGATGTCCTCGGTGTCGCTCGATCCGCCGAGCCTGCTCATCTGCATCAACCGGAGCGCGTCGCTGCACAGCCCGCTCGAGGATGTCTCGCATTTCTGCGTCAACGTCCTCCATCGCAGCCAGGAGGATATCGCCCAGATGTTCGCCGACCGAAGCCAGCAGGGGCTTCGATTCGCCAGCGGCTGGAACGTCGATTGCGACCGCCCGCCCCGACTGGCCGACGCCCAGGCGGCGATCCTGTGCCGTCGGGTCCACCACCATGCCTACGGGACCCATTCGATCTTCATCGGCGAGGTCGAGGAGGTGGCGGTACGGGGAGATGTGGATCCGCTGGTCTATGTGGACGGGCGGTACGGCGGGGCGGCCTAGCTGTCATTGCGAGCGCAGCGAAGCAATCCAGTGCGGCGTCGTCGCCCGCCGGGTTGCTTCGCCGCTACGCTCCTCGCAATGACCGGGCTCAGCCCCTTATGAACCGCTCCAGAGCCTCATAGGCCTCGTCGTCGGTGGTCTGCACGGGCGGGTGCTTGCAGAAATAGGCGGCGGCCGGGTGGACCGGGCCGGAAAGGCCGCGGTCCTTGGCGATCTTGGCGCAGCGGATCATGTCGATGGCGACGCCGGCGCTGTTCGGGCTGTCCTCGACCGAGAGGCGGAGCTCGAGGTTCATCGGCACTCCGCCGAACATCGATCCTTCCATCCTCAGGAAGCAGACCTTGTTGTCGTTCTGCCAGGCGACATAGTCCGACGGGCCGACATGGATGTTCTCGTCCTCGAGCCGGTGCTCGGCGACCGACTGCACCGCCTCGGTCTTCGAGATCTTCTTCGACTTCAAACGCTTGCGGTTCGACATGTTGAGGAAGTCGGTATTGCCGCCGGTGTTGAGCTGGTAGGTCCGCTCGAGCTTGACTCCGCGCTTGTGGAACAGGTCGGTCAGCACCCGGTGGACGATGGTGGCGCCGAGCTGGGCCTTGATGTCGTCGCCGATGATCGGGATTCCGGCCTCGCGGAAGCGCTCGGCCCAGGCGGGGTCGCTGGCGATGAACACCGGGATGTTGTTGACGAACGCCACCCCGGCCTCGAGCGCGCATTCGGCGTAGAATTCGGTCGCTTCCTGGCTTCCGACCGGGAGGTAGTTGAGGAGGACGTCGGTCTCGGTCTCCTTCAGCCGGCGGACGACGTCGGCCTTGTCGGGCTGAGCGGCATCGGAGGGAAGGAAAGTGCGGTCGTCCGGCCACTCCGCCATATGCTCGGAATAACCGTCGAGGATTCGGCCCATCTCGACCGTGACCTCGCTCTGCGGCACATGGTCGCAGAAGATCGCGGTGCAATTGGGCTTCTCGAAGATCGCTCCGGCGACGTCCTTGCCGACCTTGCGCCGGTCGATGTCCCAGGCGGCGACGATCCTGATGTCCTTGGGCCGGTAGCCGCCCAGGTCCCAGTGCATCAGCCCGATCTGGTCGTTGGCTCCGCCATTCTGATAATGGGCGAGGCCCTGCACGAGCGAGCTCGCGCAATTGCCGACGCCGACGATGGCGACGTGAATCGCCTTTGGGTCGTGGAGGCTCATCAGGCGGTCGCCGCTTGGCGGTCAGGCCGGATGGAAGCGAAGCGCGCGCTGGTGCGGGCGCGGAAGTCTGAAAAATGCATAGGTTTCCACTATACTCCGAGGCGCCGGACGTTGTCCATGCGGGCCGTCTGCCTCGCCGAAGGGATCCGGCGCAAGCTTCAGCCAGCCGCCTACGCCAATTAACACATTGGAGGAATGGCAATAATGGCCGGGGGCGGGGCAAAGCCCAAAATTCTCCGACGGTACCGGAAGCGCAGGAACGATTCGCGGGCCGGCGGGTTGGCATGAGGCAGCTGGGGACCCCCTGAACGTGACCACCTCTTCGCCAATCGGCCAGCCTCGGCGCGGCCGCATCGACTCGACCTCCCTCCGCATTGCGATGGCGACGGACGCCGAGAGCAGCGTCTGGCGATACAGCCTCGACCTCGCCCGGGGTCTTGCCCGCCTCGGCCACGAATCGCTGCTGATCCTGACCGGCTCCCCCGCGAACGGCGAGCAGATTCGCGCCGCGGCCGCGATCCCGGGCCTGCGCCTCGTCGATACCGGCCTCGGCCTCGATCCGCTCGCCGAGGACTTGTCCTCGCTGAGCCGCGCCGCCGCGGCGATCGCCGCGATCGCCGCCGAAGCCGAGACCGACCTCGTCCAGCTCAACTCGGCGCCGCTCGCCGCCTTCGCCGACTTCGGCCGGCCGGTCGTCGGCGTCCATCACAATTGCGCGGCCACCCGGTGGCAGGCCATGGAGGGCGGCGATCTGCCCGGCGACTTCGCCTGGCGGAGCGACCTCGTCCGGGCCGGCTTCGACGCGGCGGACGCGGTCGTCACGCCGAGCTCGGCCTTCGCCGAAGCGGTCGAGCGTTGCTACGGCCTCGCGGAGGCGCCGCGCACCGTCCATTACGGGCGAGCGCCGCTTGCGGCGGCCGACGGCGCACCGCACGATTTCGTCTTCACCGCCGGCCGCTTGTGGGACGAGGGCAAGAATCTCGGCCTGCTCGACGCCGCCGCCGGCCGGATCGGAGTGCCGATCCGCGCCGCCGGACCGCTCGCCGCGCCCAACGGCGCGCAGGTCGTGTTCGACAACCTCCACTGCCTCGGCCCGCTGGGCGACGCCGAGCTCGGCCGCTGGCTCGCCGCCCGCCCGGTCTTCGTCTCGGCCGCCCTGTACGAGCCGTTCGGTCTCGCCGTCCTCGACGCCGCAGCCGCCGGGTGCCCGCTCATCCTCTCCGACATCCCCGCCTTTCGCGAGCTTTGGGACGAGATCGCGATCTTCGTCGATCCCCGCGACGAGGACGGCTTCACCCGCGCGATCGGCGGGCTGGTCGGGGACGATTTCGAACGCGCCGTGCTGGGCCGGGCGGCGAAGGAGCGGGCCGCGCGCTATACTCCGGACGCCATGGCCGCGCAGATGGCCAGCCTCTACCGTTCGCTTCTCCCGGCCGTGCACCGGCCGGTGCTGGCGTCCGCGCGGGCGGCGTAAGGATCAGGCGGCGAACAAATTGGCCGGGTCGGCCATCGCCTTGATCTCGAGCGCGTTGCCGGAGGGGTCGAGGAAGAACATCGTCGCCTGCTCGCCCGGCTGGCCGCGGAAGCGGATCGTCGGTTCGATGACGAAGTTGGTCCCGGCCGAGCGAAGCCGCTCGGCCATCGCCTCCCAGGCCGCCATGCCGAGCACCGCGCCGAAATGCGGCACGGGCACGTCGTGGCCCTCGACCGGATTATGGGCCCGCCTTGGCGACATGGCCGGATCGAGGTGAGCGACGATCTGGTGGCCGAAGAAGTCGAAGTCGATCCATTCGGCCGCGCTTCGGCCTTCGGCGCAACCGAGCAGGCCGCCGTAAAAGGCTCGGGCGGAGTCGAGGTCGTGGACGGGGAAGGCGAGGTGGAAGGGGGGCAGGGTCATGGCGCCCGCTTTGTCATTGCGACCCCGAGCTTGTCGAGGGGGGAAGCAATCCCGCGAAGCGGCGGCGCCTTTCTGGATTGCTTCGTCGCTTCGCTCCTCGCAATGACGGAGCCGTGAAGCACCTCGCCCTCGCTTTCCTCGCCGGCCTCGCCGCCGCCTGCGGCTTCCAGCCCCTCGGCCTGTGGCCGCTGACGCTGGCTGGCTTTGCAATTTTTCTCTGGCTGGTCCGGGAGGCGCCGGGCCTTCGCTCCGCTTTGGCTCGCGGCTGGTGGTTCGGGGTGGGCCATTTCGTGCTCGGCCTCAACTGGATCGCCACCGCCTTCACCTACCAGGCCGAGATGCCCGCCTCGCTCGGCTATGTCGCGGTGGTCCTTCTCGCGCTCTATCTCGCCGTCTACCCGGCCACGGCGGCCGGGCTCGCCTGGCGCTGGGGGCGCCGCGAGACCCTTCGCCTCGTGCTCGTCTTCGCCGCCGCCTGGATCGTCACCGAATGGCTGAGGGCGACCCTGTTCACCGGCTTTGCCTGGAACCCGCTCGGAGTGTCGCTGGTGGCGACGCCGCTCGCTTATGGCTCGCGAATCGTCGGCACCTACGGACTCTCCGGCCTGGCCGCGCTGGCGGCGGGGACGCTCCTCCTCCTCGGGCTGCGCCGCTGGCGTCCGGCCGCTTCGGTCGCGGCGGGAACCGCGCTTGTCGCCGCCATCGGCCTCGCGGCGGGGGGACAGGTCGAAGCGCCGCCCGGGCCGGCGCTTCGAATCGTCCAGCCCAATATCGGCCAGCAGGACAAGTGGCGGGAAGGGTTCGAGGACGAGAATCTCGGCCGCCTCGCCCGGCTTTCGCATTGGGGGAAGGACGAGCCGAGGCTGCTCCTGTGGCCGGAAGCGGCGGTGACCCGGCCCCTGGAGAACGGCCTTCGGGACGCGGGTCATGTCGAGGAGGTGATGGACCTTCGCCACGACGTCGCGGCGATGCTCGGCGACAAGGACCTGCTGCTCACGGGGGGAGTCACCTGGCGCTCTCCGGACGGACTCGACGTGACCGGCGCCACCAACAGCGTCTTCGCCGTCGACCGCGCCGGCCGGCTCCTCGCCCGTTACGACAAGGCTCATCTCGTCCCCTATGGCGAATATCTGCCGATGCGCCCGATCCTGTCCGCCCTCGGCCTCTCGCGCCTCGCGCCCGGCGACATCGACTTCGATCCCGGTCCCGGCCCGCGAACGCTCGACCTGCCGGTGGTCGGCAAGGCGGGTTTCCAGCTCTGCTACGAGATCATCTTCTCGGGCCAGGTGGTCGACCGCAAGAACCGGCCCGCCTTCCTGTTCAATCCCTCCAACGACGCCTGGTTCGGCGCCTGGGGGCCGCCCCAGCACCTCGCCCAGGCGCGGCTGCGCGCCCTCGAAGAGGGCCTGCCGGTGCTTCGAGCGACTCCGACCGGCATCTCCGCCGTGATCGACGCCGACGGCAGGCTCCTGCGCAGCCTGCCCTGGCGCACCGCCGGGATCATCGACACCCGCCTGCCGCCGCCGAAGCCGCCGACGCTCTTCGCCCGATTCGGCAATCTCCTGCCGTTGCTGTTCGCGCTGCTGCTCGCCGCGCTGGCGCTCGCCGTCGAGCGCATTGCAGGGCGGCGCAAAGACGGCTAGGGAGCCGGCATATAAGGATATCTTTATATCCGACTCTCCCTCAGCTTTCAGGAAGGCCGGTTTCCCGCGATGCGCAACAATTACCTCTTCACGTCCGAATCGGTCTCCGAAGGCCATCCGGACAAGGTCTCCGACCAGATTTCCGACGCCATCGTCGACCTGTTCCTGTCCAAGGATCCCGAGGCGCGCATCGCCTGCGAGACCCTGACCACGACCAACCGGGTCGTGCTGGCCGGCGAGATTCGCTGCAAGCCGATGTTCGACGAGGCCCGCTGGCCCGAGCATGGCGGCTGGGCTCCGGGCGCCCGCGACGAGATCGAAGAGGTGGTCCGAGCCACCGTCAAGCGGATCGGCTACGAGCAGGACGGCTTCCACTGGGCCAATCTCGAATTCGCCAACCATCTTCACGGCCAGTCCGCGCACATCGCCCAGGGCGTCGACGCCAGCGGCAACAAGGACGAGGGCGCCGGCGACCAGGGCATCATGTTCGGCTTCGCCTGCGACGAGACTCCGGACCTGATGCCGGCGACCCTCTATTACAGCCACAAGATCCTCGAGCGCATGGCCGAGGACCGCCATGCCGGCGCCGCGCCCTTCCTCGAGCCCGACGCCAAGAGCCAGGTGACCCTTCGCTTCGAGGGCGGCAAGCCGGTCGCGGCGACCGCGATCGTCGTCTCGACCCAGCACGGCAAGGGTTATGACGAAGGCGACAAGGAGACCGAGCTCAAGGCCTATGTGAAGCGGGTCGTCGCCGACGTTCTGCCGGCCGACATGCTCTCCAACGGCACCGTCTATCACATCAACCCGACCGGCAGCTTCGAGATCGGCGGACCGGACGGCGACGCCGGACTCACCGGCCGCAAGATCATCGTCGACACCTATGGCGGCGCCGCTCCGCACGGCGGCGGCGCCTTCTCCGGCAAGGACCCGACCAAGGTCGACCGGTCGGCGGCCTATATCGCCCGCTACCTCGCCAAGAACATCGTCGCGGCGGGCCTCGCCAGCCGCTGCACCATCCAGCTCAGCTACGCGATCGGAGTCGCCGAGCCGCTGTCGCTCTACGTCGACCTGCACGGCACCGGCACGGTCGAGGACAGCGCCGTCGAGCGGGCGATCATGTCGATCCAGGAGCTGGGCGGCCTCACCCCGCGCGGAATCCGCACCCATCTCGGCCTCAACAAGCCGATCTACCAGCGCACCGCCTCCTACGGCCATTTCGGCCGAACGCCCGACGGCGACTTCTTTCCGTGGGAGCGGACCGACCTGGCCGAGAAGCTGAAGGCGGCGCTGTAGGTCCTCCCGCTCCGGGACGCTGGCGCGAGCCTCTTGGTTCCCGGTGCGAGCCGGACTAGGCGCGGCGGTGTGAACGACCCCACGACCATCCGCCGGCTCTACGGCCGCCGTTCCGGGCACAAGCTGCGCGGCGGGCAGTCGGCGCTGCTCGAGCGGCTGCTGCCGGCGGTCAGCGTGCCCGAAGACGGCCCGGTGACCTCCGAACGCCTGTTCGGCGATTTGCGGCCGCTTCATTTCGAGATCGGCTTCGGTTCGGGCGAGCATCTCGCCTACCGGGCGGACCTGCTTCCCGACCACGGCTTCATCGGGGCCGAGCCGTTTCTCAACGGCGTCGTCGGTGCCCTCCAGCACATACGCGACGGCCATCTCGCCAATGTCCGCCTCCACATGGGCGACGCGCTCGGCGTGCTCGAGCGGGTGCCCGACGGCGCGCTCACCTTCGTCTATCTGCTGCACCCGGACCCCTGGCCCAAGGCGCGGCACGCCAAGAGGCGGATGGTCAACCCCGGCCCGCTCGACCTCATCGCCGCCAAGCTGAAGCCGGGCGGCGAGCTCCGGCTCGGCACCGACGATCCGACCTATTGCCGATGGGCGATGATGGTGATGAACGGCCGCCGCGACTTCGAGTGGCTGGCCGAGAGCGCCCGCGACTTCCTCACCCGCCCCGGCGGCTGGCCGGAGACCCGCTACGAGGCCAAGGCGAGGCGCAAGGGTCACGAGGTCTGGTACTTCCGCTATCGAAGGGTTTGACGGCGCCGCCATGGCGAGCGAAGCGAAGCAATCCGGCCAGCTCATGCGCGGAGCCTGGATTGCTTCGTCGCTTCGCTCCTCGCAATGACGGCTACCGCGCCGGAATCAGCTTGAGCAGCCGTCCGCCCGGGGCATCCTCGAGCAGATAGACGGCCCCGCCCGGGCCCTGCTCGACCTCGCGGATGCGCTCGCCCATGTCCCAGCGCTCGGCCTCGCGGGCCATGTCGCCGTCGACGTGGACTCGGATCAGGGCCTTGCTCGAGAGGCCGGCGATCAGCACGTCGCCCTTCCATTGCGGGAAGACGGCGCCGGAATAATGGATGAAGTCGCCGGGCGAGATGACCGGAGTCCACCAGACCTTGGGCGCCTCGAATTCGGGATGGGTCGGGTGGTCGGGTATGACCTTGCCGTCATAGTGATCGCCGTTGGAGACGATGGGGTAGCCGTAATTTCTGCCGCGCTGGATGAGGTTCAGCTCGTCGCCGCCCATCGGGCCCATCTCGATCTCCCACAGCCGGCCGGACGAGTCGAAGGCGAGGCCGAGCGGGTTGCGGTGGCCCAGGGTCCAGATCTGAGCGGTGACTCCGCCGCGCGACGCAAAGGGATTGTCGCCGGGGACGGTGCCGTCGTCGTTGAGGCGAAGCACCTTGCCGAGATTGGCGTTCATGTCCTGGGCCGGATCGAAATGCTGGCGCTCGCCCGAGCTGATGTAGAGCTTGCGGTCGGGGCCGAAGGCGATGCGGTGGCCGAAATGGCCGCGGCCGTCGAGCTTGGGCGACTGGCGCCAGATCACCTGGAGCCCCTCCAGCCGGGGAGGGCTGCCCGCGTCCATGACCAGCCTCCCGCGGCCGACGACGGCGCCGTGGGTATCGCCCGGACCCGCCTCGACCCAGCTGAGGTAGACGAGCCGGTTCTCGGCGAAGCGGGGATGGAGGACGACGTCGCCGAGGCCGCCCTGGCCGCCATAATCGACCGCCGGAGCGCCGGCGACGTCGGACACCCGGCCGCTGTCGCTCCACAGCAATTTCAATTTGCCCTTCTTCTCGGTGATCAAAGCCTGGCCGCCGCCGGGCAGGAAAGTCATCGCCCAGGGCTCGTCGAAGGTGGCGATCGGGCGCACCTGGAACGGCCGGGCGCCGCTGGCCTGGACGGCAGCGGCGGCATTGCTTTCGACCGCGTCGCCGCCGGCATTGCAGGCGGCGAGGAGGAGAAGGGGGATCAGGCTGCGCATGAGGTCTCCACGGGCGGAAGTTTCATAGGTTCGGCTTCCATAGGCCGAAAAACCGCTTCGCTGAACCTTTGGCGCCGACGGGAGGGCCGGCCCGTCGAAGTTCACGACCTGCACGAATTGCATACGGCATCGTTTTTCGCCGGTGCTTCCCGATCCGCAAACCCCGCTTCATCCAATCGCGGAGTCGCGGGATCGAACATAGCAGGAACGACGACGGTTGGAAACGCTTCCGCGGCCGCGATGCTGCCCGAAGGGAGCGACCCTGTGTCGGGGCGGAGGGTGGCGGCGGGGGTGGTGACAGTCACTAGGGTCCGGACCCATAAACCGGATTCCCCTGGCGTTGGGAACGTGATTCACTGCCTTTGAGAGGAGGGCGGTGAGATGTCTGACTTCTTTTGGTTCTCGGATGCGCAGTGGGCT
>JAXDPB010000098.1:0-2705 GCA_034668585.1 Sphingomonadales bacterium | reverse complement strand
GGGGGACCGCCGGCGAAGCCGGGGGTGGAGGGGGCTCCGAACCTGGCCCAGCCCCCCCTCCACCAGCCTGCGGCTGGTCCCCCTCCCCGTCCCGGGGAGGATTGGGTGCGGCTCCCCTTCCTCCGCCAGCAGGTCAAGAAAAGGGAAGGGCGGGCCAATATGTGCCTCGCCGATTTCATCGCGCCCGAAGGCGAGGACTGGATCGGCGGCTTCGCGGTCGGAATCCACGGCCTCGAGCCGCACCTCGCCCGCTTCAAGGCGGAGAATGACGATTATTCCGACATCCTCCTCAAGGCGCTGGCGGACCGGCTCGCGGAGAGCTTCGCGGAGGTTCTCCACGCCCATGTCCGCAACAGCGTCTGGGGCTATGCCGAGGAGCATCTCACCAACCAGCAGCTGATCCGCGAGACCTATACGGGCATTCGCCCCGCGCCGGGCTATCCGGCCTGCCCGGACCACAGCCTGAAGCCCGTCCTGTTCGACATGCTCGGCGGCGACCCCGCGGGCGTCACCCTCACCGAGAGCATGGCGATGCTTCCGACCTCGGCCGTCTCCGGTTTCTACTTCGCCCACCGCGACAGCCAGTATTTCGGAGTGGCCCGAATCGGCCGCGACCAGCTCGAGGAATATGCCGCGCGTCGCGGCGTAAGCCTGCAGGAAGCGGAACGCTGGCTGAGGCCGAACCTCGATTAATCGTCGTCCCAGCGAAGGCTGGGACCCCAGGGGGTGAAGAGCGCCGGGGCAAATGAAACGCTCCAGCCCCGCTGGCGCCTTTCACCCGCCGGGGTCCCAGCCTGCGCTGGGACGACGAGGGGCGCTTAGGGTCTGCGGAAGGGTCCGTCCCGCTCCGGGGCAAACGCATTTCGGGTCTCGACTCGGGAGCCGCGGAGCGCGAACCCGACGGAATGCGCCGCCTCGCCCTCCTCGCTCTGGCCTTCGCCACGCCTCTCGTCGCCCAGACCCGCGACGCCCCCTTCGCGGTTCCCGAACGCGGCCAGGCCTACCCCACCCTCCAGCAAGCCGTCGACGCGATCGGCGGAGGAACCGGCACCATCCTCATCGCGCCGGGCCGCTACCGCCAGTGCGCGGTCCAGGAAGCCGGGCAGATCGCCTTCCGCGCGGTCGAGACGGGCACCGCGATCCTCGACGGCAAGGCGTGCGAGGGCAAGGCGGCGCTCGTCCTGGGCGGCCGGGCCGCGACCGTCGACGGGCTCGTTTTCCAGAATATCCGGGTGGCCGACCGGAACGGCGCCGGCATCCGCCTCCAGCAGGGCGATCTCGTCGTCCGCGACTCGCTCTTCCGCGACAGCGAGAGCGGCATCCTCGCCGGCAATGACGAGCGCGCCTCGATCGTCGTCGAGCGCTCGACCTTTTCCGGCCTCGGCCTGTGCGCCGACGATTGCGCCCACTCCATCTATATCGGCCGCTACGGCGCGCTCACCGTCAGCCGCTGCCGCTTCGAGCGCGGTCGCGGCGGCCATTACGTCAAGAGCCGGGCGCCGCTCGTCGAAGTCAGCGATTCGAGCTTCGACGACAGCGGCGGGGCGAAGACCAACTATATGATCGACCTGCCGGAGGGAGCGACCGGCGCCATCGTCCGCAACGCCTTCGTGCAGGGCCGGGCGAAGGAGAATTACAGCGCGATGATCGTGATCGCCGCCGAGGCGCTGGCGAACAGCGCCGACGGGCTCGTCGTCGAGGACAATGACGCCTCGCTCGCCCCCGCCGCCCGGGGCACCGCCTTCGTCGTCGATTTCACCGGCCACCGCCTCCGCCTCGGGGCCAACCGTCTCGGTACCGGCATTACGAGGTTCGAGCGCCGCTAGGCAATTCATCCTCGCCACGAGCTTCGCTCGCGGCGAAGCCGAGGGATGCTATAGCCGCCTCGTGAATCGACTCCTGATCACCCTCATGGCTCTCCTCGTCGCGTGGTTGCCCGCGCACGCCCAGCTGCCGCCCGGCCAGAAGGCGATGGCGGTCCGCCTCGCCGCCGAAACGGCGCGCCCTCCGGCCGGCTCGACGGTGACCCTCGCTCTGGTGATGACTCCGCGCGAGGGCTGGCACGGCTATTGGCAGAATCCCGGGGACGCCGGCGTCGGCACCCGAATTGCCTGGCAACTGCCCGGCGGTGCGTCGGCCGGGCCGCTGCGCTTCCCGGTGCCGGAGCGGCTGACGATCCAGGGGCTGATGAACTACGTCTACGAGGGCGAGCACGCGCTCCTGGCCGACCTCCATCTTCCCGCTTCGCTCGCTCCCGGGACGAAGCTGCCGGTGCGCGCCAGGGTCGATTACCTCGTCTGCACCGACAGGATCTGCGTGCCGGAATCGGCCGAGGTCGCGGCGGACCTCATCGTCGGCATGGTGCCCGCCGCGCCCGAGCCGGCGTTCGATCGCTACCGGCAGGCGCTGCCCCGGCCGCTCGCCGAGGCGGGAAGGTTCGAGCGTCGGCAAGACCGGCTCCGGATCGCCATCCCGCTGCCCGCCTCGGTCGCGGTCGAGGATCCCTATTTCTTCCCGGTCACCGAGGGCGTCCTCGCTTATTCGGAGCCCCAGGCCGTGTCCCGGAGCGGCGACTGGCTGATCGTCGAGACGAAGGCCGGCGATTCGGCGCCCGCTTCGATCGAGGGCGTGCTCAAGCTCGGTGCCGGCCGTGGCCTCGCGGTTCGGGCCGCGCCGGGACCGGTCGGACCGGGGGGCACGCCGGC
>JAXDPB010000097.1:0-32157 GCA_034668585.1 Sphingomonadales bacterium | reverse complement strand
GGTCGTTTCGCGTCCGGGATATGATGGCGCCGCCCACGCGGCTCGCGCGATGGGCTGGCTGCGGCGCTTCGTCCAACCCGCGGACCAGGCTCGGCACTGGACGGAGTGGAGACCGCCGGCGCTCGTGATCCTGAGACAGCCGCTCGATTCTACCTCCGCCACAGGCATTCGTGCCGCCGAGCCCAACTGGCACCAATCGGAAGCTTATTCGTTCAACCCCAGGGTCCTGCGCGACGGCGTAACGCGGCGACTCGTGACATGAGGAGGCAGTTTGCCCGCTAACGCACCGGCTTCGCCCGACCGCGAAGCAGATCAGAAGGTCGAAGCCCTGCACAGCCTCGTGCTTCGATCCTTGGACGATGACCAGGCCCAGGACGTCGTCACCATCCCTTTGACGGGTAAGTCCAACATCGCCGACCATATGGTGATCGCGTCCGGGCGCTCGACCCGGCAGGTCGCCTCGATGGCTCAGAAATTGGGCGAGAAGATCAAGCAGGAGCTCGGCCGAAGCGTCCGGGTCGAGGGCCTTCCGGTCGCCGACTGGGTGCTGATCGACGCCGACGACGTCATCGTCCACATCTTCCGGCCCGAGGTCAGGAGCTTCTACAATCTGGAGCGGATGTGGGCGTTCGAGGGGGATTCGGGGACTGCGAAGGCGGCGGGGTGATCGTCATCCCGGCGAAAGCCGGGACCTCGGCGAGACCCGACGAGCCTTTGCGAGCCGAGGTCCCGGCTTCCGGGTTCCCATCAAAGTACTACTTTGATGGGGTCCCCGCCGGGATGACGGATAGATGAAGCTCCACATCATCGCCCGAGGGAAAATCGGCCGAGGCCCCGAAGCGGAGCTGGTCGAGCGCTATCTGAAGCGGATCGCCTGGCCCATCCAGGTCACCGAGCTGCCCGAAAGCGGCGGCCGGATCCCGCCCCCCGCCGATAACGGCGTCACCATCCTGCTCGACGAGAAAGGCGAGGCCCTCCCCTCGCTCGAGCTCGCCAGACGCCTCGAGCGCTGGCGCGACGAGAGCCGGCGCGAGGCGCGGTTCCTGATCGGCGGCGCCGACGGCTTCGGCGACGAAGACCGCGCCTCCGCCGACCTCCTCCTCGCCTTCGGCCGAGCCACCTGGCCCCATCTGCTCGCCCGGGCGATGCTCGCCGAGCAACTCTGGCGCGCCACCTCGATCCTTGCCAACCACCCCTATCACCGCGAAGGATAGGAGGATGGCCGGCCGCGAAAAATCGGTGCCCGAAAAATTGGTGTCAGACACCAATTATCGATCCTGGAAAAATTGGTGTCTGACACCAATTTTTCTCGTCGCCGTCGCCCTGCTGGCCGGCGACCTCGCTTTCGCGCAGCAACCCCCCACGCTCGCCGAGGCGCAGCGCGAGGCCGCCGCCGCCCGCCAGCGCTCGGACCAGCTCGAGCGCCAGGCCCGCCGCGCCACCGGCGAGGCGGCTCGCGCCAACGCCGCCGCCGCCGCGCTCGCCGCCCGGATCGAGGCCGCCGAGGCCGACATCACCGCCGCCGAGGCGCGAATCGCCCTGATCGAGCGCCTCAGCGCCGAGCAGCGCGCCCGCCTCGCCGCCGGCCAGGGCTCGCTCATCCGCCTCACCGCCGCCCTCCAGACGATGGCACGGCGGCCGCCGGCCCTGGCGCTGGTTCGGCCCGGCTCGCTGGACGAGGTCGTCCACGTCCGGGCGCTGCTCGCCTCCTCGCTCCCCGCCATCCGCGCCCGCACCGCCGGAGTCCGGGCCGAGATGGCGCGCGGCGAGGCGCTTCGCCGCCGCGCCGGCGAGGCGGTGGCTCAGCGCCGCGCCGGCCGCCAGGATCTTCAACAGCGCCGAATCGCCCTCGCCCGCTTCGAGGCCGACCAGCGCCGGCGCGCCGGCAGCCTGATGCACTCCGCGGTCCAGGAATCGGACCGCGCTCTGGCGTTCGGCGAGGAGGCGCGCGATCTCGCCGCCCTCGCCGGCACCCGAGCCTTCCAGGAGCGCCTCGTCCATCGCCTCGCCCAGCTGCCCGGCCCGGCGCGGCGCCCGGGGGATTCGCCGCCAGGGGCGCCGCCGCCCCCTCATTATCGGCTCCCGGTCGAGGGCCGCCTCGTCGCCGGCACCGGCGAGCTCTCCGACGCCGGGGTCCACGCCCGCGGCCTCACCTTCGCCGCCGCCGCCGGCGCGGCGGCGGTCGCTCCGCGCTCGGGCCGGATCGTCTACGCCGCGCCCTATCGCGGCTATGGCGAGGTGGTGATCATCGACCATGGCGGCGGCTGGACGACGACGATCACCAACCTCGCCGGCCTCGCCGTCAGGCGCGGCGACCGGGTCCGGGCCCGCCAGCCGCTGGGGCGGACGGGCGGCGCCGAGGTCCATGTCGAGCTGCGCCGGAATGGCAGGCCGGTGCCGATCACGCCCCTGCTGTAATTCGGTGTCAGACACCGATTGTTCGAGGCCGCGGCGGTTTGCGCCAATAATTCGGTGTCTGACACCGAATTACCCGCAATTGCCCCGTTCACCTGCCGTTGCTTTTCGCCCGCCTAAAAAGGCGGTACAGCCGTACGCGAACGGCCCGAACAGGATTCCTTGCATGTCCAACAATTTCCTCCGCTCGCTCGCTCTGGTCGGCGCGGTCGCGATCATCCCCGCCGCGACCGCCTCCATGGCGGCGGTCGACGTCGACACCTATCGCGAGCTCGACCAGTTCATGAGCGTCTTCGAGCGGGTCCGCTCCGATTATGTCGAGCAGGTCGACGACAAGACCCTGATCCGCGGCGCCATCGACGGGATGCTCGCCAGCCTCGATCCGCACAGCTCCTACATGGACGAGCGCGGCTACCAGGCGCTGATGACGACCACCGACGGCAATTACGGAGGTCTCGGCCTCAACGTCACCATGGAGGACGGGGCGGTCAAGGTGGTCGCCCCGATCGAGGACAGCCCCGGCTTCAAGGCCGGGATCAAGGCGGGCGACTATATCACCCATCTCAACGGCAAGCTGATCTACGGCGGCACGCTCGACGAAGCGGTCGATTCGATGCGCGGCGCACCGGGGACGTCGATCAAGGTCACCATCCTCAGGATCGGCCGCGACAAGCCGTTCGACGTTACCTTGACCCGGGCGACCATCGAGCTGCCGGCGGTCAAGTGGCAGGTGAAGGACAATGTCGGCGTGATCAATGTCAACACCTTCAGCCGCACCACCACCGACGAGACTCTCGCCGCCATCGCCGCCATCGAGAAGAAGCTGGGACACCCGCCGCTCGGCTATATCGTCGACCTTCGCTCCAATCCGGGCGGCCTGCTCGACCAGGCGGTCGGTCTCTCCGACGTCTTCCTCGAGCGCGGCGAGGTCGTCTCCCAGCGCGGCCGCCGCAAGAGCGACATCGAGCGTTATTACGCCAAGCCCGGCGACGCCGCCCGCGGCCTTCCGATCATCGTCCTCGTCGACGCCGGCAGCGCCTCGGCGGCCGAGATCGTCGCCGCCGCGCTCCAGGACCATCACCGCGCCATCGTCATGGGCGAGCGAAGCTTCGGCAAGGGCTCGGTCCAGACGCTGGTTCCGCTGACCGCAAAGACGGCGCTCCGCCTTACCACCGCCCGCTATTACACGCCTTCGGGCCGGTCGGTGCAGGAAGGCGGAATCAAGCCCGACATCGAGGTGCCGCAACTCTCCGATCCCGACTACAAGGCCCGGCCGAAGCTGCGCGAGGCGGACCTTCGCCGCCACCTGATCAACGAGGTCAGCGTCGACAACGACGTCATCGAGGACGACGGCAAGCCCGATCCTCGCTTCGCCGCCACTCCGGAGCAGCTGAAGGCCAAGGGCATCGACGACTTCCAGCTCCATTATGCGCTTGAGACCATCTCCCGCCTCGGCCGCAACGCCGCGGCGATTCCCGCCGGCGGCGCGCGCCCGACCGGGAAGCGCTTAAGCGAAACCGTCATTCCGGCGAAAGCCGGAACCCATGAACACGTCGGAGCCGAGGTTCGAACGGCGGTGTTCATGGATCCCGGGTCAAGCCCGGGATGAGGGGAACGCGAAACCGTCATTCCGGCGAAAGCCGGAACCCATGAACACGACGGAGCCGAGGTTCGAACGGCGGTGTTCATGGATCCCGGGTAAAGCCCGGGATGACGGGGGAACGAACGCAGGTCCTGCCTGGGGCGACGGCCTGTGACCTCGCTCGACAAGGCCCGCTCCCTCGCCCTCTTCGTCCCCGCCGCCCTGCTCGCCGGGGCCTACGGGTCGGAGATATTCGGCCACCTCTACCCCTGCAAGATGTGCTGGTGGCAGCGTTACGCCCATTTCGCGGCCCTCGGCCTCGCCCTCCTGTCGCTGCTGCTCCGCAAGGCGCCGGACCGCGGCCGAAGCTTCGTCTGGCTCGCCGCGCTGGCGATCCTCACCAGCGGCGGCATCGGCGTCTATCATGCCGGGGTCGAGGCGAAGATCTTCCAGGGCTTCACCGAATGCACCTCGACAGTGCACGGCCTGAGCGGCGACGAGCTTCTGAAGGCGATCATGGCGAGCCCGATGGTGCGCTGCGACGAGGTGCAATTCTCGTTCCTCGGGATCTCGATGGCGGGATGGAATGCGATCCTTTCCATCGCTGCCGCGTTGATCATCCTATGGCTGAGCCTCAGACGTCCGAAAGCGCCCCGATGAGCGCCGCCGAGGCGCCCGCCCCGCGCTGGCGCCCGGGGGACGAGAAGCCGGACGTCGATTCGATGGTCCGGGTCGACCAGGCGGGCGAATATGGCGCCACCCGCATCTATTGCGGCCAGCTCGCCGTTCTCGGCTCGAACCCGGCCAGCCGCGCCATCGCCCGGATGCAATCGCAGGAAGAGCGCCATCTCAAGACCTTCGACGAGATGATGGTCGAGCGCGGCATCCGCCCCACCCTGCTCCAGCCGATCTGGCGGGTCGCCGGCCACGCGCTCGGAGTCACCACCGCCTTGATGAGCCCCAGCGCGGCG
Source organism: Sphingomonadales bacterium (assembly GCA_034668585.1). Taxonomy (GTDB): domain Bacteria; phylum Pseudomonadota; class Alphaproteobacteria; order Sphingomonadales; family Sphingomonadaceae; genus Allosphingosinicella. The sequence goes on along the minus strand of JAXDPB010000097.1, from coordinate 27,189 downwards.
ATGGCCTGCACCGCCGCGGTCGAGACCGAGATCGACCGCCATTATTCGGAGCAGCTGCGAGCGCTGGGCCGGTCCGAGCCCGACCTCGCCGCCACGATCGGCCGCTTCCGCGACGAGGAGCTCGAGCATCGCGACACGGCGCTGGCCGCCGGCGCCGAGGACGCGTTCGGCTATCCCATATTGTCTTCCCTCATCCGCGCCGGCTGTCGTATCGCCATCGCGCTGTCTAAAAGGATCTGATCCGATGAAGCTTCCCGCCGCCGCCGCCGGCGCCGCCTTCCTGGCTTTCGCCGCCCCCGCTTTCGCTCAAGGGCCGGCGCCGGAGCCCAAGATCAGCACGATGATCGTCTACGGCGACGATGCCTGCCCGCCGAGCACCAACGACACCATCGTGGTCTGCGCCCGCAAGCCCGAGGGCGAACGCTTCCGGATCCCGGAAGCGCTTCGGGGCGATCCCAACAATCCCAAGAACCAGTCCTGGGCGACCCGCGCCACCGCGCTCGAATATGCCGGGCGCTCGGGCATCGGCAGCTGCTCGACGGTCGGCCCCGGCGGAGTCAGCGGTTGCTTCAACCAGATCGTCCGCGACGCCCGCGCCGAACGGTCCGGCGATCCCAACGTCAACTGGAACGCCCTCATCGAGCAGGCGAGGCGCGAGCGCCTCGGCAAGATCGACGAGCAGGCCGAGGCGGACGAGGCCGACGCCAAGGCCGACGAGGCGGCGAACCCGCAATAACGCCTCCTCGCCGTCGAGGATGGCGAGACTGAGGGAACCCTCCGCGCCCTCCGCGCCTTCTTCCCTCCGAAAGGAGGCCGCGCATGAAAGCCGCCTTGTCCCTCGCCGTCGTCGCCACCGCCTCGGCGGCGGCCATGACCCTCGCGCCGGCGCCGGCCGGCGCGCAGCAGGAGCGGGTCCGCCGGCTCGTCGTCTACGGCCGCGACCCGTGTCCCCGTGCCACCAGCGGCGACGAGATCGTCGTCTGCGCCCGCCGCCTCGAGACCGAGCGCTACCGAATCCCGAAGGAGCTGCGCGACGAGGCCAGTGCCGACGATCCCGAAAGCACCAGCTGGGCCGTCCGCGCCGAGGCGCTCGAATATGTCGGCCGCACCGGCATCCAGAGCTGCTCGACGGTGGGCCCGGGCGGAGTCAGCGGCTGCTGGAACGAGATGGTCCGGGCCTGGCGCAAGGACCGGCGAACCGGCGACGGCGAGCCGGGGCGGTAGCGCCCGTCCTCCCGGCGAAAGCCGGGACCTCTACTCGCCCGACGAAACCTTCCGGACCGAGGCCCCGGCTTTCGCCGGGGTGACGATCAGCGCGCCTTCTCGGCCGCGATCCACTCCCCGACCTGCGCCTCGAGCACGTCGAGCGGCACGCTGCCCTGCAGAAGCACCGCGTCGTGGAAGCGCCTGAGGTCGAACTTCGCCCCCAGCTCGCGCTCCGCTTTCGCCCGCAGCTCGCGGATCCTGAGCTCGCCGATCTTGTAGCCCAGCGCCTGGCCGGGCCAGCTGATGTAGCGATTGACCTCGGCGTCGATATTGGCGTCGGTCAAAGCCGTATTCTCGCGCATGAAGGCGACCGCCTTCGCCTTGTCCCAGCCCTTGGAATGGATTCCGGTGTCGACCACCAGCCGGGCCGCCCGCCACGCCTGGTAGGAAAGCTGGCCCATCTTCTTCTCGGGCGTGTCGTAGAGGCCCATCTCCTCGCCCAGGCTCTCGGCATAGAGGCCCCAGCCCTCGGTGAAGGCGGTGTAGAAGGAGAAATAGCGCCGGAAGGGCGGCAGATCGACTTCCTGCTGGAGCGAGATCTGGTGGTGATGCCCGGGCACCGCTTCGTGGAGGGTCAGCGCCGGAAGCTCCCACAGCGGCCTCTGGTCGAGCTTCGAGGTGTTGACGTAATAGGTGCCGGCCAGCCCGGCCTCGGGCGAACCCTGGCTGTAATAAGCCGTCGTCGTCCCCTCCGCCGTCTCCGCCGGAATCGGGCGAACCCCGTAGGGCAGCCGCGGCAGGGTGGCGAAGAAAGCGGGCATCTTGCCGTCGATCGTCTTGGCGGTCAGCGCCGCCGCCTGCATCAGCTGCTCGGGACTGGTCGCGAAATATTTCGGGTTGGTCCTCAGCTCCCGGATGAACGCCTCGCGGCTCGGAAATCCGGCCTCCTTCGCCACTTTCTCCATCTCGCCCCGGATGCGCGCCGATTCCCTGAGGCCGATGGCGTGGATCTGGTCGGGCGTCAGGTCGGTCGTCGTCTCCTGCCGCACCCGGAAGGCATAATATTGGCGTCCCCCGGGCTGGGCCGAGATGCTGTCGGACCGTGCGCAGCGCGGCGCGTAGGCGGTGCGGTAGAAAGCGAGGTGCTTGGCATAAGCCGGGTTGAGCACCTCGACGACCAGCCGCCGGGCCCGCGCCTTCATCGCCGTCCATTCCGACTCGCTCACGTCGCCGGGCCGAGACCGAGTGAACGGCTCGTAGAAGCGCGATCTGGCGGGATCCTCGGCGATCACACCGGCGATGCTCTTCTCGTAATTGCCGAGCACCGAGCAGGGCAGCACATAGCCGCCCTTCACCGCCTGGCCGGTAATCTCGAGCGCGGCGTCGTTCTGCCTGGGATAGAGAGCGAGCCGGGTCAGGTAGCTCTCGTAATCCGCCTTCGTCCGAAGCGGCACATTGTCGGCGAGGCCGGCGAAGCTCTGGTGCCAGCCGGCATAAGTGGTGAACAGCATCACCCGCTGGGCAAAGCCGTTCGCCTCGACCGTCTCCTCGAGCCCTCGCTTCAGGATGGCGCGGTTGACCCGGTCGGCGGGCTGAAGCGCCCCGGCCGGGATGTGCTCGAGCCGAGCGAGGAACGCCTTCGCCTCCGCCGCCTGCCGGTCGCGGGCGGCGAGGCTCGGATCCTCGATCCGGTCGTCATAGTCGCGAACGCCCAATGAGGTGGCGTAGGTCGGGTTCTCGCGAAGCAGCCAGGCATAATGGTCGGCGAGCAATTGCCGGAAGTCGTCGGCCGGCGCCGCCGCGGCCGGGCTAGCGCAGGCGAGCGCCGCTCCGGCCATAAGGGACAATCGCATCGCTCGCTCCTTGGCTGTCGCCGGCCCACCCTAGCGGCGGCGCAACGATCGCGTCCACCGCCCGTTGGAGGCCCAGCGAAAGGGCCCTCCATGAGCGACAATGTCTACAAGGTGATCGAGATCGTCGGCAGCTCGCCGACCAGCATCGAGGACGCGATCGAAGGCGCCATCGCCCGCGCCGCCGCCACCGTCCGCGACATCGGCTGGTTCGAGGTCAAGGAGACTCGAGGCCATGTCGAGGGCGGCAAGGTCGCCCATTACCAGGTGACCCTGAAGATCGGCTTCACCCTGGGCAGTTGAGCGCCTCCGCTCAGCGCCGCTCGGCGAGGAGCAGGCCGGTGACGATGGCGGCGGCAAGGGCGGCGAACAGGCTCAAATAGAGAAGCGGCCAAGCGACCTGGATGACGGCGAGCCCCGCTTCCTCCGGGAACCAGACGATGTCGAGCGTGGCGAGCAGGGCGAGGCAGCCGGCAAGCCCGGCGCCGAGCAGGGCCAGGGCTCCGAGGCAGAGCCGGACGAGGACACGGCGCGACAGCCGGTCGCAGGTCAGCCACAGGCAAAAGCAGACCAGCGGCCCGACCAGGCTGGCGAGCCCGTTGGCCTGCGGCTGGTACCAGTCGGGGATGAGCGCGGCCTGCGTCAGCTTTACCTGCCAGGGGGCGAGCGCGGAGGCGAAGGCGGGCAGTCCGAACGTCTTCCAGCCGGCCAGCGGATCGCCGCGCGGCCTGGCCTTGCGCGCCATCAGCCGACCGCCGGGGCGAGATAATCGAAGCCGATCGACCCGATCACCGTCACTCCGTCGAGCAGCAGGATGTCGAGACGCCCGGTGCGAGGCTGGACCCCCGCCGCCGCTTCAATGGAGGGAGACTGCATCACCGCCGGCGGGCCTCTCGTAAAGCCCGCCGCGAACGGCGCGTCGCGGCCGAACATGGCACGTTGCAGCGCCGGATCGTTGAAGCGCAACAGGACCGGCGCCCCCGCCCGGTAGCTCCAGCCGTAGCGTAGCGCCGAAGCACCGGCCGGCGCCTCGGTGGTAAAGTTCATCTCGAACGATACCAGCGCCTCCGGCCGCGTTTCGAGATAGCGGACGAGGAGCCGGAAGATAGCGCGGCTCAGCGGCTGCTGGCCGGCCCCAGCGCGCTTCGGCTTGAGCCGGGCAAGGAACGGCTCGACGACCGAGGCGATCGGCACGTCGATTCGGCCGCTCGACGTCCAGCTCTCCGCCCCGGCGGCCGGTGCGGCCTGGAGGGCGAAGCGGTAAGGCGCCCCCCGCCAGCCCCGGGCGAAGGCGCCGCCCGGCACCGGCCCGGTCGCGAAAATGGCCGTCGAGACCGGGCGTTGGCGGGGACGCGAGCCAAACCAGAGCAGTCCGTTCCGATGGGCGATGGCGCGCGTGGCGGGGCCGGTTCGGACGGCGCTGCCCCGCCGGCCCGCCCGCACCCATCCCTTGAGGTCGGCATCGGGCCAGTCCACGAAGACGGGGCGGCGGGCATGGGTGTTGACGACGCAATAGACGATCTGGCGGCGCCCCGCCGGCAGCTGCCGCTCGACCGAATCGAAGGTGAAGCGATAGCCCTGGTCGACCCTGTCGGCATCTTGGCGCGGGCAGCCCTCCTGGGCGTGCGCCGGCGACCCGGCGGCGAGTAGCAGCGCACCCACCCCCGCCGCGCCCATGAGCCCAAGCCTTCGCTTCCGCCCGTTCGCCATCATTCTGCCCCTCGCGGCCATTCTACCAGAGGGGAGGAGTTCCGGCCATCGGTTTCGGGGGCGCGCTTGCCCCGAAGCCGCGGCCCGGGCATCATCGGCCCGGGAGGTGACATGGCCACGACCGCAATCGAAGCGCCGCCGCGGGCGAAGCTCAGCCTGAAGCCCGACCGGATCGACCGGATCCTCTCGGGCGCCGCCCTGCTGCTTCTCGCCGCCGTGCTCACCGCGCTTGCCCGCGGCCGAGCCCAGTGGGCCGAGGTGCCGGCCTTCGTCTGGGCCCATATCGCCACCATCCTGATCGCGGTGACCCTGACCCCGGTAATGCTCCTGCGCCGCCGCGGCGACCGGCTGCACCGCCGCCTCGGCTGGGTCTGGGCCTCGGCGATGGCGCTCACGGCGCTTCTGAGCTTCTGGATCCGGGGCATCAATTCGGGCTCGCTCAGCCTCATCCACATCCTCTCCGCCTGGACCCTCATTCAGGTGCCCCTGATCGTCTGGGCCGCCCGGACCCACAATCTTCGCCGCCACCGCGGCGCCGTCCGGGGAATGGTCGCCGGCGCCCTGATCGTCGCCGGCATCTTCACCTTCCCCTTCGACCGGCTGATGGGCCGCTGGCTGTTCGGCTAGCGCCGCGGCTGCTACGGGACCTCGTTACCGATTCAGGGAGACGATGATGAAAGCCGTCCTCAAAGCCGCCTTCCCCCTGCTCGCCCTCGCCGCCGCCGGCTGCCAGGTGAATGTCGACGACAATACGGCGGCGAAGCTCGACAATGCCGCCGATTCGATCGAGCAGGCCGCCGAATCCGCCGGCAATGCCGCCGAGAGTGCCGCCGAAGGCGCCGCCGGCACGGTCGAGAATGCCGCCGACCGGATCGGCGATGTCGACGTCGACGTCGGCGTTCGCACCGACGGCAACGAGGCCGCCGCCAACCGGCAATAGGCCCTCAGTCCCGGTCCCGCCCGGTGATCCGGACATAGGCGTCGGTCAGATAATGGCCGTGGGCGGCGATGTCGTCCAGGCACTCGTCCGGGTTCAGCCCGGGAATGACATCGCCCCGGTTCACGTCGAGCGACCTGAAAGGGGTCCACGGCGCGTGAAGCGACGGGAGATTGGCGCCGGTCTCGTCCTCGGTCGCGCCGAAGATTCTGCCCGGGCCTCTGAAGAGATGGACCAGCATCGAAATCGCCCCTCGCTAGAAAAGCTTCCTCAGGAACAGCCGCACATTGTCGCCGGGCGACTGCTCGAGCTCGCCGAACAGGCTGTAGCCCCTCTTCTCGTAGAAGGCGCGGGCCTGGAAGGCGAAGGTGGTGAGCCAGGCGCCGACGCAGCCCCGCTCCCTCGCCATCGACTCCGCCGAGTCCATCAGCGCGGTGCCGGCGTCCCGCCCGCGCAGCGCCTCGGGAACGACCAGGAACTCGACGAACAGCCAGCCATAGCCGGTCTTCCCCCACAGCCCGCCGACGACGACGCCCGCCTCGTCCTTCAACAGCACCGCCAGCGGCCTCGAATCGGCGGGATAGCCGTTCGCTTCGTTAAACTCGGCCAGCGGCTCGAGCACCGCCTGCCGGTGCTCCGCCGTCGGCGCCTCGGGAATGTCGATCCGCCAGCTCATGGAAGGCCTGATAGCCAGAGGCGGCGCGCGGCGCCAGAAGGCGGGAGCGGCCGGCCGCGCGGGAGAGTGGGGTCCATTCCGGACCCGATCCTCGGAGACGCCGGTCCGGCAAAGATGCAAGAGGCGCTTGGCGGCCGTCGCCCGATCCCCACGAGCGAAGCGGCGGTCGCCACCGCCCACGCCCGAACGATCGGGGCCGGCGCCCTCGCGGATGCCGGCCCCGCCCCCGTTACTCAACTGGAGGGGCCCATCCAGGCCGGCGCGCGACATACATCGTCGACTCCGCGCCGGCCGTGGAGGGCGAGCGAGCCTTTGCACGACCGGCGATGATGAGCGGGTGAACGACCCTGACAGTCGCCGTTCAGGGGAGGCCGCCGGGCGGGGCGGCGCGAAAGGGCCGGGGGTCGCGTAAACCGCCCCCCGGCCCCCGCTGCCGAAAGAACCAAATCCTCGGTGGCTGAGCGTGCCCTTAGAAGCTTCGGGCCCGCGCGCAAAGCGCAATGTTTTCAAATACTAATGTATCGGGCCTGCCTGCCAGGCCGGGATCCGAGGCTCCGCCCGAGGCGAATGTCATGTCTAACGCTGAAAGGCCTGAGAGCCCCCAGGAATGCCGTCGAAGGCCGCTTCGCACCGATGGGATTATACTGTCGCGGTTTTCCCGTCACGGTTTTCCCTTCCGAAAACCCGGGTTCACGATGGCGATCCAGCCGTCGTAGCCCGGGTAGCGGGCACAGGCCATCGGCATCTCGACAACGTGCACATCGCCGCCGAGGGAATAGCGGGCGCCCTTCGGAAGCGGGCCGCCTGTGAACCGGACATAATCGCCCAGCCGGAGCCGAGCCCCGCCCTCCAAGCCGTCGACGACGACCAGCCCCCGCGAGTCGAACTCGATTCGGGCCGTCGCCGGCCAGACCGCGGTCGCGAACCGCCCATCGTCGCCGATCACGCCCAGGCAGGGCCCTCGCTGGGTCAGGATGCCGCCGGATGATGCCTTGAGGGCCACGGGCGCCTTTCCCGGCCGATATTGCATGAATACGGGCCGCTCGCGCGCCCACACCGGCAGATCGTCCTCGGAGCACAGCCGCATCTCGATGCGCTCCATCGCCGTCACGGCGATTCGCTCGCCGTCGCCCAGGGCCGTGATCGAGACGTCCACCTCGCGCCGATTCTGAGCGCCGTCCGCCCCCGGGCCGGGCGCCGAGACGGTCCCCACCCACTCCTCCGGTCCCTCCCGCACCCGCACGATCGGATAAAGTTCGCCAGGGTCCGACCCGCGGCCGATCCATCCCACGCCCCATCCGTCGTAGCGGAACACGGCCGAGGGATCCGAACAGGCCTCGCCGACGGCCACATAACTACCCCTCGCCAGAGCGGCGAAGGCTACGGGTCGGACAGGAGCGCCAGTCGGCGCATCCACCGACCGGCAGCCGCCGCACAGAAGCAGCAAAAGCGCGGACAGACGCCCCATCATTCCCTGCTTGTACACCAACGAGAGGGGAACTGGTGACGGAAAATTCGGGTTGACCCTGGTGCCAGGCACCTTAGATTTTTCCTCGGTGCCTGACACCAATGCGTCTCGGTGCCTGACACCAATGCGTCAGCCAGCCTCAGATGGCCGGTGCGACTTTCGCCCCCCACGCACCAAATCCAACGTTTAGCGTGGGGCACTCTTGCCGAGACTTTTCTTTTTCGCGTAATCGGGGCCATGGCGCGTCCCGCCCGACTGGTCCTGCCGGGAATCCCGCATCACGTCACCGCGCGCGGCGCGCGGCGGGAGCCGACATTCTACTCGGATGACGATTACGCCCGCTACGCCGCTTTGCTCCGCCACGGCTGCGCGAAAGTTGGAACCGCCATCTGGGCTTGGTGCCTGATGCCGAACCACGTCCATCTGCTCCTCGTGCCGTCGAGTCCCGACGGCCTCGCCGCCGCGCTTGGGCGGGCTCACCGTCGCTACGCCCTGGAGATCAACCAGCGCCAGGGCTGGTGCGGCGCCTTCTGGCAGGGCCGCTTCGGCTCGGTCCCGCTCGACGAACGGCGTCTTTACGTCTGCTTCCGCTACGTCGAGCTGAATCCCGTGCGAGCCCGGCTGTGCGGCCGACCGGAAGGCTGGCGCTGGTCGAGCGCCCGCGCCCATCTCGGCCTCGCCGCCGACCCGCTGACCGACCTCGCCCCGGCCCGCGAGCGCATCGACGACTGGAGCGCCTTTCTCGACGAGGGCCTCGACCCGGAAGACCACGCCGCCCTGCGCGCCGCCGAACGCTCCGGCCGCTTCCGCTAGAATTTCCCTCGGTGCCTGGCGGCCATAGGGTCTGAACCGACCCCGCCAGGATACTCCCTTGTGCTGGCACCAGGGTCCCTCTGATAGGATTTCCCCTTGGTGCCTGGCACCAGAGAGTCTTGGCTGGGCCTCGGCGGCCGCTCCGGAGAAATGCATACTGTCACGGTTTTGGACGGCACTGTTTTGCGCAGTTGCGCGGACGCCCCCGCGGACGTGGGAAAATAGTGACTGTCACTAAGTCCCCTGCGCCGCGCCAGAGACGCCTGTCCGAGGAGGTGACACCGGCGGTCGGCAGCCGTCGCCCACTCCCCACGAGCGAAGGGGCGGCGCCACCGTCAGGCCAGCATCCGCACCAGCAAGGCGGAGTCGACGAACTGGACCAGGTCGACGACCCGCCCCTCCTCGTCGAAGGTCCACAGGTCGCCGACCTCGGTCGTCGCGGCCGGGCCGCCGTCGATCGAGAAGTCGATTTGCCAGCGGCAGGCGGCGCGGTTGCCCTCGACGATCGCGTCGATGCGCTTGCAGGAGTCGAAGTTGACCCTCTGCATCAGCTCGGCCACGGTCGACACCGCGTCGCCCGGTCCCGCCGGGAAATCGCCGTACAGGCTCGGCTCGCCGGCGATCCGGAACATGGCCCCCGGCGCGAAGAAGTGCGCCACATCCTGCCCGGCGGTGCGAGCCTCGAGCGCCGCGTCGACGGTTGCGAGGATCCGCTCGCGACTCAGCGGTGGAGTCGTCGCGACTCCCGCCGCGATATCCGGCCCCTGGTTCTGCCCGTCCGGCATGGCGCTTACTCCTGCTGCTGAAGGTCGGCGAAGCGTAGCACAGCCCGCGGCCGCAAGGCGACGCATGCGCAAAACCGCCAAAAGGGGTGACAATACAGTTTTCCGGAAGGGGGGCGCCGTGCCATCAGCCCCGTAAAATGTATACTGTCACTGTTTTCCCCGGAAAGGAGGCAAGATCAGGCGGCGGTGTTCATGGATTCCGGCTTTCGCCGGAATGACGGAGGCGCCCCGCCGCCCCCCCCAAACCCGCTTGCCCCTCCCCCACCCTTCCCCTATATGCCCCTCCGTCCAGCGGGCGCTAAGCGCCTGTGGAGGCTCGGCTGAGGCTCAGCGCGTGGAGGCAGAGGCGAAGACGCCCGCCCCCGACGCGCTCTTTTTGCTTTTCGGAGGCTTCGCTTCGCTCGCCCGCACGGATGCCGCGCTTCGCATAAGGCGGGCGCGGCAGTCATTGTTCTGAAGACCGTCGGAGACAACCGGCGGCCGGAATAAAAGCAACGAAGGAATACCAGGATTATGGCGACCACGGCGATGCCGACTCGCGACGATTTCGCGAAGCTGCTCAACGAGACTTTGGGCGGCGAGAATGAGGGTTTCGAGGGCAAGGTCGTCAAGGGGACCGTGACCGCGATCGAGAACGACATGGCCGTCATCGACGTCGGCCTGAAGTCGGAAGGGCGGGTCGCCCTCCGCGAGTTCGCCGCTCCCGGCCAGAAGGCCGAGATCGCCGTCGGCGACGTCGTCGACGTCTTCGTCGACCGGGTCGAGAACCACCAGGGCGAGGCGATGCTGTCGCGCGACCGCGCCCGCCGCGAGGCCGCCTGGGACAAGCTCGAGACCGAGTTCACCGCCGGCAACCGCGTCGAGGGCATCATCTTCGGCCGGGTCAAGGGCGGCTTCACCGTCGATCTCGGCGGCGCCGTCGCCTTCCTTCCCGGCTCGCAGGTCGATATTCGCCCGGTCCGCGACGTCACCCCGCTGATGGACATCCCTCAGGCCTTCCAGATCCTGAAGATGGACCGCCGCCGCGGCAATATCGTCGTCTCGCGCCGCGCCATCCTCGAAGAGACCCGCGCCGAGCAGCGCTCGGGGCTGATCCTCAGCCTCGCCGAGGGCCAGGTCGTCGACGGCGTGGTCAAGAACATCACCGATTACGGCGCCTTCGTCGACCTGGGCGGCATCGACGGCCTGCTCCACGTCACCGACATCAGCTACAAAAGGGTCAACCACCCGTCCGAGGTGATCAATATCGGCGACACCGTCCGGGTCCAGATCATCCGAATCAACCGCGAGACCCAGCGCATCAGCCTCGGCATGAAGCAGCTCGAGGCCGATCCGTGGGAGGGCGCCGGGTCCAAATATCCGGTCGGCGGCGTGTTCAAGGGCCGGGTCACCAACATCACCGAATATGGCGCCTTCGTCGAATTGGAGGCGGGGATCGAGGGCCTCGTCCACGTCTCCGAGATGAGCTGGACCAAGAAGAACGTCCATCCCGGCAAGATCGTCTCGACCTCGCAGGAGGTGGACGTGTCGGTGCTCGAGGTGGACGAGGAGAAGCGGCGGATCTCGCTCGGCCTCAAGCAGGCCCAGGCCAATCCGTGGGAGGCCTTCGCGTCGACCCATCCGGTCGGCACCGAGGTCGAGGGCGAGGTCAAGAACGCGACTGAGTTCGGCCTGTTCGTCGGCCTCGACGGCGACGTCGACGGAATGGTCCACATGTCCGACATCGCCTGGGGCGTGACCGGCGAGGAGGCCCTGAACCTTCACCGCAAGGGCGAGACGGTCAAGGCCGTCGTTGTCGTCGTCGACGTCGAGAAGGAGCGGATCAGCCTCGGAATGAAGCAGCTCGAGCGCGGCGGAGTCGCCAAGGGCGGCACCTCGGCTGCGGGCGGCGGCGTCAACAAGAACGAGACGGTGACGGTGACCGTGCTCGAGGTCCGCGACGGCGGGCTCGAGGTTCAGGTCGGCGACGACGGCGCGACGGGCTTCATCAAGCGCACCGATCTCGGCCGCGACCGCGACGAGCAGCGCCCCGAGCGCTTCCAGGTCGGCCAGAAGTTCGACGCTCTGGTGATCGGCTTCGACCGGTCGAAGAAGCCGAACTTCTCGATCAAGGCGCTCCAGATCGCCGAGGAAAAGCAGGCCGTCGCCCAGTACGGCTCGTCCGATTCGGGCGCGTCGCTCGGCGACATCCTCGGCGAAGCGCTGAAAAACAAGGGCAAGGAATAGTCCGGCCGGGCGGGCATGTCCGGGAAGGCTATGCCTGTCCGCCGCACGTAATGTGCGGCAAGGGCCGGATTTTTCTTGGCTTTTTCAACCTGAGATATTGCGTTCAGGCCAATTTTCAGATTTAACCTGGATCAGCGGGTCGCGTCATGGGGGTGAGGCGGCGACCGCTTTGGCTGTTTTTCTCACCTCGGGGGAAAGCTGTGATCCGTTCCGAGCTCGTGCAGAAGCTGTGCGATGACCATCCCGATCTCACCGGCAAGGAGATCGAGCGGGTGGTTTCCGCCTTCTTCGATTCGGTCACCGAGCAGCTGCAGCATGGCGGCCGAGTCGAGCTGCGCGGCTTCGGCGCCTTTTCGACCCGCGAGCGCGAAGCGCGCAAGGGCCGCAACCCGCGCACCGGCGACTCGGTCGACGTCGACGCCAAAAGGGTGCCCTATTTCAAGCCCGGCAAGGAAATGCGCGAGCGCCTGAACGTCTGAGCGGGGGCGCTCCGGATCCGGCACGGCCCGCCGACGCGAAGCGGCAACCCGATCCCTTACCAGGTTGTGCCCTCGCGCCTTCGCGCCTTCTCTCAAAAACGGCCAAGCCCGTCGCCTGAAAGAAAACGCGGATGCATTGGAGCGCCGGCGTTGGCTTTGCACTCGTTGGGGCGTTCTTGCCTGCGCGTCGGCCGCTCGACACCCCCCCGGTTGAGAGAAAGCACGAAGGCGACCATCACCCAGGCCGGGGCGGCATTGGCTCCGTGCATCAGCGCCCCGTCACCCCGGCGAAGGCTGGGGTCCAGGCCGAGCTAGGGATGGATGCCAGCCTTCGCTGGCATGACGAAGAAGCTCAGGCACAAGGGGGAAGGAAGGGATTCGCCGCTCCGCGGGGAGACGGACTCCGGGCGCGCGAATGCGTCCGCTGGAGACGGGGGAGAAAACGGTCGGCGCGTCCTGCCACGACCACCCGGGGCTGGACGACTTTTTGAGCTTTCGTGACTTCGAAAGCGTCCAGTCTCGATGAAGAGCCGTACGGGTCCCGACCTTCCCCGGTTGGAAGGCCGTGGCGTCGCCGCCCTGCCTTACGGATCGGGCGGAGCCGGTCCGCGCCTCGCGGCGCCTCCCGGGAGGACCTACTAATGAAACCGGCTCTCCGATTGACGCGAGCTCATACGTACCCGGATGACATATTCGCGCCGACCGTCGGCTTCGCAGGCTCGCGCCCGCGTCGCCCTTCCCGCCGAACCGCGCCATGGCCAGGGGAGCGACTCGGTCGTGCTTATGTTCCACATATGTTCCGTCCTGTCAACCCCCTTTTGCGCGGCGGGCGATCATGGCATGCCGTGGCGGTGCGGACGTGGCGGAACCGGTAGACGCCGGAGACTTAAAATCTCCTGCCCCTCGGGGCGTGCGGGTTCGAGTCCCGCCGTCCGCACCAGCCGCGCTCGGGTCGCGGTCGACCGGCCGGCACTCCTGGGATCAAACCTCAGGCCGCCTCCTTCGGCGGCTCGGCCGGCACCGCCGTCCATTCGCAGCGGTGGAGGCTGATCGGATCGACGAACATTCCGCCCATTCGGCCGCCGAGCTGCCAGCGCACCTGGGCGTTGACCGGGCCGATGCCGGGCACGTCGAGCGAGACGTAGCTGCCGATCCGGACCGCCTCCGGGCATTCCGCCTGGAAGCCACCGGTCGAGACGTCGCAGACCCTGACCTCGATGCTGTACCAGCTCTGGGCGCGCAGCTGAGTGCGGCCCGCCACCGGCGTGCGGCCGGGTTTACGCGGCTTGTACAGGTTCATTGCCCGATTCTGGGCTCGAAAGGTGAAGGTGCGGTAAAAAACCCCGTCATTCCGGCGGGAGCGAAAAGCCGGGTGCCTTTTTCTCGCTGGGGTCCCGGCTTTCCGCCGGGATGACGGTCCGGCGCGGCTCCGCTATCGCTGTCGGCCGATGGTGACTCGCTCCCTCCCGCCGCTTCGGCTCCTCGCCGCCACCCTGCTCCTCGCCGCCTGCGGCGATCAGGAGACCGGGCCGATCGCGATCAGCGCCATCGGCGGGCCGCCGCGAATGGCCAATTCCAACCGCGAGCCGCTCGATCCGGCCTCGGCCTTGCTGCTCGAGGCGGCGGCCCAGGGGCTGGTGCGGTTCGATGCCGGCGGAGAGATCGAGCCGGCGCTGGCCCAGCGCTGGATCGTCTCCGACGACGGACGGCGCTACATCTTCCGGCTGAGCAAGGCCCAGTGGAGCGGCGATGGCCGGATCAGCTCGGAGCAGGTCGTCGCCCGCCTTCGAGCCGCCGCCGCGCCGCCGAGCCGCAATCCGCTAAAGCCGATCCTGGGCGCGATCGAAGAGATCGTCGCCCTCCCCGACGTCATCGAGATCAGCCTCAAGTCGCCCCGTCCCAGCTTCCTCCAGCTTCTGGCCCAGCCCGAACTGGCGGTGGTCCGGGCGGGCCGGGGTACCGGGCCCTATCGCGCCGAGCCGCAACCGGACGGGTCGGTTCGGCTCAGCCTTCCCCGCAAGGAGGATTCGGACGACCCGGCGCCGGCGCCGCCGCTGCTTCTGCGCGGGGAGCCGGCCGCGGCGGCGGTGGCCCGGTTCGGGGAGAAGAAAGCGGAGCTGGTGCTCGGCGGAACGCTCGGCGACCTGCCGCTGGCGAGGGCCGCGCGGACTCCGGCGGGGCAGCTGCGCTTCGATCCGGTCGTCGGCCTGTTCGGACTCGCCTTCACTTCGGCGGAGGGGCCCTTCGCCAGCGTCGACGCCCGCCAGGCCCTCGCCATGGCGATCGACCGGCCGGCGCTGGCGGCGGCGCTGGCCGTGCCCGGGCTTCAGGCGCGTGAATCGCTTCTGCCGCCGGGCGTGGAGGGGCTGGGCCAGGTCTCGGCGCCGGCCTGGATTCGCGAGCCGCTGCCGGCGCGGCGGGCGCGCGCCTCGGCGCTGCTGCGCGCGGCGGGCGGCGGCGGGCGTCTCGCGGTCCGGGTCGCCTTGCCGGACGGCCTCGGCTACCGGCTGCTCTTCGCCCAGCTGCGGCGGGACTGGGCGACCGTGGGGGTCGCCGCGGTCCGGGTGCCCGCCGCCGCCGCCGCCGATTTGCGCCTGGTCGACGAGGTGGCGCCGGCCGGGCTGGCCAGCTGGTATCTGCGCCATTTCTCCTGCGAGGACAGCCCGGTCTGCGATCCCGCCGCCGACGAGATGATGGCGGCGGCGCGAATCGCCCCCGACGCCGCCGCCCGCCGCGGCCTGCTCGCCAATGCCGACCGGATACTTGCGGGCCTGGGGCCGTTCATTCCGCTGACGGCGCCGGTGCGCTGGTCGCTGGTGGCGCCAAGGCTCACCGGCTTTCGTGCCAACGTCTTCGGCCGCCACGCCGTCGGCGAACTGATCCGCGAGCAACCCTAGGAGGTCGTCATTGCGAGCGAAGCGAAGCAATCCAGTCTACGAAGGCGCCGAGACCTGGATTGCTTCGTCGCTTCGCTCCTCGCAATGACGGGGTAGGAGAAGAAAGATGCCGAGCCCGCAGGACCGCTTCGAAGCCGTCGCCAGCCAGCTGCCGGTCGGCCGCGACCCGGCGTCCGTGCGGCGGCGGATCGAGGCGATGGAGAAATTGCTGGAGGGGATGTTCACCTTCCCCGGCACGAACCGCCGCTTCGGCCTCGACGTCGTCCTCGACCTGATCCCGGTCGGAGGCAGCCTGGTCGCCGCGGCGATGGGCAGCTGGCTCGCCTGGGAGGCGCGCAACCTCGGCATGCCGAAATGGCATCTCGCGCGGATGGGCGGCAATATCGGGGTCGATTTCCTGCTCGGCGCCATTCCGTGGGTGGGGGCGATACCCGACTTCTTCTTCCGCTCGAACAGCCGCAACCTGCGGATCGTCAAGCGCTGGCTCGACAAGCATCACCCGGAGACCATGATCGTCGAGGGCGAGGTGGTGGCTCGGCACTAGAGCGGCGGGCGCAATACCCGAATCGTCACGACGCCCGATGTCTCGCCGTCATGCCAGCGAAGGCTGGCATCCCTGCCGACCGCGATGGGGAATTCGGCAAGCCCGAATGGACCCCGGCCTTCGCTGGGGTGACGAGGTCTGACCGTCATGCCAGCGAAGGCTGGCATCCATGCCGACCGCGACGTGGAATTTGACAAGCCCGAATGGACCCCAGCCTTCGCTGGGGTGACGAGAGGGTGCAGGTTTCGATGTCTCGCCGTCATGCCAGCGAAGGCTGGCATCCATGCTGACCGCGATGTGGAGTTGGGCAGGCCCGCATGGACCCCAGCCTTCGCTGGGGTGACGGGAGGATGCAGTTCAGCCTCCGATGCGAGCGAAGCGAAGCGATCCGGTGGCGGGGCCCGTCCGATCCGCCTTTTCTGGATGGCTTCGTCGGTGCGCTCCTCGCGAGGACGGCTATTCCACCGCGTGAAAATCCAGCGCGATGTCGGCGGCGGGGGCCGACTGGGTGATCCGGCCGACCGAGACGTAGGTGACTCCGGTCTCCGCCTTGGCTCGGATCGTTTCGAGGGTGACTCCGCCGCTCGCCTCGGTGGGGACCCGCCCGGCGACCCGCGCCACCGCCTCGCGCAGCGCCGGCACGTCCATATTGTCGAGCAGGAGGTGGGTAGCCCCGGCCGCCAGCGCCGGCTCGATCTGGTCGAGCCGGTCGACCTCGACGATGATTCGCCCAATCCCCGCCGCCGCGGCTCGGCGCACCGCTTCGGCCACCCCGCCGGCGACGGCGACGTGATTGTCCTTGATCATCGCCGCATCCCAAAGGCCCATGCGGTGGTTGCGGGCGCCGCCCATCCGGGTGGCGTATTTCTCGAGCGTGCGCAGGCCGGGGAGGGTCTTGCGGGTGTCGAGAAGCACCGCGCCGGTGCCCGCGATCGCCTCGACGTAGCGCCGGGTGAGGGTGGCGATGCCGGAGAGGTGCTGGACGATGTTGAGGGCGGAGCGCTCGGCGGTGAGCAGCGCCCGGGCGCGGCCGCGAAGGCGAAGGAGATCGGCGCCCGCTTCGACCGGATCGCCGTCGCGAACGAACGGTTCGATCTCCACCCCGGGATCGAGCGAGCGGAAGAAGGCCTCGGCGATCGGCAGGCCGGCAGCGACGATCGCCTCGCGGCTGTCCATCACCCCCGTGAAGCGCGCGTCGGCCGGGATCACCGCCTCCGACGTGATGTCGCCGGCCTTCCCCAGGTCCTCGGCCAGAGTCTCGCGGACGAATCGGTCGAGGTCGAAGCCGGGGAGGGTGAAGCTCATGTCTGGCTATCTAGGGCTACTTCCGCTTCAAGAAGAGCGAAAAATAGGGCGCCCAGCTGTCACCCAAGAGAAGCCGGCGAATCCTCGACTCCGGCCGCCAGCCGTTGCTCCCGGATGCCCAGAGGCCTAAGGCATTTCCATGCTGTTGGTCTGCCTATATGGCGCTCCAGGCGTCGGAAAGCTCCGCGTCGGGCGGCATCTCGAAGAAGCGATGAGCTATCTCCTGGTCCATGACCATCTAACGATCGAAACCGCCGCGACAATTTTCCCGTTCGGCACGGGTGGCTTCAGTAGGCTTCGGTCCACCCTGTTCCGAACCTTGCTCGATGCGGCCTGTACGATAGGCAAAGGGATCGTCGTAACGCACGCGGACGACGTTTTCTGGGATCCCCCCTTCGAATCAATACTCCGCTCGAGCGTCGACTCTCACCACTACCTGATGAAACGCGTATTCCTGCGGTGCTCCAAGGTTGAGCACGAACGTCGCATTTCGGATTCAAGCCGGGCGCAATACCGAAAAATACGAAGTTTGGATCATCTCCGGTCGCTGGTTGACGCAGGAGAATTCGAGATTACTCATCCTCGCGGCGACGATCTCGTCCTGGATACATCGGAAATCTCTGCGTGGGAAACGGCAAGGCAGATCGAACTCTGGCTACAGTCCTCGGCTCGGAAAGCACGAGTGGCCTAGGCCATAACTGGATTTGCTCGTGAGCCC
This sequence comes from Sphingomonadales bacterium, assembly GCA_034668585.1. Lineage (GTDB taxonomy): Bacteria > Pseudomonadota > Alphaproteobacteria > Sphingomonadales > Sphingomonadaceae > Allosphingosinicella. Next base: position 9,575 of record JAXDPB010000097.1, on the reverse strand, counting down.
GATCAGCTGGGGTGCATTGTTTGCGCCCATCCTGGGACTCATCACTGCATTAATCGGCGTCGGTTTGACGATTCGTCATAATGCGCGCATCAACCGCGCCAATCTGTTCAGCAACTATCGCCTGAAATGGATGGACCTCTTCCGGGAGGAGCTGTCCCAACTTCTAATCCTCGGCGAGAGACTCTATGAACCCTCGCTCCGGGCCGATGAGCCGGACCGAAAACTCAATTCAGACCTGCGCGCCTGCGGCAAGCGATTGATCATATTGCTTGGTTGCGAGGAGGGCCTTCGAAAAGATTTCGCTGAACTGGTCAGAGGGTTCGCTGCCTCGCCGACGGCGGAGCTTTCGGAATGTCTCGAAACCAGCGCGCAAATCATATTCGAGGACGCATGGGACCGGGGACGTGCCGACACGGGAAGGCCCAAGCCGAAGCCGTCGCCAGCCCGCGCTCGAGATACGGGGGAGCCGGGAGGTGCCGAAGCGAAGGACTGATTGCGCTGACGGCGCCCGGTCTACCGCCCTGCCACCAGCTCCCGCTTCAGATAGGCCATCAGCAGGGCCGCGCGCCTGGCGTCCTCGGCATTGTCGGCGCCGACCGAATGGCCGCCCTCCAGATATTCGTGGAAGTAGAAACGGTTGCCATATTCCTCGAGCCGGGCCGCCATCTTGCGGGCGTGGCCGGGATGGACCCGGTCGTCCTTGGTCGAGCTGTAGAAGAAGACGGGGGGGTAGCGAACCCCGCGCCTCACATTCTGGTAGGGCGAATATTTGGAGAGGAAGGCCCAGTCCGCGGGCTTGTCCGGGTCGCCATATTCGTCGACCCAGGAGGCGCCGGCGAGGAGGTGCGAGTAGCGCTTCATGTCGAGCAGCGGCGAGCCCGCGATGACCGCCGAATAGAGGTCGGGCCGCTGCTCCAGAGCCGCTCCGACGAGGACTCCGCCGTTGGAGCGTCCGGAAATTCCGATCTTGCCCTTGGCGGTGACTCCGGTGCGGATCAGATCCTCGGCGACGGCGTGGAGATCGTCGAAGCTCCTCTGCCGGTTCTCGCGCAGCGCCGACTTGTGCCAGTCGGGCCCATATTCGCCGCCGCCGCGAATGTTGGCGAGGACATAGGCATTGCCCTCCTCGGTCCAGAACATGCCGAGCGGCCCGGCGCGATAGGGCTGGCCGGTGAGGTAGCCCGGGGTCTGGGCGGCGCGGAAGCCGCCATAAGCGTGGATCAAAGCGGGGACCGGCCCGGAAATCCCTTTCCTTCGAACGAGGAAGTAAGGGACCTTGGTGCCGTCCTTCGACGTGGCGAAGCGCTGCTCGACGGCGAAGCGCGACGAATCGAACTTGGCGGGAAGCCGCTGCACCAGGATGGGACCGCCGGTCCCTTGGACCGCGTAGAGCGCGGGCGGGGTCAGCATCCCTTCGACGGTCGCGAAGGCGAGCTCCGGCCTGCCGCCGGCGGCGAGGAGATGGATGGTGCTCTTCGCCGGCAGAGCGACGGCCCGCGAGGTCCAGCCGCCGCGCCGCCTGGGAGTCAAAGCGAACAGCTTGCCCGAGACGTCGTCGAGCGCCTTCACCCAGAGGATATTGTCGGACGCGCTGACCTCCTCGATCGCCTGCCGGCGGGTCGGAGCCATCACCAGCTGAGGCTGGGCGTGGCCGCGGGCGAGGATTTCCTGAAGCGAGTAAGAGACGAGCGTGCCCGCGCCGAAGGAGCCGAGCGGGCTCTGCAGCTTGGCGATCAGCCGGTCGCCGATCACGTCCTCGAACTCGGCGTCGGCCGGCAGCGGCACCGGGATCAGCCCGCCGCTCGGAGTCAGGAGATGGAATTCGTTGGTCCAGAAGGTCCTGGCGCGATCGACGAAGACCCAGCGGCGATCCCCGCTCTGGACCGCCTGCGGCCGCACCGACACGTCGCTCGTCTCGCCCCTGAACAGGGTTGGGGCCGCACCGAGCGCAGTGCCTCGCTTCCACAATTTGACGATTCGCGCATAGCCGGACGAGGTCAGCGAGCCGGGGCCGTAATCGGTGCCGACGAGCAAGGTGTCCGAATCGACCCATGAGACGTCGGTCTTCGCTTCCGGGACGGTGAAGCCGCCCTCGACGAAGCGCCCGGTGGCGAGGTCGAACTCGCGCACCACGTCGGCGTCGGTGCCGCCGGGGCTGAGAGCGACGAGGCAGCGGCGATATTCGGGCGCGAGGCAGTCGGCGCCGTGCCAGACCCAGCTCTTGCCCTCGGCCTTGCCGAGCGCATCGACGTCGATGACCGTCCGCCATTGCGGCCTGCCGGCCCGATAGGCGGCGAGCGGCGACACCCGCCACAGGCCGCGCGGATTCCTGGCGTCGCGCCAGAGGTTGGCGACCTGGTCGCCGAGCAGCTCGTCCGGGGTGGCGATCTGCTCTTCATCGTCGAGGATGGCGAGCGCGCGCTGGCGGTAGCTCTCGAACTTCGGATCGCGGGTGAGCTGCGCCTCCGTCGCTGCATTCCATTCCTTCACCTGGGCCAGCGCGCGCTTGCCCTCGACCTCCTCGAGCCAGAGATAGGGATCGTCCGTTGCCGCGGGCGCGGCGGCGGCGGCGAGGAGAAGGGCGGCGGCGGGGAGGAGCAGGCGGTGCAAGGGCGATCTCCGCAATAAGGCTGGGAGCCGATTAACGACTCCTCACGCGTCATTCCAGCCAGCGTCGGCGCCCGTCATTGCGAGCGAAGCGAAGCAGTCCGGCGCCGGGCTCGAGCGCTGCGGCTGGATTGCTTCGTCGCTGCGCTCCTCGCAATGACGGTCAGGCGAAGAAAGCGGAGAAAAACACCAGCCCGCCGGCGAAGGTCAGCAGGAACAGCTTCATGTCTTCGGCGGAGGGGGTGAGTCGGTCCATTCACCCCGGTTAACGTCGCCTTCACCATAACGGCAAGGCCCTGGATCGGCCGCGGCTAACCTGTCCCAGCCCGGGCCGGATTGATCCACTTTATTGCCGCTCCTTACGCCGCTGGAACATAAGTGCCGCCGGTCGATTAGGCCGGCGCAAGTCCGGTGCACAGGGGAAGCAATCGATGGGCAAAGCGGGGCTGGGTCACGTCTGCGCCTCCCTTGCCACGGTCCTTCTGGCTACCGCCGCCCCGCTCCCCGCTTCCGCCCAGCCCAACGGCGCCCGCCCCGCCGCCGGCGCCTCGGGCGCCGAGGACGGCCAGTGGACGATGCCGTCCAAGGATTATGCGAGCACCCGCTACAGCGGCCTCAACCAGATCAACGGCGGCAACGTCGCCCGCCTGAAGCTCGCCTTCAGCTTCGACACCAACAACCGCCGCGGCCAGGAGGCGGCGCCGATCGTCGTCGGCTCGACGATGTACGTGATCACGCCTTATCCCAATTACGTCTGGGCGCTCGACCTCACGAAGAACGGCAAGCCCAAATGGGTCTTCCGTCCGCACCCCAAGCCGGCCAGCCAGGGCGTCGCCTGCTGCGACGTCGTCAACCGCGGCGCGGTCTTCTCGGGGGGACGGATCTATTTCAACACGCTCGACGGCAGCGTCTTCGCGATCGACGCGGCGAGCGGCCGTCAGGTGTGGCGGACCAACCTCGGCAACATCAACAAGGGCGAGACCATCACCATGGCGCCGCTCGTCGCCGAGGGCAAAGTGCTGGTCGGCAACGCGGGCGGCGAGTTCGGAGTGCGCGGCTGGCTGGTCGCGCTCGACGCCGGCTCGGGACGGGTGGCCTGGAAGGCGTGGAGCACCGGGCCGGACAAGGACGTTCTGATCGGGCCGGGCTTCCACCCCTTCTACGCCATGGACCGCGGCAAGGATCTCGGCGTCAAGAGCTGGCCGGCCGAAGCCTGGAAGATCGGCGGCGGCACGACCTGGGGCTGGATCAGCTACGATCCCAAGCTGAAGACGATCTTCTACGGCACCGGCAATCCCGGCCCCTGGAACCCGACGCAGCGGCCCGGCGACAACAAATTCACGACCGGAGTCTTCGCCCGCGACATCGCCACCGGCCAGGCGCGCTGGTATTACCAGTCGAGCCCGCACGACTTGTTCGACCATGACGACATCAACGAGCAGGTGCTGCTCGACATGCCGGTCGGCGGGCGGATGCGCCAGGTGCTCGTGCGGCCGGGGCGCAACGGCTACATGTACGTGATCGACCGGCGCAGCGGGCAGGTCTATTCCGCCGATTCCTACGGCTTCATCAACAGCTCGAAGGGAGTCGACCTCAGGACCGGACGGCTGATCCCGGTCGCCGCCAAGGAGCCGAAGGAAGGCCGGGTCACCCGCAACATCTGCCCCGCGGCCCCGGGCGCCAAGGACTGGAATCCCTCCGCCTTCAGCCCGCGCACCGGCCTGCTCTACGTCCCGCACATCAATTTGTGCATGGACGAAGGGACGATCGAGGCGAACTACATCGCCGGCACGCCCTACCTCGGCGCCGAGGTGAAGATGTATGCCGGCCCCGGCGGCAATCGCGGCATCTTCACCGCCTGGGATCCGGTACGGCGGCGGGCGGCGTGGGAGCTGAAGGAGGATCTGCCGCTCTGGTCGGGCGCGCTCGCGACCGGCGGCGACCTCGTCTTCTACGGGACGATGGAAGGCTGGTTCAAGGCGCTCGACGCTCGCTCGGGCAAGCTGCTCTGGCAGGTGAAGCTCGACAGCGGCATCATCAGCCAGCCGGTCAGCTACCGCGGCCCCGACGGGCGGCAATATGTCGCGGTGCTGACCGGAGTCGGCGGCTGGGCGGGCGCGATCGTCTCCGCCCAGCTCGACCCGCGCGATCCGACCGCGGCTCTGGGCATGGTCAACGCGATGCGGGATCTGCCCAGGAAGACCAAGGCGGGAGGGAGGCTCTATGTCTTCGCGCTTCCGCGCTGAGCCTTCGTCGTTGCGACCCCGGCGAAAAGCCGGGGGAAGCAATCCAGTGCTGCGCCAGCGCCGGCTGGATTGCCGCGTCGCTGCGCTTCTCGCAATGACGGGCGCGACCCTCATCTCCCTCGCCGGCTGCGACCGGGAGGAGCGCGACGCGCGCGGCAAGCCGCTGCCGGAGGGACCGGCCAACCTCGCCGGCGATCCTCGCGCTCCGGAATATGAGAATAACAGCTTCCACCTCGCCCAGGGCCAGCGTCTCTATGGCTGGATGAACTGCTCCGGCTGCCACGCCACCGGCGGCGGCGGCATGGGCCCGCCGCTGATGGACAATGAGTGGCGCTACGGCGGCCGGATGGAGGATATCGTCACCACCATCTGGAACGGCCGCCCGAACGGAATGCCGGCGTGGAAGGGAAAGATCACCGAGCAGCAGGCCTGGGAGCTCGCCGCCTACGTGCGCTCGATGTCCGCCCAGCCGCGCCAGGACGTCCTCTCGGGCCGGAGCGACGATATCAGCAGCACCGAGCCGGCGACCCTGTCCGAACGCGAAAAGCAGAAGGCGGAGGCGAATGAGACCCTGCCCACGGACGAGCAGGACTGATGCGCCGCCTCGCCCTCCTCCCCCTGCTTGCGGCGCTGGGCGGCTGCGAGGGCATCCAGGCGATCGGCCCGCGCAATGGCGCCGAGGCGGCGGCGATCAGCGACCTGTTCACGGTCTTCCTGATCGTCACCCTGCTCTTCTACGCCGCCGTCATCGCCTTCCTCGTCGCCGCTTACTGGCGCCGCCGGGGCGAGCGGCAGGACGGCCTGCCCGATCCTGACGGCACCAATCGCGACAAGCCGCTCAACACCGCATTGCTGGTGTGGATCGGAGCGGTGATAATCGGCCTCACCGGCCTCACCCTCGCCAGCTATCTCACCGACCGCGCCATCGCCCGATCGGTGCCGCCCGGAGAGCCGGTGCTGAGCGTCGAGATCGTCGCCAACCAATGGTGGTGGGACATACATTACCATTTCCCCGACCCGTCGAAGAACATCCGCACCGCGAACGAATTGCATCTGCCGGTGGGCGTGCCGGCGATGATCTACCTCAAGTCGAACGACGTGATCCACAGCTTCTGGGTGCCGAACCTCGCCGGCAAGCAGGACCTCATCCCCGGCAAGCTCACCGACCTCGCGCTCGTGCCTCGCAAGCCGGGCCGGTATCGCGGCCAGTGCGCCGAATATTGCGGAATCCAGCACGCCCATATGGCGCTCGACGTGACGGTGGAGAGCAAGGAGGATTTCGCACTGTGGCTGGCGACTCAGCAGCGCCCGGCCCCCGCTCCCGCCAATCCGCTCCAGCAGGCCGGCTTCGACTATGTCACCACCCGCGAGTGCAGCTCGTGCCACGCCATCGCCGGCACCCCGGCCTCCGGCCAGGTCGGGCCCGACCTCACCCACCTGCTCAGCCGCCGCTCGCTCGGCGCCGGCACCTACCCGATGACCCGCGGCCATCTCTACGCCTGGATCGCCGACCCGCAGAGCGCCAAGCCGGGCAACAACATGCCGGTCGTGGGCCTGGACGCCGACCAGCTCCACGCCGTCGTCGCCTATCTGGAGACGCTGAGATGAACCTCGTCATCCCGGCGCAAGCCGGGACCCCAGGACAAGAAGCCTCCGCGGGTCTCCCCGAGGTCCCGGCTTTCGCCGGGATGACGGTGAGGGCATGACGGTCCTCACCGCCCATGACCTGCCGCGCGACGGCGAGAAGCTGAAGGGCGTCGCCCTTCACGCCCGGCTCGAGAAGACGTGGAGCCGCCAGCCCGGTTTGTGGGCCTGGCTGAGCGACGTCGACCACAAGGCGATCGGCCGGCGCTACATCGTCACCGCGATGGTCTTCCTCCTCCTGGGCGGAATCGCCTCGCTCGTCATGCGTCTCCAGCTCGCCAAGCCCGAAAGCGGGCTGATCAGCGCCCAGCGCTACAACGAGCTTTTCACCATGCACGGCACGACGATGATGTTCCTCTTCGCGGTGCCGGTGATGGAAGCGATGGCGGTCTTCCTGGTGCCGCTGATGGTCGGCACCCGCGCCATCTCCTTTCCGCGGCTCAACGCCTTCAGCTACTTCACGTACCTGGCCGGAGGGGTCCTGCTCTGGGCTGCGTTCCTGCTGAACATCGCGCCCGACGCCGGCTGGTTCGCCTACGTGCCGCTCTCCGGACCCGAATTCTCGCCCGGCAAGCGCAGCGACATCTGGGCGCAGATGGTGACCTTCACCGAAGTCGCGGGCCTGTGCGTCGCGGTCGAGATCACCGCCACGACGCTCAAGCAGCGGGCGCCGGGAATGAGCCTGGCGCGGATGCCCCTGTTCGTCTGGGCCGCTTTGATCACGGCGTTGATGACCATCTTCTCGATGCCGGCGATCGCGCTGGCCTCCGGCTTCCTCATCTCCGACCGCCTCGTCGGAACCCATTTCTACAATCCCTACGAGCATGGCGACGCCCTGCTCTGGCAGCATCTCTTCTGGTTCTTCGGCCATCCCGAAGTCTATATGATCTTCCTCCCCGCCACCGGCTTCGTCAGCCACATCGTCGAGACCTTCTCGCGGCGGGCGGTGCTCGCCTATCCGGCGATGGTGCTGGCGCTGGTGACGGTCGGGATCATCGCCTTCGGAGTCTGGGTCCACCACATGTTCGCGACCGGACTGCCGAGGCTCGGCTTCGCCTTCTACACCGCGGCGACGATGGCGGTGTCGATCCCGGCCGGAATCCAGATCTTCTGCTGGATCGCGACCATCTGGGCGGGGCGGCCGCGCTTCGAGGTGCCGATGCTGTGGGTGGTCGGCTTCATCGTCACCTTCGTCCTCGGCGGCCTCAGCGGAGTGATGCAGGCGAGCGTTCCGATCGACCTCCAGGTGCACGACACCTATTTCGTCGTCGCCCATTTCCATTACGTGCTGATCGGCGGCGCGGTCTTTCCTCTGCTCGGCGCCTTCACCTACTGGTTCCCGAAGTTCACCGGCCGGATGATGGACGAGGGGCTGGGCAAGATCGCTTTCTGGACGGCGTTCGTCAGCTTCCAGCTGACCTTCTTCCCGATGCACATCAGCGGGATGCTCGGCATGCCCCGGCGAATCTATACCTACCCCTCTGGCCTGGGCTGGGAAGAGCCCAACCTCCTCTCCACCGTCGGCGCCTTCGCCTTCGCGGCGGCGCTCGGCCTGTTCCTCGTCAACGTCTTCGTGTCGATGTGGCGCGGACGGGTCGCCGGGGCCAATCCCTGGGATGCGTCGGGGCTCGAATGGGCGGCCGCCTCGCCGCCCGCTTCCTACAATTTCGCGCACATTCCGGTCGTGACCAGCCGGACGCCGCTGTGGGACAATCGCGACGCCCTGCCGGTGATGACCGGCCTCCGGGTCGACGATCGCGAGCTTCTGCTGACGACGGTGATGGAGGCGAGGCCGGACGTGCGCGAGCCTTCGCCCGAGCCGAGCATCTGGCCGTTAATGTCCTCGCTCGCGGTGACCGTCGTCTTCGTCTCCTCGATCTTCACGCCCTGGGCGGTCGTCCTCGGCCTGCTTCCGGTGGGAGCGGCGCTCACCGCCTGGTTCTGGCCCAAGGGACCGGTCACTCCGGAACCGGTGATCGAATGAACATGCCCGTCAAATTCGCCGGCGACCTCACCGAGCTGCCGACCCACGCTTACGGCCACCGGAGCCTGACCTGGTGGGGCATCATCGCGTTCTTCGCCATCGAGGGCACCTTCTTCGCCCTCGCCATCGCCACCTATTTCTACCTCGCCGGCGGCGAGCAGAGCTGGCCGCCCGCGCCCTTCCGGCCGCCGAGCCTCCTCGCGGGCACGCTGTTCACGATCCTCATCGTCGCGAGCGAGCTTCCCAACACCCTTCTCAAGCGCGCCGCCGAGAAGAAGGACCTGCGCACCGTCCAGAAATATCTGCTCGCGATGAGCGCGGTCGGCTTCGTCCTCCTCGTGCTGAGGGCGTTCGAGTTCGCCTCGCTGAACGTCTTGTGGACCGACAACGCCTATGGCTCGATCCTCTGGGCTTTGCTGTTCCTGCACACCACCCATATCGCGACCGACGCCGGCGACACCTTCGTTCTCACCGGCCTCATGTTCACCCGCCACGCGGTCGAGGCCCGCCGCTTCGTCGACGTCGCCGAGAACGCCATGTACTGGCGCTTCGTCTGGATCTGCTGGCTGCCCATCTATTTCCTGATCTACTGGCTGCCGAGGCTGATCCAATGACCCAGCGGCGCGCGCTCGCTTACGCCTGGTCGGCGCTGGCGCTCGGCGCCTTCGCCTGGTTCGCCGCGCAGCAGCTCGGAAGCGACCTCAGCTTCTCCGACTGCGATTCGAACGGGGCGCTCGAGACCGGACTGGTGGGTCTCGTCGCGCTTCTCGTCACCGGGGCGGGAGCCTGGTTGTCGCACCGGGCCTGGACTCTGCGCAACCCGGAGGCGGAGGGGCGGGATTTCATCGCCTTCGTCGGAATGCTGACCGCGGGCCTCCTCGCCATCGCGATCGTCTACCAGACCGTGGCGGCCTTCATCATCCCGAGCTGCTTCGGATGAAGCGGCTGGCGCTCCTCTTACTGGCCGTCCCGGCGCCCGCACTGGCCCATGCCGGCGAGAGCCATGGCGGCTGGACGCTCGGCCCGTGGGTGACCGGGCCGCTTCTCCTCTCCGCTTTCCTCTACGCGATCGGTCTCGCGCGGCTCTGGCGACG
>JAXDPB010000096.1:0-66494 GCA_034668585.1 Sphingomonadales bacterium | reverse complement strand
GGGGCCCCGGCGTCGGCATTGCGGAGACGCGGACCCCCTCCGCCGGCCTGCGGCTGGTCCCCCTCCCCGTTCCGCGGAGAAGCAGGAGGACGACAATGACTGAAGCTGAACCGGTCGATCACGAAGCCTGGCCGTTGCGGGCGCTGCTGCTGCTCGTCCTCGGGGCGCTTCTCGGCCTGGGCATCCACCTCCTCACTCGAGGGCCCGAAATCTGGCAGTGGACCGAAAACCCGCTGAAGCTCGGCGCAGCCGCGGCGCTGGCGGCGGGCGGAATCGTCTTCGCCTTCTCGCTGGAGAGGCCACGCTGGCTTTGGTCCCTGCTGTTCGCCTTGGGCTCCGGCCTCGTCGTCGGCTTCGTCACTTACTGGAACGGACAACCGGAGAGCTGGGGCGCCGGCGAGGGTTGGCAGCTGACCTCCGCCTTGCTCGCCTTGGTCATCGCGGTTCCGCTCTTCCAGGCCTCGCGCGACGCCGGCCGCTGGAATCCCGACTACCGCGCCGTCCACGCCCACGTCCTGACCAACATCGTCCTGTGGTTCGTCGCCTGGGGCTTCGTTCTCATCACCTACCTCCTCGTGATCCTGCTCTCCGAGCTGTTCCAGCTGATCGGAATCGTCCTTCTTCGCGACCTGCTTCAGAAGCCCTGGCTCCCCTGGCTGCTGGTGGGCGGCTCGCTCGGCGCCGCCATCGGCCTGCTCAGGGACCGCGACCGGATCGTCGGAGTGCTTCAGCGGGTGGCGACCGCCGTGCTTTCGTTCCTGGCGCCGATCCTCGCAATCGGCCTCGTCGTCTTCGTCCTGGCCTTGCCGTTCACCGGGCTCGAGCCCCTGTGGGAGCAGACTCGCGAGACCACCCCGATCCTGCTCGCCTGCATCCTCGGCGCCGGCGTCCTCATCAACGCCGTGATCGGCAGCGGCGCGGAGGACGACGAAACGCGACCGCGACTCGTCCGCTGGGCCGCGGCGGCGCTGGCGGCGGTCGTCCTGCCGCTGGCCATCGTCGCGGCCGTCTCGACCGGCAAGCGAATCGTCCAGCACGGCTTCACCCCCGACCGGCTTTGGGCCGCGGTGTTCGTCGCGATCACGCTCGCCGGCGCGGCCGCCTATTTCTTCGCACTGGTGCGCGGCCGGACGGGATGGCCGGCTCTGGTGCGGACCCTCAACCTCTGGCTCGCCATCGGCATCTGCCTCGTCGCCCTCTTCCTGGCGCTGCCGATCCTCAGCTTCGGCGCGATCTCCACGCGCGACCAGGTCGCCCGCCTTCAGTCGGGCCGGATCGCGCCCGACAAGTTCGACTGGGCGGCGCTCCGCTACGATTTCGGGCCATCGGGCCGAAGGGCCGTCGAGCGGCTTGCCCGAAGCGCCAATCCCGTCATCCGGGAGAATGCCCTGGCCGCCCTCGCCTCGAAGAGCCGCTGGGATGCGCGCCGCCATATCGAGGATTATGTGGATGCGCCGCGCGAGATGCGCGTCTTCCCGGCCGGGGCTCAGGTGCCGCCCGCCTTGCGGGAAGCCGTGCTCGGCCGGCCGGGCAAGCCCGGCGCCTGCACCGGCAAGGGCGAATGCTTCCTGTTCTGGAAGCCCGGCGACAATGCCGCGGTCGCGATCATGGACCGTTGCCCCGCCGGATGGACCGACGGCCGAAACCATTCTGCCTGTGAGCTGGATCGGGTCGTGATCCGCCTTGCCGGCGGGCAGTGGCGCCGGCCCGGGGACGAGGTGCCGAGCGCCGAGACGGCGGCGGGACCGCAGCAGGTGGAAGCGGAGCAGAAGCGGCAGCGCGAGGCGCTCCGCCGCGGCGAGATCGAGATCCGCCCCGTCGCCCGGCGGCAGGTCTTCATCGGCGGCAAGCCGGTGGACGGGGAGTTCGAATAGCCCCTCCTTGCCGCATTGCAGCGTGAATGCTAGCGCGCGCCCATGTCCGTCGACGCCGCCACCGTACGCCATATCGCGAAGCTCGCCCGGATCGCCGTCACCGACGCCGAGGTGGAAGCGCTCGCGCCGGAGCTGAACAACATCCTCGGCTGGGTCGAGCAGCTCCAGGAGGTCAACGTCGAGGGGATCGAGCCGATGACGGCGGTGATCCCGAACAAGCTTCGCCTTCGCGAAGACGTCGTCACCGACGGCGGCAAGCGCGACGACGTGCTGGCCAACGCTCCGGCCGCCGAGCACGGCTTCTTCGCGGTCCCCAAGGTGATCGAGTGATGAGGAGGCCCGTCATCCCGGCGAAAGCCGGGACCCCAGGTCGGAAAGTCACCGCGGGTCTCCCCGAGGCCCCGGCTCTCGCCGGGGTGACGAACATATGACCGGCCTCACCGACCTCGGCATCGCCGCCTTGCGCGACGGAGTCCGCGACGGCGCCTTCTCCGCGCTCGAGGTCGCCGAGGCCTATAACGCGTCAGTGGAAAAGGGCAGGGGCCTCAACGCCTTCACCGTCGAAACTCCGGAGCATGCCCTCGCCGCCGCCGCCGCCGCCGACGAAGCGCGCGCCGCCGGCGACTTGAAGCCGCTCTCGGGCGTGCCGCTCGGCATCAAGGACCTGTTCGCCACCTTCGGAGTCCCGACCACGGCGGGCAGCCGCATCCTCGAGGGGTTCAAGCCCCGCTACGAATCCACCGTTTCGGCGAACCTCTTCGCCGCGGGCGCCGGAATGCTCGGCAAGCTGAACATGGACGAGTTCGCCATGGGCTCGTCGAACGAGACCAGCGCCTGGGGCCCGGTCCTGTCGCCCTGGCGACGGAGCGACGGCGGCAATGCCGCTCTGACGCCCGGCGGCAGCTCGGGCGGCTCGGCCGCCGCGGTGGCCGCCCGCCTCGCGCCCGGCGTGACCGGCACCGACACCGGCGGCTCGATCCGCCAGCCCGCCGCCTTCGTCGGAATCACCGGCATCAAGCCGACCTACGGCCGCTGCTCGCGCTGGGGAGTCGTCGCCTTCGCCTCCTCGCTCGACCAGGCCGGGCCGATGGCCCGCGACGTTCGCGACTGCGCGATCCTGCTGGAAGCGATGGCCGGCTTCGACCCGAAGGATTCGACCTCGCTCGAACTGCCGGTGCCGAGCTGGGAGGCGGCCCTGAATTCCGACCTTCGCGGCAAGCGGATCGGAATCCCCAGGGAATATCGAATCGACGGCGTTCCGGCCGAGATCGACCGGGTCTGGCAGAAGGGCATCGAGCTGATGCGCGACGCCGGCGCCGAGATCGTCGAGGTTTCGCTGCCGCACACCAAATATGCGCTTCCGGCCTATTACATCATCGCCCCGGCCGAGGCCTCGTCCAACCTCGCCCGCTACGACGGGGTCCGCTACGGCCTTCGCGCCTTGCCCGAGAACGGCAATCTGACCGACATGTACGAGGCGACCCGCTCGGCCGGCTTCGGCCCGGAGGTCAAGCGCCGGATCATGATCGGCACCTACGTCCTCTCGGCCGGCTTCTACGACGCCTATTTCAACCATGCCCAGAAGGTGAGGGCGCTGATCGCCCGCGATTTCGAGCGAGTCTGGGAACAGTGCGACCTCATCCTCACCCCGACCGCCCCTTCCGCCGCCTTCGCCCTCGGCGAGAAGAGCGCCGACCCGATCGCCATGTATTTGAACGACGTCTTCGCCGTTCCCGCCAGCCTCGCCGGCCTGCCCGCGATCAGCGTGCCGGCGGACCTCGACGACCAGGGCCTCCCGCTCGGCCTCCAGCTGGTCGGCCGGGCGCTCGACGAGCAGGGCGTTCTCAACGCCGCTCTGGCGCTGGAGGAACGGGCCGGATTCACGGCGAGGCCGGAGGCGTGGTGGTGAGCTGGCTTCGTCCTTGCGAGGAGCGAAGCGACGCGGCAATCCAGCGGGCCTCGGAGGCCGCTCTGGATTGCTTCGCTTCGCTCGCAATGACGGGGGAGTCCCGCCATGTCTAGTTACCGAATCCACGGCGCCACCGGCGAATGGGAAGTGGTGATCGGTCTCGAGGTCCACGCCCAGGTCACCTCGAACGCCAAGCTCTTCTCGGGCGCCTCGACTGAGTTCGGGGCGGAGCCCAACAGCCAGGTCAGCCTGGTCGACGCCGCCATGCCCGGAATGCTCCCGGTCCCCAACGCCGAATGCATCCGCCAGGCGGTTCGCACCGGCATGGCGCTGGAGGCGAGGATCAACCCCTGGTCGCGCTTCGACCGCAAGAATTATTTCTACGCCGATCTGCCGCAGGGCTATCAGATCAGCCAGCTCTACCACCCCATCGTCGGCGAGGGTGAGATCGAGATCCTTCTCGACGACAAAGACGAGGGCTCGGCCAAGCGCATCGGAGTCGAGCGGATCCATCTCGAGCAGGATGCCGGCAAGCTGATGCACGATCAGCACCCCTCCATGTCCTATGTCGATCTCAATCGCTCGGGCGTCGCCTTGATGGAGATCGTTTCCAAGCCGGACATGAGAAGCCCAGAGGAAGCAGGGGCTTACATCCGTAAGCTCAGAGCGATCCTGCGCTACGTCGGCAGCTGCGACGGCAATATGGAGCAGGGCTCGATGCGGGCCGACGTCAACGTCAGCGTTCGCAGACCGGGCGGCGAGCTTGGCACCCGGACCGAGACCAAGAACGTCAATTCGGTCCGCTTCATCATGGCCGCGATCGACTATGAGGCGAACCGCCAGGTCGACGTGCTGGAGGGCGGCGGCAGCATCGTTCAGGAAACGCGGCTGTGGGACCCGGACAAGGCCGAGACCCGCTCGCTTCGCTCCAAGGAGGAAGCGCACGATTACCGCTACTTCCCCGATCCCGATTTGCTCCCGGTCGAACTGTCGGACGATTTCCTCGCCGACTGCCGGGCCTCGCTCCCCGAGCTCCCCGACGCCAAGCGCCACCGCTACGAGGGCGCGCTTGGACTTTCGCCCTACAACGCCTCCGTCCTCACCGCCGACGTTACGACGGCCCGCTGGTTCGAGGCTCTCCTGAAACAGCTCGGCGAGGAGCACGCGCAGCGCGCGAGCAACTGGGTGACCTCGGACCTGTTCGGAGCTCTGAACCGCCTCGGCAAGGACATAGACGACAGCCCCGTCACTTCCGCCCAGGCCGCCGAGCTGCTCCGCCTCACCGCCGACGGCACCCTCTCCGGCACCCTCGCCAAGCAGGTCTTCGAGATCATGCTCGAGACCGGCCAGGATCCGGGCGCGATCGTCGAGGAGCGCGGCCTCAGGCAGACCAGCGACACCGGCGCGATCGAGGCGGCCATCGCCGACGTCATGGCGTCAAACGCCGACAAGGTCGCCGAATATCGCGGCGGCAAGGACAAGCTCTTCGGCTTCTTCGTCGGCCAGGTGATGAAGGCGATGCAGGGCAAGGCCAATCCGGGCGTGGTCAACGATTTGCTGAGGAAGGCGCTGGACTGAGCGCAGGGGCGTTCAGGCGCGACCCACCAACTTGAGGAATTCCGGATCCCGGCGAAGCGGCACGAGATCGTCGTCGGTGCTCTCCGGGTTGGAAATCGCCCAGAGCCGTTCCCGGTAACTGGGAGCGATTGCGATCGCCCGGCGCGCCGCGTCGAGGGCGTTGTCGCGCGCAGACATCCATTCGGGATCCTTGTTGGGAAGGCCGTGGAGCTTTTGGCCGAATGCCGCGGCCAGATAGAACCAATATTCGGCGCGTTCACGGGCGACAGTGTTGGAGAGTTCGGCGCCAAGATGAATGACGCGATCCGGATTGTCCTTGTACAGGAGGTCGAACATCAGCCCGAGAGCGTCGTCGACGGTCCAACCCTTGGACGAGCTGGCTTGCTGCTTCAGGGTCGAGCCGAGGCCCTCCTGCCGGTCGGCGATCTCGGCGATGATGCGCTGCTGGGAAGCGGGCAGGGCCGTATCGCCGGCCAGAAAGCGTTCGATCGCGGCGAACAGCCGGACCAGAACCAAGCGGGTGTTGAGGTACATATAGAGGAAGCCGCATATCGCCCCGAAGATGAGGATGATGGTCCCGGCCGTCGGGATCGCGCCCGCCGTCGGCGCTCCTCCCTCCACGGGAAAGACCGTCGCCGTCGTTTCAAGGAACAGCCGGAACGCCAGGAGTGCATCGTTGACGCGGTGGAGTTCGACGAGGCTCGCGCCCACGATCATGGTCGTCAGCCAGTCAGAAATCTTCTCGAGGTTAGTGCTTGATTGAAGGAGGCGGGCGCGGGCTGTCGGTGCCACCGAGCCGGAAGCTTCAGGGCTCGGCTTGAGGTCGTTCGCGGCGGGCTGCGCGGACGAGGAGGCGGTGTTCGAGGATATGCCCTGCGCCTCCGGCGGCGCCACCTTGGGAAGTCCGAACAGGAAACCAAAGAAGCAGCCGCCGGCGAAGGACGCGAGGAGAATCAGCGTCCCAATGCCCAGCGCGGCTAAAATTCCCTGATATTGCGAGGCGAGCAGCGCAAAGGCGGAAAGCCCTACGCTCAACCAGAGGATGCGCATCAGCCGCTGGAGGACGGCGTCATCAGCGTCTTCTTCGGAGCGGAACCTGAGCTTCCACATCGCGGAACGGTCCTTTCGATCCCCGGTTGAACCGCATCTGCCTAGGCCCGACCCGAAGCAACGCACGTGATCCCGATCACGCGGCCGGGTTCGTTCGAAAAGGGCTGCGCAGGGCTCCCCGAAGCCGATTCTTCTGGATCTTGCCGATGCGCCTCCGATCGGCCGGGAAGCGGGCGCGGAACAGGCCGAAGACGTTCATTCCGACCTCCCCGCCGGACCTTCTCCGGCCGCTGCGACCCGCGCCTGCCAGAGGACGAGCAGCGGCACCGCGATCAGCTCCATCGCCAGTCCGAACAGATGCCCGCTGCCGGGCATTCCGGTCGATATCAGGGAGTGAAGCCGGCCCAGCCCGCCGATGAAGACCAGGAAGGCGAGCAGCCGGAACCGCGCCGTCTTGCGTTCGATCCCGGGAATGCAGGTCGCGAAGCCGATACCGATGGCGAGGAGCAGGCCCGAGAGGTAGCGGAAGTGGCTGTCGAGATCGGCCGGCACGTTATCGCCGACCCCGTGCAGCATTTCCGGCCCGTGCATGATCCCGACGGCCCCGGCCGCGAGCGGCACCACGCAGCCCAGCGCTACCGCCGTCTGGAGCAGGCGCCGCTCAACGCTCAAACGTTGAACCGGAACAGCATCACGTCGCCGTCCTGGACGACATAGTCCTTGCCCTCGGAACGCATCTTGCCCGCTTCCTTCGCGCCCGCCTCGCCGCCGCAGCGCACGAAATCCTCGTAGGCGATGGTCTCGGCGCGGATGAAGCCGCGCTCGAAGTCGGTGTGGATGGCTCCGGCGGCCTGCGGGGCCTTCGCGCCTCTCTCGACCGTCCAGGCGCGCGACTCCTTGGGTCCCGCGGTGAAGAAGGTGATGAGGTGAAGGAGGTCGTAGCCGGCCCGGATCACCTGGCTGAGGCCCGTTTCCCCGAGGCCGAGGTCGTTGAGGAATTCGGGCCGGTCGGCCGGGTCCATGGTCGCGATCTCGGCCTCGATCGCCGCCGAGATGACGACCGCTCCGGCACCTTCCGCTTTGGCCTTGTCGAACAGCCGGGCGCTGTGGGCGTTGCCCGAGGCGGCGTCGCCCTCGTCGACGTTGCAGACGTAGAGGACCGGCTTGGCGGTGAGCAGCTGCGCCCGCTCGAGCGCGATCTTCTCCTCGGCGTCCTTCGGCTCGGTCAGCCGCGCCGGCTTGCTGTCGCGAAGCAGCTCCAGCGCCTGGCCCAGCACCGAGGCCTGGACCTTCGCCTCCTTGTCGCCCTGCTGGGCCTTCTTGGCGAGCGCCGGAACCCTTTTCTCCAGGCTGTCGAGGTCGGCGAGCATCAATTCGGTCTCGACCGTCTCGGCGTCGGCGACCGGATCGACCCGCCCCTCGACATGGGTGACGTCGCCCCCCTCGAAGCAGCGAAGCACATGGACGATGGCGTCGACCTCGCGGATGTTGCCGAGGAACTGGTTGCCCAGCCCCTCGCCCTTCGAGGCGCCGCGCACCAGCCCGGCAATGTCGACGAATTCGAGCTGGGTCTCGATCTCCTGCGCCGACTTGGCGATGCGCGCGATCTCGTCCAGCCTCGGATCGGGCACGGCGACCCGACCGACATTGGGCTCGATCGTGCAGAACGGATAATTCGCCGCCTGCGCCGCCGCCGTCTCGGTCAGAGCGTTGAACAGAGTGGACTTGCCGACATTGGGCAGCCCGACGATCCCGCAACGAAAACCCATGGCTCTTCACGCACTCCCGACGGCCGTCATGCCGAACTCGTTTCAGCATCCGGTTCCATGACCGCCCCGATGCTCGAAGCTGGACCCTGAAACAAGTTCAGGGTGACGTGGGGGTGCGAATTTCGTGCGGCTTGAGCAGGACAAGCGCGGCCAGCCCCGCGACCGCCGCCGCGGCCGCCGCGACGAAGGCGGCGGCCGCGAAGGCGTCGGCCAGCGCCGTCCCGCGCGCCGCAAGCACCGCGCCCAGCAGAGCCGTCGCGATCAGCCCGCCGGTCCGGGCCACCGCGCTGTTGAAGCCGTTGGCGGTGCCGACATGGTCCTTGTCGACCGACGCCATCACCGCCGTCGTCAGCGGCGCCACCGCCCCCGCCATTCCGATCGCGATCACCAGCACCCCCGGCAGGACGGTCGTCCAGTAGGAGCCCTCGCCGCCGATCCGGGCGGACAAGGCGAAGCCGCCGGCGACGATCAGCGGCCCGACCGTGAGCGGCAGCCGAGGCCCGGTCCGGGCCGCCACCGAGCCCATCAGCCGCGAGCCGAGGGCGATCACCGCGGGCAGCGGCAGCAAGGCCGCGCCGGCGGCGGTGGGCGAATAGCCCTTGAGCTCGATCAGGACGTAGGGGAGCAGGACGAACAGCCCGCCCAAAGCGGCATAAAGGAAGAAGGTGAGAATGGTGAGGCCGGCGAAGCTCGCCGTTCCGAACAGCGAGAAGGGCATGATCGCCCGGCCGCCGCGCTTCCGCTCGATGGCGAGGAAGGCGAGCAAAGCGAGGGCTCCGAGACCGGTCGAGGCCCAGCCCGGCCCCGCTTGTCCCTCGCCGCTCGACAGCACGGTCAGCCCCCAGGTGACCGCCCCGAGAGCGAAGGTGGCCGCGGCGACGCCCAGCGCGTCGAGCGGCACGGGCGACTCCTCCCGGCTCTCGGCGACGTGGCGCCAGCCCAGCCACAGGGCCCCGGCCGCGACCGGCAGGTTGACCAGGAAGATGGACCGCCAGCCGACGCTTTCCACCAGCCAGCCGCCGAGCACCGGCCCGAGCGCGCCGGCGATCGCGCCCGCCGCCGCCCAGCTTCCGATCGCCCTGCCGCGCGATTCGCCGGCGAAGGCGGCGCCGAGCAAAGCGAGGCTGTTGGGCATCAGCATCGCCGAGGCGACGCCCTGAAGCGCCCGGCCGGCGAGCAGCAGCGGCAGGGACGGGGCGATTGCGCAAAGTGCCGAGGCCAGAGCGAACAGGGCGATTCCGAGCAGGAAGAGCCGCCGCCGCCCGAATTTGTCTCCGGCCGCGCCGCCGAGCAGGAGGAGGGCGCTCAAGGGGAGCAGATAGGCGTTGACGATCCACTGCAGGCCGGAGGCGTGGGCCTGGAGGTCCGCGCCGATCGCCGGCAGGGCGACGTTGACCACCGAGCCGTCGATGAAGGAGAGGCTCGAGGCCAGGATCGAGGCGACGAGGGTCCATCTCCGGCTGGGGCAGGGCCGCGCTTCCTGAAGGCTCGCCAAAGCGGAGTCGCAGGGGCCGGGGAGGGCTCCCGTCACAGCCGGTAGTTGAAGCTGATGCTGATCCGCTCCGCCTTGCCGGTGCCGGGCACGACCTCGTGCCTCAGCCAGCTCTCCCACAGGAAGACCGATCCAGGCGCCGGCTCGGCATAGACGAAGGTCCTCAGCGCCTCCGGCGCGTCGCCTCGGCGCGGCGGCGCCGCCATCATCATCGGCAGGCGTGGATCCTCGAGCTTGAGCGCGCCCGATCCGGGCGGAACCGCCACATAGACGGTGCCCGAGACGACGGCGTGGGGATGGATATGCCCCGAATGCGTTCCTCCGGGCTTGAGGACGTTGACCCACAGGCTGTCGAGCTTCAGCCGCCGCCCGCCCAGGTCGAAGGCGCAGTCGGCGGCGAAGAGGGCGACATGGCGGTTGAGGTGCCGGACGAGCGCGCCGATGCCGGGATCGCGGCTCGGAAGGTCGTTCAGCGACGCATAGGAGGTGTAGCCGCGATAGCCGTGCTCCCTCGACCAGCGCCGGCCGGCCTCGTCCTCCTCGGCGAGCGACCGGCAGGCCCGTTCGAGCTCGGCCACGAGGGCCGGAGCCTCGAGCGTGCCTTCATAGAAGCGGGTGGCGAAGAGGGAGCGGGTCGGCATTCGACCCGGAACTAGACCATCTTGGTCGGCTGGGCGAGCCTCGGGCTAGGCGCCTCGGCGGGGGTTGCAGCTCCACCGCGCGGTGATGCTCTTCGTGCTTCCCCGCTTGCGGACGCTGATCTGGGCGGACTGGTCGGTCCGCCCGCTCGCGGCCACGTCGTCGACCGGCCCGGGAGCGGGTGCGATGACGACCTTGAGCGTGTTGGAGCCGTAGCGCGCGCCGCCGCTGGGAAAGCCGTCGTCGTCGAGCCGGTCGAGCAGCAGAAGGTCGCCGTCGGAATTGACGACCGCGTTCTTGACCGTGGCGACGACGAGCACCGCGGGTCCGTCATGGACGTAGCAGGCCGAGTTTTCGAGCGCGCCGGCGCCGACATCGGCCTCCGTCAGCGCCTGCAGGGGGACGCCCGGGCCGGGCGCGGCGGCAGCGGCGGAAACTGCCCAAATCGCCAGAAGTGCAAGCGATCTCATGGGACGGTTATGCGCCCCCGCCTCGGCTCGCGCAAGCTGTCCCCGATTTTCCGCAATTGCCGCTTAATCGAGCGGGTCCAGCCAGTCGGGGCGAGGCTCTCTCGGGGAGGATCAGTCCTGAAGCCTCAGCGCGACCTCGTTCATGAACCGGGCGTCGTCGCCCTTCGCAAGCCATTCCGCCTCGGCGGCCACCGCGCCGAGCATGTCGGCGAGGCGGTCCTGCTCGGCCTTGGCGTAATTGCCGAGGACGTGGGGGGTGACCTTGTCCTTGTGGCCGGGATGGCCGATGCCGATCCGCACCCGGCGAAAGCCGTTGCCGATATGCGCCTCGGTCGAGCGCAGGCCGTTATGGCCGGCGGTGCCGCCGCCCACCTTCACCTTGACCTTGAACGGCGCCAGGTCGAGCTCGTCGTGGAAGGCGGTGACGTCGCCCGCTTCCTTCTTGAAGAAGTCCATCGCGGCTCGGACGGCTCGGCCGCTGTCGTTCATGAAGGTGGCGGGCTTGAGCAGCAGGATGCGCTGGCCGCCGATCCGGCCCTGCTGGGCCCAGCCGTGGAAGCTCTTCTTGGGCGGCTCGAAGCCGTGGCTGGCGGCGATCGAATCCACCGCCATGAACCCGACATTGTGCCGGTGCATCGCATGGCTTGCGCCCGGATTGCCGAGTCCGACCCAGATCTGCACCGGCTCGAACCCCTCCCAATCCGCGTGCGGAGCCTCCTCGGGCTGGCCCGGCACCTCGACGGCCCTCGAGCCGAAGAGCGAGCCGAGCCAGCTCAGGATCGCCATCAGCCCTCTTCGGCCTCTCCGGCCTCTTCCTCGCCGACAAGCGGTACGTCGGCCGGCGCGGGGGCCTCGGCGGCGGTGGCGGCGTCTTCCTCGTCCATCTTGAGGCCCGAGGGCGGCACGATGGTGGCGATGGTGAAGTCGCGGTCGGTGATCGCGCTCTCGACGCCCTTGGGAAGGGTCACCGCCGAGAAGTGGAGCGAATCGCCGATGTCGAGCCCCGCCAGGTCGACCTCGATCTCGTCGGGTATCTCGGCCGCGTCGCAGACCAGCTCGAGCTCGTGGCGCACCGTGTTGAGGACTCCGCCGCGCTTCAGGCCGCGCGAACGGTCCTCGCCGACGAACTTGATCGGCACGTTGACGTGCACCTTCGAATGCTCGGAGATGCGCAGGAAATCGACATGCAGCGGCCGGTCGGTGACCGGGTGGAACTGGACGTCCTTGGGGAGGGTGCGGGCGGTCGGGCCGCCGGCGACGTCGACCATGACGACCGAGTTCATGAAGTGGCCGGTGTTCAGCATCTTCATCAGGGCCTTTTCCTCGACGTGGACGGCGAGGGGCTCTTCTCTGTTGCCGTAGACGACGGCGGGGACCCGGCCTTCGCGACGCATGGCTCGGGAGGCTCCCTTGCCCGCCCGTTCGCGCGTCTCGGCCGACAGCGTAAGCTGTTCGCTCATATGCATGCCTTTCGAAATCTGGATTCAAACGCCCGCGCTCACGCCTCCAGGGATGACCATGAACGGGGGAGCGGCGCCTATAGGGGAGGGGGCCCGCGAAGGCAAGGAGATGAGAAATTGGTGTCAGGAGATGAGAAATTGGTGTCAGACACCATTTTTCGCTCCGGCACGGAAATTGGTGTCAGACACCAATTATCAAGCCCTTGTTATTGCACCCGCTTCGCCTTGAGCCCCTTCGCCGCGAGCATCGCCTGCACCGATTCCGAGCCCGCCAGATGCCCCGCGCCGACCGCGACGAACACCGTTCCCGGAGTCTCCAGCCGCTTCGCCAGCCACTCCGCCCAGGCCGCGTTGCGGCGGCCCATCAGCTTCTGTCGCAATTCGGGCGACAGCTGGGTCTCGTCGTCGAAGGTCCGGGCCACCCCGGCGACGTCGCCGGTCGACCAGGCGTCGAGCATCGCCCTGAACTGGGCCCGGGTCTCGGCGCCGTCCTCGACCACCGACAGCAGCAGCGCTCGCTGCGCGTCTTCCGACAGGGTGTCGAAGAAGCCGAATTGCTGCTCGACCGTCTCGAGCCCGGTCACCTTCCGGCCCGAAGCCCGGAAGGGCGCCCCGATCTGCCGCTCGACCCCGAGCGACGGGTCGAGCCCGAGCCGCTTGAAGGTCACTCCGAGCAAAGGGATGGCCGCCGCCCAGGTCTCAAGCCGGTCAAAGACCGCCTCGGGATAGCCGCTCTCGGCGATCATCGCCCGCAACGCCGCCCGTTTCTCCGCCGGCACCCGCTCGGCGATCGGCGGCAGGCCCGGCGACACTCCGAGCTTCTGCATCGCCTGGGCGCTCGCCATGACGTCCTCGATGTCGGCGACCTCGAGCACCAGCTCGTCCGCCCGCCCGAGCGCGGCGTCGAAGGCGGGCGTTCGCCATCCCCGGCCTTCGGGCAGCAGGTGGATGGTTCCGAACAGGTAGATGGTCGTGTCCGCGTCGGCGACCTTCCACATCGCCGGATGGGCCGCCGCGGGCGCCTGTGCGACCGGCGCCGCGGCGTTCGCGCAGGCCGCCAGCGGCAGCAGCAGGGCGACTCGAAGCCGCTTCCAGAATTCAGCCGCGAACATCATCGACCTTCCCGGCTCAGCCGACCCGCTTCACGTGCAGCCCGCGCTTCGCGAGCATCGCCTGCACCGATTCCCGGCCCGCGAGATGGCCCGCGCCGACCGCGAACAGAAGGGTCCCCGGCTTCTTCAGCCTTTCCTCGAGCCACAGGGTCCAGGCGGCGTTGCGGCGGCGTACGAGCACGTCGAACAAAGCGGGCGGGAAGCCCGACTCCCCCTCGAGGTCCATCGCCTGGTCGTGGCCCGCCACCCATTCCAGCTCCTCGGCGCCGGCGCTCGCGCCGGCGCCCGGTCCGCCTCCGCCTCCCGGCGCGGGCTCGATCGCCTCGATGAGAAGCTCGGCCTGCACCGCCTCGGGGAGAGCGCCCAGCGAGGCGAACACCGCATTGCCGTCCTCGACGCTGAGGATCGGCTTGCCGGCCTTTCGGAAATCCTGCTCGAGCACGTCCTCGACCCCGGGCGCCTCGTCGGGATCGTCGACTCCATATTCGCCAAGCATCTGGGCGATTCCCAGGGTCATCGCCGCCGCCCAGCTGTGCATCCTGTCGAGGAAGTCGAGCGGCAGGCCCGACGCCTGGATCGCCGCGGCGAGCGGCTCGCGCTTGTCCCTGGGCACGCGCTCGAGGATCGGCACCGGATGGTCGGCGAAGAAGCCCGCATTGCCGTCGAGGCTCGGCTCGGTTCCCGGCGGCTCATAGGTCTCGACGACCAGCTCCGCCGCTTCCCCCACCGCCTTGTCGACCGCGGCCGAGCGCCAACGGAAGCCCGGCGGAAGCACGTGGATGGTGCCGAGCATGTAGATCCTTGTGTCGTCGTCGGCGAGCAGCCACAGGGCCGGCTTCGGCTCGGGCTGGGCGAGCGGAGCGGCGGACTCCCGGCCGGGCGCCTCCTTGGCCGCGCTGTCCTTGCCGTAGGCGCCGGCAAGCGCCGGCGACGCCGCCAGGGCGGCCGCCGGCAGGAGCCACGAGGCCCGCCGAAAAGTCAGTCTTTCGAAGCCCATGCCAGCGCCCGCTCGAGGAGTTGTCCCTGCCTTGCCGCTTGTGCGGCTTTTGCCCCGGCCGGTCAATCGCGCCGCTCCGCTTGACCCGCGCCCCGCTCCTGCGCCAGAGCGAGGCCCAATCCTTGTTGCAGGTGCGAAGCCCAAGTGGACCGGCCCCCCAGCTTCCAGTCGCTGATCCTCACGCTCCACGATTATTGGAGCCGGCAGGGCTGCCTGATCCTCCAGCCCTACGACGTCGAGATGGGCGCCGGCACCTTCCACCCCGCCACGGCGCTCAGAAGCCTCGGCCCCGATCCCTGGAAGGCCGCCTACGTCCAGCCCTGCCGCCGCCCCACCGACGGCCGCTACGGCGAGAATCCCAACCGCCTCCAGCATTATTACCAGTATCAGGTGATCCTGAAGCCGAGCCCGTCCGACCTGCAGGCCCTCTATCTCGGCAGCCTCGCGGCGATCGGAATCGATTTCCTGAGGCACGACATCCGCTTCGTCGAGGACGATTGGGAATCGCCGACACTGGGCGCCTGGGGCCTCGGCTGGGAAGTCTGGTGCGACGGCATGGAGGTCACCCAGTTCACCTATTTCCAGCAGGTCGGCGGCTACGACTGCAAGCCGGTCGCGGGAGAATTGACCTACGGCCTCGAGCGCCTCGCCATGTACGTCCAGGGCGTCGACAACGTCTACGACCTCGCCTTCAACGACGAGGGGGTGAGCTACGGCCAGGTCTTCCTCGAAAACGAGAAGCAGTTCAGCGCCTACAATTTCGAAGTGGCGAACACCGAGACCCTCTTCCGCTGGTTCAAGGACGCCGCCGAGGAAAACGCCCGCTGCATCGAAGCGAACCTCCCGCTCCCCGCCTACGACCAGGCGATCAAGGCCAGCCACATCTTCAACACCCTCCAGGCGAGGGGCGTGATCTCGGTGGCCGAACGCCAGGCCTATATCGGCCGCGTAAGGGACCTGGCGAAAGGCGCCTGCCAGTCCTGGATGGAAAAGAACGGGTGGGCGGCGTGAGCGGCCATTCAGATCCTCCCCGGGACGGGGAGGGGGACCGCCGGCCGAAGGCCGGTGGTGGAGGGGGGCGGGGCAACCTGCGCCGGCCTGCAGTCTACACGGCGCGAAGGCTCCGCCGCACCATGAGCCTGCCGGAAGTGCTGCTCTGGCAGCGCATCCGCCGCGCCGCTGGCAGCGTGAGCTTCCGCAAGCAGCACCCGATCGGTCCCTACGTCGTCGACTTCTACTGCAGCAGCTCCAAGCTCGTCATCGAAGTCGATGGCGAGGCTCATGACAGGGGCGATCGGCCGGAACGGGACGAAAGACGTGACGCTTTCCTCCGCGAGCGAGGTTATCGACTATTGAGAATCCTGGCGAAAGACGTGCTCCAAGACCCGGACGGCATCGCCGAAGCAATCGTGGCAGCAGCGGCCGACCCCCTCCACCACCGCGCTACGCGCGGCGGTCCCCCTCCCCGTCCCGGGGAGGATCACGATGCCTGATTTCCTCCTCGAGCTCCTCTCCGAGGAAATACCCGCGCGGATGCAAGGCAAGGCGCAGCAGGATCTTGCGCGCCTCTTTTCAGACCAGCTCTCAGCCGCCGGTCTCGCCGCCGAGCGGATCGAGACCTACGCCACGCCGCGCCGCCTCGCCCTCATCGCCCGCGGCCTTCCCGCCGAGACGGCGGCCGTTCGCGAGGAGACCAAGGGCCCGCGCGCCTCGGCGCCGCCGCAGGCGCTCGAAGGCTTTCTTCGCAAGACCGGCCTGACCCGCGACCAGCTCGAGGAGCGCGACGGAATCCTCTTCGCGATCGTCGACAAGCCCGGCCGAGCCACCGCCGCGGTGCTCGCCGAAGCGATCCCGGCGATCGTCCGTGCCTTCCCCTGGCCCAAGTCGATGCGCTGGGGCGCCGCCTCCGTCTCGACCGAAAGCCCCCGCTGGGTCCGCCCCCTGCAGGGCATCGTCGCCTTGCTCGGCGAGGAGATCGTCGAAGTCGAGATTGCCGGCGTGCGCTCCGGCGCCGCCACGGTCGGCCATCGCTTCCACCATCCCGGCCCGATCACCATCGGCGGCGCCCACGATTATGTCGAGAAGCTCCAGGCCTGCCACGTCATCGTCGACCCCGCCGAGAGGGCCCGAATCATCGCCGAGGGCGCCCGCGCCGCCGCCGCCGCGGCCGGTCTCGCCCTGGTCGAGGACGACGGCCTGCTCGCCGAAAATGCCGGCCTCACCGAATGGCCGGTGCCGTTGCTGGGAAGCTTCGACCCCGCCTTCCTCGACGTCCCGGGCGAGGTGATCCAGCTCACCATGCGCACCAACCAGAAATATTTCGCGGTGACTCATCCTCCCCGGGACGGGGAGGGGGACCAGCCGAAGGCTGGTGGAGGGGGTTCCGAACCTGGCACAGCCCCCCCTCCGTCAGCCCTCCGGGCAGCCACCTCCCCGTCCCGGGGAGGATTAGCCCCGAACTTCGTCTGCACCGCCAACATCGAGGCGACCGACGGCGGCGCCTCGATCGTCCAGGGCAACGAACGAGTCCTCTCCGCCCGCCTCTCCGACGCCAAGTTCTTCTGGGACCAGGATCTGAAGGTCCCGCTCGAGGAGCAAGCGAAGAAGCTCGGCGACATCGTCTTCCACGAAAAGCTGGGGACGGTGGCCGACAAGGTCGAGCGGGTCGCCAAGCTGGCGCGGTGGCTCGTCGAGGAGGGCATCGTGGGGGGCGATGGTTCGAATCCGTCCCGGGGAGCCACCCCCGTCGCCCCAGCGAAGGCTGGGGCCCCAGGGGGTGAAAGGCTCGGCATAGAGGCGGGGCATCGAAGCGAAACTGCCGCGGCCAATCCCGCTGGGGCCCCAGCCTCCGCTGGGGCGACGGATTTAGCCGATCTCGCGACCCGCGCCGTCCGACTCTGCAAGGCCGATCTCGTCACCCAGATGGTCGGCGAATTCCCCGAGCTCCAGGGCCTCATCGGCGGCCACCTCGCCCGAGCCCAGGACGAAGCACCCGAAGTCGCCGACGCCGTCCGCGACCATTACAAGCCGGCGGGGCAGGGCGACGAAGTGCCGACCGCGCCGGTGACGGTCGCGGTGAGCCTGGCGGACAAGCTGGACACGATCTGCGCCTTCTTCAGCGCCGACCTGAGGCCCACCGGCTCGAAGGACCCCTTCGCCCTGAGGCGCGCCGCGATCGCCTCGATCGAGCTGATCGTCCGGTCGGGCCTGAGGCTTCCGCTGACTCTCGCGGTGAGGGGCAGCCTCGCCAATCTCGTCGGCCGCGGGGGCGAGGATGCCGGGCTCCACCGGCTGGATCGCAACGCTCTCGAGATCCTCGGCTTCTTCGCCGACCGCCTCAAGGTCCAGCAGCGCGAGGCCGGAGTCCGCCACGACCTCATCGACGCCGTCTTCGCCGCCAGGAACGAAGCGGGCGCCGGGGAGGACGATCTCGTCCGCCTGCTCGCCCGGGTGAAGGCGCTCCAGGCCTTCGTCGAGATTCCCGAAGGCGCCGACCTCCTCGCCGGCTACAAGCGCGCGGCGAATATCCTGAAGAAGGAAGGCTGGACCGGGGCCGTCGTCCCAGCGCAGGCTGGGACCCCGGGGGGTGAAGGGCCCGGCGCCGATGGAGCGCCCCCCGCTACGGCTAATGCCGCTGGGGTCCCAGCCTCCGCCGGGACGACGGAACAGGGCCGGAACAAACCCCTTTCCTACGCCCCAGAAATGGAGGAAGCTGCCCTCATCGCGGCCCTCGATTCGGCCGAGCCCCGCGCGCGCGCCGCGGTGGAGGTGGAGGATTTCGAAGGGGCGATGGCGGCGCTGGCCAGCCTGCGCGGCCCGGTGGACTCGTTTTTCGACAAGGTGACCGTCAATGATCCCGATCCCGCCAAGCGCGAAGCCCGGCTCGCCCTCCTCGCGCGAATGCGCGAAGCGGTCCACCGGGTCGCCGATTTCTCGCGGATCGAGGGCTGACTCGCGCGCGCGCGCGATAGGCCCTGACTTTCCTGACCTTCGTCCGTTTTCGAACACCCGTCATCCCGGCGAAAGCCGGGACCTCGGGCCGATAGGTCTCGGCGGGTCGCCCCGAGGTCCCGGTCTCCGCCGGGACGACGGAGCAATATCATGACCCGTTACGTCTACCGCTTCGGCGGCGGCATCACCGACGGGGAAGCCGGAAACAAGAATCTCCTCGGCGGCAAGGGCGCGAACCTCGCCGAAATGGCCTCGATCGGCCTGCCCGTGCCCCCGGGCTTCACCATCTCGACCGAGATGTGCGCCCTTTATTACGCCGAAGGGGAAAGCTTCCCCGACTCCGTGCGAGCGCAGGTGGCGGAAGGGATCGCCCATATCGAGCAGACCTGCGGCAAGAAGTTCGGCGACCCTGCCGACCCCTTGCTCGTCTCGGTCCGCTCGGGCGCGCGGGTGTCGATGCCCGGAATGATGGACACCGTCCTCAACCTCGGCCTCAACCCGGCCACCGTCGAGGGCCTCGCCGCCGTCTCCGGCGACCCGCGCTTCGCCTGGGACAGCTATCGCCGCTTCATCCAGATGTATTCCGACGTCGTGCTCGGCCTCGACCATGCCGCCTTCGAGGAGGCGCTCGAGATCGCCAAGGAGGACAAGGGCGTCCGTCTCGACACCGAGCTCGAGGCGCCCGACTGGCGCCGCCTCACGGCCCGCTACAAGGAGCTGGTCGAGGAGCAATCGGGCAAGCCCTTCCCCGACGACGTCTACGAGCAGCTCTGGGGCGCAATCGGAGCCGTCTTCGGCTCCTGGCAGTCCGACCGGGCGAAGACCTACCGGCGGCTCAACTCGATCCCCGGCGACTGGGGCACCGCGGTCAACGTCCAGGCGATGGTGTTCGGCAACATGGGCGAGACTTCGGCGACCGGAGTCGCCTTCACCCGCAACCCGTCGACCGGCGAGCGCGCTTATTACGGCGAATATCTGATCAACGCCCAGGGCGAGGACGTCGTCGCCGGCATCCGCACCCCGCAATATCTCACCCGCTCGGCCCGCGAGGCGGCCGGCGCGAGGGCGGCGTCGATGGAGGAATCGATGCCCGAAGTGTTCGCCGAGCTCGCCCGGGTCTTCGACCTGCTCGAGCGCCATTATCGCGACATGCAGGACATCGAGTTCACCGTCGAGCGCGCCAAGCTCTTCATGCTCCAGACGCGCTCGGGGAAGCGCACCGCCAGGGCGGCTCTGAGGATCGCCGTCGACATGGCCGAGGAGGGGCTGATCTCGAAGGAGGAAGCGGTGCTCCGGGTCGACCCGCAGGCGCTCGACCAGTTGCTCCATCCGACTCTCGATCCGAAGGCCGAGCGCAATGTCGTCGCCAAGGGCCTTCCCGCCTCGCCCGGCGCCGCCTCGGGCGCGGCGGTGTTCGACGCCGACACCGCCGAGCATCGCAAGAGCCTCGGCGAGAAGGTCATCCTCGTGCGGGTCGAAACCTCGCCCGAGGACATTCACGGCATGCACGCGGCCGAAGGGATCCTCACCGCGCGGGGCGGAATGACCAGCCACGCCGCCGTCGTCGCCCGGGGGATGGGCCGCCCCTGCGTCAGCGGCGCGGGCTCGATCTCGATCGACTACAAGGCGAGGGCGATGCGCGTCGGCGCGGTCGAGGTGAAGGAGGGGGAGACGATCACCATCGACGGCTCGACCGGCGAGGTCATGCTCGGCGCCGTCGCCACCGTCCAGCCCGAGCTGGTCGGCGATTTCGGAACCCTCATGGCCTGGGCCGACGCCCATCGCCGCCTCGGCGTGCGCACCAATGCCGAGACCCCGCTCGACTGCCGAACCGCCCGCGAGTTCGGCGCCGAGGGGATCGGCCTGTGCCGGACCGAGCACATGTTCTTCGATTCCGAGCGGATCGCCAACGTCCGCCAGATGATCCTGGCCGAGGACGAGGCCGGCCGCCGCGCCGCCCTGCTCAAGCTCCTCCCGGCCCAGCGCGCCGATTTCGAGGAGATCTTCCGGATCATGGCGCCGCTGCCGGTCACCATCCGCCTGCTCGATCCGCCGCTCCACGAATTCCTCCCCCATAGCGAGGACGAGTTCGCCGAGGTCGCGGCCGGCGCGGGAACCTCGATCGAGGCGCTCAAGCGCCGGGTCGCCGAGCTTCACGAGTTCAACCCGATGCTCGGCCATCGCGGCTGCCGGCTCGGGATCACCTATCCCGAAATCTACGAGATGCAGGCCCGCGCCATCTTCGAGGCGGCCTCCGCGGTGGCGCTGGAGACGGGGGCGGCGCCGATCCCCGAAGTGATGGTCCCGCTCGTCGCCACCCGCGCCGAGCTGGCGCTGATGCGCCGCCTGATCGACGCCGCCGCGGCCGCCGTCTTCGCCGAGAAGGGGGTCGAGGTCCATTATCTGGTCGGAACGATGATCGAGCTCCCCCGCGCCGCGCTCCGCGCCGCCGACATCGCCGCCGAGGCCGAATTCTTCAGCTTCGGGACCAACGACCTCACCCAGACCACTTTGGGAGTCAGCCGCGACGACGCCGGCCGCTTCCTCACCGCCTATGTGGAGAAAGGCATTTTCGAGCGCGACCCCTTCGTCTCGATCGACGAGGAGGGAGTGGGCGAGCTGATCGCCCTCGCCGCCGAGCGGGGGCGCGGGGCCAAGCCCGGCCTCAAGCTCGGCATTTGCGGGGAACATGGCGGCGACCCGGCGAGCATCGCCTTCTGCGAGAAAGTGGGCCTCGATTACGTCTCGGCCTCGCCTTACCGAGTGCCGATAGCAAGGCTGGCGGCCGCCCAGGCGGCGCTGAGGCACAACCAGGCGAGGGAGGCGCTGGGGCTGTGACCAAATCCGTCATCCCGGCGAAAGCCGGGACCCCAGGACGAGAAGTCGCCACGGGTCTCCCCGAGGTCCCGGCTTCCGCCGGGATGACGGCAAGATGAAACCCGTCTTCCGCTACCTCCTCTGCGGCTTGGCCGGCCTCGCCCTCGGCGCCGGCGCCGCCGCCTGGAGCGTCCGCGCCGGCGCCTTCGGCTCTTCGGCGAGGATCGGCCCCTGGACCACCGGCGGCGACATCGGCACCGCCCGCGCCTCGGCCTACACCCGGGCCACCGTCGCCCTCCACGGCCTGCTCGCCCTCCCGGCGCGCGAGGCCCGCTATTACAGCGCCGATGACGACGACCGGGGACGCCCCCTCGACGGCCGCTGCCGCTACCGGATTTCGGGCGGCGACGCCGGCGGCGCCTGGTTCAGCCTCACCCTCTACGATCCCGCCGGATATCTCGTCGCCAACCGGGCGGGACTATACTCGGTAGGCAGCGCCGCCATGGGCCCGGCCGAGCGCGGCGCCTGGACCATCCTCGCCGCGCCCGATCCTCAGCCCGGCCGCTGGCTCCCGACCGGCGGCGTCGAGCGCTTCAACCTCACCCTGCGAGTCTACCTCCCGGCCGGCGGCGGCAGGGGCAATCTTCCCCGCAATCGCCTGCCGCGCATCGCCAGGCTCGGCTGCCGATGATGCGCCGCTGGCTCCTCCCGCTCCTGTTCGGCCTCGCCGTCGCCGTCTTCGCCTGGCAGGCGGCGCTCGTCGCGGCGCCGCGGATCATCATGTCGATCGCCGTCGAGCGCCTCGCCGAAGCCGGCGGAATCAACCGGATGCTTCACGCTCCTTTGGCCGGCCCCGGCCGCCGGACCATCGTCCGTCCGAGCCCGGACCTCGCTTATTCCTCCTGCCCCTTCGACCTCAGCCGGACCGCGCTCTTCCTCCGCGTCATGCCGAACCAGGCGCCTTACTGGTCGCTCTCCGTCTTCGACCGGAACACCGACGTCGCTTTCGTCCGCAACAACCGCGACTCGAAGGGTGGGGTGATCGACCTCGTCCTGGCCCGCGAAGGGCAGGCGGTGCCGCCCGGCTTCGAGACGGTGAGGCTGAAGGGCGACCGCGGGATCGCGCTGCTTCGAATCCTGGTTCCCGACCGGGCCCGCTTCGCCGAGCTCGACCGCGCCCGCCGCTCATCCTTCTGCAGCGGAGAGGCGCTCTTGACGTCCCCCGTTTCGGAGGCGGAATAAGGGGGGCCGGCCACAGCCGCTCGGAGGACCGATATGAACCGCAAGCTCATCATCTCCACGCTCGCCTTCACCGTGGCGCTGGCCGGCTGCGGCCGCTGCGGCGACCATCACGGCAAGAGGGAGGGGCACGGCCCCGCCGACACCGCCGCCGCCGCCAACGAGGTGAAGCAGACGGAGGCCGGGATCCTCGCCGGCTGGAAGGCGAAGGACCCGGCGAAGGTCGCCGGCGCCTATGCGGACGATGCGGTGGTCGCCGTTCCCGGCATGGCTCCGGCCCGCGGCGCCGCCGCGATCCGCGCCGCGACCGACGCCGATCTGAAGGACCCGGCCTTCGCGATCGACTTCACCAACGAGTCGACCCAGGTCGCCGCCGCCGGCGATCTCGCCTACACGCGCGGCAGCTTCCGGGTGACCTTCACCGATCCGACCACGAAGAAGCCGCAGAACGTCGCCGGCAGCTATCTCACCATCTTCCGCAAGCAGGGGGACGGCAGCTGGAAGGCGATCGAGGATTATGCGGTCCCGGGAGCGGCCGAAGCCTCGCCGACTTTACCTTTGCCGCCCCCGAAAGCCGGCGCGGCGGGCGGTGCCAATGGCGGCGGCTGAAATGCGGGTCAGGGCCGGGTCACTTGCTCGCGAACTGCCCGGCCTCGGCTCCGAAATGCTCCTTGGCATAGGCCCGCGCCGCGGTGGCGGTGGGGAAGGGCTCCTGGTGCAGGGTGGTGGTGACGATCGGATAGCCCTGGCCGTTATAGCGGGTCTCGCGCAGCGTCAGCCGCACCTGTCCGTCCGCGTCCTTGGCGATCAGAAAGGGCTTGATCGGGGTGCGGGTGCTGTCGGGAACGCCGCTCATGAAAAATCTCCTGTTCCGCCAGTGAGAGACTTACTTTCGGGCTCCCAAAAAAGTTCCGTTGTCATGTCAGCGCTTCGCCCCCGGGCGGCGCGGGCTGCTGCCCGGGCCCTGGCCCGGAGTCCGCTCGCGGAAGATCAGCCGGCCCTTGGTGAGGTCGTAGGGGGTCATCTCGACATGGACCCGGTCGCCGACGACCGAGCGGATCCGGAAGCGCCGCATCTTCCCCGCGGTGTAGACGATCACCCGATGCTGGTTGTCGAGCATGACGCCGAAGCGCCCGTCCGGATAGATTTCGTCGATCTCGCCTTCAACGGTAAGGGTCGCTTCCTTCGCCATGCTTCGTATCTCCTTCGGCTCCAGGCCGGCAAATATGGGTCCGCGCGGCGAATTGAGGTCGCGTGCGTGGGCGAGAAGCTTGAAAGGGAAGGCGGGGCCGGACGGGCCGCAAATTCCGTCGCAGGCGACGTCAGCCTGCTTTAGATAGGCGCGGCGGCCCGTTTTGGCAACGCGGGCGTCTTGTGGGCCCTTGGCCGGGGGCGTAGAAAAGGGCCCGCGGGAGGTGGGGCATGCCGCTGCAGCAGGACATTCAGCTCATCGTGCAGGTGGAGGAATCGCCGGGGCAATTCAGCTGCGAGGCCTATTCGGGCCTGCCGCTCACCAACCCCGTCTTTCTCGCCTTCAGCCATGTCGGCTCGGCCGCCGCGCAGGCCGATATGCGCCGGCTCGCCGCCGCCTTCCTCACCGAGCTGTGGACGGTGGCGGCCGGGCGGCCGGTCCATCCTCCCTGCGGCCGTCGCGCCTTCGCCGGCGGTTGCCACGCGCTCGGCGAGCCGGACTGCCAGAAGGTCCTCGTCGTCGTCGGCGACGCGGTGACTCCTTTGTCCGCCACCCACCCCGCGCTGGGCCCCTGGCTCGGCGCCGATCCGACCTTCCTAATCCTGCCGGCCCTGCCCGAGACCGCCCGAACCGCTTTCTCATCGCTCGTGCCGGCCGGGGTGAGCCGGCAGAACGCCGCCTTCTGGACCCGCTCGGCCGACGAACTTCTCCCGGCCGTGTTCGCCACCGCCGGGATCACGGCCGCCCAGCCGAAGATCTTCATCAGCTACCGCCAGCGGGATTCGGCGGAAGCGGCGGTCCAGCTGTTCGATGCCCTCTCGCACGCCCGTTTCGACACCTTCCTCGACCATTTCCGGATCGCCCCGGGAGTCAATTTCCAGTCGAGGCTGACCCAGGAGCTGGGCGACAAGTCGATGGTGCTGGTGCTCGAGTCGGAGCATCTCCTCCAGTCCGAATGGGTCTTGTACGAGATCAACGTGGCGAAGAGCTGCGGCCTCGGGCTCTTCGCCATAAACTTCGCCGACGCGCCCAAGGTGCCCGGAATCGACGACGACATCCGGCTGAAGCTGACCGCCGCCGATTTCGTCGGCGGTGCGGTCGGAGGACGCCTTACCGACGGCGCCGTGGCCAAGGTGACCACCCTTGCCCGAACCCACCACGACCGCGCCTTGCTTCGTCGCCGGATCGCGCTCGAGCAATCGTTCGACGAAGCCGTGCAGCGGGCGGGCGGTGCTCCGCCCGTTCGCCAGCCCAACGGCGCCTTTCGAGTCGCCGCGCCCGGCAAGGATTATCTCGCCTGGCTGACGACCCGGCCGCCCGAGCTTCCGGATTTCCATCTCGTCCACGGCGCCGCGGCCAAGCCGATTGCCGGAGTCATCATCGGCCTGACCAGCCTGATGGAGCCGCCGCGAATGGTCCGCAACGAGTGGCTGGCCGGGCTGTGCGACCTCAAGATCGTCGACGAGGGGCGCCTGGTCTGGGCGGCCGCCGAGATGGCGCGGGGCGCGCTGTGAGCGGCTCGGGTCGAGGCGCCCGACTCACCGGGCGCACCGTCTTCATGTCCGCCAGCGTTCCCGCGCGCCATCGCAGCGAGGAATTTCAGCGCATTCCCGACGCCTCGCTCGAGATCGAGCAGGCGGTGGTCAGCCTGACCCGAGCCGTCCTGTCGGAAGGCGGCACGCTCGTCTTCGGCGGCCATCCGGCGATCTCGCCGCTGGTGGCGACGGTGGCCGGCGAATATCGGCCGACGCGCTTCGCGGAATCGGGGCTGGAGCGCCCCCGCGCTCAGGTGCAGATCTACCAGTCGAAGATCTTCCTCGGCCATGCGCCGGAGGAGACGATGCTGATGTTCAGCCTCGGCCTCGCCGACGTCCACTGGATCGACAAGGATCCGGGCGAGAATTTCGACGATCCGCCGCCGGGCAAGGGCCCCCGCTTCCCGCTGAGCCTGCGCAGGATGCGCGAGGCGATGATCGGGCGGACGAAGCCCGATTGCATGGTCGCCATCGGCGGAATGGAAGGAGTCATCGAGGAAGCTCGGCTTTTCCGGGATTTCCGCCAGGACCGCCCCCTCTGCGTGCTGAAGGGGACGGGCGGGGCGAGCCTCATCCTGGGCGAGAAGGTCCAGGGCCCGCTCGACTTCGTCGACGAGCGGGTGATGGCGGAGCGGGACCGGCGGCGGCGGGAGCGCCCGCCGGAGCCGGAGGAGAAGCATGGCCTCGAGGACCTCCGTCGCGAGGAAGTCGCCGCGCAGGTGATTCCCTACCCGCTGATCATGCAGACCATCGTCGAGCAACTGGCCCAGGGAATGGAGTGAGATCGCCATGGCGGACAGCAAGCATCTCGATTACCTCCAGGCGGTGGTCACCCGCCTGGCCGGCAACAGCTTCCTCCTGAAGGGCTGGAGCATCACCCTCACCACCGCGATCATCGGCCTCGCCGTCAAGGAGGGCGGCCCCGGCTTCGCCCTTCTCGGGCTGGTTCCGGTCGTCGTCTTCGGCCTGCTCGACGCTTATTATCTGGCGCTCGAAAAAGGATTCCGGGACCGCTTCAAGATCGCCGCGGCCACCTATGTCGCGGAAGACCCCCCGGATTTCGACATGTCGTCCGGCTTCAGCGCCGGCGCTTTTTTCGCCGCCATCCTGCGCCCGACCGTCTTCCTCCTCCACGGCGTGCTGGCGGCCGTGCTGGTCGCGGTCTTCCTGCTCCTTTGCCACGCGGGATGATGGCGGATGCCGGTGCTTTCAGGACGCATGCCGACCGTCGATGCCCCAAACCAAAAGTGCCCGGGCATCGCTGCCCGGGCACCGTCGCGGCGCTTGCGCGCCGACCCCCTTGGTAAGATGCCCGGCCCGCACACATCCCCCCTCGCATGGGGATGCGGGGCCGAAGCCTCCCCGAACCCGGCTGTCGCCTTCGTTCGTGCCGGGGACGCTATGAGGGACGGGGGGTCTTGTCACCCGCCTATCAAGGGCTTGGGGCACTTTGCTCAGCCCCTGTGTCGGTACGGCAACAGCGCTCTCCAGCCGCCGGTTGCCTTGGCGCGGGGCGGCCCCTAGAGGCGGCGCATGCGCCTTTCCCGCTATTTCCTCCCGGTCATGAAGGAGACTCCGGCCGACGCCCAGATCGTCAGCCACCGGCTGATGCTCCGCGCCGGCCTCGTTCGCCAGACGGCCGCCGGCATCTACGCCTGGCTCCCGCTCGGGCTCAGGGTGCTGAAGCGGATCGAGCGGATCGTCCGCGAGGAGCAGGATCGCGCCGGAGCGGTCGAGCTGCTGATGCCGACCCTCCAGTCGGCCGATCTGTGGCGCCAGTCGGGCCGCTTCGACGCCTACGGCCCGGAGATGCTTCGGATCCGCGACCGCCACGACCGCGACATGCTCTACGGCCCGACCAACGAGGAGATGATCACCGCCCTCTTCCGCGACGGCGCCAGGAGCTACCGCGACCTTCCCCGAATCCTCTACCACATCCAGTGGAAGTTCCGCGACGAGGTCCGCCCGCGCTTCGGAGTGATGCGCGGCCGCGAGTTCCTGATGAAGGACGCCTACAGCTTCGACCTCGACGAGGCCGGCGCACGGCACAGCTACAACCGGATGTTCGTCGCCTATTTGCGCACCTTCGCCCGGATGGGCCTTCGAGCCATCCCGATGCAGGCCGACACCGGCCCGATCGGCGGCGACCTTAGCCACGAGTTCATCATCCTCGCTCCCTCGGGCGAGAGCGAGGTGTTCTACCATCGCAACTGGGCGGAGGTCCGCTCCGCCGAAAGCCTGGACGTCAACGCCGACGATGTTGCCGCGCTGCAGGATTTCGTCACCGGCCTCACCGCGGATTACGCCGCCACCGACGAGAAACGGGACCCCGCCCGCGAGGCCGAGGCCGGCGACGCGCTGCTCACGTCGCGAGGCATCGAGGTCGGCCACATCTTTTTCTTCGGCACCAAATATTCGAAGTCCATGGGGCTCAGCGTCCAGACCGGCGACGGCGAGCAGGTCCATCCCGAGATGGGCAGCTACGGCATCGGCGTGTCGCGACTCGTCGGGGCGATCATCGAAGCGAGCCATGACGACAAGGGCATCGTCTGGCCGGAGCCGGTGGCGCCCTTCAAGGTCGGCCTCATCAACATGCGCGCCGACGACGGCAGCGTGACCAGCGCCGCCGACGAGATTTACGGCCGCCTCACCGACGCCGGCGTCGAGACGCTCTACGACGACCGCGACGAGCGCGGCGGCGCCAAGTTCGCGACCATGGACCTGATCGGCCTGCCCTGGCAGCTGATCGTCGGGCCGAAGGGGCTCGAGCGCGGCATCGTGGAGCTCAAGCGCCGCTCCACCGGCGAGCGCGAGGAGCTGACGATCGAGAGCGCTCTCGCGAGGCTGACGGGATGAAGCCCGTCATTGCGAGCGAAGCGAAGCAATCCAGTACGGCGCCGGTCGGAAGCGCCGCGGCTGGATTGCCGCGTCGCTTCGCTCCTCGCAATGACGGCCTGTCGGGGCCGTCATGATCCTCTCCCGTTACGAGCGGATGATCGCCCGGCGCTATCTGCTTCCGGGCAAGGGCGAAGGCTTCATCTTCCTCGTCGCCGCGATCAGCCTCGTCGCTGTCGCGCTCGGAGTCGCCGCCCTGATCGTCGTGATGAGCGTGATGAACGGCTTCCGCGCCGAGCTGTTCGACAAGATCGTCGGCCTCAACGGCCATGCGGTGGTGCAGGGCTATGGCGGCCAGCTTCCGGACTGGCGCGAGGTCGTCCGCCAGGCGCGGGCCACGCCCGGCGTCACCGACGCCTTGCCCCTGATCGAGCAGCCGTTGATGGTCAGCTACGAAGGCCGGGTGGAGGGCGTCCTCGTCCGGGGCATGGAGCGCTCCGACATCCTCCGCAACCAGACTCTGCAGGGCAAGGTCCTTTCTGGCTCGCTGGAGACGCTTCGCCCCGGCTCGGGCAACGTCGCCATCGGCGCCCGCCTCGCCGAGGCGCTGGGCGCCAATGTCGGCGGCCAGATCAGCCTGATCAGCCCCGACGGGCGGACGACTCCGTTCGGAACGGTGCCTCGAATCGTCTCCTACAACGTGTCCGCGATCTTCGAGGTCGGAGTCTATGATTACGACAAGTCGTTCGTGATCATGCCGATCGAGGACGCTCAGACGCTGCTTCTGATGGGGGACGCCGTCGGCATGGTCGAGGTCCAGACGATCGACGCCGACCGGGTCGGCGAGATCCTCGCGCCGCTGCGGGCGAAGATCAGCGGCCGGGCCTCGGTGGCCGACTGGCGCTCGATGAACGCGTCGCTGTTCGAAGCGCTGCAGGTCGAGCGGGTGGCGATGTTCGTCATCCTCTCGATCATCATTCTCGTCGCCGTGTTCAACATCCTCTCGTCGCTGATCATGCTGGTCCGAGCCAAGACCCGCGACATCGCCATCCTGCGCACCATGGGCGCGACCCGGCGCGGGTTGATGAAGGTGTTCATGACCGTCGGCGTGATCATCGGCGTGATCGGGATCCTCGCCGGGCTCGCCTTGGGCTTCCTTCTGCTCTTCTTCCGCCAGCCCTTCGTCAACCTCATCCAGTTCCTGACCGGCCAGAACCTCTGGGACCCCTCGATCCGCTTCCTTACCGAGCTGCCCTCCAAGACCGACCCCTTCGAAGTCCTGGCCATCGTCACC
Organism: Sphingomonadales bacterium; assembly: GCA_034668585.1. Taxonomy (GTDB): domain Bacteria; phylum Pseudomonadota; class Alphaproteobacteria; order Sphingomonadales; family Sphingomonadaceae; genus Allosphingosinicella. The sequence goes on along the minus strand of JAXDPB010000096.1, from coordinate 37,281 downwards.
ATGGCGCTGGTGCTGAGCTTCCTCGCCACTCTCTACCCCGCCTGGAAGGCCGCGAGCACCGATCCGGTGCAGGTGCTTCGCTATGAATGAGGTGCTCGAGGTCAGGGACCTCCGCCGGAGCTTCCGCCAGGGCGGGGTCACGATCGACGTCCTGCGCGGAGTCGACCTGGAGGTGCGGGAGGGTGAGATCGTCGCCCTGCTGGGGCCGTCGGGCTCGGGCAAATCCACCTTGCTTCAGGCGGTGGGGCTGCTGGAGGGCGGCTTCGAGGGGTCGATCCGGATCGCCGGCCAGGAGGTCGCCGAGCTGAGCGACGGCAACCGCACCCGGGTCCGCCGCGACACGCTCGGCTTCGTCTACCAGTTCCACCACCTCCTCCCCGATTTCACCGCACTCGAGAACGTCGTCATTCCCCAGTTGGTCAAGGGCGCGACCCGGGAGGAAGCGGAAGAGCGGTCGCGGACCCTGCTCGGCAGCCTCGGCCTCGCCGAGCGGGTGACCCATCGCCCGAGCAAGCTCTCGGGCGGCGAGCAGCAGCGAGTCGCCGTCGCCCGCGCGCTGGCCAATTGTCCCGCTCTGGTCCTCGCCGACGAGCCCACCGGCAATCTCGACGAGGCCACGGCCGACATCGTCTTCGCCGAATTCCTACGCCTCGTCCGCGACGAAGGCAGCGCCGCCCTCGTCGCCACTCACAATGAGCGCATCGCCGCCAAGATGGACCGGGTGCTTCGGCTGCACGAGGGCGTGCTGGAATGAGCCCGGCCCTGCGCCGTGTCGCGTGGGGGACGGCGGTCGGAATCTGCGCCGTGATCGCCTTGGCGTTCGCGCTGGCCGTCGCCGCGTTCGGAAGCGGCTATTTCAAGAATTTCTATCTGCCGTCGGAGGCGATGGCGCCGACCCTCGAGAAGGGCGATCATTTCATCGCTTACATGGAGGGGGGCGGCGAGCTGAAGCGGGGCCAGATCGTCCTCGTGGCGGTCGGAAGGTCGACCTACGTCAAGCGGCTCGCGGCCCTTCCCGGCGACACGATCGGGCTTGCGCAGGGAATCGTCATTCTGAACGGCCGGCCCGTCCCGCAACGCCTGCTGAAGGAGGAAAGGCGAGGCGAGGTGCGCGGCGCTCCGCTCGGGCGCCGCCTGACGGAACGTTTCCCGGGCGAGTTGGCAGCGCATGAGATCCTGGACATGGGTCCCTCGGAAGTCGACGACTTCCCCGCCCGGCGGATACCGGCGGGCCATGTGTTCGTGCTGGGCGATCATCGCGACCGCTCGGCGGACAGCCGGGTGCCGCGGGCGGCGGACGGAGTCGATCTCCTGCCCATCGCCGACATCAAGGGCCACGCGCTCTGGCAAACCGGGCCCCGCGCCAAGTTCGGCCTCGAGCTGAACCCCTGATCGGCGCCTTCGCGGAAAGATGCCGCCGCTGCTGCGTTGGCGGCGGAAGATCGGGGCATCTGGAGCCAGTCTGATGGAGTTGCGCAATCTGATCCTGATGCTCGCCGGCGCTTCCGCTTTGCTCGGCGGCTGCGACTGGATGAAAAAGAAGGAGGCGCCGGCCGAGAAGAGCAAGACCGAGCTCGCCGCCGAGCAGCGCGAACGGATCCGCAAGGCCTGCGCTTCGGAAGCCACTTACGATCGCCTGAAGGAGCTGGTGTTCGACGAGGCCGCCCGGATCCGCAAGTCCGACCCGCGCAACCTCGATCCGCTCGCCGCGGCCGCGGTGGTGCGGATGGAGGAGCCGGTGGTGAAGAGCCGCGACGACGAGCTCAACGTCACGGTCTGCTCGGGCCGCTTCATCCTCGAGCTTCCGCCCGGCGCCGAGAATGCCTTCGACGGCAAGAACCGGCTCACCGCCGACGTCGAATATGCGGCTCAGGCGGCGGTCGACGGCAGCGGCCTCGTCTACCAGATGGATGGGGCCGAGCCGATCATCTACCGCCTCGCCACCTTCGGCCTGCAAGGAACGCTGCCGAAGATCGTCGCCGTGGCACCCGAACCTGCCCAGACCGTCCCGCCGACCGCGGTCCGGCCGGTGCCGGCGCCGCTTCCCGAGCCCGCCGAGCCCGCCCGAAGGGCTGCGCCGTCTCCGCCGGAACCCGTGGCGGAGGCCCCGCTTGCTCCCCCGACGCGGGTGACGGTGCGGCCGAGCTTCAACTGCCGCTACGGCAAGACCCGCACCGAGAAGATGATCTGCGCCTCGCCTCGGCTGGCGGCACAGGACCGGCAGATGGCGTCGCTCTATTACGACCTCATGGCCGGCGCCGAGCCGGCGACCCGCGGCCATTTGCGGCGCAGCCGGGACGCTTTCCTGGAGCGGCGGGAGCAGTGCCGGTCCGAGGGCTGCGTCGGCTCCGCCTACGCGTCACGCATGGCCGAGCTGCGAAGCATCGCTCACGGCGAGTGAGCTGCCGTCATCCCGGACTTGATCCGGGACCCATGAACACGGCGCCGCAGGTTTATGGCGAGTCGGTGTTCATGGATCCCGGCTTTCGCCGGCATGACGAGGAATAGGTGTGGAAAACCCGCTCTGCGGCGCTTCCCTCGCCGGACACCAGCCACCATAACGGGGCCATGGCCGGCCCTTACGTCCCACTGCGCATCTTCTCCTGCTACACGATGCTGGAGGGGTCGATCGAGCCCAAGGCGATCGCGAAGCAGGCCAAGCGGCTCGATTTTCCGGCGGCGGCGCTCACCGATCGCAATGGCCTCTACGCCGCCATGGCGTTTACCGACGCCTGCCGCGAAGCGGGGGTGCAGCCGATCGTCGGCACCATGCTTGCGGTGGCTCGGCCGGGGGCCGGCGGCGGCAGCCAGCCAGTGCTCGACTGGCTCGGCCTCTACGCCCAGAACGACCTCGGCTACGACAATCTGTGCACGCTCGTCTCCGCCGCGCATCTCGGCCGCCCGGTCGAGGAGCCGGCCCATGTCGGCCTCGAAGCCCTGGAGGGGCGAAGCGGCGGGCTGATCGCCCTGACCGGGGGCGCCGAGGGCGGCCTGGCGCGGTTGCTGGCCGAGGAGCAGGAGAATGCCGCCGCCGAGATGCTCGAGCGGCTGCGGGCGCTGTTTCCGGGGCGGCTCTATCTCGAGCTCAGCCGACGCGGCGATCCGGTCGAGGGGCGAGCGGAAGCGCGGCTTCTGGAGCTTGCCTACGCCCATGACCTGCCGCTCGTCGCGACCAACCCCGCGGCCTATGCCGAAGCCCATTTCCACGAGGCCCACGACGCGATGCTGTGCATCGCCCAGTCGAGCCAGCTGGACCGCGACGACCGCATCCGTTCGTCTTCCGAAGCGTGGCTGAAGCCTGCCGCCGAGATGCGCCGGCTGTTCGCGGATCTTCCGGAAGCGATCGAGAATACGGGCGTCATCGCCCGCCGCTGCGCGTTCGGAGCGCCCAAGCGCAAGCCGATCCTGCCCAGCATCGCCGGGGACACCGAGGCCGAGGCCGAGCAGCTGCATCGGGACGCGCGCGCCGGTCTCGAGGCCCGGTTGGCGCTCTACGCGGAGCTGCCCGCGAGCGAACGCCAGGCCTATTTCGACCGGCTCGACTACGAAGCCGAGATCATCGTCAGAATGGGCTTCTCCGCCTATTTCCTGATCGTCGCCGACTTCATCAAATGGGCCAAGGAGAACGACATTCCGGTCGGTCCCGGCCGCGGCTCGGGCGCGGGCTCGGTGGTCGCCTGGGCGCTGACCATCACCGACCTCGACCCGATCCGCCTCGGCTTGCTGTTCGAGCGCTTCCTCAACCCCGAGCGCGTGTCGATGCCCGACTTCGACATCGACTTTTGCGAAACCCGGCGGGGCGAGGTCATCCGCTACGTCCAGCAGCGTTACGGCGCCGACAAGGTCGCGCAGATCATCACCTTCGGGAAGTTGAAGGCTCGCGCCGTTCTCAAGGATACGGGCCGGGTGCTGCAAATGCCCTACGGCCAGGTCGACCGGCTCGCCAAGGCGATCCCCAACCATCCGACCGATCCGTGGACGCTGGAGCGGGCGCTGAACGGAGTGACCGAGCTCGCCGCCGAATATAAGAACGACCCGCAGGTCCGCCGCCTGTTCGACCTGGCGATGAAGCTGGAGGGCCTGCCCCGCCACGCTTCCACCCACGCCGCCGGAGTCGTCATCGGCGACCGCCCGCTCGACCAGCTCGTCCCGCTCTACCGCGATCCTCGCTCCGACATGCCGGTCACGCAGTTCGACATGAAATATGTCGAGGCGGCCGGGCTGGTGAAGTTCGACTTCCTCGGGCTTAAAACCCTGTCGGTGCTCCAGAAGGCGGTGCAGATGCTGGCGAAGCGCGGCGTCGAGGCCGATCTCGACCGGCTCGCCTGGGACGACGAGGCGGTCTACCGCCTCCTCCAGCGCGGCGACACGGTCGGCGTGTTCCAGCTCGAATCGGAAGGCATGCGCCGGACGCTCGCGGCGGTGAAGCCGACCAGCTTCGAGGACATCATCGCCCTGGTGTCGCTCTACCGGCCCGGGCCTATGGACAATATCCCGATGTTCGGAGCCCGCAAGAACGGCCGCGAGCCGATCGAATATCCGCATCCCTTGCTCGAGCCGGTGCTGAAGGAGACCTACGGCATCTTCGTCTACCAGGAGCAGGTGATGGAGGCCGCCAAGGTCCTCGCCGGCTTCAGCCTCGGCGAGGCCGATTTGCTCCGCCGGGCGATGGGCAAGAAGATCAAGGCGGAGATGGATGCGCAGCGTGCCGGCTTCGTCGACGGCTGCGGACGGGTCAACAATATCCCCAAGGCCAAGGCGAACGAGCTGTTCGACTTGATCGACAAGTTCGCCGGCTACGGCTTCAACAAGAGCCACGCCGCCGCTTATGCCCTGATCGCCTACCAGACCGCCTGGCTGAAGGCGCATCATCCGGTCGAGTTCTACGCCGCTTCGATGTGCTTCGACATCCACCAGACCGACAAGCTCGCCATCTTCACCGACGACATGCGGCGGATGGAGGTCGAGTGCCTGCCGCCGTCGATCAACGCCAGCGAGGCGGAGTTCGCGGTGGAGGAGGCGGGTGAAAAGCTTGCCGTCCGCTACGCGCTGGGGGCGCTCAAGGGCGTCGGCGAGAAGGCGATGGAGCAGCTGGTCGAGGAGAGGCGGGCGAACGGCGGCTTCAAGTCGCTCGAGGATTTCGCCGAGCGGGTCGATCCGCGCCTTCTCAACCGCCGCCAGATCGAGAGCCTCGCCGGCGGCGGCGCCTTCGATCCGCTCGACGGCAACCGGGCCGCGGTCTTCGCGGCCGCGGAGACCATCCTCGCCCACGCCGCCAGCGCCGCCGACGCTCGCGAGAGCGGCCAGGGCGGGTTGTTCGGAGGCGGCGAATCGAACGTCGTGCCGATCCGGATGCCGGTCGCCGCGACCTGGACTCTGGCGCAGCGGATGGTGGCCGAGAAGGAGTCGTTCGGCTTTTATTTCTCCGCCCACCCGGTCGACCGCTACCGCCATTTCGCCGAAGCCCATGGCACCAGGAGCTACGCCGCTCTGGCCTCGCTTCCGGTGCCCGCCGACGGCGGCCGCGCCGGCGCAGTGATGGCCGGGATGGTCGAGGAGGCGCGCTGGCGAACCTCCGCCCGGGGCCGCCGCTACCTGATGGCGACCATGTCGGATTCCTCGGGCCAGTTCGTCGCCACCGTGTTCGACGACGACGCCTGCGTGCAGGTCGAGGCGGCCGCCAAATCGGGCGCGTGCGCCTTGCTCAACGTCGAGCTCGACCGCCGCCCGGGCGAGGAAGCGCCGCGCGTGACGATCCGCTCGCTGCAGCTGTTCGAGAGCCTGTCGAGGCGGGCGCGGCTCCGGCTCGAGGTCGAAGTGGACGAAGTTGACGCAATTGCCCGCCTCGCCGCCGCCACGGCGGACGAGCGCGGCGGGCATGGCGAGCTTCGCCTGAAAGTGAAGCTGGACGAGGGCGAGGCGGATCTCGTCCTCGGCCGCGACTTCAAGCTCGACGCCGAGCTTGCCGCCCGGATCGAGCGGATCGAGGGAATAGCCGCCGTCCGCCTCGCGGTCGCCCCCCAGCCCCGGCTTGCGCTCGTCTCCTGAGCGCATACACTGGCCCCTTCCTGGAGCGGGGAGGGATCATGCTCGGAGGGATGCAGGACTGGCCGCTGAGGATCATTCGGATCCTCGACCATGCGGCGCGCGAGCACGGCACCCGCGAGTTGGTCTCGCGCTACGCGGACGGCGGCATCATCCGCACCGACTGGGCCGGGATCGCCGGGGATTCGCGCAAGCTCGCCCAGGCTCTGGAGCGGCTGGGTCTCCAACGCTGCGACCGGATCGGCACCCTGGCGATGAACCACAGCCGCCACGTCGTCGCCTGGTATGGAGCGGTCGGCATGGGCGGGGTCATCCACACCATCAATCCGCGCCTGTTCGACGACCAGCTCGTCTACATCGCCAATCATGCCGAGGATCGGGTGCTGTTCTACGATTCCGCCTTCGCCCCTTTGGTCAAGCGGCTGAAGCCGCGCTGGACGAGCATCGAGCATTTCATCTGCTTCGATAATGGCGAATATGACGAGCTGATCGGCGCCGAGAGCGGCGACTATGCCTGGGTCGAGGGCGACGAGCGCGAGCCGGCGATGCTTTGCTATACCAGCGGCACCACCGGCAATCCCAAGGGCGTGCTCTACGAGCACCGCTCGACCGTCATCCACGCCATGGTCCAGATGAGCCCGGACGTGTTCGACCTCGGCGCGCGCGCGGTGGTGCTGCCGGTGGTGCCGATGTTCCATGCCGGCGGCTGGGCGCTTCCTTTCTCGACTGCGATGGCGGGCGGCAAGATGGTCTTCTCGACCGATTATACGCCCGAGGTGATGTGCCAGCTGATGCGCGACGAGGGCGTGACCCACACCGCCGGGGTCCCGACGGTCTGGCTCGCCTTGGTCAGCCATGTCGACTCGACCGGAGCCGATCTCGGCAAGCTCACCACCGTCCATATCGGCGGCTCGGCGGCGCCGCGGGCGATGATCGAATGGTTCACCGATCGCGGCATCCGGGTCGGCCACGCCTGGGGGATGACCGAGATGTCGCCGCTGGGCACCGTCGGCGCCGGCAGCGGCGACTGGGATGGGCTCAGCCGCGAGCAGCGCGTCGACCTGCTGTGCAAGCAGGGCAGGGTGCCGTTCGGAGTCGAGCTTCGCACCGTCGACGAGGAGGGCCATGTCCTCCCGCGCGACGGCAAGAGCTCCGGCCGCCTGCAGACCCGGGGGCCGTGGATCATCCGCCAATATTTCCAGGACTCCTCCGGCGATTGCATCGACGAGGAAGGCTGGTTCGACACCGGCGACGTCGCCGCGCTCCACCCCAGCGGAGTCCTCCAGATCACCGACCGCTCGAAGGACGTGATCAAGTCGGGCGGGGAATGGATCAGCTCGATCGACCTCGAAAATGCCGCCGTCGGCTGCCCCGGAGTCGCCGAGGCGGCGGCGGTCGGAGTGAAGCACCCGAAATGGGACGAAAGGCCGATCCTGCTGGTGGTGAGGAAGGACGGGGCGGCGGTGACTCCGCAGCAGATCCTCGACCACCTCTCCGGCCACGTCGCCAAATGGTGGCTGCCTGACGAGATCGTCTTCGTCGACAGCCTCCCGCACACGGCGACGGGCAAGCTTCTCAAGACCGCGCTTCGGGAGCAATATCGCGACTACAAGCTGGCCAGCGCGGCGTAACGTCGCCCCAGCGAAGGCTGGGGCCCCAGCGGGTGAAGAACACCGCACCTTCCACCCGCCGGGATCCCAGCCTTCGCTGGGATGACGTGCCTACAGCAGCCTCAGCTGCGGCCCCTGGGGCGGCACGAACAGGTCGCAGCGCAGCTTCCGTTTGTCCCGGTTCAATCCATGCTTCCTAGTCGCCACCTCGAAGCGCACCCGCATCAGCTCCGCCCACGGGCCCGAGCCCTGCATGCGGGTGAACCAGTTCGGGTCGTTGTCTTTGCCGCCCCGCATTGCCCGGATGATGTTCATCACCTTCTCGGCCCGGTCCGGAAAATGCTCGTCGAGCCAGGCCCGGAACAGGGGCGCCACTTCGTAGGGCAGGCGCACCGGCAGGAAGAAGGCGCCGATCGCGCCGGCCTCGGCGGCGGCTTCGACGATATGCTCGACCTCATGATCGGTGATGCCGGGAATGACGGGGGCGATCGCGACATGGGCGGGCACGCCCGCTTCGCCCAGCGCCTTGACCGCGGCGAGCCGCTTGCGCCCCGACGGCGCGCGCGGCTCGAGCGTGCGGGAGATTTGCGGCTCCAGCGACGTCACCGAAAGCGCGACCGATGCCAATCCTTCCGCCGCCATCGGCGCGAGGATGTCGAGGTCGCGAAGCACCCGGTCGGATTTCGTCGTGATCGTCACCGGATGCCTGGTCTCGGCGAGAACCTCCAGCACGGACCGCGTGATTCGCCATTTCGATTCGATCGGCTGGTAGGGATCGGTATTGGTCCCCATCGCGATCGGGCGCACGACGTAGTTCGGCTTCGCCAACTCCTCTCTCAGGAGCTTCGCCGCGTCGGGCTTGGCGAACAGCCTGGTCTCGAAATCGAGGCCGGGGGAGAGGTCGTGGAAAGCGTGGGTGGGGCGGGCGAAGCAATAGATGCAGCCATGCTCGCAGCCCCGGTAGCTGTTGATCGAGCGATCGAAGCCGATGTCGGGGGATCGGTTCCAGGCGATGATCGTCCTGGGCTTCTCGACCGTGACCGTCGTCCTCAGCGGCGGCGGGCCCTCGTCGATCTCCTCGCGCGCATCGAGCCAGTCGCCGTCAGCCTCCCGCACGGGCAGGTTGAAGCGCGTCGGGGTCCGGTTCTCGGGCGCGCCGCGACCGTGGCGGACTTCGGGACGAGGCATGGTTCTGGATATAGCCCGAACGCCAGAACATAGCAAGAACTCGTCATTGCGGGCGTAGCGAAGCAATCCAGCGGCTCAGGCGTCCGAAAGTGGATTGCTTCGTCGCTGCGCTCCTCGCAATGACGGCTACTCCGCCGTATAGGCCAGCTTCGTCTCGTCCGCCTTGAGCCGCACCGCGGTCGCTCCGGCCATGCCGGGGAAGCGCGGCCACAGGCCTTGCGCCAGCGCCGCCCGGCTCGGCCCCGGCTTGCCCGCCTCTTCCTCGTAGATCCAATAGTTGCGGAGCACGATCGGAACGTAGCCGCGAGTCTCCCAATAAGGGAGCGATTCGATGTAGAGCAGGGGATCGCCGCGGTCGAAGCGGCGGGCGTTCCATTCGGCGACCGGCACCGGCCCGGCATTGTAGGCGGCGATCACCTTGGGAAGCAGGCCGCCGGTGGCGCCGTTGTCGCGCAGGCTCTCGATATAGGATTGGCCATATTCGATATTGGCGGCGGGGCTGGTCAGCTGCCGGCTGTCGAACGGCTCGCCGCGGGCCCGGGCGATGTCGCCGGCGGTGCCGGGCCGCACCTGCATCAGCCCGACCGCGCCGGCCGGGCTGACCACCGAGGTGCGGAAGTTCGATTCCTGAAGGGCATGGGCGAAGGCGAGCGAGGGATCGACTCGCCAGCCGCGGGTGGGCCGCCAGTCGGGTCGCGGGTAGCGCGCGGCGATGTTCACGTTCGTGCCGCGTGGAGCGTTGTGGGCGAGCCAATATTGGGTCGAGGCGAGGTCGAGATCGGCGGCGAGGTGGAGGAGGGCGCTGTGGTCGCCGGGGGCGATCCGGGCCTGGTGGCGAAGGAACTGGTCGGCGAGGTCGGTCTCGCCGATTTCGACCAGCGCCAGCGCCGTTCGAACGTTCGGCTTGCCGGCGATCGAGCGCCACTCGGAGTCGCGATAATTGTGCAGGCCCGTGCTTCCGGCGCCGCCGATCCCGAGCGCGGTCGAGGCCAGCAGGCCGTAGAAGGTCTCCTTCTGCCGGGCGGCGGCGCGCAGGTGGTTCTGCACCCGCTCGGGACGGCCGCACATCATCTCCGCGCGCGCGCTCCAGTAAGAAGCGGCGGCGGCCAGCTCGACATCGCTAGAGCGGCCGGCGACGGTGCCGAACGAGTCCGCGGCGCCCTTGCAATCGTCCTGCCGCCAGGCCGCGAGGCCTTCCGCCCACGCGCCCTGGACCGCCCATTCGCCCGTGCCGGCGCGGGCGAGCGCGGCGAGGCGGCGGGCGTCCCGGTCGTCGCCGATCGTGTAATAGGACCAGGCGATTCGCTGCTGATATTCGGTGCGGGCGTCGGAGCCGAGCTGGTCCTGGCGTTCGCTGAAGATCGCCTCGGCCTCGTAGGGCCGGTTGTCCTTGATCAACGGCTGGACCAGGGGCTCGAGCGCCGCGGCGGCCGGGTCGTTCCGGGTCGCCGATGCGCGTTCGCGCCGCGGCTGGCTTCCTACCCAGACCAAAGCCTGGGCCGGGGGCAGCGGCGGCAGCGCCGTCGCCCCGCGAGTCTGGGCGAGGCGGTAGATCTGTTCGGCCTTCGGCATCTCCGGAGCACGCTCGAGCAGCGGCAGGAGCTGCGGAAGCTCGACCCTGGGGGAGCCCTTGGCGAGATAGAGCTCCGCCCGGGCGGCATTCTGGAGCGGCCCGTCCGGCAGCGAGTCCAGCCTTGCCGCCGCCCCGATCCAGTCGCCCGCCCGGATGGCGGCGAAGATCTCCCGATAGCTGCCGCGTTGCTCGACGCTGAGCTGCGCCGGGACTCCGGCGCCGTCTTCGGCCAGGGCGGGCGCGGCCGGTAGGGCGAGGGCGGCGGCCAGCAGGACCGGAGAAATACGGATCATGACTTCACCTCTTCGATCAGCATCTGGAGGTCGGCCCAGGCGAGCGCCTTCAGCCGCGGCGACTCCAGCAATTGTCGCGGAGCAATGGTTGCCAGAGCTTTGACGGGCCCGGCATGGGTGGCGATTTCGTGCCAGCGGCCGCGCGCCTGCGGCACCGACAGGCCGAGCAAGGCCTTGGCGCAGGCGTCGCCGAACAGCAAAACCGCCTTCGGCGCGGCGAGGCCGATATGGTGGCGGGCGAGAGCGGCACAGCTCTTCATCGACTCGCTGTTGAGCTGGCCGGACGGGGAGCGGATGCAGGAGAGGGCGGCGAGATAGACCGAGCCGCGGTCGCGGCCGATCGCCGCCAGCATCCGCTCGAACAGCCGGCCCGCCTCGCCGCTGATCAGAGTCCCGGCCGTGCAATCCTCGCCCGTGGGCATGTCGGCCAGGATCATCAGCCCGGAGGCCGGATCGCCGGCGGGACAGACTCGCGGCGCCCCCGGCGCCGCGAAGGCGAGGCGGTCGCTCGACGCCAGCCACGCCTGGAACAGGTCGAGCTGGCCTGGCAATGGCTCTTCCGGCGCTTCCGCGGCGGCGGGCATGGGCGCGGGCGCGGGAAGCGGCGCCTCCTTCGCCTTCGGCTTCAGCCAGTCGCGCGGTTCCTCGTCGACGAGCGTGTCGACGCCCGCCTCGGCCCACCATGACAGCAGGCTCTCGGCCTCTGCCGGCGAAAATGGATCGCTTCCCCTCTCCACGCTGGCATGGAGTCCGCCCCGGGCGGGCTGGTCAACCTCAAAATCCCCATCTATCTGCCAGACGTTGGCTGCCTGCGACGACGCGAGTTGCGCAGGGCCGACGCGAGGGAGCGCCTGAATGTCCGAACGCGAGTCGATGCCCTATGACGTGGTGATCGTCGGCGCCGGTCCGGCCGGGCTCGCCGCGGGCATCCGCCTCAAGCAAGCCGCCGCGGAAGCCGGGCGCGAGCTCAGCGTCTGCATCCTCGAGAAAGGCTCGGAGGTCGGCGCCCACATCCTCTCCGGCGCGGTCATCGATCCCCGAGCCATGGACGAACTGATTCCGAACTGGCGCGATCTGGACAGCCCGCTCACCGTGCCCGTGGTCGAGAACCAGCATTGGGTGCTGACGGCGAAGCGCAAATATTCGATGCCGCACCTGATGATGCCGCCCTTCATGAACAACAAGGGCACCTACACCGCCTCGCTCGGCAATCTGTGCCGCTGGCTGGCGGGGCGGGCGGAAGCGCTCGGGGTCGAGATCTTCCCCGGCTTCGCGGCGGCGGAAGTGCTGTTCAACGAGGACGGTTCGGTCAAGGGCGTCGCCACCGGCGACATGGGCGTCGCCCGCGACGGCACCCGCAAGAGCGACTACCAGCCCGGAATGGAGCTTCACGGCCGTTACACCTTCTTCGCCGAGGGCGCGCGCGGCCACCTCACCAAGCAGCTGAAACGCACCTTCGACCTCGACCGCGAGAGCGAGCCGCAGGTCTACGGGATCGGCCTCAAGGAGCTCTGGGACATCGAGCCCGGCAAGCACGTGCCCGGGCGGGTCATCCATACCCAGGGGTGGCCGCTCGACGACGCCTGGGGCGGCGGCTTCCTCTATCATCAGGAGGCGGGGCAGGTCGCTTTGGGCTTCGTCGTGGCGCTCAACTACCGCAACCCGCATCTCTCGCCGTTCGAGGAATTTCAGCGCTGGAAGCAGCATCCCGCGATCCGTGAGGTCCTCGAGGGCGGGCGCCGGGTTTCCTACGGCGCCCGGGCGATCAACGAGGGCGGCTGGCAGGCGGTGCCCAAGCTCGCCTTCCCGGGCGGGGCGCTGATCGGCTGCAGCGCCGGATTCGTCAACGTGCCGCGGATCAAGGGCAGCCACACGGCGATGAAATCCGGAATGCTCGCCGCCGAGTCCGCCTTCGCCGCGATCGCGGCCGAGCGCGGCGGTGACGTGCTCGAGACCTACGAAGAATCGCTCAGAAACAGCTGGATAGCTGACGAACTTAAGGCGGTGCGCAACGCGGAGCCTTTGGTCGCCCGTTTCGGCGGCACGATGGGCACCCTGCTGGCCGGCATCGACATGTGGATGCGGACCCTGAAGATCGGCCTACCGTTCACCTTGAGGCACCATCCGGACAGCGAGACGCTCTACCGCAAGGATCTGGTGCCGCCGATCGCCTATCCCAAGCCCGATGGAGTGATCAGCTTCGACCGGCTCTCGTCGGTGTTCATCTCCAACACCAATCACGAGGAGGACCAGCCGGTCCATTTGACTCTGAAAGACCCGGATATCCCGACCGAGGTCAACCTGCCTCTCTACGACGGGCCCGAGCAACGTTATTGCCCCGCCGGCGTCTACGAATTCGTCGAGGAGGCGAGCGGACCGCGGCTTCAGATCAACGCCCAGAATTGCGTCCACTGCAAGACGTGCGACATCAAGGACCCGACCCAGAACATCAACTGGGTGGTTCCCGAAGGCGGAGGAGGGCCGAACTATCCCAACATGTAAAACCCTCGTCATCCCGGCGAAAGCCGGAACCCCGCCGGGTGAAGAACGCCGGCGCCTGCCCGTCGCCCCAGCGAAGGCTGGGGCCCCGTGGGGTGAAGGACTCCGGCGATTTTCACCCGCTGGGATCCCAGCCTTCGCTGGGATGACGGCGAGGGCGCTGCTCCCGGCAGCGCTCCTGCTTGCCGCCGCACCCGCCGCCGCGAGCCTCGATGAGACCTCCGCGCTCGCCGCCTATGTCCGCGCCCGCGCCGCCGACAGCTCCGGCGCGGCCGAGCAGGCGGCGCGCAATTACGGCGCCGCCCTGGCGCTGGCGCCGGACAATGAAGTGCTCGCCGCCCGCGCCCTCTCGCAGGCGATCGCGGCGGGCGACCGGCCGCTGGCCCTTCAGGCCGCGCGCCTCCTCGACACCGCCGGCAAGCTCGCGCCCGACGGGCGGCTGCTCCTCCTCGGCGAGGCCTTCCGGGCGAAGCAGTGGAAGGAAGCGGCGAAGCAGATCGACCGGCTCGAGCAGGACGAAGTCTTCTCGTTCATGACCCCCTTGCTCCGAGCCTGGCTGGCGCAGGGGAGCGGCAAGGGCGATCCGCTGGCCCTGCTCGGCCAATCGGCGGGCAACGCCCTCGCCTCCACCTACGCAGCGGAGCACCGGCCGCTGCTGCTCCTCGCCGGCGGCAAGGCGAACGAGGGCGCGATCGCGCTCGGGCCGCTGCTGGAGGACGAATCGATCCGCTCGCAGCGCCTGCGCATCGCCGCCGCGGCGACGCTCGCCCGCAAGGGCGAGCGCAAGGAGGCGCTGACCCTCCTCCAGGGCGACGCCGACGCGCTCGCCGAAGCGCGCCGGCGGCTCGAGGGCGGCAAGCGCATCGGTGGCGAGATCGTCACGCCCGCGGCCGGGATGGCCGAATTGCTCGGCCGGATGGCGCTCGACCTCAACGGCCAGGAGGTGCCGCAGCTGGCTTTGAGCTTCGCCCGACTCTCCACCTTCCTGGCGCCCGAGAGCGCCGAGAGCTGGCTGATCGCCGCCGACCTGCTCGCCGGCCAGGGCCGTCACGAAGCGGCGCTGGCGGCTCTGGCCAGGGTGCCGCAGGGCGACGTCTTCGCAGCCACCGCCGCGGATCGCCGGATGACCATCCTCGTCGAAGCCAATCGCACCGACGAAGCGCTCGCTTTGGCCCGCCAGGCGGCCGCCGACGGCCCCGGTTCGATCGACAACTGGACCCGCCTCGGCGACATCCTCAATCAGACCGACCGGCACTCGGAGGCGGCGACCGCTTATTCCCGGGCCCTCGACCTCGCCAAGGCCGGCCCGGAGGCGCAACATCCGCCCTGGGCGCTGTGGCTGCTTCGCGGCAGCGCCCTGACCCAGGCCGGCGACTGGGCGCAGGGCAAGGCGGCGCTCGAGGAAGCGCGCCGGCTGGCGCCCGAGCAGCCCGTGGTGCTCAACTTCCTCGGCTATTCGCAGCTCGAGCGGCGCGAAAATATCGCCGAGGCGGAGAAATTGATCAGCGAGGCCAACCGGCTCCAGCCCGAGGATCCCGCGATCACCGATTCGCTCGGTTGGGCTCATTATGTCCGAGGCGACCTGCCCAGGGCGATCGATCTGCTCGAGCGGGCGTCGCAGGGGCAGCCCGCCGACGCGGCCATCGCCGAGCATCTCGGCGACGCTTATTACAGCGCCGGCCGGCGCTACGAGGCGCGCTACGCCTGGCAGGCGGCCCTGCCTTATGCGGAAGGCGCCGCCGCGAACCGGCTGCGCAGCAAGATCGACACGGGGCTTCGGCCGGACCTCGCCGCCCCCTGATGCGCGAGACGGCCTACGCCAAGCTCAACCTCGCGCTCCACGTGCGGGGGCGCGAACCGGATGGCTATCATCGGATCGAGACCGCCTTCGCCTTCGCCGAGGACGGCGACCTCCTGAGCGTGGCCGAGGGCGACGAGTTCAGCCTGAGCGTGGTCGGCCCGTTCGCCGACCAACTGAGCGAAGGCGAGGACAATATCGTCCTCACGGCGGCGAGCGCGCTGCGCGACCATCTCGGGATCGCGGGCGGCGCAAGCCTGACGCTCGACAAGCGGCTTCCGGTCGCGGCGGGGATCGGTGGCGGCTCGGCCGATGCCGCCGCCGCCCTCCGGCTCCTCCCGAGCTGGTGGCGGTGCCCGGTGCCGGAGGAGGAGCTGGCCCGCTTGGCCCGGCGACTGGGTGCCGACGTCCCCGCCTGCCTCTACTCGCGCACCGCCTTCGGGCGAGGCCGGGGCGACGCGCTGGAACCCGCCGATTTCGGCTTCGAGGGGGCCCCGGCGCTTCTGGTCAATCCCGGCGTGAAGCTATCGACCCGCCTCGTCTTCGAGCGGTGGAACGGAAGCGACGGCGGGCCGCTCCACGATCCCCGGCTTGGGCGCAACGACCTCGAGGCGCCGGCCGCGCAGCTCATATCGGAAATACGCGACGTCCTGGGCGAGCTCGAATCGTTAGGCACGGCCGCCCTAACCCGCATGTCGGGATCGGGCGCGACCTGCTTCGCCTTGTTCTCGAAAGAGGCCGATCGCGACGAGGCGAGCCGGCATTTCGCCGAGCGCCACCCCGGCTGGTGGCAGCTTGCCACCCGTCTGAGGTGACCCGTCCGTCCCGGCGCGGGACGCATTTTCCGGGCCCTTAACCATCGCAAGCCGCACTCTTGCGTCGTGGCACGCTCCTTGCTGCGGGAACGGCGACGAGTCGAAACAGGGCCCGAGGGGGCTTGTGTGGACATTCGCACATGGTCCCGCCTCCGCCGCGCGCGGAGCCGGCGCCATGGCTCCCTTGAGAGCCGGCCGCTCCCGACCGGGCGGCCGGCTCTTTTTTGTGGCGCGAAGCGCCACGCTGCGCCAAATCGCGCCATGTTCGACCTGACTCACGATGGCGCCGTCGCCCATCTCCGCCTCGACCGGCCGGCGGCGCGCAACGCCATTCCGGCTCAGGGCTGGGCGCTGCTGGCGCACCGATGCGGGGAGGCGGTGAGGTCGGCTGCGCGCCTGCTCATCGTTTCCGGCACGGGCGATGCCTTCTGCGCGGGCGCCGATCTCGACGATTTTGCCGCCTTCTCGGCCGATCCGTCGGCCGCCAGGGCCTTTCGCCTGATGATGCGCGCGGGCCTCGACGCCCTTCGCGACCTGCCGCTCGTGACGATCGCCCACGTCGAGGGTCCCTGTTATGGCGCGGGGGTGGCGCTGGCCATGGCCTGCGACCTTCGAGTGGCGGGGGCAGGGGCCCGGTTCGCGATCACTCCGGCCAAGTTCGGAATCTCTTACCCACAGGAGGATGTCGCTCGTCTCGTCGCCCTGGCCGGCCCCGGCCAGGCCGCGCGGCTGCTGCTCGGCGCGGGCAGCATCGATTCGGCGGAGGCGGCGCGGATCGGGCTCGTCGAGATCGCCGCCACCGACTCGAGGACCGCGATCGACGAACTGGCGGGCGCCATCCTCGCCAACAGTCCCGAGAGCGTGGCCGTGCTGAAGCGGGCGATCCGCCTCGCGGGGGACGGCGTGGCCAGCGACGCCGATCAGGACCGCCGCTTCGACGCCATGTTCGGCGCCGCGGAATTCCGCGACCGGCTGGCGGCTCTGCGGCCGCGCCGCTGACTTGCCTGACCGGCGGCAATGAGGGAGAAGCCGGCGGATGAAGCGCGTTGACGCTCTTCCCCTCCTTCTGCTTTCGGCCTGTGGGAGCCCCCCGGCCGGCAAGGCCGACGACAGGATCGAATGTGCGGTCGACGGCGCCGCCGCGTTCGAGCGGGTCTGCACGCTGGAGCGAACGCCGGGTCCCGACGTCCTGATGACCATCCGCAGCCCGAGCGGCAGCTTCAGACGGCTGGCGGCGGCGGTCGACGGGCGCGGCGTGATGGCCGCCGACGGCGCCGAGCCGGCGACGGTGAAGCCGATCGGCAAGGGCATGATCGAGGTGTCGATCGGCGCCGACCGCTACCGCCTGCCGGCGCCGACCCGGTGAGGCGCCCCATCCTCACCGCCGACGAAATGCGTGCCGCGGAAGCGGCCGCCATCGCCGCGGGAACGACCGCCCGGCAACTGATGGAGCGCGCCGGGGCCGCCGCCGCCGAGGCGATCTGGCGCTTCGCCGGACCGATGCCGACTCTGATCCTGTGCGGGCCCGGCAACAATGGCGGCGACGGCTATGTCATCGCACGGCGCCTGGCCGAGCGGGGAAGCAAGGTGCGGGTCGCCGCCCTCGCCGAGGCAAAGGGCGCTGACGCGCGGGCGGCTCGCGCGGCATGGCCGGGGCCGGTGGAAAAGCTCGCCGACGCCGCGCCCGCGCCGCTTCTCGTCGACGCCCTGTTCGGAACGGGGCTCGCGCGCCCGCTCGATGAGCCATTGGCCCGGCGACTGCTCGCTCTCGGATCGGCGGCCCGCCTTCGCGTCGCCGTCGACCTCCCGAGCGGAGTGGCCACGGACAATGGCAAAATCCTTTCGCCGGTGCCCGATTTCGACCTCACGGTGACCTTCGCCACTCTGAAGCCATCCCACCTCCTGCAGCCCGCCGCCCGCCATATGGGCCGTCTCGTCGTGGCCGATATCGGCCTCGCGGCGGAGAGCCGGCTGACCGCGATCGGCCGGCCCGGATTGCGAAGGCCCGGCCCGGACGACCACAAATATAAGCGCGGCTACCTGCAGGTCGTCGCCGGCGCCATGCCCGGCGCCGCGGCTCTTGCCGCCACCGCCGCCCTTCGCGCCGGCGCCGGCTACGTCGCGCTTACAGGACAAAGCGGAAGCGTTCCGAACGCCGTCGTCCGGCGCCCCCTCGACGATTCGGAGGACCCTCGGGTCGACGCGGTGCTGCTCGGCCCCGGCCTCGGACGAGGCCCGGAAGCCTGGGAGATTCTGGGCCGCGTGATGTCGAGCCCCCGCCCGGTCATTCTCGACGGAGACGCTTTATGGCTGATCGCGGGCAGGGGATTTCCGTGGCAGCGGAGCGCGCCGACCCTCGTCACTCCGCATGAAGGTGAATTCGAGCGCCTCTATGGGGCGGGCGGAAGCAAGGTGGAGGCGGCGCGCAGGGCAGCCGAGCGCCATGGGCATGTGATCGTCTACAAAGGGCCGGATACGGTCGTCGCCGCGCCCGATGGCGAGGCGGCGATCGGCATGGGCGCGCCGCCATGGCTCGCCACCGCCGGCACCGGAGACGTGCTGGCCGGCATCGTCGCGGCGCAATGTGCCGCGGGCCTGCGCCCGTTCGAGGCGGCCTGCGCCGGGGTCTGGCTCCATGGCCGAGCCGCCGAGCTCGCGGGTCCCGCACTGATCGCCGACGATCTGCCCCATTATCTCCCGGCCGCCGTCGCCGAATGCCTGTGAGCGGGTCCGACAGCATCGTGCGGCTGGCCGCGCGCGGGGACGGAGTCGCCGAGAGCGGGCGCTTCTTCGCGATGACGGCGCCGGGCGACCGCGTTCTGGCCGACGGCTCGATCGAGCCGGGACCGCATCGTCAGGTGCCGCCCTGCCGCCATTTTCCCGAATGCGGCGGCTGCCAGCTCCAGCATGTCGACGACGACGCTTACGCCGGCTTCCTTCGGGACCGAATCGCCTCGGCCCTGGCGGCGCAGGGGGTACCGGCGCCGGACATGGCCCCGGCCCACATCTCGCCCCCGAACAGCCGCCGCCGGGCGTCGCTGAGCGCCGGGCGCGGCGGCGCCCTCGGCTTCAACGCCGAGGCCAGCCACCGAATCGTCGATATGCGCGAATGCCACATCCTTCGCCCGGAGCTGTTCGCCCTGGTCGCGCCTCTGCGCGGGCTGCTTCGGGCTCTGAAACCCTCGGCCACCGCCGGCGTCCGCCTGACCATCGCCGACCAGGGCGTCGACGTGCTGCTCGAGAAGGTGGAGGCCGAAGGGCTCGCCGCCGCGGAGGCGCTCGGGGCCTTCGCCCTGGAGCACGGTCTCGCCCGGCTCGCGCTCGACGACGGCTACGGCGCCCAGACCCATTGGGAGCCCGAGTCCGTCAGCGTGACCCTCGGCGGCAGCGCCGTTCCGCTTCCTCATGGCGCGTTCCTTCAAGCGACGGTCGAAGGCGAAAGCGCCCTGATCGAAGCGGTCCGGCAGGCCGTGGGCGGGGCTCGGATCGTAGCGGATCTCTTCGCCGGCCTGGGCACCTTCGCCCTCTCGCTCGAAGGGAGGGTGCTCGCCGTCGAGGGAGCGCGCGACGCGGCGCTCGCGCTCAAGGCCGGGGCGGGGAGGGCGCAACGGCCGATCTTCGTCGACCATCGCGATCTCTACCGCAGTCCGCTCGACACGGCCGAGCTGAACCGCTTCGAGGCGGTGGTGCTCGACCCTCCGCGCGCCGGGGCCCGGGAGCAGGCGGCCCTGCTCGCCGGCTCGAACGTGGCGCGAATCGCCTACGCCTCCTGCAACCCGTCGACCTTCGCCCGCGACGCCGCCGCGCTGATCGAGGGCGGCTACCGCTTCGACTGGGTCAAGCCGGTCGGCCAGTTCCGCTGGTCGACCCACGTCGAGCTGGTCGGCGCCTTCTCCCGCTAGATGTGGCTGCACACCATCCTGGCCGCCTGGACGACGAGGCCGATCAGCGCCAGCGAAGCCAGCATCCAAAGGATGAATCGATAGGTGACGACGTTGACGGTGGTCTGAACCAGGCTGTGCGCGACCCTGAGGGCCACATAGGCCCAGGCGAGCATCTCGCTATAGCCGCCGCCGGCATGGCCCACCGCCAGCGTGAGCGCGATCGCGTAGAACAGCGTCGGCTGCTCGACCAGGTGCATGTAATTATGCGCCTTCCACATCACCTCGTCCTCGACCACCCCTTCGAGGGCGACTCCGCCCCGGCCTCCGACTCGGCCCTTGAGCGAGATCCCCTTGCGCCGCATCGCCGCGAAGCGGGTCACCACCATCCAGATCATGATCAGCAGCGTCCAGGCGACGAGCGCGACGACCGGCGTGAGAATGGGACTTTGCATGGCTTCGACCTCCCCTTTTGTCCCCTAAGAGTGGCGACAGCGGGGCATCGAGTCAAAGCGGCCTTTAGTGGCTGAAAAAGCCTGCTAAACAGGCGCGGCGCGTAAGGAAGGAGTAAGAGTGATGAAGCGGATCGCGACGATTGCCGCGGGGGCAGTGATGCTGATGGCGGCCCAGGCCCAGCCTCCCGCATCCCGTCCGGCGCCCCGTCTTCCGGCGCCCGCCGCCGCGGCGCCGCAGGTGCCGACCCGGGTTTCCGCCAGCACCCTCACCGCTGTGTGCGGGCAGGACCGCAACGCCTGCCTGACCTACGTGCTCGGCTCGGTCGACGCCTTCGCCAGCGCGCTGGTTGCGGCAGGGCGGCCGCAGGTCTTCTGTGTCCCGAAGGGCACGACCAACGACCAGATCGCCCTGGCGACCGTTCGCTATCTTCGAGCCCATCCCGAGGAGGGCAACAGCAATGCCGCTCTGGTCGTCCTCAGCGGCCTGAAAGCGAGCTTCCCCTGCGGCTATTGAGCGGACAGGACAGAGCCTCCTGTTCCGGGTCACGCCTGTGGCGTCCGTCGGTCACCGACGGAACTTTGGTAGAACATTCGGGCCTGCGCATGTAGGATCGCTCGCGCCGCAACTCCTATCGTCGGAAGGCTCTGGTCGTGAACCTCCCAGCCCTCGTCATCTTCGACACATCCACGCTCCCCGAATATTATAATGATGTGCAGACCATCCTGGCGCTTCCGCAGGGTCATGTGGTCACATACGATTACGGGGCGGGCAACGTTGCGGCCGACACCTTGCCGGTGCTCACTCAGCTGCTTCAGCCCGATAAGACGACTCGCGCGATCCTAGCTTACATGGAGCCCACGGGCTATTCCAAAGGGGCCGGAACCGATGCTACTTCCGCTCTGCCGGAACCGACATTCCAGACGCTGACGCGTCTGGCGCGGGTGCTTGACGTGCGAGAGATCCAGTACGGCAAGAGCGTGCGCTATTATATCGACCTTGAGCTCCTCGGCTATCCCTCCGACCGCGACCAGGCCCAGGCGAAGACGATCGTGTCCGCTCTCCGCGCGTCCGCCGATATTCCGATGAAGACCTATGTCGCGCTGTGTCCGGCTCTGTCCGTCGACCTGTTCGCCGAATCATCTCAGGAACGGGGTTTCTCACAGATCGTGACGGCCCTGTCCGAAGGCAGTCAATTCTCTAAAGATACTTTCTGGCGACTGACGAAGATCACCTACCGGACAAAATCGCTGATTCCGCTGAGGACCAAGGCCGAAAAGGTCCTGACGCCAAAACGCCGCACAATTGACGAAAAGAGCTACAGCTTTCTTGACGTGGTCGATCAATCCACGCTGCATTTCTACTTGCAATTCCATCGCGGGAAAGAGCACGGAACCGATTATCGCATCCGGTGGATTACCGTAGAGGGCTCGCCCAAATCCTCGTCCGACCTCGTGCAAAGCGGCTTTTGGTCGCGGTCGTTCGGGCTTGAGACGGTCGCGATCTCGATCCCCGCAACCTCGAGCCTTTCCACCCAAGAGGCGCGATTCCAGCTTTTCACGAAGCTTCACGCCGACGATGAGAAGAAGGATTATCCTTACGGCCCCCAGCTGGTCATCGCCGTGCGGTATAGTAAGGATTTCTTTCGCAGCCTGCTGGCGATCGCGGCGCTCTGCACCGCGAGCGGACTTTTCGCATGGGCCGCCTTCTCGACCGCCGGCGTCGACGTCCGCTGCCGGATTGTCGCGATCGTGCTGGGTGTCCTCGCCAGCCTCTATGCTTATTACCTCTGGACCGATGAGGTCGCGCTCGACAAGGCTCGTCGGACATAGGCGGCAACAGCAGGACCGGATGGAACGGATCACGAAGGCATTGTCGGTGCGGCAGCCTTGGGCTCATGCGATCATCCATGAGGGCAAGACGATCGAGAATCGTTCCTGGCAGACCAAGCTGCGCGGGACCGTCGCCATCCACGCGGGCCGTCTCGCCGACGACGAGGGATTCTTCGCCTTCGTCGGGTCCGGCCAGCTGCGCGATACGGTCCACTTGCGGCGCGAGGAAGTCGGCCAGCTGCCGCGCGGCGCGGTAGTCGGTGTCGTCGACCTGGTCGACTGCGTCAGGGAATCGCCTTCGCCGTGGTTTGAAGGCCCGTTCGGCTTCGTGCTGGCCAATCCGAGGCCGCTGAAGCCGATCGTCTGCGCCGGCGCGATGCAATTCTTCGAGCTTCCGCCACAAGTGATCGAAAATATCGCCGAACAACTGAGTGGCTGAAACAGGGAAGGAGGAGTAGAACGGCGTCTGAAAGGGCGCGACGCCTCTAACCGGAAGGAGAGTCCGGTTGACTACGGTCAGGCCGCCACTGTCGGATCTTGGCATCGCCTTTGCCCGCTCGCTGATCGGTGACCTGGCATGTCTCGGTCACCAGATCGAGATCGTCGACGGCGTTCCACGCTACTGTTTCGGATCGGTGCAAGGGACCCATCGAAGTTTTTATCGCGACGCCCATTTGCGGCTGCATGAGGCGCAGCTGCGCGGACGGTTGGATCGCATCCTCGAACTGGAAGCCGACATCGGCGGCGCTTTCGCGGAGGGCGGGAACCTCGATTTCGAGGCGGTGACGCCGCGACTGCGCCCGGTCGACATGCGCCGGGAGAGCGGCGCAGTGCGTCGGGATCGCGCCGTCGTCCAATATCTGCGGTCCTACCAGACCGTTGGCTCGAAAATGTCGGTGGGGCGGGAGAATGCCTTCATCCTCGAGGATGTCGGGCAAACCGAAAAGCGCCTGATGGGCGTGCTGGTGCTCGCGAGTCCCCGATATTTTCAACCGCGGCGGGATGAAGTGCTCGGCTGGCCGACGCCGTCCAGGCTGAGACCGCTGACCGACGCCGAGCAGGCTCACTGGCGTGCCGTGCGCGAATCCGGCTTGATTCGGATGATGCATGTCGCGGTCTGCTGCGCCCTTCCCCCCTACAGCCAGCTCGGGGCCGCAAAATTGCTGGCGGTTGCGCCGTTCACCGGCGAGGTTCGCCGAGTGTTCGAGACGCGCTGGCGGCACAAGGATCCGGATCCCGATCTTGCGCTCCTCACGACGACGTCGAGCATGGGGCGAACGGGAACGCCCTTCCAGGACCTCAGGACCGCGTTGTACTTCGATCCAGCGAAATCGGCCCCGCGAGGAGAGAAATGGAACCGGCACGCCAGGCTCTATGCCCGTCTGGCCGATACTCATCCCTGGCAGCCAGGCGTACCGATCGCGTCGCCGGAGCTCTTCGCCAACTTCGAGTCGCTCGTCACGGATAAGACCCGGCGGATCGCCGACTCCTTCCTCGCCGAACGATCGCTGCAGGCAAAGAGTCCCGACCAGGCCCTCGCTCACGCCATGCGCCTCGTCGGCCTCGGAGCTCATATCTTTCGCGGCAATCCAGTCGGGGTTTTCCTGGGCGCGATCGACCGTGAAAGTATCGAGGCGGTCGCTACTGGCCGGCCTCGCGTCGTGCGATCCGTCGCCAGCTGGGAAATGGCGATCGGGAAGTTTCGCCGGGACTTTGGCGCGGAGCCGGATCCCGAGCGAAAAACCGGTGCGGACTGGCAAGCGCGAGCGGAGGCCGTGGCTGCCAGACGGGCTCGAGCTCAACAAGTTCAGACTACCGACATCCTGCTGTCGCAACGCCTCATCCGGCACCGCATGCAGGACGATGCCGATGGGAAGGAAGCCGACTAGCCGGCGCCGCTCAGTCGAACAGCTTCGCGAAGCGACGCTTCGTCCGCTCCCGCCAATGGCCGCGATGATAGGCGTCCGACGCCAGCAGCGGCAGCACGCTGGTTGCCTCGGCGAAGACCATCTGCTCCATCGCGGTCGAGACCTTGCCCCAGCTCGCCGCCTCCTGCAGCGTCGAGGAGGAGCAGGCGCCGTCGCGGACGTCGGCGACGGTGATCTGGACCGCATATTTGTGAACCTCGACATCGTCGTGGCCGAGGATCTCGGCGCAGACGACCGTGTCCTGCGTGAAGTTCTTGGGCACTCCGCCCCCGATCATCAGCAGGCCGGTGGTGCCCGCCTCGATCTTGAGGTTGGTGAGCTCCCGGAAATCGGCGATCGCGTCCAAGACCATGTAGGGGCGCCCCGCCTTCATCGCGTCGACCTGGTGCTTGACGAGGCCGAAGCCGGCCGAGCTGTCGACGAAGGCCGGGCAGAAGATCGGCACGTCATGCTCGTAGGCGAGCTTGACGAGGCTGTTCTCCTTCTTGCCATTCTCCATCAGCCACTTGCCCATCTCGCGGATGAAGGCGCGGGACGAATAAGGCTTGGGCTCGAGCGAATTGGCGATGTCGCCGATGGTGTGATCGGTCTCCTGAAGCTTCTCCTCGTCGATATAGGTGTCGTAGATGCGGTCGATGTAGAGCGAGCGCAGGGTGTCATCGTCTGGAATTTCGAGGGCCTGGTAGTGCTTGTGGCCAAGCGCTTCGAAGAAATCCATGTCGACGATGGTGGCTCCGGTGGCGACGATCGCATCCACCATGTTGTTGCGCACCAGCTCGGAATAGAGGTCCATGCAGCCGCCCGCCGAGGTCGAGCCGGCAATGACCAAAATCACCGAGCAATCCTTGTCCGCGAGCATCGTGTTGTAGATCTCGGCCGCCCGGCCGAGGTCGCGGCTGGTGAAGCTCATCTTCTTCATCGCGTCGACGATCGGCCGCGCGTCGAAGCTGGTGATGTCGATATGCTCGACGACGTTCGACAGCAGCTCCGCCTTGCGGGTGTCGTTGCGGGGCAGTTCGGTGTTCACTTCATTTTCTCCATATCTTCGTCACCCCAGCGAAGGCTGGGGTCCATGCCGGGTCAGCATGGATGCCAGCCTTCGCTGGCATGACGGCAATTTGATCGTCGGCTACAGCGTGACGACGTGCGACGGGACGTCCCGTTCCTCGCTCGCGCCGTACAAGGTCGCCATCGGCTCGTCCGAGGCCTCGACCTTCTCCACCGTGCCGAAGCCGTTGAAGCCGGTGCGCATCGCGCAGCCATAGGCGCCGAGCATTCCGATCTCGATATAGTCCCCGGGGCCGACGTCCGCCGGAAGCAGGAACGGACCGGCCATATGGTCGAGGTCGTCGCAGGTCGGGCCGTAGAAGCTGAACGGCATGTCGCGAGCGTCCGATTCCTCTTCGCGCACCAGCTTCACCGGGAAGCGCCAGCCGATATGCGCGGCGTCGAACAGCGCCCCGTAGGCGCCGTCGTTGATATAGAGCTGGTCGCCGCGGCGCTTCTCGACTCGCACCAGCAGGCTCGCATATTCGGCGCTCAGGGCCCGGCCCGGCTCGCACCAGAGCTCCGCCGAATAGCTGATCGGCAGGCTCTCGAAGGCGCGGGAGATGACGTCGAAATAGGCTTCCAGCGGCGGCGGCTCCATGCCGGGATAAACCGAAGGGAAGCCCCCGCCGACGTCGACGATGTCGACCGTGACCGCCGCCTCGACGATCGCGGCGCGGACCCGCTCCATCGCTTCCGAATAAGCGGCCGGGGTCATCGCCTGGCTGCCGACGTGGAAGCAGATACCGAGCGCGTCCGCGGCCTGGCGGGTGGCGAAGAGCAGGGCCTTCATCTCGTCCGGCTCGGCGCCGAACTTGGAAGCCAGGCTCAATTTGGCATGGTCGGAGGAGACCCGGATGCGAACGCACAGGTTGAGGTCGTCGGCGCCCTCCGTCGCTCGAACGATCTTGTCGAGCTCCTCCATCGTATCGAGCGAAAAGGTGCGCACCCCGAGCCGATAGGCCTCGGCGATCGCTTCCTCGGCCTTGACCGGGTGCATGAAGCACTGGACCGCGTCGGGCAGGATCTCCGCGATCAGCCGCACTTCGGCGATCGACGCGACGTCGTAATGAGTGACTCCGCTGTCCCACAGGATTCGGAGCAGGTCGGGCGAGGGATTCGCCTTGACGGCATAGAGCGAGCGGCCCGGAAACTTCTCGATGAAGAAGCGGGCGGCGCGCCGTGCGGCGTGCGGACGAAGGAGCGTGACCGGCTGGACCGGGCGTTGCTTCGCGAGATCGGCAGCGCAGGCGCTGCCGATGGGGGCGACAGCTAGCCCCAGCGCGCTATGATGCTTGTGCAACTCAAGGGACCTCCAAAGGCGGTAGTTGACGAGAAAGCTGCCTTGCGGTTGTTGGAAGTCCCCATGGGGCAGCGGGGCGGATATATGGTCGCCGTCCCCCCCTGTAAAGACCTGCTTTTTCCCTCACGAAACCAGAGGTTTGAATGACAGAGAGGAAGCCTACGCCGGAGGGTGTCGCCGCCGCGGCGAAGCGTGTCGCGCCGCACGTCGTCAGGACCCCGCTGCTGCCGCTCGAATGGCGGGGCGTGCGGCTGTGGGCGAAGGCGGAGTGCCTCCAGGAAGGCGGCAGCTTCAAGCTGCGCGGCGCGACCAACCGGCTGCTCCTGCTCGATGAGGCGAAGCGCCGCCGAGGCGTCGTCGCTTTCTCCTCCGGCAACCATGCGCAGGGCGTGGCGATCGCGGCGCGCCGCCTCGGCATCCCCGCCACCATCGTCATGCCGTCCGACGCGCCGGCGGTGAAGCGCGACTCGACGCTCGCGGCCGGCGCCCGGATCGTCGCCTACGACCGAGCCACCCAAAGCCGTGAGCAGATCGCCGCCGCTCTCGCCGAGGCGCAGGGCGCGACGCTGGTGCCCTCGTTCGACGATGTCGACGTCATCGAAGGGCAGGGGAGCACCGGGATCGAGATCGGAGAGCAGCTCGGCGCCGTCCCGGACCGGATCCTGATCCCCTGCGGCGGCGGCGGCCTCTCGGCCGGGATCGCCCTCGCTCGCCCCGATTCGCGGGTGCTCACGGTGGAGCCCGAGGGCTGGGACGACATGGCGCGCTCGCTCGAAGCCGGAGCGCCGGTGCCGGTCGACGAGCCGGCGCCGCCGACCCGTTGCGACGCGCTGCAGACCAAGCTGGTTTCGCCTTTGACCCTGAGCGCGCTGAGCGCAGCCGGCGCGCGAGGCCTCTGGGTCAGCGAAGCCGAGATCGAGCTGGCCATGGCTTTCGCCGCCCGGCACCTTCGAATCGTCGCCGAGCCCGGAGGCGCGGTGGCGCTGGCGGCGCTGCTGGCCGGCAAGGCGGGCGACGTCACCGAGCGGACGGTGGTCGTCGTCTCCGGCGGAAATGTCGATCCGGCGCTCTACGCCGAAATCCTGGAGCGTCAGGCAGCGGAGGCGGTCCGGTAGCCCCCGGCGTCGATCCGGGCGGGCGAGACGGCCTCGACTTGGCGAGTCAGCTCCTCGAGCTGAAATCCCAAGGTCCTGAGCTCGGCCGCGAAGATCTCGCCGTCATGGCCGGGCCGGGCGAGCGCCGCCGCCTCGAGCAGGGTGTCGAGCATCAGCGACAGGCTCGGCAGGATCGTCTCCTCGATCCGCTCCAGAGCCTCGTCCAGCTGCCTTTGCGATTCCCGGTGCGGCATGAGGGAGGAGGCTATGCCTTCCGCTTTAACCCTTCGTAAACGCAGCCCCTATTTTCGCTCCGTTTTGGATGGCAGAAGCGCGCGATGTACACTGTCGCCGTCACCGCTTTGTCGCTGGGAGTCATCGCCGCCTTCGCCCTGGCCGGCGGCGGAACCTGGCTGCTGGTCAGGGGACGCGAGCGCAGGCAGGGCCTGCTGATGCTCACCGCCGCCGCCGTCCTGTTGGTCAACGTGCTGATCTGGACGCTGTGACGATGCGCGTCTTCGATTTCGACCGCGCTCTCGTCCGCGAGCCCGGGGAGAGCGTGGTCCGCGGCCTGCGCACCGGCTCCCAGGCGCCTCGCCACGATCGGGTCCTCGCCGAGCATCGCGCCTATGTCGCCGCGCTCGAAGCGGCCGGACTGGCGGTGGAGACCCTGCCGCCGCTCCCCGACTATCCCGATTCCGTCTTCGTCGAGGATCCGGCCTTCGTTCTTCCCGAGGGGGCGATCCTGCTCCGCCCCGGCGCGGCCAGCCGCCTCGACGAGCCGGCCACCCTGGCCTCCGCCTTGAATCGCCATTTCGCCCACGTCGCCGAAGTGGACGAGGGTTTCGTCGACGGCGGCGACATTCTCGTCCTGCCGGATGAGATAATGATCGGCCTGTCCGCGCGCACCGACCGGGCAGGCGCCGAGCGCTTCGCCGGGCTCGCCGGGGACCTCGGCCGGCGCGCCCGGATCGTCGAGCCGCCGCCCGGCCTGCTTCATCTCAAGACGGGCTGCGGACTGATCGACGAGCGCAGGATTCTCGCCGCGGCTCCGATCGCGCCCCTGTTCGGCGACTACGAAGTGCTGATCACGCCGGAGGGGGAGACGGCGGCGGCTAACCTGATCCGGGTCAACGACCGCGTCCTGATGGCCGCGGCCTTTCCGAACACTGCCGCCTTGCTCGCCGAACGGGGGCTCGATCCGGTCCGGATCGACGCGGCCGAGATCGCGAAGATCGACGCCGGTCTCTCCTGCATGTCGCTTCGCTGGCTCAGCGGATCGGGCAGCCCGGGTCGAGCCTGAAGTCGAGATACTGGTCCACCGCCTTCATCAGCTGCGGCATCTCGTTGACGAAGAAATGATTCGCCGTCGGGATGGTCGAGTGATGGATGGTGATGTGCTTCTGGGTGCGAAGCTTGTCGACCAGCTTCTGGACCGCATTGGGCGTGACCACCTCGTCGCCTTCGCCCTGGATGATGATGCCCGAGGCGGGGCAGGGGGCGAGGAAGGTGAAATCGTACATGTTGGCCGGCGGAGCGATCGAGATGAAGCCGCGCACCTCGGGCCGGCGCATCAGCAATTGCATTCCGATCCAGGCCCCGAAGCTGAAGCCGGCGATCCAGGTGGTCTCGGCCTCCGGATGAATCTGCTGGACCCAGTCGAGCGCCGAGGCGGCGTCGGAGAGCTCGCCGATGCCGTTGTCGAACACGCCCTGGCTCTTGCCGACTCCGCGGAAGTTGAACCTCAAAGTGGCGAAGCCGCGGCGGACGAAGGTCTTGTAGAGCGCCTGGACGATGCCGTTGTTCATCGTCCCCCCGCCTTGCGGATGGGGGTGGAGGATCAGGGCGACGGGGGCGCGGGGCCGGGGGCCGGGGCTGAAACGGCCTTCGAGACGGCCTTCCGGACCGGGGAAAATGACTTCGGGCATTGCACCTGCGATAGCTAAGGGGAAAGAGCGGGGCTGCCCCCGCGCGCTTGCCGCTCTATATAGGCGTGCGCGCCCGGCGTGCAATTTGAAAGGGAAGACGTGCCGACACGCATCTATCTCGATCATGCCTCGACCACCCCGATCCTTCCGCAAGCAGCGGCGGCGATGGCGGAGGCCTGCCTGAGCTGGGCCAATCCCTCCTCGCCCCATGCCGAGGGGCGGGCGGTGCGCTCGCAGCTCGAGGATGCCCGGAGGCGCATCGCCTCCGCGCTCGGCTCGGACTCCACTCTGATCTTCACCTCCGGAGCGACCGAGGCGATCTCGCTCGTGTTCGAGCGGGCCCTGGCAACGGACCGCATCATCGCCGCCGTCGAGCATCCGGCGGTGCTTCGCAGCGCTCCCGGCGCGAGGCAAATCGCCGTTCGAAGCGACGGCACGCTCGACCTCGACGACCTCGACCGGGCGCTAGAATCGGCGGAGGCTCCGCTGGTGGCGGTGCAGTCGGTCAACAACGAAACCGGGGTCATCCATCCGATCGACGAGATAGTTGCCAGGGTGAAGGCCGCGGGAGGCCTGCTGCTCACCGACTGCGCCCAAAGCGCCGGCAAGCTTCCGCTCCCCGAGGCCGATTTCATTGTCATCGCCGCACACAAATTGGGGGGTCCGCCGGGCATCGGCGCCCTCCTGGTCCGGGACACGGCCACGCTTGAGGCCATTGGCGGACAGGAAGGCGGCTATCGCCCCGGCACCGCGGCAGTTCCGTCGATCATGGGTTTCGCGGCCGCCGCGGAGGCGAACCACGGCTGGTACGAGGAGGCGAGGCGCCTGCGTGCACGGCTCGATGCCGGCATTCTCGCGGCCGGGGGCGAGATCGTCGCCGCGACCGCCCCCCGCATCGCCACCATCGCCTGCTACCGAATGCCGGGAGTGCCGGGCGCCGCCCAGATGATGCAGCTCGACCTGGCCGGCATCGCCGTCACCGCCGGCAGCGCCTGCGCCTCGGGCAGCCTCAAGACCAGCCACGTCCTCACCGCCATGGGCTGGCCGGAGGAGGAAGCGCGCGAGGTGATCCGGGTCAGCTTCGGGCCGCAGACCCGCGAGTCCGACATCGACGCTTTGCTCGATCAGTGGAGCGCCATGTTCGGCAAGCGCCGCGCCGCGTGAATCCCCCCGTCTACCTCGACTATCAGGCGACGACCCCGCTCGCTCCCGAAGCCGCAGCGGCGATGCGCCCCTGGCTCGAGACCGGCTTCGCCAATCCGCACAGCAGCCACCGGCTCGGGCGCGAGGCCGCGGCGGCGATCGAGGTGGCGCGCGGGCGGGTCCGGAAGGTCCTCGGAGGGGAAGGGGGCAATCTCCATTTCACCTCGGGCGCGACCGAGGCGATCAACTGGGCGCTGAAGGGCATTGCCGCCCGACTCCCGACCCAGCGCCGTCGAATCATCACTCTCGCCACCGAGCATGCCGCGGTGCTCGATACTCTCGACTATCTGCGCAATTGGGGCTTCGACACGCTCCTTCTCCCGGTCGGCGCCGACGGCCTCGCCGATCTCTCCGCCGTGCGGGCCGCGGTGGACGAACGCACCGGCCTCGTCGCCGCGATGCTCGTCAATAACGAGATCGGAGTGATCCAGCCCGTCGGCGAGATTGCCGGCATCGCCCGTTCGGCCGGCGCCCTCTTCCTGTGCGACGCGGTACAGGGTTTCGGTCGAATCGAAGTGCCGATGGCGGCCTGCGACCTGGTCGCCCTCTCGGCCCACAAAGTGCACGGTCCCAAAGGCGTCGGCGCCCTCTGGGTCCGCGACGGCGTCGAGCTCGACCCGCTGCTCCACGGCGGCGGCCAGGAAGGCGGCCTGCGCTCCGGAACGCTGTCGCCGGCCCTGTGCGTCGGCTTCGGCGAGGCGGCGCGGCTGGTGGCGGAGCGCGGCGAGGAGGACAGAGCGCATGTCGAGAGGCTGTGGCGCCGGGCGCTCGACCTGACCGCCGGCTGGACCCTGAACGGCTCGGCGGAGCAGCGCTATCGCGGCAACCTCAACCTGCGTCGCGACGGCGTCGACGCGGCCCGGTTGATCTCCGAGCTTCGCGGCATCGCCTTCTCCGCCGGTTCCGCCTGCGCCAGCGGCTCGGGCCGCCCCAGCCATGTCCTCGCCGCCCTCGGTCTCAGCGACCGCGAGGCACGGTCGAGCCTTCGCCTCGGCTTCGGCCGCTACACGAGCGAGGAGGATCTGGCCGAAGCTCTGACGCTGATCGACGAAGCCGCCTCGCGCCAGCCGGGGCTCGCCGCATGACCCTGGTCCGGTTCGTCTCCGCGGACGGCAACCATGTCCGGGAAGCTCGAGGGCGGCCGGGCGAGCGCCTGCTCGACCTCGCCCAGGCCCACGGCCAGCCGCTCGAAGGCACGTGCGAGGGGCAGATGGCCTGCTCGACCTGCCACGTCATCGTCGCCGCCGAGGATTTCGCCCGGCTCCCACCCGCGGTGGAGGAGGAGGAGGATCTGCTCGACCTCGCCGCCCGGGTCACCCGCACCTCGCGCCTCGCCTGCCAGATCGTCCTGAGCGAGGAGCTGGAGACGCTGACCGTGCGCATGCCCGGCGAGGCCCACGACATGCAGGGGAGATAAGATGATCGACCGCCGGACGTTCATCGCCGCCGCGCTCGCCGCCGGCGCCTGTGCCCGGACCGCGCCGGCCGATCCGGGCGCCGACGCGACGGCCGACGGCTCTCGCTTCGAGGCGATCCGGGCCACTTTGGGCCCCGGCGGCCGCCTCGGAGTCGCCGCGATCGACATCGCCTCGGGCCGAGAGCTTCGCTTCGACGGCGACGCGCGTTACGCCATGGCCTCCACCTTCAAGCTGCCGCTCGCCGCCGCGGTCCTGTCCCTGATCGAGAACGGCAAGCTCGCGGTGGACGAGGAGCTTCGCTTCAGCCGCGCCGACCTGGTCGACAATTCCCCCACCATCGAGGCGAACCTCGCGCGCGGACGCCTTCCCGTCTGGCAGCTCTGCGCCGCGATCGTCGAAGTCAGCGACAACAGCGCCGCCAATTTGCTTCTGCGCCGGATCGGCGGGCCCGCGGCGGTGACCCGCTTCGTCCGCGCCTGCGGCGATCCGGTGACCCGCCTCGACCGCTTCGAGATGGAGCTCAACTCCAACCGCCCCGGCGATCCCCGCGACACGACCAGCCCGGCGGCGATGGCCGGCCTCGTCCGCAAGCTGGTGCTCGGCGACGTTCTGACCCAGGAGAATCGCAACCGCCTCTCGCTTTGGCTGAAGAAATCGGTGCCGGGTTCCGACCGGCTCAGGGCCGGCTTCCCGGTCCCGCCCTGGCTGGTCGGACACAAGACCGGCACCGGCGCCAACGGAGCGGTCAACGACGTCGCAATCGCCTGGCGCTCGGGCAAGCCGCCGGTGGTCGTCGCCTGCTACCAGAGCGGCGGCACCGCCGAGCCCCCGGTCCGCTTCGCCGCCCATGCCGCGGTGGCGAGGGTGGTCGCGGAGAGGTTCGGATAGGACCCGTCATTGCGAGCGAGGCCAAGCAATCCAGTGCCACCTCCGGGGCCCGCTGGATTGCCGCGGCTTCGCTCTCGCAATGACGGCGTCTTGCGCCCGTCGCCCGCTTCCACCATATGCGCCGCGGGAGTCGGGCGGACGGCGCTCTCGCCAACCCGGTCAGATCCGGAAGGAAGCAGCCGTAACGAGTTCAAGCGCCGGGTCGTTTCCGGCTCCCACTGACGCCGCAGGCGTCACCCCAAGCGAAGGCTGGGGCCCATGCGGACTTCTTCCCCAGGCATGATTCAGCATGGATGCCAGCCTTCGCTGGCATGACGATTTAGGCTAGGCTCGTCCCATGGCATCCGAATCCCCCGACGAACCTCTCGGCCTCGGCCTCGACGAGCCGCCGCAGCCGCAGAAGGCGCAGCCCTACCGGGTTCTGGCCCGCAAATATCGCCCGCAGAGCTTCGCCGAGCTGATCGGCCAGGACGCGATGGTCCGAACGCTCGGCAATGCGATCGAGCGGGACCGCCTCGCCCATGCCTTTCTGCTCA
Organism: Sphingomonadales bacterium; assembly: GCA_034668585.1. GTDB lineage: Bacteria > Pseudomonadota > Alphaproteobacteria > Sphingomonadales > Sphingomonadaceae > Allosphingosinicella. The sequence goes on along the minus strand of JAXDPB010000096.1, from coordinate 3,949 downwards.
CCGGAGTTCGCGGAGTCGGCAAGACCTCGACCGCTCGCCTGATCGCCAAGGCGCTCAACTGCGTCGGCCCGGACGGGCAGGGCGGCCCGACCATCGACCCGTGCGGGGTGTGCGAGCCCTGCCGGGCGATCGCCGAGGGCCGCCATATCGACGTCGTCGAGATGGACGCCGCAAGCCATACCGGAGTCGACGACGTCCGCGAGATCATCGAGGCGGTGCGCTACGCCGCCGTCGCGGCCCGCTACAAGGTCTACATCGTCGACGAAGTCCATATGCTGTCGAAGAACGCGTTCAACGCGCTTCTCAAGACCCTCGAAGAACCGCCTGCGCACGTTAAGTTTCTGTTCGCGACCACCGAGATCAACAAGGTCCCGGTCACCGTCCTCTCGCGCTGCCAGCGCTTCGACCTGAGGCGAATCCCGGCCGAAAAGCTCGCCGCCCATTTCGGTGAGGTCGCTCGGAAGGAGGGAGTCGAGGTCGAGCCGGAGGCGCTGGCGCTCATCGCCCGAGCCGCCGAAGGCTCCGCCCGCGACGGCCTGTCCATCCTCGACCAGGCGATCGCCCACGGCCCGGGCGGAGTGAGCGCCGAGCAGGTCCGGGCGATGCTCGGCCTCTCCGACCGCGGCGCCGTCCGCCGGCTGCTCGGCCTGCTGCTGAGCGGCGACGCGCCCGCCGCGCTCGCGGCGCTTCGCGACCAATATGATCTCGGCGTCGAACCGAATGCGGTCCTGCGCGGCCTGCTGGAGAGCGTGCACGGCATCACCCGAGCCAAGGTCGGGGGCGCCGAGGACCCCGCGCAGTCGGCGGAAGAGCGCGATTCCTATGCGGACTGGGCGAGCCGCCTCTCCTACGCCGCCGTCCACCGCCTGTGGCAGCTGCTCCTCAAGGGCCTCGCCGAGGTCCATGGCGCTCCGATGCCGCTCGAGGCCGCCGAAATGGCGCTTCTCCGGATCATCCATGCCTCCGAGCTTCCCGATCCCGGAGCCCTGATCGAGAAGCTGGCGAGCGGCGAGCCGACGGCCGTCCGGCTCCCGGCCGCGGCCCCGGCCTCCGCGGGGCCCGAGCCGATGCTCGAGGCGCCGCCTTCGTTCGAGGCTTTCACCGAGCTCATCGAGACTCAGGGCAAGGCCATTCTCGCCCACCAGCTCCGCGAGCATTACCGGCTGGTCGAGTACGGGCCGCCGAGCCTGCTCCTCCAGCAGACCGCAAACGTCCGCGAAATCAGGGATGTCGAAGCCTTCCTTCGAACGTTGCGCGACGCAACCGACTCGATTTTCGGCCAGAAGTGGCGGGTGGCCCTGTCCGACGCTCCCGCGCAGCCGACTCTTCGCGAGCAGGAGCAGGCGGCGGAGGCGGAATTGAAGCGCAAGGTGCTCGATTCGGCCCTGGTCAGGGCCGCCCTCGACGCCTTTCCCGAAGCCGAGTTGACCGGCTTCACCCTGGACGAACAACGGAGCGCGTGATGCCGGATTTCGACGAGATCATGAAAATGGCCCAGAACGCCCAGGCCGAGCTGATGAAGGCGCAGGAGGGGCTCGACAAGATCGAGGTCGAGGGCCTGTCGGGCGCGGGCCTCGTCAAGATCCGGGCCACCGCCAAGGGCCGGATCATCTCGGTCGACATCGACGAGAGCCTGCTCGTCCCGTCCGAGAAGCCGATGCTCGAGGACCTCGTCGCGGCGGCGATCAACGACGCCCGGATGAAGGCCGACCAGGCGGCGCACGGCGAGATGTCGAAGATGACCTCGGGCCTTCAGCTCCCGCCGGGCTTCAAGATGCCTTTCTAGGCCGTCGCCCCAGCGAAGGCTGGGGCCCCGGCGGGTGAAAAGCGCCGTGCCTTTCACCCACTGGGATGCCCGCCTTCGCTGGCATGACGTCAGGCGGCGTTCCCCTCCGGCGCGGGCTCAGGTTCGGCCGTAGGCGGTGGCTCAGGGGCCGTCTGCGGCTGCTCATATTCCTCGCCGGGCACGGCGACCGGCACCGGCGGCGCCTTCGACCTCGGCGCGGCCTTCCGCCTCACAGGCGCCACCGGCTCGCGCTCCGGCGCCGCCGGCTTGCCCTCGTAGACGCAGCGATCCAGCCCGTCGCGCCCGACCACCCCGATCCGAGCCGCGATGGCGTTGCCGTAGCGCCGGGTGAAGCCTTGGGGCGCGGTCGCCCCGCGCTTCTTGGGCAGGGGCAGGACGGCCGCGATTCGAGCCGCCTCGACCGGGCTCATCGCGCTCGAATCATGGTTGAAGTAACGCTGAGCGCCCGAATTGACTCCGTAGGTGCCGATCCCCGTCTCGGCGACGTTGAGATAGACTTCGATGATCCGCCTCTTGCCCCACATAGTCTCGATGAGCAGGGTGAACCAGGCTTCGAGGCCCTTGCGGGCATAGCCGCCGCCCTGCCACAGGAAGACGTTCTTCGCCGTCTGCTGGCTGATCGTCGAGCCGCCGCGGATGACCGAGCCGCCGCGGGCGTTGCGCCGCATCGCCGCGGCGATGGCGTCCTGGTCGAAGCCCCAGTGCGAGCAGAATTTGCTGTCCTCGGCGGCGATCGCCGCTCGTACCGCGTCGCGATCGATGCGGTCGAGGCCCATCCAGTCCCGCGACACGCTGCGCCCGCCCAGCCGGTCGCCGAGCATGGTGAAGGTGAAAGGCGGGTTCACGAAGCGATAGAGCAAAACCCAAAGGATGCTGATGAGGATGAAGAGGAAGATCGCGGCGATCAGCCAGCCGACGGTGCGGCCGATCCAGCCGCGCTTGCGGGCCTTTACGCGAGGCATCACCTCGTCATCCCGGCGAAAGCCGGGACCTCGGGACCAGAGGTCACCGCGGGTCTCCACGAGGCCCCGGCTTTCGCCGGGGTGACGATCCTCCCCACCTGTTCCAGCTCTACGAAGCCGGAAGCAGCCGCCGCTCGCCGGCCAGGCCCATCAGCGCCTTCTGGAGCTTCTCGAACGCCCTGACCTCGATCTGGCGGATGCGCTCCCGGCTGACGTCATAGACCTGGCTCAATTCCTCGAGCGTCTTGGGCTCGTCGGTCAGCCGCCGCTCGGTGAGGATGTGCTTCTCGCGGTCGTTCAAGGCCTTCATCGCCTCGATCAGCAGCTCGTGGCGCACCTGGCTCTCCTGCGCGTCGGCGACCCTTTCGTCCTGGAGCGGCTCGGTGTCGACCAGCCAGTCCTGCCACTGGCCGTCGCCTTCCTCGCGCAGCGGCACGTTGAGCGACGTGTCCCCGCCCATCGCCATGCGCCGGTTCATCGAGATGACGTCCTCTTCGCTGACGCCGAGGTCGGTGGCGATCTTGGTGACGTCGGCAGGCTTGAGATCGCCGTCCTCGAACGCCTCGATCTGGTTCTTCATCCGCCTCAGGTTGAAGAACAGCTTCTTCTGAGCCGCGGTGGTGCCCATCTTCACGAGCGACCAGCTGCGCAGGATGAATTCCTGGATGGAGGCCCGGATCCACCACATCGCGTAGGTGGCGAGTCGGAAGCCGCGCTCCGGCTCGAACTTCTTCACGCCCTGCATGAGGCCGATATTGCCCTCCGAGATCAGCTCGGAGACGGGCAGGCCGTAGCCCCGGTAGCCCATCGCGATCTTGGCGACGAGGCGCAGGTGCGAGTTGACCAGCTTGGCCGCCGCATCGGTGTCCTGATGCTCGGTCCAGCGCTTGGCCAGCATATATTCTTCCTCGGGGGCGAGGATCGGGAATTTCTTGATCTCGGCGAGATAGCGGTTGAGACCCGCCTCGCCGCTCATCGCGGGGATCGTCGCCGGGACGTTTTTGCCGCTAGCCATCGTCTTCACTCACTCCCTGGTTACCCGCTGTTTTGATGTTGCCGGGACCGTCGCCCTTATACCGCCAGCGCGCTTAACAGTTGCTGCATATCCGACGGAACGTCGCTTTTGAACGACAAGGGCGCCGATGTCACGGGATGGATGAACCCAAGCTCCGCCGCGTGC
>JAXDPB010000095.1:0-3024 GCA_034668585.1 Sphingomonadales bacterium | reverse complement strand
AGCTCCGATTTGGCCGGATCCTTCTCCTGGCAGTCGGCGAGCTTGCCCGGGAGCGAGGCGATGCCCATCACGCTCTTGCGGCTCGCCTCGCGCGCCTTGCGGGCGGCCTCCCGGGCGGCGGCGGCGTCGATGATCTTCTGGACGATGGTTCGGGCGTGGCCCGGATTCTCCTCGAGCCACTCGGCCATCTTGTCCGCCATCAGGCTTTCGAGCGGCTGGCGCACCTCGGAGCTGACCAATTTGTCCTTGGTCTGCGAGCTGAACTTGGGGTCCGGCAGCTTCACCGAGACGATCGCCGTCAGCCCCTCGCGCATGTCGTCGCCAGTGAGGCTGACCTTCTCCTTCTTCAGAGCGCCGGACTTTTCGGCATAATTGTTCAGCGTCCGGGTCAGCGCCGCCCGGAAGGCGGCGAGGTGGGTGCCGCCGTCGCGCTGGGGGATGTTGTTGGTGAAGCAGAGGACCTGCTCGTAATAGCTGTCGTTCCACTCGAGGGCGACCTCGATGCCGATATCGTCGCGCTGGCCGGTGACCGAGATCGGCTCGGGGATCAGGGCCGTCTTGGCCCGGTCGAGATAGCGGACGAAAGCAGCAATTCCGCCCTCGTAGTAGAGCTCGACCGATTTCTCCTCCTCGTGGCGTGCATCGGTGAGGACGAGCCGAACCCCGGAGTTGAGGAAGGCGAGCTCGCGGAAGCGGTGCTCGAGGCGGTCGAAATCGAATTCGAGGATCTTGAAGGTGTCGGGCGAGGGAAGGAAGGTGACCCGGGTCCCCTTCCGTCCCCCGGCGGGGCCGACGACCTTGAGCGGCGCTTCCGCGTCGCCATGGCGGAAGCGCATCCAATTCTCTTCGCCGTCGCGCCAGATCGTCAGCTCGAGCCATTCCGACAAAGCGTTGACCACCGACACGCCGACGCCGTGCAGGCCGCCGGAGACCTTGTAGGCGTTGTCGTCGGACGTGTTCTCGAACTTACCCCCGGCGTGGAGCTGGGTCATGATCACTTCGGCCGCCGAAACGCCCTCGCCCTGGTGGATTCCGGTCGGAATGCCGCGGCCGTTATCCTCGACCGAGACCGATCCGTCGGGGTTGAGGACGATCTTGATGAGGTCGCAATGCCCCGCAAGCGCTTCGTCGATGGCGTTGTCGGAGACCTCGAACACCATGTGGTGGAGGCCCGATCCGTCGTCGGTATCGCCGATATACATGCCGGGGCGCTTGCGCACCGCGTCGAGGCCCTTGAGCACCTTGATTGACTCGGCGCCATAGGCGTTTTCGCTGGGGGGTGTTGCCATGGAAAGGATATAGGGAGTCCGGGGCTGGAACTAAAGGAAAAAGCCTGGCGCGCCCCCCGGCAAACGACAAGACGGACGCCTTCGAACGCGGCTTACGCCGCCCCTGCCGCTTCTCGCCGGCCGGAGAAGGCGCGAACCCACCTGCACGGGGATTATGAGCCCGAAAGCGCCACACTGGTTCGCAGCCGGTCGGCCCCTGTCAACGAAAGCGGGGCCGAGCCACACCGCCTGTGCCCGCGAGTTGGTGTGGCGCGAGGATCACCGCCGAGTCAGCAAGGGCAGTCAGGAGGCGCTGGTGACTGGGCGCGGCGATGGCGTCGAAGGGTGGAGCCGCCGCTGGGCGGGGCGTTGTCAAAGGACTGTGTGAAGGAATATTTTGTTCCTTGCATCGCGGATTCCCGAAGAGTAAGATAAAGTCAATCAGCCGCTGAGGCTACTTCGTGTAAAACGGGGGGATTCAGCGGCCGAGCCAGATTCCTCCAGCGAAAGGTCGCCCATGGCATCGCATGCACTTGCGGAGCCCAACGTGGAATCACGGGCACAGATACCCGTCAAAGAGCGCCTTATCGTCGCGCTGGATGTGCCCAGCGTCGAGCTAGCCAGGACCATGGTGGACGAGCTCGGCGATACCGTGGAATTCTTTAAGATCGGGATGCAACTGCAATTCGGTGGCGGAATCGGCTATGCTCAGGAGCTGATCCAGAAGGGCAAGAAAGTCTTTCTGGATTCTAAGCTGTTCGACATTGACGAGACAGTGGAGCGAGCCGTCGAAAACGTGGCCAAGATGGGAGTGAATTTCCTTACCGTCCATGGGAATGGCAAAACTATCCAAGCGGCAGTACGCGGTCGCGGCGAAACTGAGCTAAAGGTGTTTTCGGTCACCGTTCTTACAAGTCTCGACAATGACGACCTGGCTGATATTTTCGGTAGGGCAATTGACATACAAGAACTTGTCAAAAGCCGGGCGGAGAAGGCCCTGGAGGCCGGGGCGGATGGAGTGATAGCGTCGGGACAAGAGGCTGACCTTATTCGCCAACTTGTGATCGGCAAGGTGAAGGTTCTAGATCAAAGTGGATATGAGCGGCCCTTTAGGATCGTCACGCCGGGCATCCGCCTTCCAGGCGGGGCTCATGGCGATCAAAAGCGCGTGACCTCGCCGTCCGAAGCAATCAAAGCCGGTGCAGATTACTTGGTAGTGGGCCGTCCAATCACGCAAGCTCAGTCGCCAAGGGCTGTGGCGGAGGAAATTCTAAGAGAGATCGAGAGCGCGGTCTAATCTTCGGTTTTGGAAAAATCCGCCGCTACCGCTGCCCCCACGCGCCCACACTCTCCCCGCTCTCCGCCCGGCCGTAAGCGGCGCCCTCGAAATAACGCTCAGTCGCTAGCCGGCTTTGCCGCCGTAGCTGGGTGAAGCTGAGGCGCTGCGCCCCGCTGTCAGCCTGAACAGCACCTGTCAGCTACGTTAAGGCATGGGATTGCACGGCCGCCTCGGTAAGCCGGGACGTGGTCCTGGGCTCGGCAGCGCAGCGGAGAATCTAGCGCAGATCGGCTCATGCCGCTAGCCGCTTGGCGCATCTGCTACATGAAGCCGTGTCGAAGCCTAAACGACGCATCCGTCGCGGATCGCCAGCCATGTCGCGGCTCCAGAGACGCCTCCGAACAGCGACGGCTCGGTTCCGGTCACCCAGACCTGACCGCCCGAGGCTTCGAGCCGATCCAGCAAGGCGCGCCGCCG
>JAXDPB010000094.1:0-2670 GCA_034668585.1 Sphingomonadales bacterium | reverse complement strand
GGTGGCGGATGACGCCCTTGCCGTCGACGACGAAGGTCTCCGGAACGCCGGACGAGCCGAGGCCGAACTGGACCTGGCTTGCGGGGTCGGCGCCGATCCGCTCGAAGGGATCGCCCCACTCGGCCAGGAAACGGGCGACATCCTCCGGCCGGTCGCGGACCGCGACCCCGTCGATCGGCACGCCGCGCTGTTTCAGCGCCATCAGTTGCGGCGCCTCGACCTTGCACGGGACGCACCAGCTGGCGAAGACGTTGACGAGACGCGGCTGCCCCGCCTTGAGGTCTCCCGATGTCAGCGGCGGGTGGTTGGCCACGCTCTGCTGGAGCGCGAATTCCGGGACCTTCTTGCCGACCATCTGCGAGCGGATCACCCGGTCGGAAGGGCTGTAGAGGCCGAGCGCGACCGTCACCAGAAAGGCGAGGAACAGGCCGAGAGGCAGCCAGATGACGAGGCGCCTCATGCCCAAGCCTCCTCGAGCCGTGCGCGGCGGCCGCGTCGGACCCGGCCGACCAGCGCCAGCAGGCCGCCCAGGGCGACCAGCGTCCCGCCCAGCCAGATCAGGGTGACGAAGGGCTTCCACCACAATCTGAGCTGCCAGCGCCCGCCCTCGTCGGGCTTGCCGACGACGGTGTAGAGCTGGCCGTCGAGGCGGGTGGCGATGGCGGCCTCGCTGGTTTCGGTGGGCGGCGAGCTGAACATCCGCGCCTGGGGATGAAGCTCCAGGGGCCTCCCCTCGCCTCGCTGAGCGACCAGCTTTGCCTCCACCGCCGTCCAGTTCGGCCCGGCGACCGGCTCGACCGCGGCGAAGGCGATCGCCCAGGGGCCGACCCGAACCGTCTCGCCGGGGCGCGCGGCGATAAGCGTCTCTCGCGAGAAGGCGCTCTCGCAGGCCATTCCGGCCAGGGCCACGGCTATTCCGAGATGCGACACGACCATGCCCCAGACGAAGAGCGGCGTGCGCCTGAGGTTGCGCTTCCACAGGGGCGCCAGGCTCGCCGCCCCGACCCCCAGCGCGAGGGTCAGGCCGAGCAGCGGCAGGATTCGCATGCCGGGGACGAGGAGGACCAGGGCGAGCAGGGCCAAAGCCGCGATCAGGATCGGCAATGCGACCCGTCCCGCCACCGCCTTCAGCCGGTCGCGCCGCCAGCGCAGCAGCGGCCCCGCCGCCATCACCGTCACCAAAGCCAGCGCGAGCGGGCCGGCGGCGGTGTTGAAATAAGGCGGGCCGACTGAGAGCTTTTCCCCCGATGCGGCCTCGACGACGAGCGGATAAAGCGTTCCGAAGATCACCACCCCAAGCACCGCCGAGAGCAGCAGGTTGTTGGCGACGAGCGCGCCCTCGCGGCTCACCGGCTCGAAGGTGGAACCCTCCTTCACCGTCCCCACCCTCAGGCCGAACAGAGTCAGCGCGCCGCCGATATAGAGCGCCAGCAAGGCGAGGATGAAGGCGCCGCGCTGCGGGTCGACCGCAAAGGCATGGACGCTGGTCAGGATTCCGGAGCGGACCAGGAAGGTCCCGACCATCGACATCGAGAAGGCGACGACGGCGAGCATCACCGTCCAGGCCCTGAGGCCGTCGCGGGTGGCGAGGACGGTGACCGAATGGAGCAGGGCGGTGGCGGCGAGCCAGGGCATCAGCGAGGCATTCTCGACCGGATCCCAGAACCACCAGCCGCCCCAACCCAGCTCGTAATAGGCCCAGTAGGAGCCGGCGGTGATGCCGAGAGTGAGGAAGATCCACGCGCCCAGCACCCAGGGCCGCATCGCCCGGGCGAAGGCGGGACCGACGTCACGGGTGACGAGCGCCCCGACGGCGAAGGAGAAGGCGATCGAGATTCCGACATAGCCGAAATAGAGGGTGGGCGGGTGGAAGGCCAGGCCCGGGTCCTGGAGGAGCGGGTTGAGCCCCTGCCCTTCCGGCGGCGCCGGATCGAGCCGCCGGAACGGGTTCGAGGCGAAGAGCAGGAAGGCGTAGAAGCCGAGGCCGATCGCCGCCTGGGCGGCGAGGGTGGCGATCACCGTCCGCTCCGGAAGCCGCCGCTCGAACAAGGCGACGGCCGCGCCGGCGACGGCGAGCACCGTCACCCAGAGCAGCATCGAGCCCTCGTGATTGCCCCAGGTGCCGGCGAATTTGTACAGCCAGGGCTTCATCGAATGGCTGTTGGCGACCACCAGGGCGACCGAGAGGTCGGTGCGCAGGAAGAGCTGGATGAGGAGCAGGAAGGCGAGCGCCACCAGCAGCGCCTGAACGACCGCGATCGGGCGCACCGCCGAGGCGTAACCCCCGCCCCCGCGGACCGCGGCGATGCCGAAGCCGAGCTGGAGCAGCGACAAGGCCGCCGCCAGCCAGAGCAGGGCGAGGCCGCTCTCGGCGATCATTTCAGGCTCTCGCTCTTGTGCTTGTCGCCCGCCAGGTTCGGGGGGCGGTAATTCTCGTCATGCTTGGCGAGGATCTCGTTGGCGACAAACAGCCCGCCGGGCTGGAAGCGGCCTTCGGCGACCACCCCGCTGCCTTCGCGGAAGAGGCTGGGCAGAATGCCCCTGAAGCGGACCCGAATGGTGTGGGGAGTCTCGTCCTTCACCACGAAGGCGATGGTGACACCGTCGGGGGCCCTCGTCAGCGATCCCGCCTGGACCATTCCGCCGATCCGCACGGCGCGGTCGAGCGGC
>JAXDPB010000093.1:0-14475 GCA_034668585.1 Sphingomonadales bacterium | reverse complement strand
GCAGCGTTCTCCGTCGGGACCTCCATCATGTTCTACTTCCGGCAGTCCGAGATACAGTCGGGCTTCGGCTTTTTCGCCTCGGTTCTCTATTATTTCGTATATCAATGCGCCGGTGCGTCGACGACGGCTCGGCCCTACGCCACGATGACGTCGGGCAACGCGCTCAAATATACCGGCAATTACGACGGCTCGGGCAGCATCAGCATCGCCTTCCCGGGCGCGACCAACCCGTTCACGATCGGCAAGAGCTCCGACATCGCCAGCGCCATCGCCGGCAACGCGGCGACCGTCAAATATACGGTGACGGTGTCGAACCCGTCGGTCTACGCCAGCCGCATCTCGCAGTTCGTCGATACCTTGCCGGCCGGAGCGAAGTTCCTCGCGCTCGACTCGGCGAGCAACGTCACCGCCGCCAATTCGAGCGGCGTGCCCGCGGCGAATGCGACCGGCACGCTCACCTTCACCGGGCGTCAGGACCAATCCTATCTGATCGCCGCCGGCGGCACGGTGAAGCTCATCTACACCGTTCAGATGCCGTCGACGGCGGGCACCTACGCCAACAGCGCCCGGGCGACCTTCGGGACGGCGACGACGGCGACGGTCAGCGCCAGCTTCACCGTCATCACTCCGGCGCCTCTCACCATGTTGAAGTCGAGCCAGGCGAGCACCGATCCGTTCAACGGCGCCACCAACCCGAAGCCGATCCCCGGCGCGAGGGTCGCCTATACGGTGACGGTAGCCAACCCGAACGCCTTTGCGGCGACGGCGGACAGCATCGTCATCGTCGACCCGACTCCGGCGAGGCTCGCCCTCTTCGTCAGCAACATCTCCGGCTCGAGCGGCGGCCCCCTGCGCTTCCAGAACGGCGCCACCCCCTCGGCCCTGACCTACACTTTCACCAGTCTCGCCAGCACGACCGACGACGTCGACTTCTCCAGCGACGGCGGCGCCACCTGGACCTACGTTCCCGCGCCGAACGGTGCCGGGGCCGATCCGCTCGTGAACCGGATCCGAATCCGCCCCAAGGGCGCGATGGCGGCCAATTCGAGCTTCAGCCTGCTGTTCGGCTACATCATCAACTAGTGGTGGTGCCCCCGGCCGGAGTCGAACCGGCACTCCTTGCGGAACTCGATTTTGAGTCGAGCGCGTCTACCAATTCCGCCACGGGGGCACGGCGCTCCCCTATCGAAGCCCCGGCCGGGCCGCAACCGGCGGCCCGGCCGGGAGCTCGTTCAGGCGAAGACCTTGTCGAGCGCATCGCCCTTGGGGTCGGGCCCGTAATTGTTCGGCCCCCGAGTGCCTTCCAGGAACATGAAGACGAGCACCGTCAGCGCCAGGCCGAGCGCCGCGATGAGGCCGATCGTGGCGAGCACTCCGCCCAGGCCCGGATTGTCGGGCGAGGTCGCCACCAGAATGCCGCCGACCGCCATCACCGCATAGCCGGCGAGCGGAGCGAGGATCCACCAGCCGCTCCGGTTGGTGTCGTGGAGCCGACGCACCGCCACCGCCAGCGAGGGGATGAGCATGGCGAGAGCGAACAGGAAATAGAGGCCGCCGATGATCATCACCGCCCCTCCCGCCGCGGCGAGGGCGCTGGGATCGCCGCCGGCCATCAGCGCGCCGCCGCCCAGAACCATCATCAGCACGACCATGACCAGGTAGACGAGGAACATGAAGAGCTGGAACATCCAATATTCCATGCGCCGCGAACGGCCCGAAAACTCCGCGTAGCGCTTCAGCGGCATCAACATCCATTCCATAGCGATTCCCCCTGTGCCGCATCATCGCGGTTCAGGGGCAGTTTTCCGAATTAAGGCGGCAGTATCAACCGGAATCTTGCGGCGGCCGCGGCTCACGAAAGCGGCGAGGAGCTCGGGTCCGGTACAACCCAGCCTCGTCCGCGCCGGCTGCCGAAGCCGGCCGGATTCTCCGGTGAAGTTCATGAAGTTCATGATGTCACCAGATTCCAGTGAACCTTCGGCCGGGCGAATCCCCCGCTGAGCCCGCGACCGCATCAGCGCGGCATCCGACGGTCGGCGCCCAAGGTACGCGTCCTTGCCAGCCCTCTCTTTCTTCCTCGCGGCAAACACCAAGTCCCACTTGACTCCTCCAAACAGAGGTGAGCGTATGGAACATAGCATGAACAGCCCTGCTTTGCAAGCTGGGTAGCACGAATAGACACGCGGCAAGCAGCGGCTGACCGACGTCCGGCGCGGGCGCGATGACCGTCCCGCCAAGTCTCAGTCGAGGTCCTCGCCCTTGGGATCGGGTCCGAACCGGTTCGGCCCTCGAGTCCCCGGCAGCAGCCCGAACACCAGCAGCACGATGTAGCCGATCATCGACCCCAGAGTGCAGGATGGCAGTTTCAACCCGGAATCTTGCCGAGGCACTGGCTCACGAAAGTGGCGAAGAGCTTGCGGTCCGCCTTGCCCAATTCCACGGCACGGGTGAAACCGGTGGTGAACAACGACACCATGCCGGCGCGCGGCAGGCTGAGGAAGGCGGGATCGTCCTTCGCCAGCCTGATGGTCATGTCCCAGCCCCTGCCGGCGCTGCGCACGGCGGACGCCTTCACCATGTTCGGTTCCGTCTTGTCGGTGGCCAGCGCCATCACCGATGCACCGGCGGGCAAAGCGGAGCCTCCGGTGTCGCCAACGGGCTCGTTCCGCTGCACATCGAGGAGCTTGGTGACCCCGAATTGCGTGACGACGAGTTCGGGTCCCCTGCAGTCCAGCCTGTAGATCGGTTTTCCGGCGTCGCTCAAGGTGATCTGGCCAGCGGGATCCAGTGCCCACCCTCCCGGCGACGAGGGAGCGGCGAGCGCCGCCGACCAAAACAGGGACGCGGCGAGCTGACCAATATTCATTCGCGATTCCCCCCCTTGACGGCCCGCCCCCGAATGCGCGGGCAGCTCCAGCATGCAAGGCCTTACCCGAATAGACAATTCATCGCCCCCTTCAGCACCCCCTTCACCCCCGCTTTGCCGAAACCTCAATTCCGCGGCGCCTGACGCCGATAGCTCAGGGCTTCGGCGACGTGGATTCGGCGGACCTCTTCGCTGCCGGCGAGGTCGGCGACGGTGCGCGCGACCCGCATCACCCGGTGGAAGCCCCGGGCCGAGAGGCGCATCGCTTCGGCCGCCTGGGCGAGAAGGCGACGGCCCGGCTCGTCGGGCCGCGCCACGTCCTCGAGCCGCTCGCCGTCGACCTCGGCATTGGTTCGGATGCCCTGCCCCTCGTAGCGCCCGGTCTGGACGGCGCGGGCGGCGGCGACCCGGCGCGCGACCTCGCCCGACCCTTCGGAGGGCGGCGGCAGGACGAGGTCGGCGGCCGCCACCGCCTGGACGTCGACATGAAGGTCGATTCGGTCGAGCAAGGGGCCCGACACCCGCGCCTGATAGTCGGCGGCGCAGCGCGGCGCGCGCGAGCAGGCGAGCGCGGGGTCGCCGAGATGGCCGCAGCGGCATGGATTCATCGCCGCGACCAGCTGGACCCGGGCGGGGAAGGTGACATGGGCGTTGGCCCGGGCGACGCTGACGGTGCCGGTCTCGAGCGGCTGGCGGAGCGAATCGAGGGCGGAGCGCTGGAACTCGGGCAGCTCGTCGAGGAACAGGACTCCGAGATGGGCGAGGCTGACCTCGCCGGGCCGCACTCGAAGGCCTCCGCCGACCAGCGAGACCATCGAGGCGCTGTGGTGGGGCGCCCGATAGGGCCGGGTGCGGATCAGGCGGCCGCCATGGAGGGTGCCGGCGACGCTGGCGATCATCGAGACTTCGAGCGCCTCGGGCGGCGTCAGCTCGGGCAGAATCCCCGGCAGGCAGGCGGCGAGCAGCGATTTGCCCGCGCCCGGCGGCCCCACCATCAGCAGATTGTGACCGCCCGCCGCGCAGATTTCCAGCGCTCGCTTCGCCGTCTCCTGCCCCTTCACCTGGCCGAGGTCGGGACCGAATCCCGGAGGCTCCGCCTCGCCCGGCTCGGGCGGCGAGAGTATGGCGCTGCCGCGGAAATGGTTGAGGAGGGCGATGAGGTCGGGCGCGGCGACGATCTCGACGTCGCCCGCCCAGGCCGCCTCGGCGCCCTGGGCGGCGGGGCAGACGAGGCCGAGGCTTCGCGCCGAGGCGTTCATCGCCGCCAGAAGCACTCCGGGCGACGGCGCGATCCGGCCGTCGAGCCCGAGCTCGCCGACGGCGACGTAGCCGGCCAGGGTCTCGGTATCGATCGCCCCCAGCGCCGCCAGCATTCCGAGCGCGATCGGCAGGTCGTAATGCGAGCCCTCCTTGGGAAGATCGGCCGGCGACAGGTTCACAGTGATCCGCTTGGGCGGGAGCGAAAGCCCGATCGCGGCCAAAGCGGCGTGGACCCGCTCCCGGCTTTCGGCCACCGCCTTGTCGGGCAGCCCGACGACGAGGAACTTGGGCAAGCCGGCCGAGATCTGCACCTGCACCTCGACCGCCCGCGCCTCCAGCCCCAGGAACGCCACCGTGGCGACATGAGCGACCATGAAGTTGAAGCCCTCCCCTCACCCCTTTTCGGCGTATGAGGCGACGATAGTCAACGGTTTACGCGGTCCTGGGGAAGGCCGATTTGACGGGGGCGCCAAAGAGGCCGAGCGTCGGCGCCAACAGGGGGAGGGACGGATGAGCGGATATATGGTGATGGCCTGGTTCGGGGGCACCAACGGCTTCTACATGGTGAATTCCGACACTCGGGAGGGCGCGCGCGCAGAGGTCGACAAGCTCACCGGCCAGACCAATGCCGAGGCGCTGACCGTGCTCAGCGACGACTCGCTCAAGCATTTCGACGTCCAGCCGGGTCGGCCGCACCTCTGCTTCAGCACCCTCCCCGGCATGAACGGCGTGATAGGCGAGGTGGCCAGCAGCGAGTTCGACATGGGCTGACGAGGCGTCTTGCGCGGCTAACACAGCTTTCCCACATGGGGCGAATGGGAAAGATCGACTGGCGGCACCTGAGTCAATATCCGGCGGTGCGCAGCGCGCTGGTCGTGGTCGGCTTCATCCTGATCGGGCTCACTCCGCTGGTCGGCCCGATCCCGGGGCCGGGCGGGGTGATCGTGTTCGCCGCCGGGCTTTCGCTGGTGCTGAGGTACAGCGCCTGGGCCAAGCGCTATTATGTTAGGTTCAAGCGGCGCCACCCGAAGAAGGGCCACTGGGCCGACTGGGGTCTGAGACGCCCCAGCGCCAAGCGGCGGCAGGAGCGGCTCAAGGCCGAGCAGGAGGCCGTCGCGGGGATGGGGCAATTGACTTTCGCGGGCGATTTGCCTAACGGGACCGGCAACGAAGGCCGCTCTCGCGAGGGCGGCCCTTTTAATTACAACTTTCAAGGATCGAGCGATGAAGCGCACCTTCCAGCCGAGCAATCTCGTGCGCAAGCGCCGGCACGGCTTCCGGGCCCGGACGGCGACCGTCGGCGGCCGCAAGGTTCTGGCGGCCCGCCGCGCGCGGGGCCGCAAGACCCTCTCCGCCTGAGCTCCCTCACCCGCCGCGCCGACTTCCTGGCCGCCAATCGCGGCCGCCGCGCGCCCATGCCCGGCTTCGTCCTGCTCGTCCGCCCGCGCGGCGACGGCGATTCGACGATCCGGCTCGGAATCACGGTGACGAAGAAGATCGGGGGGGCGGTGGTCCGCAACCGAATGAAGCGCCGCTTCCGAAGCCTCGCCCGCGAAATCCTGCCGGCGAACGGGGTGGCCGGCGCCGATCACGTGATGATCGGCCGGCAGGGCGGGCTCGAGCGGGACTTCGCGCTGCTGAAGTCCGAGCTGCAAAGCGCGCTCGCCAAGCTTCGGCGATGATCGCGAAGCTCTTCATCCTGATCGCGAGAGGCTGGCAGCTGGGGCCATCGCGCGTGCTGCCGCCGAGCTGCCGCTTTCGGCCCAGCTGCTCGGCCTATGCAATCACCGCGCTCCGGCGCTATGGGGCAGTGCGCGGCTCCTGGCTGGCCGCCAAACGTCTGCTCAGATGCCACCCCTGGGGGGGCTCGGGCCATGATCCGGTACCGTGAGGGAAATTAGGTGAACGACCACCGCAACATGATTCTGGCGATCGTCCTCTCGGCGATCGTGCTGATCGGCTGGAGCTTTCTCAGCGAGCGATGGCTGCCCACCGCCAACCCGCCCGCCACCAAGGTCGTCAAAGGCAGGACGGTGCCGGTGCCCCAGCCGAATGCCGATCCGGCCGCGGACGGGCCGGCCGCCCTGCGCAACCGCCGGGACGTGATCGGCGAGACGCCCCGCGTCGCCATCGTCACTCCGCGGCTCGCCGGTTCGATCAACCTCAGGGGCGCTCGGATCGACGATCTGGTGCTCAGCTCCCACCACAAAGGGATAGAGGCCAATTCGCCGGCGGTTCGGCTGCTCTCGCCGGCGGGAACGCAGGATGCTTATTTTGCGGGGTTCGGCTGGACCGGCGACGGGCTCCAGGCACCGGGGCCGGACACCATGTGGACGGCCAGCGGTCGCCGCCTCGCTCCGGGCAGCCCGATCACGCTCCGCCCCGTCCAACCCCTGAAGCAGAGCTTCGAGATCGTGATTGCGGTCGACGACGGCTACATGTTCACGGTCACGCAGCGCGTGGGCAACCCCTCCGCGGCCGCGGTCGCGGCGCGTCCTTATGCCCTCGTCAGCCGCGCCAACGCGTCGAAGGATCCGACCAGCTGGACCAATCATGTCGGTCCCGTCGGCGTGTTCGACGGCTCCGCCAACTACAGCTGGAACTACAAGAAGCTCGCCGAGGAAGGGGATCAGCATTTCTCGACCACCGGAGGCTGGGCCGGCTTCGGGGACAAATACTGGCTGACGGCCCTCGTCCCGGACCAGAAAAGCGCGGTCCAGGCCGCCTTCCGCCACAGCGGCAGCGGCGCCTTCCAGATCGAGTTCGCGCCGGTGCCCGCGATCGTCGCGCCCGGCCATGCCTTGACCTACCAGTCCCGGTTCTTCGCCGGCGCCAAGGAGATCGACGCGCTCGACCGCTACCAGAATGAGGGCGGGGTGGCGAAGTTCGACAAGGCGATCGACTGGGGCTGGTTCGAGTGGTTCATGAAGCCGATCTTCAAGCTGCTCCGCTGGCTCTACGCCACCATCGGCAATTTCGGCCTCGCCATCATCTGCCTGACTCTGATCGTCAGGACGCTGATGTTCCCGATCGCCCAGAAGCAGTTCAAGTCGATGGCGGCGATGCGGGTGCTGCAGCCGAAGATGAAGGCGCTTCAGGAGCGCCACAAGGAGGACAAGCCGCGGCTCCAGCAGGAGATGCTGAAGCTCTACCAGGAGGAGAAGGTCAACCCGATGGCGGGCTGCCTGCCGATCGTCATCCAGATCCCGATCTTCTACGCGCTCTACAAGACTTTGATGGTGTCGGTGGAGATGCGCCACAAGCCGTTCGTGCTGTGGATCAAGGACCTCTCGGCGCCCGACCCGCTCACTCCGGTCAATCTGTTCGGCTACCTCCCCTTCACCCCGCCCCACTTCCTCGCCTTGGGCGTGCTTCCGATCCTGCTCGGAATCTCGATGTGGCTTCAGTTCAAGCTGAACCCGCCGGCGACCGACCCGGTGCAGCGGCAGATGTTCGCGATCATGCCGTGGGTGCTGATGTTCGTGATGGCGCCCTTCGCGGCGGGGCTGCAGCTCTACTGGACGGTCAACAACGTCCTCACCATCCTCCAGCAGAAATGGCTGTACAGCCGCTACCCCGGCATGAAGGCGGCGCCGGAAGCGCCCGCGCCGGCCAAGTGAGCGAAGTCGCCGCCGACCTCGACGAAACGGCCCGGAAGCTCTTTTCCGGGCCCATCGCCTTTCTCAAGTCGGCGCCCGGGCTTAAGTTCCTGCCCGATCCGGGGGTGCCGGAGGTGGCCTTCGCGGGCCGCTCCAACGTCGGCAAATCATCGCTTCTCAACGCGCTCACCAACCGCAACGGCCTCGCCCGAACCTCGAACACGCCGGGGCGGACCCAGGAGCTCAATTTCTTCGACGTCGGCGAGCCCTTGCGCTTCCGCCTCGTCGACATGCCCGGCTACGGCTTCGCCAAGGCGCCCAGGGACGTGGTCAAGAAATGGCGCCAGCTAATCAATTCCTATTTGCGAGGCCGCCAGGTGCTGAAGCGCGCCCTCGTCCTCGTCGACTCCCGCCACGGCCTCAAGGAGATCGACCACGAGGTGATGAAGATGCTCGACGACGCGGCCGTCAGCTACCACCTGGTCCTCACCAAGGCGGACAAGGTGAAGGCGTCGGAGCTGGCGGCGGTGGAGGCGGCCACGGCCGAGGAAGGCCGCAAGCATCCGGCCGCCCACCCCGAGATCATCGTCACGTCGGCCGAGAAAGGCATGGGGATCGAGCGGCTTCGGACGGCGGTGCTGGAGGCCATTTCCTAACCCGTCATTGCGAGGAGCGTAGCGACGAAGCAATCCAGCGGACGAAGGCGCAGCGCTGGATTGCTTCGCTACGCTCGCAATGACGGGCTCCCCTCTAATAACCCATCAGCGCCAGCACCTCGCGCCGGCTGCGCTGGTCCTCGCGGAAGACGCCCATCATCCGGCTGGTGGTCATCATCACCCCGGGCGTGTGGACTCCGCGCGCGGTCATGCAGGCGTGGCTGGCCTCGATGACGACGGCGACGCCCTGGGGCTGGAGATGCTCGCAGATGCAGTCGGCGACCTGCGCCGTCAGCCGCTCCTGGACCTGCAGCCGGCGGGCGAAGCCGTGCAGGACCCGGGCGAGCTTGGAGATGCCGACGACCCGCTGGGCGGGCAGATAGGCGATCGAGGCCTTGCC
The DNA here is from genome assembly GCA_034668585.1 of Sphingomonadales bacterium. GTDB lineage: Bacteria > Pseudomonadota > Alphaproteobacteria > Sphingomonadales > Sphingomonadaceae > Allosphingosinicella. Next base: position 5,694 of record JAXDPB010000093.1, on the reverse strand, counting down.
GATGATCGGGGCGAGATGGTGCTCGCAATGCGACTGGAAGGGGATGTCCTTGAGAAGCACGATCTCGTCATAGCCGCCGACCTCCTCGAAGGTGCGGCTGAGATGGTAAGCCGGGTCCTCCGAATAGCCCTGGGCATATTCCTTCCAGGCTCGGCCGACCCGGGCGGGCGTGTCGAGCAGGCCTTCGCGGTCGGGATCGTCGCCGGCCCAGCGGATGAGCGTTCGAACCGCCTCCTGGACCTCGGCCGGTACGTCGACCTTCGGGGCGGGGCGGACGAGGTCGCCGTCGGCGGGATCGGTGGGGTGGTTCATCTCATAGGCTCCGCGGCGGCGGTGGTGACCCCGACAGGATTCGAACCTGTGGCCCTCAGATTAGGAATCTGATGCTCTATCCTGCTGAGCTACGGGGCCTCGCCGCCTGCCGCCGAACTAGGGCGCGGCGGCCTTCGGGTCAATTCTCGGCGCCGGGCTCGGCGACCGGGAAAGGCAGAGGCGCGATCGGAACCCCTTCGTCGATCAGGCTCTCGGCCTCGGCCCGGGTGGCGAGCCCGTGGATCGAACGCGCCTCGGAGTCGCCGAGATGGATGGCGCGGGCTTCGTCCGCGAAGCGCTCGCCCACCGCCTCGCTTCCTTCGAGCAGCTTCTTCTGGAGGGCGGCGGCCTCCGCGAGCCTCGACTTGACCTCGTCCGGAGGAGGAGACGAACCGGACGAAATGGACTCGAGCGAGGCATTTCCCTTGGCTCCCACGGCGGGGGCCATGGGGGCCTTGGCGACCTGTGCCGAGCCGCACACGGGACAGCCGACGAGGCCTCTCGCCCGCTGCTCCTCATAAGCGGCGGTCGAACCGAACCAGGCTTCGAAAACATGGCCTTGGGGGGCGCATTTGAGATCGAATATGATCATTATGCCCGCTCCGGCGGCGGAATCGGGCGGCGGTGGCGGATGGCGGGGAGCCGGGCTCGAACCGCCTCGATCTCGGCCAGGTCGATTTCGGCGAAGGCCAGGCCCTGCCCCTCCCCCATGTCGAGCAGGACCTCGCCCCAGGGGCCGATCACGAGGCTGTGGCCGAAGGTCTCGCGGCCGTCCTCGTGGCGCCCCGACTGGGCGGCGGCGACGACGAAGACTCCCGCCTCGATCGCCCTCGCCCGGAGCAGCACATGCCAGTGCGCCCGGCCCGTCGGAACCGTGAAAGCCGCCGGGATCGAAAGCACCTGCGCGCCCGCGTCGGTCAGCGCCCGATAGAGGTCCGGGAAGCGCAGGTCGTAGCAGATGGAGAGGCCGAGCCGCCCGGCCGGGCTGTCGGCGACGACGGTCCGCCCGCCCGGCGCATAGACGGCCGATTCGCGCCAGCTCTCGCCGGTGGCGAGGTCGACGTCGAACAGGTGGATCTTGTCGTAAAATGTTGAAAGATCGCCAGTGCGTGTAAGCAAATAGCCACGGTTGCGCAGCCTGCCGTCGCCATCCTCGCCGCGAATCGCGAGCGAGCCGAGATGGACCCAGATCCCCGCCGCCGCCGCCGCCGAGCGCACCGAAGCGAGCACCTCGTCCTCGGCCTCGGTGCGAAGATGCGCCGCCGAGCGGGCCCGGTCGCGGTCGAGCAGCCCCGACATTTCCGGAGTGAACAAAATCGCCGCCCCGCCCGCGGCGGCGTCCCCGACCGCGGCGACGAGGTCGCGGGCGTTGGCGGCGGGATCGATTCCGGTGCGGGCCTGGTAGAGGGCGATGCGGGCCATGAGCGGGAGGTGGGGCGAGGCCGGCGGCGGTGTCAAGCCTCGCTCCGGCCGAGTCGCTTGCGAGTCGCGCGGGCAAGTCAGCTCAAATATAGAAATTCAATTTTGTTAAGCCCTGCAAATCAGTTGAAATATTCGCTGCTGCCGGGACAGGTTTGACTCCCGCCCTTATTCGTGCATTTCCTGCCCGGCATTGAAAAAGGGGTCGAGATGCATTGCCGTGGTCATCGCGCCGGCTTGCTGCTGGCGACATCCTTCCTTGCGTTCGCAAGCACGGCTCGTGCCGGCGAGACGGTCGTTTACAGCTATGACGCGCTGGGTCGCCTGACGGCCACGAGCAGTAACGGGACCGTCAATGACGGAGTCACCGCTTCGATCGGCCACGACCCGGCCGGCAACCGCGCTCTCTATGTCGCGGCCCTGGCCGGACCGCCCGTCTTCAGCGTCAGCGACGTCTCGGTGGTGGAAGGCGGCGGCCTCGTGTTCACCGTGATCAAAACCGGATCGAGCGGCGCCAGCATCAACTACGGCTCCGCCAACGGCAGCGCCGGCGCCGGAGGCGACTATTCGGCTCTGGGCGGGACCCTGAACTTCACGCCGGCCGAGACTGCCAAGACCGTGACGATCACGACGATCGACGACGGCGCCGACGAACCCAGCGAGACGCTCTCGCTCAATCTTTCGGCTCCGTCGCCCGGCGCCTCGATCGCGGACCCGCAGGGCATCGGCACGATCTTCGACAATGACGAGCCGCCGCCGCCTCCCCCTCCGCCGCCGCCCGCCTTCAGCGTCAATGACGTCAGTGCCACCGAAGGCGGCAACCTCGTCTTCACGGTAACCAAGATCGGTGCGACGACGAGCCTCTTCGGCGTCGGCTACGCCACGGTGAACGGCACCGCCTACGGCACCTATAATGGCGGCGACTTTCATTCGGCGTCGGGCAATCTGGTCTTCACGGCCGCGGAAACCAGCAAAACGGTGACCGTATACGGGATCGACGACTTCTCCGACGAGAGCGACGAGAATTTCTTCCTCAGCCTGTCGAGCCCCTCGGGCGGCGCCACCCTTTCCGACGCCCAGGGGATCGGGACGATTCTCGACAATGACGATCCGCCACCGGGCAATCTGGCGCCGACGCCGGCCGACGATTCCGGCACGATGCGCCTCTGCTCGACCATGATCTTTAACGTGACTGGGAACGACACCGATCCGGACGGCGACACGCCGCTGACCGTCATTTCCGTAACCGGAGACGGATTCTCGGTCGCCTCGAGCAGCGAGGTCGCAGTCGATTCGTCCACGCTCACCAGCGCTTCGGGCATCTACGCGGTGCGCGACCAGCGGGGCGCCACCGCGACCGCGACCCTGACAATCACCTTGGCCGGAGGGAGCTGCCGGCAATGACGAGGATGTGGGCAATGCGCGCGCTGGCCGCCCTGCTGGCCACCCTCTTTCTCGGCTCCGCGCCGACGCCGGCGAGCGCGCAATACGAGCCCCCAAAGCAGATGACCCTGAGCCCGACCGGGGTGGATCTCACCAAGGCCCGGTTCACCTACAAGGCGGTCGATCTCTCGATCGGCCCGTTGACCCTGGAGCGCTCCTATCTCGGCGGCCCCGCGGTCGAAGGGAGCAGCCAGTTCGGGCTCAACTGGACCCACAATTACACGACCTTCGTCATCGAGAAGAACCAAGCCAAGTTCGACGGCGTCTACGTGGTGATCGGGCGCGGGGTCGTCCATTTCACTTTCACCCACTCCGGCTATTCGTGCAACAACCCGGACTGCGACGGCGCCACACTGATCCTCAACGGGGGCGGCGCCTACGTCTACACGGACGCCCAGGGTAATGTGTATACGTTCAACCCGTCGGTGAAGGTGCTGGCGTCCGGGGATTCTAGGCGAAGCCAGCGCATCGCCCAAGTCGAATATGCGGACGGGCACAGCCTGACCTACACCTATTCCGGCAGCCAGCTGAAGCAGATCGCCAGCAATGAAGGCTATTCGCTCGTCTTCGAATACGGATCGTCGGGCTACATTTCCAAAGCCTGCGGCTATAATCGCGCGGTCAACGCCGTGACGACGGCTTCCACCTGCGCCGGCGCGACCTTGGCGGTCTCCTACGGCTATGCCGCCGCCACCTGGGTGAACCTCACCAGCGTCGTCGACGTCACGGGCCAGACCTGGGGCTATGATTATCAGGGCACCAGCAACGTGTCGAAGATGACCTGCCTGCGCCAGGTCAATTCCTCATCCTGCCTGATCACGGGCAACCCTGCCCCGACCGGGGGCGCCGCCTATCAGCAGACCACCCCGGACGGCGCCGTCTGGACCTATTACGTCTCCGGCAAGGACCCGGACGAAAACCAGCTGCCCGGCCAGCCGCCGCCGATCAGCGGAGGCGGCTATACGGGTCCGGAAGGAATAGAAGTCGCGGCTCAGTTCGGCGCGGGATTGCTCGATTATTATACCGAGAACGGCAGGACGACCTTTCTTCAGTGGGACGGGTACGATCTGGCGGGGCTCACCCATCCGGAAGGCAATTCGGTCGGCTATGCTTACCGGGCCGGGCAGATGATCAGCACGAGCTGGAGCGCCAAGCCCGGTTCCGGGCTGGCGACGATCTCCAGCGGCATGACCCTTCCGGACCTGCAGGCGCCGGAATGCGTCTCCGCGCCGCCCCGCAAGATCTGCAACAAGCCGATCTGGCGGGAGGATTATAACGGCAACCGGACGAACTATACCTACGACCCCGCCCATGGCGGCGTGCTGACCGAGACCGGGCCGGCGGTGAACCCCGGATCGGGGTCCGGGGCAGGCCTGGTGACTCCGCAGAAGCGCTTCTTCTATGTCGAGCGGGTCGCGGTGACCGCCGGCTGGGAGTGGGCGGGGCGGACAATCTGGCTGCTCGACCGGACGGCCTTCTGCCGCGCCGGCAACCCCAATTCGTCCAACACCGGCTGCGCGCTCGGAGCTTCCGACGAGGTGGTGACCAGCTTCGATTACGGCCCCACCAGCGGCCCCAACAATTTGCAGCTCCGCGGCCAGGCGGTGAGCGCCGACGGAGCCACGTTGCGGACCTGCTACGCCTACGACTCGCTTGGGCGCAAGATCAGCGAGACCAGCCCGAGGGGCACGGGCGGCCTCTCCGCCTGCCCGGCGGACCCGCCGACCCAGGGCCTGCCTTATACGGCGAGCACCCGCTACGACGCGGCGGGCCGGGTGACGGGAACGATCGCTCCCGATCCCGACGGAGCCGGCCCGCTCCCCTTCCCCGCTTTGCGCAACAGCTACGACACCGCCGGCCGGCTTCTCAAGGTGGAGAAGGGCGGCCTTTCCGCCTGGCTGCCGGAGACGGTGGCGCCCAAGGACTGGACCGGCTTCACCGTCTTGAGCCAGTCGGACATTCAATATGATGCGATGGGCCGCAAGATCGGGCAGTCGACCAGCGGCGGCGGCCTCGTCGCGACGATGACCGAATATGGCTACGACCTCGCCGGCCGGCTCAAATGCACGGCGGTTCGGATGAACCGGGACGCCTGGGCCTATGCGCTTCCCGACAAATGCGTTCCGGGGCCCGTCCATCCGGTCGACGGCCCGGACCGGATCACCCGCAACCATTACGATGCGCTCGGTCAGCTCGTGAGGATCGAGAAAGGCGTCGGCACCGGCCTCAGCCAAGTCTACGCCGCCTACACCTACTCGCCCAACGGCAAGCCCACGAGCGTCACCGACGCCAACGGCAACCGCGCCGAGATGAGCTATGACGGGCTCGACCGGCAGAAGCGCTGGATCTTCCCCTCCACCACCGCGATCGGCGAGGCAAACCCGGCCGATTACGAGGAATATGGCTATGATGCCAACGCCAGCCGGACGAGCCTGAGGAAGCGCGACGGAGTCACAATCAGCTATGCCTATGATGCGCTGGGTCGGCTGACCCAGAAGACGGTGCCGACGTCGGCGACCG
>JAXDPB010000092.1:0-34656 GCA_034668585.1 Sphingomonadales bacterium | reverse complement strand
TTCGATCCTATAGGTCAGCGGCTGGATTGCATTCAGCACCCGCTGAAGCGCCTCCCGGTCGACCTTCTCGGACTTGGGCCACAGGAGAACGACGCCGGTTATCATCAACGCAAACCCGAAGATTTCGAGCCAAGGCAAGGTTCCGAATGAAACCGGCCCGAAGGTGCCGTCCGCCACGCTGTCCAGGAACCGCTTCCAGCCCCACTTCCAGGTTTCGGTCAGGAGCGCTCCCCCCACTATCAAAAGCCCGGCGCCTAGGTTTTTACGTCGCATCCGCCCCCTATAGCCCTCGCCCGACCGATGGCCCAGACTGTCCGGATCCGCCCACCTTTGACAGCACCCGAATTCTCCTCTTTTAGGACGCCATGCTCAGCCTCCAGTTCATCCGCGACCATCCCGACACCGTGCGCAAGGCGGCCGAGGAGAAGAACGCCGCCCTCGACGTCGACCGCCTGCTCGCGCTCGACGGCGAGGTGCGGGGGCTCAAGACTCGGATCGACGAGCTGAGGCGGCAGAGGAACGAGATCAGCGCGTCGTTCAAGACCGCCGATCTCTCGGAACGGCCCGCGCTGGGCGCGAAGGCCAAGGCGTTCGGCGCCGAGGCGGCTCAAGCCGAGGCGGCGCTCGCGGAGACTTCTGCGGAGCTCGAGACGCTGATGCTGCGCGTCCCCAACATCCCGTGGGAGGGCGCGCCGGTCGGGCGGGACGAGAGCTTCAACACCGTGGTCCGCACCGAGGGGGAGCCGCCGAGCTTCGGCTTCGAGCCGCGCGACCATGTTGCCCTGGTCGAGATGAACGACTGGGCCGACCTTTCGCGCATCACCCAGGTGGCGGGATCGCGAATGTATGCTCTGAAGGGGCGGCTGGCCCTGCTCGAGCAAGCCCTGATGTTCTGGGCGCAGCAGATCATCGCGGCGGACGGCTTCACGCTGATGACGGTGCCCGCCCTGGCCAAGCCGCAGGCCTTCGTCGCCACCGGCCATTTCCCGGGCCACGAGGAGGAAGCCTACGAGATCCCGAAGGACGGCCTCTACCTGGCCGGGACCGCCGAGATCGCCATGACCTCGCTCCACTCCGGCGAGATATTCGACGCCGCGCAGCTCCCCATCCTCTATGCCGGCTATTCGCCCTGCTTCCGCCGCGAGGCGGGGAGCGCGGGGCGGGACGTTCGCGGGCTGCTCCGGGTCCATCAATTCTACAAGCTCGAACAATATGTCATCTGCTCCGACGACGACGAGGAATCGGCCCGCTGGCACGCCCGGCTGCTCGCCAATGCCGAGCGGCTGCTTCAGGGGCTGGAGATACCGTACCAGGTGGTCGAGACCTCGACCGGCGACATGGGGCTCGGCAAGTACCGGATGAACGACCTCGAGAGCTGGGTGCCGAGCCTCGGCAAATATCGCGAGACCCACAGCTGCTCGACCCTGCACGACTGGCAGGCGCGGCGCGCGAACCTTCGCTGGCGCGACGGCGAGCGCAAGGTGCGCTTCGTCCACACGCTCAACAACACCGCCCTCGCCTCCCCCCGGATCCTGGTGCCGCTGCTCGAGAATCACCAGCAGGCGGACGGCCGGGTCCGGCTGCCCGAGGCGCTTCGGGGGCTGATGGGGGGCGAATATCTCTGACGAGCGCGCGCCGCCGCTGAGGCTCCTGATCCTCGAAGGCGCGATGATCGCGTCGCGTGCCTGGCGCTTCTTCGGCCGGGTCGGCGAACGGGGACCCGCCGACGGGCCGCCGCTGATGGTGATCCCCGGTTTCCTGGCGAGCGACCGAAGCACGCTCGGGCTGCAGAAGGCGCTGGCTGAGGCGGGGTACCGGGTCAGCGGATGGGGCCTCGGCGTCAATCGCGGCGCGCGCGCGGACCTGCTCGAAAGGATCGCCGACCAAGCCGAGCGGCACGGCCGCGGCCGGAGCCTCATATTGGTCGGCTGGAGCCTCGGCGGAGTCTTCGCCCGCGAAGTCGCGAAGCGGCGGCCGGATCTCGTCGCCAAGGTCGTGACCCTCGGCGCTCCCTTCTCCGGCGATCCGCGGGCCAACAACGCCTGGCGAGTCTACGAGCTCATTGCCGGGCACAAGGTCGACGCTCCGCCGATCGACGCGCGGCCGGCCGAGAAGCCGCCCGTGCCGACGCTCGCCTTATGGTCGCGAAGCGACGGGGTCGTCGCTCCCGCCTGCGCCCGCGGAGCTCCGGGCGAGAGCGACCGCCAGGTCGAGATCGAATGCAGCCACATGGGCTTTGGAGTAAGCAGCCGCGCCTTTCCTGAAATCGTCAAGGCTATCAACGCTTTCCCGGACTTCTGAGCTTTGGTAATGCCGGCCCGGGGGTTCTCTTCATGAATTATATCTTCGCTCCGGAATGGGGGCACCTGGCGGCCGCGACGGCTGGCGCCTTCGTCCTGGGCTGGCTGCTTTGCTGGGTCATGGACAAGCTGTTCCTCAGGCACCTGGTCGACGACCGCATCGCCGGGATCGCCCTGAGCTGCTGCGTGGCGTTCCTGGTGATGATGGCCTGGGGGACCGTGGGCCTGACCTGGCTGGTCTGGTCGACCCCCTATCTCGCCGGCGGCATCGTCATTCCGCCTTTCCCTTATGCCGTCAGCCTGATCGTCGGGCTCGCCGCGGTCGGCGTGGTCCGGACGATCCTCTTCGGCCGCGACTATGAGGAGGGCGAGGAAGAGCTCGTTTTCGACGAGGATCTGTACGACCAGGCCCAATATGACGAGGAGGTGCTCGCCTTCGACGAGCGGCACCGGCACAAGAATTATTTTCGTCGGCACTGGGCCGGGCATCTGTCCCTGCCGGTTTCCTACTGGATCAACAGCGCCCTGCTTTCGGCGCTGATCGCCGCCGCGGTCGAATATGGCGGGGACAGGATCCGCGACCGTGGCGGTACGTTGCGCGGCCTTGCCATCATCGCGATCGCCTATTTCGTCTTCTACGTCATTTTCTGGGTGTGGAGCTCGGTCGGCATCTGGCGCTCGGCTTACTGGCACCGCCGGCGGGGCGGAACGCCCGGCTGGGGCCTCGCCGCCCGGATCCTGGTGGTGCTGAGCGCCTTCGCCATGCTCGGCCGCGCCGGCGACATCGCGCTCCGGGCCAGGGAGCTTGGAACGCTCGCCGCGGGCGGGGATTCGATCGGCCCGGTCGCCGAGATGAAGGTGTCGGCGGACGGCCGCGACCTCCTGGTCCGAGGCAGTCTCGCCGCCGGGGCCGCGGAGCGATTCCGCGCCCTGCTCGAGGCGAGCCCCGCCGTGCGCCGGGTATTGCTGTCCTCGCCCGGCGGCCGGAACTTCGAATCGGAGCGGATGGCCGCCCTCATCCGGCAGCGCCGCCTCGATACGCGGGTCGAGGACGTCTGCATGTCGGCCTGCACCGACCTTCTCATCGCCGGGCGGGAGCGGACGGCGCCGGAGCGGGCCAGGATCGGCTTCCACCAGCCGAGCTTCCCCACGGCCGACGAGGTTCGCGAAGGCATCGAACGGGCGCGCGCCGGCTATCTCGCCGCCGGCGTGAAGCGCGATTTCGCCGAGACCGCTCTGGCCACGCCCGCGCAGAGCATGTGGCTCCCCGATCCGGTGGAGCTGGTCGAGGCGAACGTGCTTACCGGCTCCGACGTCTTCGTGACGGAGGGCGGCGAACGGCGTCGCGAGACCGCGGCCGAAATGCGCCTGCGCCGCAACATGGCGGCGACGGCGGAGCGGATCAACGCGCGCGGGCCGGTGCGGCTCGACGCCTTCATCACGATGGAGCGCGCCTCAGCCTCGGGAACCACGCTCACCTATCATTACCGGGTCGATGCCGACCGGGTCGACGTCGCCGGCAGCCGGCGGGGCCTCGGCCAGGAGCTTCGCCGGCAGATCTGCTCGGACGTGGACATGGTGCTGGCGGTCCGCGAAGGCGCCCGCTTCGTCCATTCCTATGCCGACTCCCGCGGAAGGCACCTGCTCGACATCGCGATCACCGACTGTCCCTGAGGAACGGCTCGGCGACCTCCCTCGGCACCCTCAGCGGCCTGCCCGTCGCCTTGTCGAGTATCGCCCAGGTCGTGCGCGCCTTCACCCGGGGCCTGCCGTCCTCGCCGAGGAACTCGACATGGCGGTCGAAGCGCGCGCCCCTGGGCGCCTCGCCGACCCAGGTGCGGCCGATCACGGTCTCGCCGGGGAGAACGGCGCGCAAATAATCGATCTCGTGGCGAACGACGACCCAGACATAGGCGTCGACATGGGCCGGGTCCGCCACCGCCCGCCAGTGCGAGGTCGCCATGTCCTGGATCCAGCGCACCCACACCGCATTGTTGACGTGGCCGAGCTCGTCGATGTCGGCGGCCGTCGCTGTGATCTCCCGCTCGAAGGGCGTCACGCGCCGCCCATCTGGGTCAGGACGAAGGCATAGGCCTCGGCGATTTCGCGCAGCGACTCCCAGCGGCCCGACTTGCCGCCATGGCCCGCGCCCATGTTGATCTTGAGGAGCAGGAGGTTGTCGTCGGTCTTGGTCGAGCGAAGCTTCGCCGCCCACTTGGCCGGCTCCCAATAGGTGACCCGGGGATCGTTGAGGCCGCCGGTGATCAGCATCGGCGGATAGGGCTGGGCCTTCACCTGGTCGTAGGGGCTGTAGCTCCGGATCAGCTCGAAGGCCGCCTTGTCCTCGATCGGATTGCCCCATTCGGGCCATTCGCCGGGGGTGAGCGGAAGGCTCTCGTCCTGCATGGTGTTGAGCACGTCGACGAACGGTACGTCGGCGACCACCGCTCCCCACAGCCCGGGATCGGTATTGGCGGCGACTCCCATCAGCTCGCCGCCGGCCGAGCCTCCGGAAATGGCGATCTTGCCGGGGGGCGCGAAGCCTTCCGCGATCAGGCCTTGGGCGGCGTCGACGAAATCGTTGAAGGTGTTGGTGCGCTTGTCGAGCTTGCCGTCGAGGAACCAGCCGTAGCCGAGGTCGTCGCCGCCGCGGATATGGGCGATGGCGAAGGCGAAGCCGCGATCGAGCAGGCTGATTCGGTTGGCCGAGAAGCTCGGCGGCACCGCATAGCCGTAGGCGCCGTAGGCGTAGAGGAAGAGCCTGCCCGACCCGTCTTTGGGAAAGCCTTTGCGATAGACGACCGACACCGGCACGCTCTTCCCGTCCCGAGCCGGCAGCATCAGCCGCTCGGTCGCGTAGAGCGAGGGATCGTAGCCCGAGGGGATTTCCTGGACCTTGAGTATCTCCAGCCGGCGCTCGGCGGGGCGATAATCGTAGGTCGTGGCCGGCGTGACCATCGATGAATATTGGAGCCGGTAGGCGTCGGGAGCGAAGTCGGGGTTGCCGAGGAAGTGCGCCGAAAAGGCGGGTTCCGCGAACGGAATTCGCTCCTCCTCCCCGCCATAGGATCGCAGCCGCAGCTGATCGAGGCCGTCGACCCGCTCCGAGATGGCGAGATGGTCGCGATAGGCGTTGAAGCCGCGCAGATAGACCCGGTCGGAGCCGGCGATCAGGGTCGTCCATTCGTGCGGCCGTGCCGGATCGGCCTCGGCGAGCCGGAAATTGACGTGATCGTCGTTGGTCAGGATCCACAATTTCCCGTGCGCCGAGTCGACGGCATATTGGCGCTTGTCCCGGCGCGGGGAAACGAGGGTCAGCGGCGCGAGCGGATCGCGGGCGGAGACGAAGCGGGTCTCGCTGGTGGCGTTGTCGCCGGTGGTGATGAAGATCAGGCTTCGGTCCCCCGACCTCGAGACCCCGACGCTGAAGCCGGGATCCTGCGTCTCCTCATAGAGAGTCACGTCCTCCGCCACCGGCGTGCCGAGACGGTGGTGGCGGGCGCGGTAGCTTCGCCACTGCTCGTTCACCTCGGTGAAAACGACGCCGCGGCTGTCGCTGGTCCAGATCGGCTGGCCGATGCCGACCTCGGTCACCGTTTCGAGATCCTCGCCGCTGGCGAGGTCGCGAATCTTGAGCTTGAAGCGCTCCGAGCCGTCGTCGTCGACCAGGGCCGCGGCGAGCCGGCCGTCCGGGCTGACGTGGAGCTTGCCGAGCCGGAAATATTCCTTGCCCTCGGCTTCGGCCGGTTCGTCGAAGACGATCTCCTCGCCGCCGCCCGCGACCGGCCTTCGATACCAGGTCCGATATTGAGCGCCGGGCCGGTACGCCCACCAGTAGAGCCAGTCGTCCTCACGGATCGGGACGGACGATTCGTCCTCCTTGATCCGCCCCTTCATTTCCTCGAACAAGGTCTCGACCAGCGCCGAATGCGGCTCCATCGCCGCTTCGAAATAGGCGTTTTCGGCCTTGAGATAGGCGAGCACCTCCTCGTCCTCGACCTTCGGGTAGAGCGGGTCCCTGAGCCAGGCATAAGGATCCTCGATCGTGTAGCCGTGGCGTTCGTAGGAAAAGGGGCGCGGTTCGGCGCGGGGCGGGGCGGGAAGGGTCATGATCTCTTTCGTGAGGAGGCCGGCTGGTCTATTCGCTTGTCGCCCATAGCGACACCCGAGGATTTTGCCATGTCGACCTACGAAGCCCGCCTCGCCGCCCTTCGCGAGCAGCTCAAGGCGGACCGGCTCGACGGCTTCGTCGTTCCGCTGACCGACGAGCATATGTCCGAATATGTCGGAAGCTACGCCCAGCGCCTGGCCTGGCTGACCGGCTTCCAGGGCTCGGCGGGCTCGGCGGCGGTGCTGCCCGAGGAAGCGGCGATCTTCGTCGACGGGCGCTACACCCTGCAGGTGCGCGACCAGGTCGACGGCAAGCACTGGTCCTATCAATCGGTCCCCGAGACGAGCGTCGCCGACTGGCTCAAGACCCATGCTCCCGACGGCGGCCGGATCGGCTACGATCCCTGGCTTCACACCAAGGATTGGGTGGCTCGGGCGAAGGAGGCGCTGTCGGAGAAAGGCGCCGAGCTGGTCGCCGTCCAGCGCAACCCGATCGACGCGGTCTGGGCCGACAAGCCCGAGCCCTCCAAGGCCCGGCTCGTCGTCCATCCCGACACCTTCACCGGCAAGTCCTCCGCCGCCAAAAGGCAGGAGATGGCCGACTGGCTGCACGGGCAGAAGGCCGACGCCGCCGTGCTCTCGGCCCTCGATTCGATCGCTTGGACCTTCAACGTGCGCGGCCAGGACGTCGAGCACACGCCCGTCGCCCTCTCCTTTGCCCTGGTCAACGACGACGGCACCGCCGACCTGTTCGTCGCCTCGGAGAAGATCGGCGACGACGTCCGCCAGCATCTCGGCAACGGAGTCCGGGTCCACGAACGCCACGAATTCGAGCCGCACCTGCGCTCGCTCGCCGGCAAGACGGTCGTCGCCGATCCGGAGCGGGCGGTGCACGCCATCTTCGAGGCTCTGGAGAAGGCCGGCGCCAAGATCGTCCAGAAGCGCGACCCCGCCGTCCTTCCCAAGGCGATCAAGAACGAGGCCGAGATTGACGGCCACCGCGCCGCCCAGGCCCGCGACGGCGCGGCGCTGAGCCGCTTTCTCCACTGGCTCTCGATCGAGGCGCCCAAGGGCGAGGTCGACGAGCTGATCGCGGTCGAGAAGCTCCAGCAATTCCGCCAGGCGTGCGGCGATCTCAGGGACACCAGCTTCGACACCATCTCCGGCGCCGGGCCCAACGGCGCCATCGTCCACTATCGGGTGAGCGAGGAGACCAACCGCAGGATCGAGATGAACTCGATCTACCTGGTCGATTCGGGCGGCCAATATCCGGACGGAACCACCGACGTCACCCGAACGGTGGCGATCGGCGAGCCGACCGCCGAGATGCGCGACCGCTTCACCCGGGTGCTCAAGGGCCATATCGCCGTCGCCCGAGCCGTGTTTCCGGAAGGCACGCGCGGCAGCCAGCTCGACAGCTTCGCCCGCCAGTATCTGTGGGCCGCGGGCCTCGATTACGCCCACGGCACCGGCCACGGCGTCGGCGCCTATCTCGCCGTCCACGAGGGCCCGCAGCGAATCTCCCCGGTCGGCTCCGCCCAGGCCGGCGGCGACGAGCCGCTCAAGGCCGGCATGTTCCTGTCCAACGAGCCCGGCTATTACAAGACCGGCGAATACGGCATCCGGGTCGAGAATCTGGTTCTGGTCGAGCCTCGCGAGATCGAGGGCGCCGAGAAGGAGATGCTCGGCTTCGAGACCCTGACCTTCGCTCCGATCGACCGGACCTTGGTGGAGGTCGGATTGCTGTCACCGGAGGAACGGGAGTGGCTCAACGCCTACCACGCCCGGGTGCTGGAGGTGGTCGGACCGCAGCTGGAGGGCGAGGCCAAGGCCTGGCTCGAGGCGGGCTGCGCGCCGCTCTAACCGTCATCCCGGCGAAAGCCGGGACCTGGTGGAGACCCGCCGAGACCGCTTGTCCCGAGGTCCCGGCTTTCGCCGGGATGACGGGGTTCCTCCTCCCGGCGCTCCTGCGCCTTCCTGCGCCGCAGATTCTCCCGCAGAGCCTCCGCCAGCCTTTTCTCCCGTTCCTCGTCGCGCTTCGCCATGGCACCGCCTTGACATCAACCGGCCCCCCCGGCCATAGCCCCGCCTCTCCACGAGGGGAGATGCTGCCGTAGCTCAGTGGTAGAGCGCATCCTTGGTAAGGCTGAGGTCGTGAGTTCAATCCTCACCGGCAGCACCACTCGCCCCGCGCCCAAAGCGGGATCAGCAATCGTTCGGCTGCGCCTGGGCCGGAGGCTTCACGGTGTTGCAGCGCCCGGCCGGAACCTGTTCGACCGCGATCAGGACGCTATCGGCGATCGCTTTGACCGAATGCCACTTGCCGATCGGCTCGACGATCATCTCGCCTGCGGCGAAACGGCGAGTGGCCCCGGAATCGGCCAGCGTGACCTCGACCTGCCCGCTCTCGACATAGACGTAGCGGCCCCAGAAATGCATGTGCGTTCCCACCCCCGCGCCGGCCGGCACGACGATCCGCGTCGCCGCCACCTGCGCCGGCCCAGGCGGGAGGACCAGCGGCTGCCCGTCCATCGTGGTCCCGGTCTGGATGATCGAACTCACCTGCGGCGCCGGAGCCGGGACAGGTCCTGCGGCGGCTAGCAGCAAGAAAATGGCCGCGGTCCGATTCATGCTCATCTCGATTCCTCCTGCTGGACCGCCGGAGGGTGCGCTTAAGAGCGGTCGCCGTCCATCTCAACGCGGCGCGTTGCGGACGATCATGTCGAGGACGGCGGGGTGGAGCGGCCGGACGAACTCGCACCCGAGCCAGTGGCCCCTGGTCCAGACCACTCGCGAATGAAGCGATTCAAGCCCCGGAAGCTTCAGCCAGATATCGCAGCCCGGCATCAGCTCGAGGTGGGTGGCGCAGCGGAAGCCGGTGATCGAGAGGTCGACGACCTGCACCGTCACCGCGTGGGCGCCGCGCTGCCTCAGCCCCGCGCCGAGCACGACTTCGGCCCGCCGGGCCCGGCGGCCATCCTCCTGGGGAGCGGTTGAGAGCTCGGCGGTGAAGCTCATCGCTGGCTCTCACTCCCCCGGTATGGCGATGCCGACCGAGGCGCCCCACAGGCGGGCCAGCTGTTTCTCCTGGTGGCTCATGGCCTCGCCGAACAGACGCGGGCGGCGGAAGCGGGTCTGATTCTGGTCGCTCGAAGTGCGCTTCAGCTGCACCAGCACCTCATGCTCGTCGATCATGTAGGCGAATTCGAGCCCGACCCGGTCGGCGCCCGTCCAGGCGACTCGGGCGGGGATGCTGGTATTGCCCCGGTTGAAGATAAGCTCGGTGCCCACCGGCGGCACGCTCTGGCACTCGACCAGGGCGCCCTTGCGCGAGAGATCGCGAAGCCGCGCCTCGATCTCTCCGGACGGCGTCTGCAGCTTGGCGGCGAGCAGCACGCGCGCGCGTTTCGCCCTGCGCTTGCCCGCCACGGGACCGTCGACAAAATGCTCTACGCCCATCGCGCTCTTTTCCTCATTGGCTGTCGGCACAGGGGAATAGTCCGAAGGCACCTAAATTGTAGTAAACGAGAGCCCGGCTTTTCACGCCCTCGCCCCGCGCCGGAAGAGATGCGCGTTGACCTCGACGGCACTGGCTCTAAGGGGCCGACATGCGCTTCTTCTCGGACAATGCGGCCGCGGCCTGCCCGGAGGCGATCGCCGCGATCGCCGCCGCCAACCGGCTCGACACGGCTTATGACGGCGATGCCTGGAGCGCCCGGCTCGACGACGCTTTCTCGGAGCTGTTCGAGACCCGGGTGACGGCGCTCTGGGTAGCGACCGGCACGGCCGCCAATGCGCTGGCGCTGGCGGCGCTCTGCCCGCCTTATGGAAGCATTCTTTGCCACCGCGACGCCCATATCCAGAACGACGAATGCGGAGCGCCCGAATTCTACACGCATGGCGCCAAATTGCTGCTCGGCGAGGGGGTCGGCGCCAAGCTGAGCCCGGAGACGGCGAGGGCGGCGCTCGACACTGTCGTCGACGACGTCCACCGGGTCCAGCCGCGGGCCCTGTCGATCACCAACGCCACCGAATATGGCCTGGTCTACAGCGCCGCCGAGAGCGGCGCGCTCGGCGAGCTGGCGCGCTCCCGCAGCCTTGGCTTCCACGTCGACGGCGCCCGCTTCGCCAATGCCGTGGTCAGCACAGGCGCCTCGCCGGCCGAATTGAGCTGGAAGGCCGGCGCCGACGCGCTAAGCTTCGGCTTCGTCAAGAATGGCGGGCTTTCGGCGGAAGCCTTGATCTTCTTCGGCGAGGAGCACCGCCAAGCGACGCTCTATCGCCGCAAGCGCGCCGGCCATCTCCTCTCCAAAGGCCGCTTCATGGCCGCACAGCTGCTCGCCATGATCGAGGACGGCGTGTGGCTGCGCAACGCCCGCGCCGCCAACCGGGCGGCCGCCCGCCTCGCCGAGGCGGCGAGACCGGAGCGGCTGCTGCTTCCGGTCGAAGCCAACGAGCTCTTCGTCCGCGTCACGCCGCAGGAGGCGCAGGCGCTCCGCGACCAGGGCTTCGACTTCTACGATTGGGGGCCGGGCGAGGCGCGCTTCGTGACCGCGTGGGATTCGGACGTCGGCGAAGTCGAGGCGCTGGCGCAGGCGATCAGGGCGCTGTGAGCGACGATTCGTCATCCCGGCGAAAGCCGGGACCTCGTCGAGAACAAGCTCCGGGCCCTTCATCCGACGAGGCCCCGGCTTTCGCCGGGGTGACGGAACGGGCCGGGGCGACGAGCATGTTGCAGCCTCGAATCCTGATCCCCTTCCTCCTGGTGACGCTGATCTGGAGCTCGACCTGGATCGTCATCAAGGACCAGCTCGGCGCGGTGCCCCCCGCCTGGTCGGTCACCTACCGCTTCGTCATCGCCGCCTCGGCGATGCTCGCCTGGGCCGCGGCGAGCGGGGCGACCCTGCGCATCGGACGGCGCGGCCACTTCCTCGCGGCGCTGTTCGGAATCCCGCAATTCTGCCTCAACTTCAATTTCGTCTATGCCGCCGAGCATCACGTCACCAGCGGCCTGGTCGCCACCGTCTTCGCGCTACTGATGGTTCCGAACAGTGCTCTCGCCTGGCTGTTCCTCAAGCAGAGGGCGACCTGGGGCTTCGTGATCGGATCGGCGATCGCCAGCGCCGGAGTCGCCTTGCTCTTCGTCCAGGAAATGCGGGCCAGCCCCGCCTCGACCGCTCAGGTTCTGCTCGGAATCGGCCTCACCCTGCTCGGAGTGATCTCCGCGTCCGCCGCCAACATCCTGCAGTCGAGCCGCCGCCTGACCGTCTGGCCGCTGGCGAGCCTGCTCGCCTGGGGCATGGTCTACGGGGTCCTCGGCGACGCGCTGCTCGCCTGGACGACGGCCGGCCCACCGGTGATCGAAGCGCGCTTCGCCTACTGGCTCGGGCTCGTCTATCTCGGCCTGTTCGCCTCCGCTTTGGCCTTCCCTCTCTACTTCGCGGTGATGCGGGCGGTCGGCCCGGGCAAGGCGGCCTATTCGAGCGTGCTCGTCCCGATCCTCGCCATGGCTCTCTCAACCCTGTTCGAAGGCTATCGCTGGTCCGCGCTCGCGGCCGCTGGCGGAGCGCTCGCGCTCACCGGCCTGGTCATCGCTTTGCGATCGCGCGCGGCAGCCGCCGCCTAAGCCCTCCCCGAGATTGTCTCGCGGAGGACCGATCGGATTGCACCGCCCCCTCCCCGCGCCTAAGTCCGCGCCATGCTCGACGCCCAGAACGCTCCCGCCGCTCCGCCTTCCGCAATCCGCCGTGAGGATTACCGGCCGCCCGACTGGCTGGTGCCCGGGATCGAGCTTGAATTCGACCTCGGCGCCGAGCGGACCAGGGTGCGCTCGCGCCTGAGCGTCCAGCGCCACGGGGCGCACGACCGGCCGCTCAGGCTGGATGCGCAGGGGTTGGTGCTGATCGAAGTCACGGTCGATGGCGCCGTCGCCGAATACAGCTTCGAAGCCGAAACGCTGACCGTCGCCCTTGCCGGGGATACTGCAACCGTCGAGACCCTGGTCGAGATCGCCCCCCGCGCCAACACCCAGCTGATGGGGCTCTACGAATCGGGCGGCATCTTGTGCACCCAGTGCGAGGCGGAAGGGTTCCGGCGGATCACGCCCTTCCCGGACCGGCCCGACGTGCTCAGCCGCTACCGGGCTCGGATGATCGCGGACAAGGGCGCCTATCCGGTGCTTCTGTCGAACGGCGATCCGGTCGGCGCCGGCGAGCTCGAGGGCGGCCGGCACTGGGCGGAATGGGACGATCCCTTCCCCAAGCCCTGCTATCTCTTCGCGCTCGTCGCCGGGGACCTCGCCGCCAATCGCGACAGCTTCACCACCCGTTCCGGCCGCAAGGTCGACCTCGGCATCTGGGTGCGCGAGCCGGACCTGCCCAAGACCGAGCATGCCATGGAATCGCTCAAGGCGGCGATGAAATGGGATGAGGAGGTCTACGGCCGCGAATACGACCTGGCGGTCTTCAACATCGTCGCGGTCTCGGATTTCAACTTCGGCGCGATGGAGAATAAGGGCCTCAACATCTTCAATTCGCGGTTCATCCTGGCCGATCCCGACACGGCGACGGACGGCGATTTCGACGCCGTCGCCGGGGTGGTGGCGCATGAATATTTCCACAATTGGTCGGGCAACCGCATCACCTGCCGCGACTGGTTCCAGCTGTCGCTGAAGGAGGGTTTCACCGTCTTTCGCGACCAGATGTTCTCGGCCGACATGGGCTCGGCCGCGGTCAAGAGGATCGAGGACGTGCGGCTCCTTCGCGCGGCCCAATTCCCCGAGGACGGCGGCCCGCTCGCCCATCCGGTGCGGCCCGACAGCTACATGGAGATCGCCAATTTCTACACCGCCACGGTCTACAACAAGGGCGCCGAGCTGATCCGGATGCTCCACACTCTGCTGGGGGAGGAGAGGTTCC
Organism: Sphingomonadales bacterium; assembly: GCA_034668585.1. GTDB lineage: Bacteria > Pseudomonadota > Alphaproteobacteria > Sphingomonadales > Sphingomonadaceae > Allosphingosinicella. Next base: position 21,329 of record JAXDPB010000092.1, on the reverse strand, counting down.
GGGCGGGGACCGATCTTTATTTCGACCGCCACGACGGCCAGGCGGTGACCTGCGAGGATTTCGTCCGCGCGATGGAGGAGGCCAGCGGCGAGGACCTGTCGCATTTCCGCCTCTGGTACGAGCAGGCCGGAACCCCTCGCGTGAAGGCCAGCCTCAGCCAGGAGAACGGCACCGCCCGCCTTCGGCTCGAGCAGGCGGTGCCGCCGACTCCGGGCCAGCCGGTCAAGAAGCCGATGCCGATCCCGCTGAGAATCGCCTTGTTCGGCGAGAGCGGCACGAAGATCGAGGAGCGGCTCGTGCTGCTCGACAAGACTCGGGACGAGGCTCTGTTCAGCGCTGCCGAGACCAAGCTAGTCCTGTCGATAAACCGCGGTTTCTCGGCACCCGTGGTGGTCGAGGCGGAGCGCTCGGCGGCCGACCTCGCCTTCCTCTCCGCGCATGACGACGATCCGTTCGCGCGCTACGAGGCGATGCAGCAGCTGATGCTCGACACTTTGCTGGCCGCGATCGCCGGCCGGGCGGCGCACGGCTCCGTCGTCGATGCGGTTCGCCGGACGCTCGAGGACGAGGCGCTCGACCAAGCTTTCACCGCCGAAGCCGTGCTTCTGCCGAGCGAGGCCTTCATCGGCGACCAGATGCCGGTCGTCGATCCGGAGCGGATTCGTACCGCCCGGGAGGCGCTTCGGGCGGAGCTGGGGCGGGCGCTGGAGCCGCAATGGCGCGCCGCCTACGCCTCGACGGCCGCCAACCGCTACGAATATTCGCCGGCCGCCAAGGGCGCGCGGCGGCTGAAGACGGTCGCTCTCAACTATCTGATGGCGGCGGGGGCGGAAGATTCGGCGGCGCTGGCGAAGCGCCAGCATGACGAGGCCGACAACATGACCGACCGCCAGGGCGCGCTCGGGGCCCTCGCCAATTCCGACGCGCCCGAGCGGCGGGGCGCGCTCGCCGCCTTCTACGATCGCTACCGCGGCGATGCGCTGGTGCTCGACAAATGGTTCACGGTGCAGGCCGTCTCGACCCGCGACGATACGCTGGACGCGGTCGAGGCGCTGGCCAGGCACCCTGATTTCACCCTCGCCAATCCGAACCGGATGCGCTCGCTGGTCGGCGCCTTCGCCGGCAACCAGCGCGCCTTCCACCACGAATCGGGCCGCGGCTACCGCTTCCTCGCCGACAGGATCCTGGCTGTGGACCGGCTCAACCCGCAGACCGCCGCCCGTCTGGTCCCGCCGCTCGGCCGCTGGCGCCGCTTCGACGAGAAGCGCCAGGATCTGATGAAGGCGGAGCTGGAGCGGATCGTGGCGACGCCGGGGCTGAGCAAGGATGTCTTCGAGCAGGCCAGCAAGAGCCTCGGTTGAGGTTTAAGGGCGAAATTAACCACTCTAGATTAACATCTTAGGCCGACGGCGGTGGGGACCGCGTTGGATCGGAGGCCGCATCGGCGTGGGCGAGATGGGCGAAATCAAGCCGGAGGGCAGCGCCGAGGACCGCGCCAGCCCGCGCACGAACCTGCTTTTGTCGGCTACCGTCGAGACCGGCGGCAAAATCATTTCCGTGCGCATCCGCAATCTCTCGGAAACCGGCGCGCTCGTCGAAGGCGCCGGGCTGCCCGACGCCGGCATGCCCCTCGTCATCATGCGCGGCGACCTCCAGGTGTCCGCGACCGTCGCCTGGGCCGCCGGCGGCCGTCGCGGAGTCAGGTTCGACGGCCCGACTCCGGTCAACGAATGGACCGGCGGCAAGCCCCGGCCGCTCGACGTCACCGGCCTGCGCGACCAGCGCCGGGTCGACTCGATCCAGGCGGAGGCCCGAGCCGATGCGGCGACCGGCCGGGCGCTTCGGGCCGCCGCGCCCGTGGCCGCGCCGCCGGACCCGCTGGCGCATCTCGACGCCCGGCTGGCCGACGAGCTCGGCTACGTCCAGCGCCTGCTGGAGGGCTTGGGCGACGAGATGGTCGCCGAGCCGCTCATCCTCCACCGTTACGCCCGCTCGCTGCAGAGCCTCGACCTCGCCAGCCAGATACTCGGCCACGTCGCCGCCATCATCGGCGCGGAGAACAAGAGCGAGGTGGTGGAGCAGATCGGAATGGAGGATCTGCGCGCACGGCTGAGGCGCAAGCCGATCGCGTGACCGTCGTCCCGGCGCAGGCCGGGATCTCAGGACAGGAAGTCTCGGCGGGTCTCCACGAGGTCCCGGCTTTCGCCGGGATGACGAATCAGCCCACCCAGGCGGCCACTTCCGTCGCCACTTGATTCGCGGCCTGGTTGAGCGCCGCCGGAGCGCTCGCCGCGTCGAGCGCCGCGACCGGGACATGCGCCTCGAAGCGGCGAGTCTCGACCGAGTCCTTCCCGCGGGCGACGACGGCGTCGTAGACCAGCACCGCCTCCATCCGGTCGGCGTCGAGGCCGAAGCTCTGCAGGGTGCCGGTCAGCCGCTGGCCCGGATCGAAGGTGAATTGCTTGGGATCGAGGACGACCCGGCCGGTCTTGGCCGCGATCGTCTCCGACAGCAGCCTCGCGAACAGGATCGTCGGCGCCTCGACCCATTGCGCGTCCTTGACGTAGGCGACGGCGGTGGCGCCGGTGCGGACCGGCACCCGCGGCGTGAGGAGCTCGGCGGGGGCGCTCGGCGGCACGACCGTGATCGCCTGGCTCGCCTCCGCGGTCCGGCTCGCCGCCGGGCGCTGCACGTCGGCGGTCAGCCGCATCAGGGTCGGCGGCGGCTTGGCGCCGAAGCTGAGGCAGCCGGAGACGGCGAGCGAAGCGGCGAGGGCGAGGAAGGGGCGGGTCTGTCTCATCTTTTCCTCGGCTTGTAGTCGGGCAGCTTCTGGCCGCCGATGATCCCGCCGGCGCCCTGCTGGTTCAGCCGTTGCGACACGGCGGAGAGGGAGTCGGACATTTCCCTGAGATCGCGGACCAGCTGGCCGACCTCGGGAATGGTCTGCTTCGAGAAGGCCTGGAGGCCCGGCCGGGCGTCGCCGATCGCCGCGTCGAGGTTTTTCATGCTGGTGTCGGCGGACCGCACGGTCACCCGGAGGTCGCCGATCAGCGGCCGCACATCCTGCAGGGTCTTGTCGGTCGTGCTGGCGAGGGCGCCCATTCGCTCGACCGCGTCGCCGGTCTGGCGGATGGCGATTCGAGCCTCGGCGAGGGTGGCGGCGATCTCGTCGGAACGCTCGGCGAGGTTGCGACTGATCACCTGGACGTTCTCCAAAATCGCCGCGATCGACGCCTGGTTGCGGTCGCCGAGCAATTCGGTCAGCCGCGCCGTCAGGGTCGACACCCGGTTCAAAAGCTCCGGAGCGCTCTCCAGCACCTGGCCGAGCGCGCCCGGCTTGGTCGGGATGATCGGCACTCCATAGGGACATTGCGCCTCCCGGTTGACCTCGGGGCAGGTGATCTCGCGAACCACCCGGCGACGGCGGGGATCGTTGTCCGGCGGATCGAGCTGGATCTGCGAGACTCCGGTGAAGCCGACGCCCTTGATCGTCGCCGTGGTGCCGACCAGCACCGGAGTGTCCTCGTCGATGGTGATTCTCACCCGGATGAATTCGGGCGTGCGCGGCATCAGGTTGATCGAATCGACCTGGCCGACCGGAACTCCCGAGAAGGTCACGGCGCTGCCCTTGGCGAGGCCGTCGACCGCCTGGCGGAAGAGGATGTCGTATTTGCGGTCCTGGTCGCCACCGGCATTGGACAGCCAGATGATGAACAAGACGACCGCGACCAGAGCGCCCATCACGACGCTGCCGACGAGGATATGGTTCGACCTGTTCTCCATCAGCCCTTAGCGCCCCCGCTCGCGTCCGCCGCCCGGGCCTCCGCCTCGGCCTCGACGGCCTCCTCGGCCGCCCGTCCGCGCGGTCCCCGGAAATATTCCTGTATCCATTGATGGTCCAAAGCCAATAATTCCGGAATCGTTCCGACCGCGATCACCTTCCTGTCGGCGATCACGGCGACACGGTCGCAGATGGCGTAGAGCGTGTCGAGATCGTGAGTGATCAGGAAGACGGTGAGGCCGAGCCGATCCTTGAGGTTGAGGACGAGCTGGTCGAACGCCGCGGCGCCGATCGGATCGAGGCCCGCGGTGGGCTCGTCGAGGAAGAGAAGCTCCGGATCGAGGGCGAGGGCGCGGGCGATCCCGGCGCGCTTCCTCATGCCGCCGGACAGCTCGGCGGGGAATTTCGGCCCGGCGTCCGCCGGCAGCCCGACCATGACGATCTTGTAGGCGGCGATCTCGTCGAGGAGCTTCTCGGAGAGCCGAGGATAGAATTCCCGCAACGGCACCTGCACGTTCTCGGCCACGGTCAGGGTCGAGAAGAGCGCCGCGCCCTGGAAGAGGATGCCCCAGCGCTTGCGGATCGGCTGAAGCGCCGAATCGTCGCGGTCGAGCATCGGCTCGTCGAACACGCTGACCACGCCTTCGTCGGGCCGCTGGAGGCCGATGATCGAGCGCATCAGCACCGACTTGCCGGTGCCGGAACCGCCGACCACGCCGAGTATCTCGCCCCGGCGCACCTCGAGATCGAGACCGTCGTGGATGATCGCCTCACCGAAGCTGTTCCTGAGGCCCCTGACCTGGATGACGGGATCCGCTTCCTCGTTCACAGCCAGCCTATCTCCGTGAAGAAGACGGCGAAGAAGGCGTCGAGGACGATGACCAGGAAGATCGCCTGGACGACGGCGGTGGTGGTCCTGAGGCCGACCTCCTCGGCGTTGGATTCGACCTGCATGCCCTGGAAGCAGCCGGCCATGGCGATGATCAGGCCGAAGACGGGCGCCTTGACCATGAGCTGCCACAGGTCGGTCAGGGGCACCACCTCGCGGATTCGCTGGATGAAGGTGACCGGCGGGATTTCGAGCGAGATCCAGCAGAAGATGCCGCCGCCGAGGATCGCGATCATCGCCGCGTAGAAGCTCAGCAGGGGCATCATCAGCACGGTCGCGAACACCCTCGGCAGGACCAGGGCCTCCATCGGCGACACGCCGATGGTGCGCATCGCGTCCACTTCCTCGGCGAGCTTCATCGAGCCCAATTGGGCGGCGAAGGAGGAGCCCGAGCGGCCGGCGACCATGATCGCGGTCATCAGCACGCCCAGCTCCTTGATCGACGAGCGGCCGATGAGGTTGATCGTATAGATTTCGGCTCCGAACTGCCTCAATTGCACCGCCCCCTGCTGGGCGATGACGATGCCGACGAGGAAGCTCATTAGCCCGATGATCCCGAAGGCGTGGACCCCGACCACCTCGAAGCGCTGGACGACGGCGTTGAGCCGGAAGCGGCGCGGCTGGCGGAAGACGTAGGCGAGCGAGACTAGCATCGCGCCGAGGAAGCCGATCAGGCCGAGGATGGTCTGCCCCGCCTCCACCGTCGCGCTTCCCAGCTGGTCGAGCACTCGCGCGAAGGGCGAAGGCGGATCGGGGCGGACCTTGACCGGCTGGTCGGCCTGCTCGACCTGGCGAAGCAGGGTCGCCTCGCTCTCGGCGAGTCCGACGACCTCGGCGTGGCGGTCGCGGGCGGTGCGATGGACCAGCCAGGCGCCGATCGTGTCCATGCGGCCGACTCCGCTGAGGTCGAGGACGAAGCCCTCGCCCTTCAGCCGATCGAGCCGGGCCGGAAGCACTCCGAGCCTCGGCAGGGTCAGATCGCCCTGGAATCGAAGGACGCGGCGGCCGTCTTCCTGGGTGTCGGTGAAACGCGCGACGCTGCTCATGCGCGGGTCATGCTTCAAATCGGGCAACTGGACAAGGCAAAGCGCGGGTGCTTGAGCCGGTTCGATGAAGGCGCTCCTCGCCATATACGACATGGATCGCACGATCACCCGGCGGGCGACCTACACGCCCTTCCTGATCCACGCGGCCCTGCGGCTGGCGCCGTGGCGCCTCGCCTTGCTGCCGGCGGTGCTTCTGTCGATGCTCCTTTACGCCGCGAAGCTGATCGACCGCGGCCGCCTCAAGGAGATCAACTACACCCTCCTCGTCGGCCGAGGCGTGACGCCGGAGCGGCTCGAGCCGGTGATCGAGAGCTTCGCCGACAAGCAGCTCGCCACCAACATCCTTCCCGGCGCCCGCCGGGCCATCGCCGCCGACGGCGCCGCCGGCCGCCGGCTGGTGCTCGCGACCGCCTCCTACCGCCTCTACGCCGCCGCCATCGCCCGCCGCCTCGGCTTCGACGACGTCGTCGCCACCGAGACCGGACTCGACGCACACGGCCGGATCGTGGCCAAGATCGACGGCGCCAATTGCCACGGCCCCGCCAAGAAGGACATGATCCTGGCCTGGCTCGAGCGCGAAGGCCTCGAGCGCAAGGCGGTCCACATCCGCTTCTATTCCGACCACGTCTCCGACCACCACGTCCACCGCTGGGCCGACGAAGCGGTGGCCGCCAACGCCCATGCCCGGCTGGTCAGGCTGGCCGTAGCGGAAGGATGGGAAGTGGTGGACTGGTCGGACCGCTGACCGTCACCCCGGCGAAAGCCGGGGCCTCATGGAGACCCGCCGTGACCTCTCGGCCCGGGGTCCCGGCTTTCGCCGGGATGACGAGACGTTAGCCGTTGATGACCTCCCACAGGTCCGCCCACTCCGGATTGCCCGCCTCGATCAGCTCCACCTTCCACGCCCGGTGCCATTCCTTCATCGCCTTCTCCCGTCCGATCGCCTCGTCGATCGTCGGATAGGGCTCGGCCAGCACCAGCCGCCTCAAATTGTACTTTCGGCAGAATTTCGACCCCGCGCGGTTGCGATGCTGTGCCACGCGCGCGACGATGTCGGCCGCGACTCCGATGTAGAGCACGCCGTCCGGCTTGTTGGTCATGATGTAGACCCAGCCGCCTTTCATTCCGGCGAAGATGCCGCAGCGAAGTTTGCGTTTCCAGTGAGTAATTGCGCCGAGGTCCCGGCTTTCGCCGGGATGACGCAGGCACCCGTCTCCCCGGCGGAAGCCGGGGCCTCGTGGCGACCTGCCGTGACCTCTCGACCGGGGGTCCCGGCTTTCGCCGGGATGACGGGGGGCTAGACGTCGCTGAACAGCTTGTGGTGCAAATCGGCGATTCGCTGCTCGCGTTCCTTGGCGGCGCGCGCGATTTCGGGGGTCTGCTCGACATAGGGGTTGGTGGTGAACCGCTCCGCGATCAGACGGTTATATTCCGCCAGCTCCTCGTCGGTGGCGCCGGTGCGAAGCGCCTGCTTCCTGTCCCTGGGCTTGATCGGTTCCATCTTACCCTCCTTCAGCGCGCCATGATCGTCTGCACGCGGTCGAGCAGGAACTGGCGGGTCAGCTTGTCGTGCCGGCATTTCTCGGCGCGGCCGCCGGCCGCCTGCCAGTAATCGTCCATCACGGCGGGAAAGGCCGGATCGGCGAGCTCGCCATGATAGGAGGTCCAGCCGGCCGGATAAGCGAGAATTCCGCCGCGGTTCGGCGCGGTGAGGAAGGACTGGTTGTCGTAGACGCAGAAGCGGCCCGGAATCGGGCGCCCGAAGCGCTTGTTGAGGCCTTCGCCGCCGTCGACGTAGAGGTCGGTGATCATGCCGTTGGTCCAGCTCGAGGCGGCATGGCCGAATTCGTGGAGGGCGACCAGCGACTTGGCGGTGACGTGGATGGCGGCGGTGCCGGGCAGCTTGTTCCGCGGCCGGTGGACCATGGCCTTGCCGTCGAGCGTGAACGGCCGCCCCGGCACCGTGTCGTCGTCGAGGGTGAACCAGGCGCTGCAGCGATCGTGGGTGGCCGAGGCGGTGACGGCGAAGGCCACGTCGGCCTCCGCCTTGCCCATCTTCGGCAGCTTGTACTCCTTGAGGAAAGGCGGAAATCGCGGCTGGACGGGTACGACGATGTTGGTGTTGTCGTGGGCGACGAGGGCGTTCTTCTTCTTCCGGGACCGGCCGGGATCGAAGATGCTGACGATCCGCCAGTCGGCCGCCAGCGGAGCGAACATCTTCTCGGCCTGGCCCGCCAGGCGGCCGGTCAAAGCGTCGACGATGTAGCGTACCTGGGCGTCGAACATCGGTTCGTTGCCGACGATCGGATCGGCGATGATTTGGCCCGAATCCTGAGGCGATTCGATCCACGGATTGGCGACGATGCAGATCGCGTAGGGCCAGACGCCCTTCGGCTTCGCCGCGCCTGCCTGGAGGATCTTCACGTTCGCCATCGGCCCCACTTCCGCAGCTACGAGAGTCGCAGCATCTGCCTCCCGCGGAGGGGAGTCAAATCAGCGTCATCCCGGCGGAAGCCAGGACCTCGGGGAGACCCGCCGCGACTTCTCGACCCGGGGTCCCGGCTTTCGCCGGGATGACGCCGTTCGGCGCCGGGATGACGCCGTTCGGCTACACCGCCCCCAGCGCCTGGTCGAAATCGGCGATGAGATCGTCCGGATCCTCGACCCCGATCGAGATTCGGACGAGATTGTCGGTGATCCCGAGCGCCTGCTTGCGCTCGTCCGGCACCGACAAATGGGTCATCGGCGCCGGCGCGCTCGCCAGGGTCTCGGTGCCTCCGAGGCTGACGGCGAGATGGGCGATCTTCAGCGAATCGAGGAAGGCGAACGATTCCTTCTCGCCGCCTTTCAGATAGAGCGAGAAGGTCGATCCCGCGCCGGTGCAGTGGCGGCGGTAGATGTCGGCCTGCCGGGCATCGCCGCCATCCTCGAGGAAGCCGAGATAGCCGACGCTCTCGACCTTGGCATGGTGACGCAGGAATTCGCAGACCTTGGCGGCATTCTCGCCGGCGCGCGTCATCCTCAGCTCGAGCGTCTCGAGGCTGCGCAGCAGCATCCAGGCCGTGTTCGGATCGGTGATGGTGCCGATCGTGTTGCGCAGCATCCGGATGGTGTTGATCAGGTCCTTCGATCCGGTGATTCCGCCCGCGACGAGATCGCTGTGGCCGCCGGCATATTTGGTCAGCGAGTAGACCGAGAGGTCGGCGCCCTGGCGGAGCGGCTGCGCCCAGAGCGGGCCGAGGAAGGTATTGTCGATCGCGATCGGCGGCCGCTCGTCGCCGAGCACGGCCGAACGCGCCGCGGCGACGGCCTCGACGTCGACGAGAGCGTTGGTCGGATTGGCCGGGCTCTCGAGATAGATGAGCGAGACCCGGCCCATCGCCTTGGCGCGATCCAGCACGCTTTCTATCTCCTCGCGGGTCGCGCCGGCCGGGAAATCCAGCCACTTGACCCCGAAGCGGCCGAGGATGCGCGCGATCAGGGTCTCGGTCGCCGCGTAGAGCGGGCCGGAATGGACGACGACGTCGCCGGGCTGGACGAAAGCGAGAAGCAGGGTCGAGATCGCCGACATTCCCGAGGAGAAGGTCAGGGCGTCCTCGGCATCCTCCCACAGGCTGAGCCGGTCCTCGAGTATCTCCTGGTTGGGCCCGTTGAATCGCGAATAGACCAGCCCCTCGGCCCCGCCCGGGCGCTTTCCGGTGACTCCCTCGAAGAAGCGCTTGCCGGCGGCGGCGGTCTCGAAGACGAAGGTCGAGGTGAGGAAAATGGGCGGCTTCAGCGAGCCTTCCGACAGCGTCGGATCGTAGCCGTAGCCCATCATCAGGGTGGAGGGCTTCAGGCGGCGGCCGCCGATTTCGAGGGCGCTCGCTTTCGGGCGCCGCCGCGGAGTGGCGCCGCTGATGTCGTTTTCGTCCTGCATGAACATGCCTCCTATCAGCTGTGTCGCATTCGCTGCGTGGAGACCGAGCCTGCCTTGGTCAGGCTCACCGGCCGCGCGAGGAAGCGCGGCCCCGGGGGGTGAGGTCGGTTGCCCGCGGGCTCCCTAACCCATCAGGCGGCCGCGCCGCTAGCCCCGATGCGGCGAGCGGCGCGGCGCGGAGGGCGAGGGGCTGAGCGGCGACAGGCCGCCCGGACGGCGAAGCCCTCGCGATAGCCGCGAACCCCGATAGCGGCTAGGACCCGGACATGTCCCAACCCGACGTCGCCAATGCCGAGCAGTCCGCCAAATGGAACGACCGGACCGGACGAAGCTGGGCCGAGCTCAGCGACATGCTCGACCGGCTGCTCGAGCCGTTCGTGCCGCTTGTGCTGGATGAGGTCGGCCCGGTCGCCGGGCGGCGAATCCTGGACGTGGGCTGCGGCGCCGGCGCCCTCACCCTCGCCGCGGCCGAGCGGGGCGCATTCGGCGTCGGAGTCGACATCTCGGCGCCGTTGATCGAAGCGGCGCGCGCGCGGGCGGGACGCCTCGACCTGGCCAGGGCGAAATTCGTCCAGGACGATGCCCAGACCCACCGGTTTGGCGGTCCGGGCTTCGACGCCCTGATTTCTCGCTTCGGGGTGATGTTCTTCGCCGATCCGGCGGCGGCCTTCCGCAACCTGCGCTCCGCCGTCCGGCCGGGGGCGAGGCTGGCCTGCGTCGCGTGGCGCTCCGCTGCCGACAATGACTTCATGACCGCGGCCGAGCGCGCCGCGGCCGACTTTCTCCCGCAACTTCCCGGGCGCATCGAAAACGGCCCCGGGCAGTTCGGCTTGGCCGATCCGGACCGCGTTCGCGCCATCCTGAACGACAGCGGCTGGAGAAACCCCGCGCTCCGCCCGGTCGACATGGCCTGCAGCATGCCGGTGAGCGACCTCGCTCTCTATGCGAGGCGGATGGGGCCGGTCGGCGAGTTGCTGCCCACTCTCGACGGCGCCGCGAAAGCCGAGGTCGAACGGACCGTCGACGCCGCCTTCCTGCCCTGGGTCGAGGATGGCATGGCCCGTTTCACGGCCGCCTGCTGGATGGTGACGGCGAGCGCCTAGCCCAGCACCCAGCCGATCCCCCAGACGATCCCGACCATGAGCGGCACTCCGGCCAGATCGAGCAGGAGCCCCGCCTTGAGCATTCGGGGCAGAGAGATGTGCCCGGTCGCCCAGGCGATGGCGTTAGGCCCGGTGCCGGAGGGGAGCATGAAGCCCCAGCTCGAGGCGAAGGCGGCCGGAAGGGCGAGCAGGATCGGATCGATGCCGGTGGCGGCGATGATTCCGGCGACGACGGGAATCGCGCCGCTCGCGGTGGCGACGTTGGAGGCGAATTCGGTGACGACGATGACGATCGCCACCAGCACCGCGGCGACGATCAAGGGGTGGACCGAGCGCAGCGGCTGAAGCGCGACTCCCATCCATTCCGCCAGACCCGATTCGCCGATCCCCGCGGCGAGCGCAAGGCCGCCGCCGAACATCATGATCACCCCCCAGGGAGCGCGGTTCGCTTCCTCCCAGTTGAGGATCGCGCGTCCGGTGCCGTCCGGGATGACGAAGAGGAGCAAGGCCGCGATGACCGCGATGGTGCCGTCGGTAAGCGAATCCTTGGGCAGATAGGGGATGACGAAAGGCAGCGCGATCCAGGCGGCGACGGTGAGCGCGACCAGCGGGACGAGCCGCTTCTCCGCCGTCGACCAGCGGGCGACCTCGCCGATGCCGGCACGGGCGGCGGCGGGATCGAAATCACTGGCGGAGACCTTCTGCACCTTCATCAGGATCGCCCAGCAGAGCGGGATCGAGACGATGACCAGCGGCATCCCGTAAATCGCCCAGGTGAGGAAATCGATTCGGTAGCCGGTCGCCTTCTCGATGATCCCGACGGCGATGGCGTTGGTCGGCGAGCCGACGAGCGTGCCGAAGCCGCCGATCGTCGCGGCGAAGGCGATTCCCATGGCGAGGGCGCCGGCGAAGCCGCCCGTCTCCCCCGGCTCGATCCGAGCGGCGCGAAGGATGGCGAGGCCGATCGGCATCATGATCAGCGTGGTCGCGGTGTTGGAGACGATGGTGCTGAGCAGGGCGGTCGCGGCCATGAACGCGAACAGCATCTGGGCCGGCCCGCCGCCGCCGCGGCTGATGATGGCGAGGGCGAGGCGGCGGTGGAGGCCGGTGCGCTCGATCGCCAGGGCGATGATCGCACCGCCGAGGACGAGGAACAGGATCGGCGAATAATAAGAAGCGGCGGACTCGGTCGCGGTCATGATTCCGAGCAAAGGGAAAGCGAGGAAGGGCACCAGAGCGGTGGCGGTGAGCGGAAGCGCCTCGGTCATCCACCAGCAGGCCATCAGAACGATGATCGCCGTCGTCCGCCAGGCGGCGGGCGACATGCCCTCCGGCGCCGGGAGCAGCAGCATGACGACGAAAGCGACGAGCCCGCCCCAGAGGCCCCAGCGTGCGGCCATTCATATACCCCTACGGTTTTCCCGGGTGATGGCATGGGGCGGGGGACGACGCCAGCCGTCATCCCGGCGAAAGCCGGGACCCCAGGACGAGAAGTCGCGGCGGGTCTCCACGAGGTCCCGGCTTTCGCCGGGATGACGGGTCAGAGCGCGATCAGACTTACCTGCCTCCCGTAATCCGCCTCGCCCCGATGAGTCGCCCGGCGGTAGCTGAAGAAGCGGTCGGGTTGGGAGTAGGTGTCCTCGCCCATCGCCTCGACCCGGGTCAGCCCGGCGGCGGCGAGGCGGGCGAGGACGAAGCCTTCGAGGTCGAACTGGTGGTGGCCCTCGCGGCCTGGCGAGAAGAAACGCTCATGCTCGGGATCGGCCTCGGCGAAGCGGCGCAGGAAGGCCTCGTCCACCTCGTAGGAGCGGCGGACGATGCACGGGCCGACGGCGGCTGCAATCCGGCCGCGCCGAGCCCCGCGAAGCTCCATGGCGGCGACGGTCGCCTCGACCACCCCGCCGAGCGCGCCCTTCCAGCCGGCATGGGCGGCGCCGACCACCCCCGCTTCCGGGTCGGCGAGCAGCACCGGGGCGCAATCGGCGGTGAGGATGCCGAGGGCGAGGCCGGGACGGTCGGCCACCATCGCGTCGGCGCGGGGGCGCTCGTCGTCGGGAAAGGGCGAATTGACGTAGATCGCGTCGGGCGAATGGACCTGGTGGACGGTGACGAGCCTGGCGCCGGGGGCGACCGCGGCGATCGCGAGGCAACGATTCTCGGCGATCGCCTCGCGGTCGTCGCCCGAGCCGAGGCCGACGTTGAGGCCGGAGCAGACGCCCTCGGACACCCCGCCGCTCCGGCCGAGAAAGCCGTGGCGAACGCCTGCCAGCGCGGCCGCGCGCAGCGCTTCTACAGGTCCAGCTTCCATATCTCGTCCTCGTCCGCCTGCTCGCCGACCATGAACCTGTAGGGGCCGACATAGGCGAAGCCGTAGCGCCGGTAGAAGGCCTTGGCGCGGTGGTTCTCGGTGAAGACCGAGAGATAGAGCTCCCGGGCGCCGCGAGCGCGCGCCTGCAGAATCGCCCATTCCGAGAGCGTCTGGGCGACTCCGGCGCCCTGCCAGGGCTTCAGCACGTAGAGCTGGCGGAACTCGAGCGCCGGCCGCTCCGGCTCCACCGGAAGGGTGATCGGGCCGAGCTTGACGAACGCCACCGGCATTCCGTCGGCCTCGGCGAAGCGGACCTGGTGCTCGCCGTCGCTCAGCTCGTCCCTGTACCCCTCCTCGCTGAGCCGGAGCAGGAACGCTTCGAGATCCTCGGGCCGGTAGAGGTGGGCGAAGGTCTCGACGAAGCTTCGCCGGTGCAGGTCGGCGAGGATCCCGGCGTCGGCCGGAGAGGCGTCGCGATAGGAGATCATCGGAAACCCTCCAAAGCCGGCCAGCCCGGAGCCGAAAGGCCCAGGACCCGGAACAACCGGCCCATTTCTTCGGTGGAGACGAGGCGATTCCTGGCGATCCGAAGCGATTCGCTCCGGACCGGGTCGGCGCGGGCGAGCGCCTCGGTCCGGGCATCCACGCCCAGCCTCACCAGCCATTCGCCTTGGCCGACCGGACCCTGGACGGCGACTTCCGCCTCCGCGGCGGCTCTCGCCAGGGATTCGAAGTCGACATGGGCGGTGAGGTCCGACTCGCCGGGTTCTATCCACGGATCTGCATATTCATGCATTCGCACGGCCTGCAGAGTCTCGCCCGCCGCGAGGCGGTCATGGCCGTAATCGACAATCAGGGCAGCCCCTCCATGCATGATCATGCGCCGGGATAGCTGCCGCACCTGTGCCAGCGAGGCCGGCGACGATTCCAGCACCATCCCCGCGGGAGCGCCCCGGACGTGGGCGGGGACGGCGGAGGCGGGGACGGCCGGGCCCGCCGCGGGGGCAAAGCGGTCGCCGTCGATCCCGACCAGCCGCTCGCGCCAGCCCGCCCCGGTCGAGACCAGCTGGCGGATCGGGAGGGCGTCGAAATATTCGTTGGCGACGGCGAGGATGGGGCCGTCCTCCGGGAGGGTCGAGAGATCGTCGTGCCAGGCCGCGTTCGGCACTAGCTTCGCCTGGGCCGAGCGCAGGACGGGGCTGGTCTCGACGAAATGGACGGGCGGCTCGAGGCCGACGGCGCGCATCGCCCTCAGCGCATCGGCGGCGAGAGTGCCCCGGCCGGGACCGAGCTCGACGAAGCGCGCTCCTTCCGGCCGGCCGGCGCGGTCCCAGAGGTCGGCGAGGGCGAGGCCGACCAGCTCGCCGAACATCTGGCTGATCTCGGGCGCGGTGGTGAAGTCCCCGGCGGCGCCCAGCGGGTCGCGGGTCGCGTAATAATGAGCGTTGGCGAGGGCCATGTAATCGGAGACCGGAATGGGTCCTTGGGCTTGGATCACTCGGCGGAGGCGGTCGGCGAGAGAGAGCCGCGCGGTCACCGACACCGCTTCCGCCCATCCCCGTCATGCCGGCGAAGGCCGGCATCCATGCCGATTCCGTGCCCGTCGCCGAAGCCCGATGGACCCCAGCTTTCGCTGGGGTGACGGCGCAAGCTAGGCAACGCTCTCCGTCCCCGCGACCGGCTCCACCCTCTGCCTTCGCCCCTTCGCCGTCGCGATCAGCCATGCGCCGCCGAGCACCATCGGCACGGTCAGGGTCTGGCCCATGGTGAGGCCCCAGGGGAGGTGCTCGAGGCCCTGGTCCGGCTGGCGGACGAGCTCGACGAGGAAGCGGCTGAGTCCGTAGACGAGCAGGAAGGCGCCGACCAGCTTGCCGGGCTGGTAGCGGGCGTCGGTCCTCCAGAACAGGAACCAGAGGACGGCGAAAAGGAGAATTCCCTCCAGGCCGGCTTCGTAGAGCTGGCTCGGGTGGCGCGGCGTGTCGCCGCCGTTGGGAAAGACGATCGCCCAGGGCACGTCGGTCGGCCGCCCCCACAATTCGCCGTTCACGAAGTTGGCGAGCCGGCCGAAGAACAGTCCGAACGGAGCGCAGCAGGCGACGTAATCGTGGATTCGAAGCCAGTTCAGGCCATGCTTCCTCGCCATCCACAGGATGCCGAGCGTGGTGCCGATGACTCCGCCGTGGAACGACATGCCGCCGTCCCAGATGCGAAGGATCTGGACCGGGTCGTGGAAATAGAATTCCGGCCGGTAGAAGAGCACGTAGCCCAACCGTCCGCCGAGGATGATTCCGAGGGTGGCGTAGAAGACCATGTCGTCGGCGTGGCGCCGAGCCATCGGCGCTCCGGGCCGGGCGATCAGCTTCATCAGATACCACCAGCCGACGAGGATCCCGGCGAGATAGGCGAGCGAATACCAGCGCAGCTTGAACCAGCCCCACTCGAACAGCACCGGATCGAGACCCAGGTCCTTCCAGTGGACATATTGGCCCGCGCCCGCCGACAGGCTTGTCAGTAAGTGATCGATCAAAGGCTTCCCCCTCCGGCTCCAGGCCCTAATAGGAGGGGGAGGAAGAAACCAAAAGGGGAGAGTCGGATGCCGAGCGAGCTGGACCGCAAATTCGACGCGGTGCTGGCGCAGGTGACCGGCCCCGGCGGCCGCATCGTGCTCGACGAGGACGCTCAGGGGCGCAAGATCGTCGCCAACCTGCCGCCGACGCTTCCCGGCATGTTCGACGCCTTCTGCATGCTTCACGGCGCCACGACCGCCATCATCGCCGACGGCGAGCGGCTCACCTTCGCCGAGTTGAACGAACAGGCGACCCGGCTGGCGCGGGCGCTGGCGGGCGGCTGGGGGGTCGGCAAGGGCGACCGGGTGGCGATCGCGATGCGCAACTGCCCGGCCTGGATCGTCACCTACATGGCGGTCTTGAAGGCGGGCGCGGTCGCCACCCTCGTCAACGGCTGGTGGCAGGCCGAGGAGCTTCGCCACGGCCTCGCGCTGACCGAGCCCTGCCTCGTCCTCGCCGACCCGCCGCGGGCGAAGCGGCTGGAGGCGACCGGCCTCGACATCGCTTATGCGGTGCTGCCGATCGAGAAGCCGATCGCCGAGGCCCTGGCGCCTTTGTTCGGCCGCGGCGAGGCCGACCTTCCGGAGGTGCTTCCCGAGGACGACGCCACCATCCTCTTCACCTCCGGCTCGACCGGAGTGGCGAAGGGCGCCATTTCCAGCCACCGGTCGGTGACGACGGGCATCTACACTTATTCGATCAGCCTGCTCGCCCTGCTCGGAATCATGGAGAGCGAGGGCCGGGCCCCCGCCAACCCGCCCCGAACCCTCGTCAACGTCCCTCTCTTCCACGTCACCGGCGAGGTACCGGTGCTCCTCAACAGCTTCGTCATCGGCCGGGGCATGGTGCTGATGGCGAAATGGGATCCGGGCGAGGCGCTGAAGCTGATCCAGGAGGAGAAGGTGACCTATTTCGTCGGAGTGCCGACGATGAGCCTCGAGCTGATGCAGCATCCCGACCGCGACAAATACGACCTCTCCTCGCTGACCGACATCGCGGCGGGCGGCGCGGCTCGGCCGGTCGCCCACGTCAAGCGGCTTCAGGAGAGCTTCAAGGGCGCCCAGCCGGCTCTGGGCTACGGCCTTACCGAGACCAACGCGGTCGGCTGCGGAAATTTCTGGCAGAATTACGCCGACAAGCCCGCCTCGACCGGCCGGCCGCACAAGCCGATGGTCGAGCTCGCCATACTGGGCGAGGGCGACCGCCACCTCCCCGTCGGCGAGACCGGCGAGATCGGAATCCGGTCGGCCGCCAATTTCCGCGGCTATTGGAACGACCCGGCGGCGACGGCGGCGGCGTTCACGGCGGACGGCTATCTGAAGACCGGAGACGTCGGCTATCTCGACGAGGAGGATTATCTCTTCATCGTCGACCGCAAGAAGGACATCATCATCCGCGGCGGCGAGAATATCAGCTGCCAGGAGGTCGAGGCGGCGATCTATTCGCATCCCTCGGTCTCGGAGGCGTCGGTGTTCGGCGTGCCCGACGAGAGGCTCGGCGAGGTGCCGGCGGCAGTCCTCTATTGCGAGGACGACCGGGCGTTCGACGCCGACGCCCTGCGCGCCTTCCTCGACGGACGGATCGCGTCGTACAAGATCCCGCAGTTCATCTGGGTCTACGACGAGCCGCTGCCCAAGCTCGGCACCGGCAAGATCGACAAGAAGACGCTCCGCGAGGAATATTCGCGGGAGGTGGGATAACGTCGCCCCAGCGAAAGCTGGGGCCCCAGGGAGTGAAGGCCGCCGCGCTTTTCACCCGCCGGGGCCCCAGCCTTCGCTGGGTGACGGTGCGGGACAATCCACCTAGCCGCATGCCCCCCTCCCCTCTATCACGCCGCCATGGCGCGCGGCGGCGAGACACGGGGGATCAGCCGGCGGACCTTGCTGGTCGGCGGCGGGGCCGGCCTCGGCCTCGTCCTCGCCTGGGCCCTCTGGCCGCGATCCTATGAGCCGAACCTTCGCGCCGACGAGGGCGAGCGGGTGTTCAACGCCTTCCTCAAGATCGCCAAGGACGGCCGGGTGGTCGTGGCGGTGCCGCAGGCGGAGCTCGGGCAGGGAAGCTGGACGGCCTTGCCCCAGATCCTCGCCGACGAGCTCGGGGCGGACTGGCGGACGGTGGGGGTCGAGCCGGCGCCGATCGGGCCGCTCTACGCCAACCGGATGCTCGCGGAAGGATTGGACGAGGGTGGGTTCGAGCGCTGGCCGGCGCGGCAGTTCGAAGGCGGACCGGCGGCGATGCTGACCGCGGGCTCGACCTCGGTACGAGCGTTCGAGCGGCCGCTGCGCGAAGCGGGCGCCGGCGCCCGGGCGCTGCTGATGAAGGCGGCGGCGCGGCGATGGGGAATCGAGTGGGAGACGCTCGACACCGCCGCCGGCTTCGTCGTCGACGGCGAGCGCAGGCTGAGCTTCGGCGAACTGGCCGAGGCGGCGGCGGCCGAGACTCTGCCCGATTACCTGCCGATCCGCGCGGGGATCGACAATCGCCTCACCGGCAAGCCGCTGCCCCGGCTCGACCTGCCCGCCAAGGTGGACGGCTCGGCGCCCTTCGCCGGCGACATCCGGCTGCCCGACCTCGTCTTTGCCTCCGTTCGCTCCGGGCCGACCGAGGACAGCCGCCTGGCGCGCTGGGACAAAGCGGCCGGTCTCGCCGTGCCGGGCGTGTTCGGCGCCTTCGACGCGCCCGGCTGGGTGGCGTGCGTCGCGACCGACTGGTGGGCGGCGGACAAGGGAGTCGAGGCGCTCGCGGCGGTGTGGGACGTGCCGCATCCGCCGGCCTCGGACGAGAGCATCGACGCGGCCCTGATCGCGGCGCTGGACAAGGACGAGGGGCGCCGCGCCTATAGCCGGGGCGACCTCGCCGACGCGTTCGAGGGTGGCCATGTGCTCCGCGGCCACTACCGCGCCGGGCCCGCCCCGGGCGCTCCGCCGGAGACTCTGGCGGCGACCGCCCGGCTCAGCGGCGGCCGGCTCGAAATCTGGGCGGCGACTCAGGCGCCCGGCCTGGCGCGGGCGGCGGCGGCGCGAGTGGCCGGCGTCGATGAGGGACGGGTAACGCTCTATCCGACGCTTGCCGGCGGCGGCTACGGGCGCAGGCTCGAGACCCGGGCGATCGAGCAGGCGGCGATGCTGGCGGTGAGGACGAAGCGGCCGGTCCAGCTGACTTGGTCGAGGCTCGAGGAAACCGTCCAGGACGCCTTCCGGGCACCGGCGCGGGGGCAATTGCTGGCGCGCCTGGACGAGGGCGGAATCATCCTCGGCTGGCAGGCCCGGATCGCCGCGCCGGACACCGGGGCGCAGCTCGCGGCCCGGCTGCACGGGGGAAGCGCGGCGATGGCGGCGATCGGCGATCCGGTCGCGGGAGCGGTGCCGCCTTACGGCATTCCCGCGGTGACCGTGGATTACCTGCCGGCCGAGACCGGCATCCGCACCGGCGGCTGGCGCTCGGGCGCCCACAGCTACACGGCCTTTTTCACCGAGAGCTTCATGGACGAGCTGGCTCGGCTGTCGGCGGTCGAGCCGCTGTCCTTCCGGATGCAGATGCTCGGCGACAATCCGCGGCTGGCGCGGTGCCTGACGACCGCGGCGACGTTGGGCGGCTGGGACGGCGGAGTGCCGGGAAGCTCGATGGGAATCGCCTGCCACAGCGCCTTCGGAAGCCATATCGCCGCGCTCGTCGAGGTCGAGGTGACTCCCGACCAGCGGGCGCGGGTGCTGCGCGCGGTCTGCGCCGTCGATTGCGGACGGATCGTCAATCCCGCCATCGTCCGCCAGCAGATTGAAGGCGGCCTCATCTTCGGAATCGCCGCCGCGACCGGCAATCGCATCGGCTTCGAGCGCGGCCGCCCCGACGCGCGCGGCTTCGGCGATTTCGGCTTCCCGGGGCTGGCCGCTTCGCCCGAGGTGACGGTCGAACTGCTGGAGAGCGAGGAAGAGCCCGGCGGCGTCAGCGAGCTCGGCGTGCCCGTCGCCGCGCCGGCCGTCGCCAACGCCCTTCACGCCCTGACCGGGCGAAGGCTTCGCTCGCTGCCCCTGGCGGTGGGAGGATGAGGCCCGCCGACCATCCGCCGGTGCCGGCGCCGAAGATCGGCGTGCTGCTGATCAACCTCGGCACGCCCAACAAGCCGGAGCCGGGAGCGGTGCGGCTCTATCTCAAGGAGTTCCTGTCGGACCCTCGGGTGATCGAGATTCCGCAGCTGGTATGGCAGCCGATCCTGCGCGGCATCGTCCTCAGGACCCGGCCGAAGAAGTCGGCGCACGCCTACCGGCAGGTGTGGACCGGCGAAGGCTCGCCGCTCGCCGCGATCACGGCGCGGCAGGCGAAGGCGCTGCAGGGGGCGTTCGGCGACGACGTCGTCGTCGATCACGCCATGCGCTACGGCGAGCCGGCGATCGCGGCGCGGATCGACGCGCTCAAGGCTGCGGGGTGCGAGCGCATCCTGATCGCTCCGCTCTACCCGCAATATTGCGCGGCGACGACGGCGACGGCGAACGACGAGGCCTTCGCCCATCTGCGGCGGATGCGCTGGCAGCCGGCGGTTCGGACGCTTCCGCCTTATCATGACGACCCGGCCTATATCGAAGCGCTTCGGCTTCGGCTGGAAGAGGGGCTGGCCGCGCTCGATTTCGAGCCTCAGGCGATCGTCGCCAGCTTCCACGGGATGCCGCAGCGAACGCTCGAGCTCGGCGATCCCTATCACTGCCACTGCCGCAAGACGGCGCGGCTGCTGAGCGAGGCGAGCGGCCGCGAACTGCTCGTCGCCTTCCAGTCGCGGTTCGGACGGGCGAAGTGGCTGGAGCCGGCGACCGACAAGACGCTCGCGGCGCTTCCAGGCAAGGGAGTGACCAGGGTTGCGATCTTCGCGCCCGGCTTCGCGGCGGATTGCCTGGAGACGCTCGAGGAGCTGGCGATACGCGGGCGCGACGCTTTCCTCGCCGCGGGCGGAAGCGATTTCGCCTATCTCCCCTGCCTCAACGACAGCCCGGCGGGGCTCCAAATGCTGCGCAGCATTTTGGGCCGCGAGCTTGAAGGTTGGGGACGCGGAACGTAAGGGCCGCGCACAACGAAAAAATCCAGGAGAGAAAAATGGCACGCGTTGCGATCGTCACCGGCGGCACCCGAGGCATTGGCGAAGCGATCAGCATCGCCCTTCGCGACCAGGGCGTCACCGTCGCCGCCAATTATGCCGGCAATGACGAGAAAGCGCGCGAGTTCACCGAGCGGACCGGGATCAAGGCGTATAAGTGGGACGTGGGCGATTACGACGCCTGCCAGGCCGGCGTGACCCAGGTCGAGAGCGAGCTCGGGCCGGTCGACGTGCTCGTCAACAATGCCGGAATCACCCGCGACGGAACGATGAAGAGGATGACCCGCCAGGCGTGGGACGAGGTGATCGACGTCAACTTGGGCGGCTGCTTCAACATGGCCAAGGCGGTGTTCGAGGGCATGCAGGGGAGGAAGTTCGGGCGGATCGTCAACATCGGCTCGATCAACGGCCAGGCGGGGCAATATGGCCAGGTCAATTACGCCGCCGCCAAGTCGGGTATCCACGGCTTCACCAAGGCGCTGGCGCAGGAAGGCGCGCGTGGCGGTGTGACGGTGAACGCGATCGCGCCCGGCTATATCGACACCGAGATGGTGGCGGCGGTGCCCGAGGAGGTGCTCGCCAAGATCGTCGCCCGCATCCCGGTCGGCCGCCTCGGCAAGGCCGAGGAGATCG
>JAXDPB010000091.1:0-45758 GCA_034668585.1 Sphingomonadales bacterium | reverse complement strand
TGCCGTTCACGAACCTCATTGCCGGTGGAGCGAACGCCATCTCTCCGAAGCTGAGCTTCAGCGATGCGATCAATCCATCCGTGACCTTCACTCCGCTGGCCAGCAAGGAGTTCGCGACCGGCGTGCTAAGCCCGATGCGCACCGACACCATCCAGCTGTTCCTTCACAACGGCTGGGATCCGGAATTCCTGTTGCCGCTCATCGTCGGCGGGGTCGTCTGTCCCGACCGCCAGCTTCTGCTGAACAGCGGAGAATATCTGGACGATGCCGGCCAGCCCAAGCCGCTCCATGTCGCCTTCAGGAAATTCTTCAAGGATTCGGCGCCGTCCTTCAGCATCCGCACCGTTCCCGCCGACGCGACCGCCGAACGCATCTATGTCGTCACCGACAAGGAGGCGCTCGAGGCGCTCAAGGACGGCCTCGGGACGGGCTACGTCTTCGAGGCGGTCAAACCCTCTCCCGGAGGCGGCAAGCAGCTGGTGGTGAAGCCCTCGCCCCAGACCTCGGTATCCGGATTCGCGATCGGAGAGCTCTGCAAGGTCGCGCCCGCGGCGGGAAGCCGAGGCTTCGCCCCTCTCACGGCGGACGCCATCTCGACCATCAAGGGCGCTTACGAGATCAGGGAGTCCGGCCCGAAGAGTTCGTCGTCCAGCCCCGGCCGGATCATCTTCCGATCGGTCGGCTCAATCATCCAGTATCTCGGAGAAGCGCACAGGGTGCGCTATCTGGCGGGCCGAAATGCCGCCTCCAATCTCGATTACTTCAATCGGGAAAACGAGGCGCAGACCCTCTTCAAGATCGACTGGGGCCTGCGGCAGGGCGCCAAAGCGGTTCAGACTCGCTTTCAGGGCACCGAATTCTACATCCCGCGTATGTGGCTGGGACAGAAAGAGACTAGCGATCGCACCCTGAAGACTCTCTCTTTCCTCGATCAGCTGATCGCCCTGCAGACCAGCGAGAGCAGCATCCGCGGAGCCCAACCCGTCATCTCCGTGAACTAGTAAATTCTGTTCATGAAAAGTGCGTTTTAGATGAACAGCCCCTGTCGACTCCGTTCAGCGTCGCAACATCGCCCGAGTCGTAGAGCCTGCCTCACCAAGTGAGGAGTAACACCATGCGTAAGATCCTGATTTCCGCCCTGATGCTTTCGACCGTCGTCGCCGTCGCCCCGGCTTCGGCCCAATATGCCGGCAATCGGGGCCGCGCCAACGTCGAATGGAACCGTGGCGGTCCGTCGCGCGTGGCGATCAACGAGCTGCTTCGCGACCTCCAGCGGGCCGAGAGCGGCATCCAGCGTTCGGTCCAGCGCCGGGTCATCTCGCAGCGCGAGGCCATCGGACTTCGCCGCGAGGCCAACCAGATCGAGCGCCGCTTGAACCTGGCCAGCCGCAACGGCATCAGCGGCCGCGAGTTCGCGTCGCTTCGGGTCCAGGTCAACCGGCTCGAGCAGCGCCTGCGCGTCGAGCGTCGCGACCGCGACGGCCGCCGCTACTAAAGGCGAAGAAGGGCGGGCGCCGCGAATTGACGCGGCGCCCGCCTCCTCTCTAGAGGCGGAAGGGCGATCCTGTCGGGGTCGTCCTTTTGCGTTCACAGCCCTTGGAGCCCCTCATGGCCATCACCCCGCTCATGCCCGTCTATCCGCGCTCGCCGGTGCGGCCGGTGCGCGGGGAGGGGGTGTATCTCTATGGGGAGGCAGGCGAGAAATATCTCGACTTCGCCAGTGGCATCGCCGTCAACCTGCTCGGCCACGGCCACCCGCATCTGACCCGGGCGATCCAGGAACAGGCGGCGACCTTGATCCACGTCTCCAACGTCTACGGCTCGCCGCAGGGGGAGGCGTTCGCGCAGCGGATCGTCGACCACACGTTCGCGGATACGGTGTTCTTCACCAATTCGGGCACCGAGGCGGTCGAATGCGCGATCAAGACGGCGCGGCGCTACCACCATCATCACGGGCGGCCCGAAAAGAACGTCCTCATCACCTTCCGCAACGCCTTCCACGGCCGGACGATGGCGGCGATCAGCGCCACCGACCAGGCCAAGCTGCGCGACGGCTTCGCGCCGCTTCTACCCGGCTTCACCGTCGTGGACTTCGACGATCTGGAGGCGGCCCGGGCGGCAGTCGACGAGAATACCGCCGGCTTTCTCCTCGAGCCGGTCCAGGGCGAAGGCGGCATTCGTCCGGCCAGCCGCGAGTTCATGCAGGGGCTTCGGCGGATCTGCGACGAGAACGACCTCATGCTGGTGCTCGACGAGGTGCAGTGCGGCGTCGGCCGCACCGGCAAGCTCTATGCCTATGAGCATTACGGGATCGAGCCCGACATCCTTGCCACGGCGAAGGGCATAGGCGGCGGCTTTCCGCTCGGCGCCTGCCTGGCCACCGAAAAGGCCGCCGCGGGAATGGTCGTCGGCACCCACGGCTCCACCTATGGCGGCAACCCGCTTGCCATGGCGGCCGGCCAGGCGGTGTTCGACGTCGTCACCGAACCGGATTTCCTCGAGCACGTCGCCCGCATGGGCGAGCGGCTGCGCGGGGCGCTCGAGCAGATGATCCCCAATCACGACCATCTGTTCGAGAGCGTGCGCGGGCTCGGACTGATGCTCGGCGTCCGGATGAAGACAGACAGCCGCGCCTTCGTCGGCTTTCTGCGCGAGCACGGCCTGCTCACGGTCGCCGCCGGCGACAACGTCATGCGGGTGCTTCCGCCTCTGATCATCGAGGAGGCGCATGTGACGGATTTCATCGAGCGCCTTTCCGAAGCCGCGCGGCAATACGAGGTGCCCCAGGCGGCCTAGTCCTCGTCATCCCGGCGAAAGCCGGGACCTCAGGGAGACTAGGCCTTGCGACCCGTCTCCCCGAGGTCCCGGCTTTCGCCGGGATGACGTGAGAACTTGAACCCCCTTCATAGGTTAGCCACATCGCGGTCATGACCTCCCCCGACTTTCAGACCGAGGCGCGCGCCGCCAATCTCGACGAGGCGCTCGGCTTCACCATTCCCGGGCGCAACGCCCGCGGCCGCCTGGTGAGGCTCGGGCCGGTGCTGGGCGAGATACTCTCTGCCCATGATTATCCCGCCCCGATCGCCCGCACTCTCTCGGAAGCCTTGGTCCTGGCGGCCTTGCTCGGATCGCTGCTCAAGGAGGAGGAGGGCCAGCTCACCATCCAGGCTCAGACCGAAAGCGGCATCGTCGAACTGCTCGTCGTCGACTATCGCGCCGGCGAATTGAGGGGCTATGTTCGCTTCGACGCACGCCGCCTCGGCGAGCTGCCCACCCACCGCGACCTCGCCGCTCTGTTCGGCAAGGGCTATCTTGCCATCACCTTCGATCATGCGGTTGCGGACGAACGCTACCAGGGCATCGTTCCGCTGGAGGGCAGCTCGCTCGGCGAGGCGGCGCAGAATTATTTCAGCCAGTCGGAGCAGCTGCCCAGCGTCGTTCGCCTTGCCGTCGACGATACCGGCCATATCGCCGGCGGCATCCTCGTCCAGCATCTGCCGGAGGGAGAGGAGGGCAGGGACCGGCTTCACACCCGGCTCGACGACCCGGAGTGGGAGCATGTCCGAATCCTCGCCGAAACGATCAAGGGGCACGAGCTGACCGACCCCGCTCTGCCGCTCGGCGAGGCGCTCTGGCGGCTGTTCCACGAGGAAGAGGTGCGGGTGCTCGAAGCCACCAGCCTGAGCAAGGGCTGCCGCTGCAACTTCGAGCACATACGCGGCGTCATCGCCCGATTCGCCGCGGCGGAGCGCGCGGAAATGGTCGACGAGGACGGCTTCATCCGCGTCGACTGCGAGTTCTGCTCGCGGGTTTTCCCTATTTCCGCCAGCGACTTGGACGAGTGACGGGGAGTGGCCCGCAGCCGGTCGATTTCTTCGGCTTTTGCTGCTAATAACCCCCCGTATATGTCGCAGTTGCGGGGTCGTTTGCGCTGGGGGGCGCTCGGGGTGGCCGGCCTAGTCGCCGCCGCGGCGCCCGTTTTCGCGCTGGCGCTTCCCAATCTCGAGGCCCTGGCGAAGCTGGAACGGGGGCGCTGGCAGATCCAGGATGCGACCGGCGCCGCGCCGCGCTCGATCTGCCTCCGGGATCCGGCGGCCTTCGTTCAGCTCGAGCATGGCGGCGTCGACTGCGCTCAGGAGGTGCTCGCCAGCGAGGTCGGAGCCGCGACCGTCCAATATACCTGCCCCGGCCGCGGCTTCGGCCACACCAGCATCCGGGTCGAGACGCCGCGCCTGGCGCGCATCGACACCCAGGGCCTGGTCGACGGCCGCCCCTTCTCCTACCGGGTCGAGGCGAGGAAGGTGGGGAGCTGCTGAGCCACCCGTCATCCCGGCGGAAGCCGGGACCTCGCCGGGGAAAGGCTCAGAAGTGTTCTCACCGGGGTCCCGGCGTCGCCGGGATGACGGGTCGGCCCCGTTAACCCCCTGTTTACCCTGATCCAGGTAAAGAGGGAGCGTGCCGATTGTGGGCACGCTTTCCTCCCTAGCAGGCCTCACGGCCTAAACTGGGCCGCTCCTCACCGGGCGGCCCGTTCTTTTGCGCCGCTTGCGCCCGGGCCCGAGGCGCACTAGCCGCGCCGGTCATGTCCGCCGCAGAACCCCTGGCCGTCGTTCTCGTCTCGGGCGGGCTCGATTCGATGGTCGCCGCCGCCCTCGCGCGCGAATCGGGCTTTGGCCTGCTCGCCCTCACCGTCGACTATGGGCAGCGCCACCGGATCGAGCTCGAGGCCGCCGCTCGCATCGCCGCCACGCTCGGCGCCGAGCGCCACGTCGTCCTTCCGCTCGATCTGAGGCCCTTCGGCGGCTCGGCGCTCACCGCCGACATCGCGGTGCCCAAAGGCGGTGTCGGCGACGACGTGCCCGTCACCTACGTTCCGGCGCGCAACACCATCTTTCTCTCGCTCGCGCTCGGCTGGGCCGAGGCGGCGGGAGCGGCCGACATCTATATCGGAGTCAACGCCCTCGATTATTCGGGTTATCCGGATTGCAGGCCCGATTTCATCGCGGCCTTCGAGGCGCTCGCGGCGCTCGCCACCAAGGCCGGAGGGGAGGGGAGGGCATTCCGAATCGCCACGCCTCTGCTCCATCTGACCAAGGCCGACATCGTCGGCGAGGCGGACCGCCTCGGGCTCGACGCCGGGCTGAGCTGGTCGTGCTACGATCCCACCGCGGACGGCCGTCATTGCGGCCTGTGCGACAGCTGCCGGCTGCGCGCCAAGGGCTTCGAGGAAGCGGGGCTCCCCGACCCGACAAATTATGCGGAACGGCCATGACCTACGCGGTGAAGGAGATCTTCGTCACCCTCCAGGGCGAGGGTCTGCAGGCCGGACGGCGCGCCGTCTTCCTCCGCTTCGCCGGCTGCAATTTGTGGTCGGGACTGGAGCGCGACCGGGCCGAGGCGCGATGCCGCTTCTGCGACACCGACTTCGTCGGCACCGACGGTGCCAATGGCGGGCGCTACGACGCCGCCGACCTGGCACGGCGAGTGCTCGAGCTGTGGGCGGAAGGGGAGCGGCCTCTGGTCGTGATCACCGGCGGCGAGCCCGTTCTCCAGCTCGACCCGCCGCTGATCGACTTGCTCCACGGCGCCGGCTTCGAGATCGCCGTCGAGACCAACGGCACTTTGCCCGCGCCGGCCGGGCTCGACTGGATCTGCGTCAGCCCCAAAGCGGGCACCGAGGTGGTGCAGCGCTCCGGGGACGAGCTCAAATTGGTCTGGCCGCAGTCCGGGATCGACCCGCAGAGCCTGCTCGACTGGGATTTCCGCCATTTCCTCATCCAGCCCCTCGACGGGCCGGAACGGGAGGCCTCCACCGCCGCCGCGATCGACTACGTCATGCGCCATCCGCGCTGGCGGCTCGGCCTCCAGTCGCATAAGCTGATCGGCCTGCCTTAGGAGAAGGAAATTCCTCCCCGGCTCAAGCTACTTCGCCGTTCCGCCGCAGGCGCGCCGGAGCAAATCCTTCTTGGTGTAGCATTCGGCCGCCATCGGCGGCAGCGGCTTCAACCGGATCAGATAGGGGCGGTAGGCGGGGCGAGGGTCGTAGACGGGCACGAGCGCGTTGCGCAGCTCCCGGAGCCTCGACTGGGCGAGCGGGAAGAGCTGGCCCTTGGGGGCGGCCAGCGCCGATTTGGTGATGTTGGTCGCCGTCTGGCAGAAGATCTGCTGCGCCTGGGCGGAGGACCAATTATTGTAGGTGATGGTCGAATAATCGTCGAACGCCTTCTGACCCTTCGCTCCGAGCGTCCGCTTGTAGTAATTGTTGAGCGCGGTGTAGGCGGCGGCGAGCTCGACGCTATGGTGGGCGAGCAAGCCGTTATAATTGGGCACCGCCCGCAGGTAATCCGAGAACTGGCACTGGAGCGCGGCGACGTTGAGGCCGGCGCGCAGGTTCCACAGGAGATGGGCGCGATATTCCGCCGCGGTGGCCCCGGGCAGCGGAAGCCCGACGAGCGGATCGCTCGGCTCGATCGACGCCGCGCGCAGGTCGGGCTGGCTGATGTAGAGCTGCGCCGGCGCCGGGGCGGCCGCGAGCGCCGCCGTGGCGGCAGCGGCCATCGAGCCGTACTTCATCCTGAAGGCCATTCGATCCCCTCGAGCGCTGGACACGCTGGCTCTATGCTTAGCAGGGGCCGCCTTGCAATAAAGCTTCACCCGCCGTGCCCGTCGTGCCTGAGGCACGGCTCGTCATACCTAAGCGCCTGCCTTCCATAAGAAAAGGTGCGGCGGACAAGAAAAGGGCCGCCCGGTCGCCCGGACGGCCCTTTCCGAAAACGTCGACCCTTCGATTACATGCCGGTGGTGTTGCCAGTCCCGGTGTTCGTCGTGGTCGTCTCGGTCGTCGTGGTGTTCGCGGTCGTCGTCGAGCCCGTCGTGTTGAGATCGGTCGTGGCGCCGAGATTGGCGTCCGTGCCGTTCAGAGCGTCGACGGCGGTGACGTCGCCGGTATTGCCGCCCATGAGGGCGTCGTCGGTGTAGTTGGCCGAGACGTTGTTCGCCGCAGCGTCCTCGCCACCGCCGCAAGCCACGACGAGCAGGGCCCCGGCGGCGACGATCGAGCCGGTCATCACTTTCGAAAGAAGGTCACGCATTTAGAAACTCCCTAGGTTGGACGATTTGGACGGGATGGCCCCTCTTTTGCCAAATCAGTTACGCACAATAAACGGAAAGGGTACGGCTCTCAAGCCTTACTCGCGGCCCTCCTCGAGGGACCGCAGGAAATCGCGGAGCCCTTGTTCCAGCGCCAGGTCGAAACGTTCCTGCCCTGCGGCCACTCCCATCTCGTCGAGGCTGGTCACCGGATGGTCGGCAATACCGCACGGAACTATGCCTGAGAAGTGGGAAAGTTCGGGCTCGAGATTGACCGAAAAACCATGGTAGGTGACCCAGCGCCGGACCCGCACCCCGATCGCCCCCAGCTTCGCCTCGGCGCCGCCGTGATCGGTCCAGATGCCGATCCGTCCCTCCGCCCGCCGCGCCGAAACCCCGAGCCGGGCGAGCGTCGCGATCACCCAGCCCTCGAGGCAAAAGACGAAATGGCGGACGTCGCGCCCCCTCCTGTCCAGGTCGAGAAGGACGTAGCCGACCCGTTGCCCGGGCCCGTGATAGGTGTAGCGCCCGCCGCGCCCGGCCGAATAGACCGGCAAGCCCAGAGCGTTGAACAATTCGGCCGGGTCGGCGCTGGTGCCGGCGGTGTAGAGCGGCGGATGCTCGACCAGCCAGACCAGCTCCGCCGCCTCGCCGGAGCGAATCGCCGCGGCGCGCGCCTCCATCGCCGCCAGAGTCTCGGGGTAGGGGCTGAGCCCCGCGGTCACCCGCCATTCGATCCCGTCGCGCTCCACGAGCGCCGATGTCGTTCAACCGGCGGCCGCGCGCAAGCCCGGCTTGAGGCGCCCGCCGCCCGCGCTTATGGGAGAAGGCGGACAAGAAGGGGCTCGGGGATGAGGTTTTCGTACAGCGCGGTCTGGGCGGACGTGATGGAGCTGCTTCGAAGCCACTTTTCGCTGGTCGCGACGGTCGCGGGAGTCTTCATCTTCCTTCCCAACCTGCTCCTCGGCTATTTCGTCCCCCAGCCCGAGCCCGCCCAGATCGGCGAGATCGGCCGGGTCATGGCCGAATATCTTTCGCTCAACTGGCACTGGCTGCTGCTCGACAATCTGGTCAACATGGTCGGGGCGATCGCGATCCTGCTTCTGATCTTCTCGCGCGGGATCACCGTCGGCGGCGCCATCGCGGCCGCGCTCGCCATCCTGCCTTTCTATTTCGCGACCTCGATCCTGAGCGGCCTGCTGATCGGAATCGGCTTCGTTTTCCTGATCGTGCCGGGCCTCTATCTGCTCGGCCGGCTGAGCCCGATCGGCGCACTCCTGGTCGCCGAGAATCGCCGCAACCCCCTCGACGCCATCGCCCGCTGCTTCGAGCTCACCAAAGGCCGGGGCTGGGCGGTGCTCGGGCTCCTCTGCCTGGTCGCCGTCGCCGGGGCGATCGTGGTCGGAGTCGCGGTGGCCCTGCTCGCCTTGCTGTTCGTGCTGGCGCTGGGCCAGGATCTGGCGGCGCTGCCGGTGCTGATCGTCAAGTCCGCCGGCAATGCCGCTTTGGTCACCTTGATCCTGCTTCTCAACGCCGCCATCTACCGGCAGCTGAGCCGCCTCGGCTCAGCCCCCGCCGCCCCCGCCGATTGACGGCACCTGCGGCGCCGCGCCGGCGGGCAGGAGCCCGGCGAGGCGCGGGTCGGGGAAGCTCTCGAACGCCCGCTTATAGGCCCTGAAGCCGGCCTTGAGATAAGCGGGGAGGGCGGCCGGATGGTCGAGCGTGCAGGTGTTGACCGAGACCCGCTCCACCCCGCGGCGCCAGGCGAGCGCCAGGGTGCGAGCGAACAGCCAGTCGCCATGGCCCTTGCCGGCGAGCTCCGGCACCAAGCCGAGGAAGCGGATCAGGCACTCGCTTCGGGTTCGCAGGTCGAGCTCGATCATTCCGACCTCGATGCCGGAGCGGTCGACGACGGCGTGGACCTCGGCGATCTCGCCGCGGAGGCGCTCGTCGTCCATGACGAGGCGCGAATACCACAACCAGCGGGCGCCGATCCGCTCGAACAGGAGCCGGTAGCGGGCCGGGTCGGGGTCGGGCCAGGGCTCGAGGCGGAGCGGGGAGTCGGGCAGAGGCCGGGGCTTCGGGCGCTCGGTCATGTCGAGATAGGTGACGACGGCGCCGACATGGCCTTCGGGGACTGGGATCAGCATCGCTGTGTCCCACCTGCCTTCAAGGCGCCGCCGGGGCAAGCTCCGGCGCGAGAGGATTTTCACGCGAAGGCGCGAAGGTGAAAAATGGGGGCGCGAAAATGGGGGACAGTAGACATTCGCCGTGGGGTCCGTCGACTTCAGCCGGCGCGACTATGCCAATGAAGCGCCCCGGGGCAGTGCCGAAGGCGTGCCCGCGTCGGCTTGGGCCGCCGTCTCTGCGCGCCCTCTGGCCGACCGGGCATCGGCCGGAAGGCAGGAAAGGCTGAGGAGATAGCCCAGGATGGCGCTTCCTCCGTAGCCGACGACCGGAGTCGGGTAGTTCCCCAGAGCGGCCGAGACGATGCAGCCGAGCCAGACCGCGCCGAAGACCCAGCGCGCGTTGCCCGGGACCGGGTCGTCGCGCCGGCCGAGGATCGACGGCACGAGCAGGAGCAGGGCGCCGAGCAGGACCGCCGCGCCGGCCAGCGGGTGGACGTCGAACGAGGTGAACAGGATCCGGTCGACGAAAGGCACCGCGGGAAGATCGTCGGGCCGCGCCAGCGCTACGGCGAAGGCGGCCAGGGCGACGATCAGCGCTCCGACGGAAGCAGGCCTCGGCCTCGCGATCGTCAGAATGGCGAGGCCCAGCGCGAGCGTTCCGGCCATCGCCCGATCGTGCTGGAGCGCCAGGGCGACTGCGGCCACGCCCATTCCGACGCTTCCGAGGGAGGTGGGACCGCGGGCGAAGGCGACGACCATGGCGGGCAGGACGACCAAGCTCACCTGCACGCTCAACGGCCCGATCCAGATCCATCTCGAGACGCCTTGCGCGGACGCCCCGGCCAGCGCCGTCGCGAGCAGGCACGAGCCCAAGGCGAGCAGCAAGGGGCCCGAGTGGACGCGAGCCTGGACCCTCGCTCCACCCAGCCCGCCCAGCGCCACGATGCCGAGCAGGAACGCGGCTGCGTTGACGACGGGGTAGCGCGCCGGCGCGCCGGCCGCGACGAGATAGGCGATGCCGAGGGCCGTCGCGGCCAGAGCGCAGGCGATTCCGGCATTGCGAGGGTGCCTCAGCTTGATCTTCATCATCGCAACGCCTTGCCCGTGGGAGAAAAGTCGCCGGGCCGCGGCCTGGCGGAAGCCGCCCCAGAGGCAGCCGAGCGCGAACCTGAGCGCGGCGCGGTCATCCTCGACCTGCTCGATTTCGGACCGCATCGCCCGAACCCAGCCGGATTGGCTCTCGGGGAAGACGTGCCGGAGCAGGCGGCCGACCGACCCTGCGAGCCGCCGCGCCGTGCGGTCGCTCATGAATATGCCTCGCCGCCCGCCGGCCGCGGCGATTCTTCGTCGCTTCGGGCGGCGGCCCGGTGGCCGCGCGCCAGCGCCAGCCCGGCGGCGGTCAGGCGATAAGCGTGCCTCGGCGGACGCCCCGGCGCCGCCGGCGCCTGCCATTGCGCTTCCAGCTGGCCCTGGGCTTCGAGCCGGATCAGCAGCGGGTAGAGCGTTCCGGAACGAAGCCCCGTCGCCCGGGCCAGATCGTAGCCGTGCCGCCAATCCCGCCCCGAAGCGGCGAGCGCCGCGAGGAGCGAAACCGCCTGGCCGGAAAGGGCGCGCGAACGGGTCATTCGAGATAAGTCTACCTATATAGACTTCCCGTCAACCGGCTTTCTCCGAGGTCCCCCTCCCCGAGCCGGCGGGGGAAGGATAAGGGGGCCTATGCGCCTCGCCCTCCACCAGCCCGACCAGGCCGGCAATGTCGGGACGATCCTGCGCCTTGCCGCCTGCCTCGCCGTCCCGGTCGACATCGTCGAGCCCTGCGGCTTCCCCTTCTCCGACCGGGCTCTGAAGCGGGCGGCGATGGATTATGCCGAGAGGGCGGCGGTGACCCGCCATTCGAGCTGGGATTCGTTCGAGGCGGCCCTCGAGGGGCGACTCGTCCTGCTCACCACCGCCGGCGGCGTTCGCCTCCCCGAGGCCCGCTTCGAGCCGGGCGACACCCTCCTCCTAGGGTCCGAGAGCCGAGGCGCGCCCGAAGCGGTGCACGCCCGCGCCGACGCCCGGGTCCGAATCCCGCAGGCGCCCGGCACCCGCTCGCTCAACATCGCGGTGGCGGCGGCGATCGGACTGGCCGAGGCTCTTCGCCAGGCCCGGATGTGGCCGGATTGAAGCCGGCGAGGCGCAAGGGCCTTCCCAACCCATCCCCTCGCCTTCCGGCAGCGGGGCTCCTACGAGGGCGGCCGGGCCGGGCGCTCCGGCGGCAGGAGACGGAACGGATGACGAAGGAAAGATCCCCCTCCGAACTCATCGACGAACGCATCGCCGGGCTCGGCGACTGGCGCGGCCAGACTCTCGCCCGCCTTCGAGCCCTGATCCGGGAGTCGGACCCCGACGTGGTCGAGGAGTGGAAATGGCGCGGAGTCCCGGTCTGGTATCGGGACGGGATGATCTGCACCGGCGAGACCTACAAAACGGTGGTCAAGGCGACCTTCGCCAGGGGCGCCTCCCTCCCCGACCCGTCGAACCTGTTCAACGCCAGCCTCGAGGGCAATACCCGCCGGGCCGTCGACCTCCGCGAAGGCGAGGCGATCGATGCGGACGCCTTCAAGGCCCTGGTCCGGGCCGCGATCGCTCTGAACCGGTCTCGCGCCGGGGGCTGACCCCGCCGGGGCCCCGAGGCCCTTGCAACGCCCGGCCCGGCCGGGCAGTCGGGAGCTGCAATGATCGAGCTGGACGACGAGCAAAGCCGAGCCCGCATGTGGTTCGAGTCCCTCCGCGACCGCCTCTGCGCCGAATTCGAGGCGATCGAGCGCGAGGCCGGAGGCGAGGCCGCCTTCGCTTTCACCCCCTGGCGGCGAACCGACCCCGACGGCGCCCCCGGCGGCGGCGGAGTCCGCGGGCTGATGAAGGGCGAGGTGTTCGAGAAGGTCGGAGTCAACGTCTCCACCGTCGTCGGCCGCCTCAGCGAGGAATTCGCCGCCTCGATCCACGGCGCGGGTTCGGACCCGAGCTTCTTCGCCACCGGAATCAGCCTCGTCGCCCACATGGCCAATCCCCACGTCCCCGCGGTTCACATGAACACCCGCTTCCTCGCCACCACCCGGCGCTGGTTCGGCGGCGGCGCCGATTTGAACCCGCCCATCCCCTACGAGGAAGACACGGCCGACTTCCACGCCCGCCTCCGAGCCGCCTGCGCGGCCCACGACCAGACCTTCTACGAGCGCTTCGCCCAATGGGCGGACGATTATTTCTACATCCCCCACCGCTCGGTCCACCGCGGCGTCGGCGGCATCTTCTACGACCATCTCGAAGGCCCGTTCGAAGCGAGCTTCGACTTCACCCGCGACGTCGGCGAGGCCCTGCTCGACATCTTCCCGAAGCTGGTCCGCCGGCGGATGGCCACGCCCTTCACCGAAGCCGACAAGGCGCGCCAGCTCGAATGGCGCGGCCGCTACGCCGAGTTCAACCTGCTCTACGACCGAGGCACCGCCTTCGGCCTTCGCACCGGCGGCAATGTCGACGCGATCCTGATGAGCCTGCCGCCGGTCGCGACCTGGGGCTGAGCCTCTTCCGGGCCCGCCCGGCAGCGGATCGCGGTCAGGCCGCCTCGGCGAGGCCCATCGAGGCGAGGAAACGCTCGTAGCCGGCGAAGTCCAGGTTGCCGAGATACTCCGTCTGCATTTCGGGAGTGAGCACCTCGATCATGAAGCGCCCCTCGACCCACAATTCGATGACGTGAAAGGGCCCTCGAGCGCAGACCTTCGCCGGCGCCCCGAAGCGTTTCGCGATCGCCTTCACCGAGTCGAGGTCGAGCTCCGTCGCGATCGCGACATGGACCGGCCCGTTCCCCGGCGGCGGCCCCGCCAGCGGCCGCACCGGCGCCTCGCCGTCGCCCTGGTGAAGCTCGGTCCCCAGCGGATAGACCTCGATCGCGCTTCCCCGGTCGTCGCCGGCCATGGCGATCCAGCTTCCCTCCGCGACCGGCGGAAACGGATAGGCCCGCCCGCCCCAGAGCTCCGCGACGAGCCGGGCCGCCTGCTTGGGCCGTTCGGCCGCGATCGAGATATGAAACAGCATCTTGTCCTCCGCGACGATGAGGGCGGCTTCCTGGGCCGCCCGTGTCTCCGCCCGATGCCGCGCCAAGCTCGAATTCGTATCGATTGTGGCAGTCCTCCCCCGGGCTTGCCGGGAAGGTCCGATTCGGCTCGAATAGATATTCCCCCATCCGTTCCTTTTGTGTTCCAACGCTGGGATGTCCGGTCGGAAAAAGCGACGCGGTCCCAACCCCCGAATCCAGATCGAACCCGAGGCCGCGCCGGACGGAAATCCGTGGCGAATCTGGGCGATCGTCGCCGGCCGCGGCTTCGGCAAGACCCGCGCCGGCGCCGAATGGGTCTGGGCCCGCGCCCGCGAGGACGGCCGCCCTCAAAATCCCGGTTGGCAAAGGCCCGTCCGCGCGTCTATCAGGCGCGCCAAGCCGCTCAGGGGAGGCTTCTCCTCCCTTCGGCGCGGTGCTGCGCGGCCGCTTCCTCGCCGCGCATCCTGTTCGAAGCGCTGAAGGACAACATGGCGACGGTTGAACATAGCGACGGGACGCTGGCCGCGGATTCGCATGACGGCGTCAGGCGGCGCGACTTCATCAACATCGCGGCGGTGAGCGCGGCCGGGGTCGGCGCGCTCGCGACGCTCTATCCGCTGATCAACCAGATGAACCCGTCGGCCGACGTGCTGGCCCTGGCCTCGATCGAGGTCGACCTCGCCGCCATCCAGCCCGGCCAGGCGATCAAGACCGTGTTCCGCAAGCAACCGCTGTTCATCCGGCACCTCACCCCGGCCGAGATCAACGCCGCCAACGCGGTTCCGGTCTCCGAGCTTCGCGATCCGCAGTCGCTCGCCGAGCGGACCAAGCCGGGCAAAATGCAATGGCTGGTGACGATGGGCGTGTGCACCCATCTGGGCTGCGTTCCGCTGGGCGCCGGCGAGGGCGAGAATCGGGGGCCGTTCGGGGGCTATTTCTGCCCCTGCCACGGCTCCGCCTACGACACCGCGGCGCGAATCCGCAAAGGCCCGGCCCCCAAGAATCTCGAAGTGCCCGATTACGCCTTCAAGTCGGACACCGTCATAGCCGTCGGCGAGGTCGAATAAGATGAGCTTTCCCTGGGCCGAGGAATATCAACCCAAGAACGGCTTCATGCGCTGGCTCGACCAGCGGCTGCCGCTGCCGAGGCTGGTCCACGGCGCCGTCGGCGGCGGCTATCCGGTGCCGCGCAACCTGAATTTCTTCTGGAATTTCGGAGTGCTGGCCGGGGTGGCTCTGACCATCCAGATCGTCACCGGAATCATCCTCGCCATGCATTACGTGCCTTATGGCGGGCAGGCCTTCCAGTCGGTCGAGCACATCATGCGCGACGTCAACCAGGGCTGGCTGCTTCGCTACCTTCACGCCAACGGCGCGAGCTTCTTCTTCATCGTCACCTACATCCACATCTTCCGGGGCATCTATTACGGCTCGTACAAGGCGCCGCGCGAGCTCGTCTGGATGCTCGGGCTCGTCATCCTGCTGCTGATGATGGCGACGGCGTTCATGGGCTACGTCCTGCCCTGGGGGCAGATGAGCTTCTGGGGCGCCAAGGTGATCACCGGCCTGTTCGGGGCGATCCCGGTGGTCGGCGAGCCGGTCCAGCAATGGCTGCTCGGCGGCTATGCGCCCGACCAGCCGACTCTCAACCGCTTTTTCTCGCTCCACTATCTGCTGCCCTTCGTGATCGCGGGGGTGATCATCCTGCACATCTGGGCGCTTCACATTCCCGGCTCGTCCAATCCGACCGGGGTCGAGGTGAAGAGCGCTCAGGATACGGTGCCCTTCCATCCCTATTACACCGCCAAGGACGGCTTCGGGCTCGGCGTGTTC
Source organism: Sphingomonadales bacterium (assembly GCA_034668585.1). Classification (GTDB taxonomy): domain Bacteria; phylum Pseudomonadota; class Alphaproteobacteria; order Sphingomonadales; family Sphingomonadaceae; genus Allosphingosinicella. The sequence goes on along the minus strand of JAXDPB010000091.1, from coordinate 30,632 downwards.
CTGATCCTGCTGGCCCTGGTCACCTTCTTCGCGCCCAATTATCTCGGCCATGCCGACAATTACATCCCGGCCAACCCGCTCTCGACGCCCGCGCATATCGTTCCGGAATGGTATTTCTGGCCCTTCTACGCGATCCTCCGCGCCTTCACCGCGGACTTCATCCTGCCGGCGAAATTGTGGGGCGTGCTGGCCATGTTCGGCTCGATCGTCCTGCTCTTCTTCCTGCCCTGGCTCGATCCCTCGCCGGTCCGTTCGGGCAGCTACCGGCCGACCTTTAGGATGTTCTTCTACATCCTGATCGCCGACATCTTCGTCCTCGGCTTCTGCGGCGGCCGGCCGGCGGAGGAGCCCTATGTGATGATCAGCCAGGTGGCGACTATGTATTATTTCGCCCATTTCCTGATCATCCTGCCGATCCTGAGCTGGACCGAGCGGACCCTGCCGCTGCCCCGCTCGATCACCGAATCGGTGCTTCACGGCGAGGCGCGCGAGGCCGCCCCCGCCGACCTTTCCGGCGTCAGGCCGGCCACCGCGGCCGAATAAAGGGAAAGACGAACACATGGTGCGCCTGCTCGGCATCCTCATCGGTCTCGGCTTCGTCATCGTCGCCGGCTGGTCGCTCGCCTGGGGCGTCGGCGCCTACCTCCAGGACCCGCCCAAGCCGACCGTGGAGCATCGCTTCCACGTCGAGCCGCGCGACATCGCCTTCTCGTTCGACGGCCCGTTCGGCACCTACGACCGGGCCCAGCTTCAGCGCGGCTTCCAGGTCTACAAGGAGGTCTGCTCCGCCTGCCACTCGCTCAACTACGTCGCCTTCCGCAACCTCGAGGATCTCGGCTACGGCGAGGCGGAGATCAAGGCGATCGCCGATCGCTGGCAGATCGAGGTCCCCGACGTCGACCCCAAGACCGGCGAGGCGAGCACCCGCAAGGCGATCCCCGCCGATCATTTCCCGAGCCCCTATCCTAACGAGGTGGCGGCGCGGGCGGCGAACAACAATGCGCTTCCGCCGGATCTGTCGCTGATCACCAAGGCGCGCGAGGGCGGAGCGGCCTATGTCGCCTCCCTGATTACCGGCTACCGCAATCCGCCCGCCAACCTGCCGGCGGAGAACCGGCCGAGCGGGACGACTCATTACAATCCCTATTTCGCCAACCTCAACATCGCGATGCCGCCGCCGCTCGGCTCCGACGGCCAGGTCGGCTACACCGACGGCACCAACCCGACCCGAGAGCAGATGGCCAAGGACGTCGCCGCCTTCCTGACCTGGACGGCCGAGCCGAAGCTCGAGAATCGCCGCGCGGCGGGGCTTGCGACGGTTCTGTTCCTGCTCTTCGCCACCATCCTCGCCTACATGGCCTATCAGAACGTCTGGCACGGCGGCGCCAGCCGCCGGGTCCGGGCGACCGGACCGCTCGACCCGGAAAACATGGCCAGGCGCGACGCGGCGAGCGCCGAGGCGGGGATGAGCTCGTAACGTCACCCCGGCGAAAGCCGGGGCCCATGAACACTGGATTGCGAGACACGGGCAGGGCAGTGTTCATGGGTGCCGGATCAAGTCCGGCATGACGAGGCTTTCATGACGACCGCCAACGACGACCTCAAGGCTCTGATCCGAACCATCCCGGACTTCCCCAGGCCCGGCATCCAGTTCCGCGACATCACCACGCTGCTGCTCGACGCGCGCGGTTTCGCCGCCGCGATCGAGCGCCTGGCGGAGCGGGTCGGCGAGCCCCCCGACCTCGTCGCCGGGATCGAGGCGCGCGGCTTCGTCGTCGCGGCGGCGCTCGCCCAGCGGCTCGGCGCGGGACTCCTCCTCATCCGCAAGCACGGCAAGCTGCCCGGCGCCACGATCGCCGAGGAATATGCGCTCGAATACGGCACGGACCGCCTCGCCATGCACGTCGACGCCTGCGCTCCGGGCGCCCGGGTGCTCCTCGCCGACGATCTGCTCGCCACCGGCGGCACCGCGCTCGCCGCGGCCCGGCTGGTGCGCCGCTCGGGAGGAACGGTGACCGGGGCGGTGTTCATCGTCGACCTGCCCGACCTCGGCGGCGGCGCGGCGCTGCGCGCGGAGCGGATCGGGATGCAGGCGCTGGTCGAGTTCGAGGGGGATTAGCAGCGGCAGCTTCCCGGTTTACAGGAGGTTAACGGTTCATCGGCGGTTCACCGCCCGGGGCGGATTTTCACTGCCGCCCAAGCGCCTTTTCGGGAGAGTCGCTCATGTCCGGCCGTCTTCGCACCGTCCTCATCGTCCTCGCCGCCGGCCTCGGAGTCTCCGCCTGCGGCTACGGCAGCGGCTACGGCTACGGATATGGCGTGGGCTATAACAGCCGCTGCGATCCCTATTGGGACGATTGCTATTATGGCGGCGGCCGCGGCGGGGCTTACGCCTACGATCCGTGGTACGGCTGGTACGGCGACTATTATTATCCCGGCATCGGCTTCTACGTCTTCGACCGCTCGGGGCGCCGCTACCGCTGGAGCGACGACCATCGCCGCTATTGGGAAGGGCGCCGCCAGCGCTGGGGCGATCGCGACTGGAACGACCGCCGCTGGGAGCGGTGGCAGGGCTATCGCGGCGACACCCGCGACTGGCGAAGCGGCAGCGGCGACCGCACCGGCTCGCGCGACCGCTCCAACCGCCAGCAATGGGACGAAAATCCGCAAAGCTTCCGCCGCGAGGGCTATCGCCAGCGCTCGGTCGAGCCGCGAGTCCAGGGCGAGACTCGGGTCCGGGTGCGCGGCGACGGCCAGCGCACGCGCGGCGACTGGCACGGGCGCGGCCGGAGGAACTGAGCGTCATCCCGGCGTAAGCCGGGACCTCATCGAAGATAGGGCACCGGCGGTAGCGCCACTGCGAGCCGAGGTCTCGGCTTTCGCCGGGATGACGCGAGCTAGGCCGGCTTTCTCCGGATCAGAACGATCGAGGTGAAGCGCATCACCGGGACCCCGTCCTGGTTGGTCACCGTCGTCTGGGTGCGGAACGAGCCGAGGTCCGGCTTGGAGCGCGACGGCGTCTTCTCGAGGATCGTCCCCCGCACCGTCAGGGTATCGCCGGGATAGACCGGCTTCAGCCACCTCAATTCGTCCACCCCGGGCGAGCCGAGGCCGGCCTGATCGTCCTCGACGACGTGGCGGGCGATCACCGCCATCGTCATCGCGCAGGTATGCCAGCCGCTCGCCGCCAGCCGGCCGAAATGGGTCTTGGCCGCGGCCTCGTCGGACAGGTGGAACGGCTGCGGGTCGTATTTGCGGGCGAAGTCGAGCACTTCCTCGCGAGTCACCTCGTAGCGTCCGAACTCGGTCTCCCGCCCGATCTCGATATCTTCGAAATAGATCACAAACCCTCGCTTTCCTCGCGGCTAAAGCACAGCCGCGCCTCCGGGGCCAGCCGCAGCGCCCACTTGCGGGGACTCGCCCGGGCACGTCATAGCGGGTCCGCAATGCTGCTCACCCTCACCACCACCCACCGCCCGGCGACCGATCTCGGCTTCCTGCTGATGAAGCATCCGGACAACGTCCACTCGACCGAGCTCCCGTTCGGCCGGGCGACCCTGTTCTACCCCGAAGCAGGGCAGGACCGGTGCACCGCGGCTCTGACGGTGGAGGTCGACCCGGTCGAGCTGGTCCGCGGCCGGGGCCGGGCCGCGGCGATCGAGGAGCAATATGTCAGCGACCGTCCCTATGCGGCCTCGTCGCTGCTGGCGGTGGCGATCGGCCGCTCGCTCGGCACGGCGATGGGCGGCCGCTCGAAGCTTCGCCAGGAGCTCGCCGACCGGCCGATCCCGCTTCAGGCCACCATCACTCCGCTTCCGGCGCGGGGCGGTCACGCTCTGGTCGCGAGGCTGTTCGAGCCGCTCGGCTATGCGGTCGAGGCCGCTCCGATCCCCCTCGATCCGGCCCATCCCGAATGGGGCGACAGCCCCTACGTGGCGATGACCCTGACCGCCGAGATGCGGGTCTCGGCCCTGCTCACCCACCTCTTCGTGCTGATCCCGGTGCTCGACAACTCGAAGCATTATTATGTGGGCGAGGACGAGGTGCAGAAGCTGCTTCGCAAGGGCGAGGGCTGGCTCGAGGGCCATCCCGAGCGCGAGCTGATCGTCAAGCGCTACCTGGGAGGCTACCGCTCGCTGGTCGCGTCGGCCATGGCCGGCCTCGACGAGGGGGTGGCGCCGGAGGAGGCGGAGCAGGCGCAGGCGCGCGATTCCGCCGAGGAAGCGATCGAGAAGCCGATCCGCCTCAACGACGAGCGGATGGAGCGGGTGGTCGAGACGCTGAAGGGGCTGGGCGCGATCTCGGTGCTCGATCTCGGCTGCGGCGAGGGAAGGCTGCTTCGCTTCCTGCTCAAGGAGCGCGCCTTCACCCGCATCGTCGGGGTCGAGGTCGCGCCGCGGGTCCTGGCCGCGGCGGGCGACCGCCTCCGCCTCGAGCGGATGCCCGATCTGCAGCGCAAGCGGATCGAACTTCTCCAGGGCTCGCTCGTCTACCGCGACGAGCGCCTGAAAGGGTTCGACGCCGCCGCGATCGTCGAGGTGATCGAGCATATCGAGGCGGAGCGGCTGCCCGCCTTCGAGCAGGCGCTGTTCGGCCACGCCCGCCCCGGCGCGGCCGTCGTCACCACTCCGAACCGCGAGTATAATAGGCTCTTCCCGGGCATGGCCGAAGGCGCGCTCAGGCACGGCGACCATCGGTTCGAATGGACCCGCTCCGAGTTCGAGCATTGGGCGCGCAGCGTCGCCGGCGCCCACGGCTACGAGGTCCGCTTCGAAGGCATCGGCCCCGCCGATGCCGAGCTCGGGGCGCCGACGCAGATGGGGATCTTCACGCGGTGCTGATCGAGATTCCCGAATATGCGCTCGTCCTTCTGATCGGCGCCTCCGGCACCGGCAAGTCGACCTTCGCCGCCAGGCACTTCCTGCCGACGGAGGTGGTTTCCTCCGACCGCGCCCGCGGCTGGGTGGCCGACGACGAGACCGACCAGTCGGCGAGCGCGGACGCGTTCGACCTGGTCCACGCCATCATCGAGAAAAGGCTAAAGAACCGCCGCTTCACCGTGGTCGACGCGACCAACGTCCAGCCGGAATCGCGCAAGGGCCTGCTCGCCCTCGCCCGCAAGTGGCACGCGCTCGCCGTCGCCATCGTCTTCGACCTGCCCGAGAAGCTGGCGGTGGAGCGCAACGCGCTGAGGCCGGACCGCCAGTTCGGGCCGGGCCCGGTCCGCCGGCAGATGGTGTCGCTGCGCCGCTCGATGCGGGGGCTGCAGCGCGAGGGGCTGCGCTACGTCCACGTGCTGAAGTCGGTCGAGGAGATCGAAGCCGTGACGGTCGCCCGCACCAGGCTGTGGGTCGACAAGAGGGACGAGAGCGGCCCGTTCGACATTATCGGCGACGTCCATGGCTGCGCCGACGAGCTCGAGCGGCTGCTCGCCGACCTCGGCTATATGCTGCGCTGGGACGGCAAGGCGGTTGAGGTTACCGCTCCCGAGGGGCGCAGGGCGATCTTCATCGGCGACCTGGTCGACCGCGGGCCGCGCTCGCCCGACGTGCTTCGAATCGCCCGCCACATGGTGGAGAGCGGGACGGCGCTGGCGGTCGTCGGCAACCATGACGACAAGCTCAAGCGCCATCTGTCGGGGCGCAACGTCCAGGCCAGCCACGGCCTCGCCGAGACGATCGAGCAATTCGCTTTGGAGCCGCCCGAATTCGCCCGCGACATGCGCCAGTGGCTCGACGGCCTCGTCAGCCACTACGTGCTCGACGGCGGAGCGCTGGTCGTCGCCCATGCCGGACTCAAGGAGGAAATGCAGGGCCGAGCCTCGAGCGCCGTCCGAAGCTTCGCCATGTACGGCGAGACGAGCGGCGAGATCGACGAGTTCGGGCTTCCGGTTCGCTACGACTGGGCGGCCGACTACAAGGGCAGGGCGAAGGTGGTCTACGGCCATACGCCCGTGCCCGAAGCGCAATGGGTGAACGGAACGATCTGCGTCGACACCGGCTGCTGCTTCGGCGGCAAGCTGACGGCCCTTCGCTGGCCCGAGATGGAGCTCGTGTCGGTGCCGGCCGAGCGCACCTATTACGAGCCGATCCGGCCGCTCGCCGCTCCGCCCGTGTCCGGCGAGAGCCACGGCCTCCACCTCGACATCGCCGACGTGCTCGGCAAGCAGGCGATCGAGACCCGCGATATGGGCATCGTCACCGTCCGCGAGGACAATGCCGCGGCCGCGCTCGAGGTCATGACGCGCTGGGCGGTCGATCCGCGCTGGCTGATCCATTTGCCGCCGACCATGTCGCCGTCGGAGACGAGCGCCCGGGAGGGATGGCTGGAGCGGCCCGAAGAGGCTTTCGCCTACTACCGCTCGCGCGGCGTCGACGAGGTCGTCATCGAGGAGAAGCATATGGGCTCGCGGGCGCTGGTCGTCCTCGCCCGCACCCTCGAGGTCGCCGAGAAGCGCTTCGGAATCGCCGGCGGCGAGCGCGGGGCGGTGATGAGCCGGACCGGCCGGCGCTTCTTCGCCGACCCCGCGCTCGAGGCGGCCTTTCTCCACCGCATCGACTCGGCGATGGACGCCGCCGGCCTGTGGGACGAGCTCGCCACCGGCTGGGTGCTGTGGGATGCCGAGATCATGCCCTGGAGCCTCAAGGCGCAGGCGCTGGTCGATCGCCAATATGCCCCGGTCGGCGCCGCCGCGGCGGCGGGGCTCCAGGCCCTGACCGGAGCGCTCGCCGCCGCCCGGGCGCGCGGAGTGCCGGTCGATGAGCTCGCCGACCGCTCCGAGCTTCGCCTCGCCAACGCCCATCGTTTCCGCGACTCCTACAATCGCTATGTCGGGCCCTTCGCCGGAATCGGCGACGTCCGCTTCGCCCCTTTCCACCTGCTGGCGAGCGAGGGCTCGGTCCATTCCGACAAGGACCATCTCTGGCACATGGCGCGGGCACATGGGCTCGCGGCCGCCGATCCGGCGCTGATCCTCGCCACCGCCCACCGCAAGCTCGACCTTCGCAGCGAGACGGAGGTCGCCGAGGCGACCGCCTGGTGGGAGTCGCTCACCGGGGCGGGCGGGGAGGGAATGGTGGTCAAGCCGCTCGCCTTCGTCGCTCGCGGCAAGGGCCTGCACCAGCCCGCGATCAAATGCCGGGGCCGAGAATATCTGCGCATCATCTACGGACCCGATTACGACATGCCCGAGAATCTCGAGCGCCTCCGCCGCCGCGGCCTCGGCCAGAAGCGCTCGATGGCGCTCCGCGAGTTCGCCCTCGGCCTCGAGGCGCTTCACCGCTTCGTCGACCATGCTCCGCTGACCCGGGTGCACCAATGCGTGTTCGGGGTGCTGGCGATGGAGTCCGAACCGGTCGATCCCCGCCTCTAAGTGTCCGCTGTGTCGCCGCGGCAACGGTTTTTGGTGTCGATTGTGTCACTCCCGCAACATTAATCTTGCGTTCAACTCGCCGATGGAAAAGAACGACTCGTCGCAGCCATCGCTGCGGCGAGTCGAGGAAAGAGACGACGATGTTGACGAGTATCCAAGGCGGCAGGAGCTACCCCCACGACCCGGCGCTGCGCGGGTTCCAGGTCCTCTATCATCCGGGCGAGGCCAATCGCTGTCCGGCCTGCGGGCGCTCGCACTGGTATATCGGCCGTCTCTCCGCCGAATGCGGCTTCTGCGGAACGGCGCTCGCCCTCGCCGAGACCGCCCGGGTCGGCGCCGGCCTGTTCCGTTCGGCCCACCCGGTCCGTCAGGATTATTGGGACGAGGCGGCCTGACCGTAACCCCGGCGAAAGCCGGGGCCTCGGCGGGTGAAGGACTCCGGGCGTTCGCGGCCTGAGGTCCCGGCTTTCGCCGGGATGACGGGGATCAGTGGCAGGCCTTCAGATCCCGGCTGATCAGCCAGTAATTGACCGGCCAGGCGGCGACGAATCCCGCCGGGACGGCGACGAGCAGCCCGCGCCAGAACATCCAGCTCAAGGTCGAGCCGGAGCCCATCCCGCCCATCCGCCAGTCGACCAGGTTCATCACCAGCTCCATCGCGCCGATCGACACCGCCTCGCCGATCCAGATCAGCTTCAGGGCCGCGCCGAAGGAGAGGCCCCGGCCGCGAATCACCGGCACCAGCCCGAGCGTGAAGCCCGAGACGTAGGAGAGGAGGGTCGCGAGAATCGCGGTCGGCCAGTTGCCCAGAGCGAGCTCGACTCCGATCGCCAGCCCCGCCACCTCGCCCACCACGCAGCCGGTGAGGCAGTGGAGAGTCGCCTGGGCGGAGGTGGAGAGCGCCGAGCCGCCATGGCCGTGGTGGGAATGGGGATCGTGCGCCGGCATGAGCTCAGTCGATCCCCTCCGCCCAGGGCAGCGGGAAGAAGTGGCGGTAGGGCCGAGCCTCGTCGACCGCCCGGGCGAAGGAGGGGCGGGCGCGAAGGCGGGCGTAATAGGCTTCGGCCCGGGACCGGCCGGCGAAGGGCTGGACGAGGTTGGCGTAGAAGAGGGCGGGAGCGGCGGCGCAGTCGGCGAGGCTGAACGAGTCTCCCGCCGCCCAGGAGCGGCCGTCGGCGAGCTTGTCGTCGAGAATGGCATAGGCGCGGTCGAGCTGGGCCTTCGACTCCTCGACCCCGTAGGGATCGCGCTGTCCCTCCGGCCGGAAATTGTCGGCCACCACCTTCTGCATCGGGGTCATCACGTAATTGTCGAAGAAGCGGTCGAGGACATGGACTTCGAGCGCGGCGTCCGGTTCCGCCGGGACGAGCGGCGGCCCGCCGTGGACCCGGTCGAGATATTCGACGATCAGGCTCGATTCGGGCAAGGTCACGCCCCGCGCCTCGTCGCTCAGCACCGGGAATTTGGCGACCGGCCAGAGCCGCTCGAGCGCCGCCCTTTGCGCCGCGTCGCCAAGGTCGATGACCACGCCTTCGAACGGGACGTCCCGCTCGTAGAAAGCGATCAGCACCTTTTGGCAGTAAGAAGAAAAAGGGTGGTAATAAAGGGCAACGGTCATCCCGTCTGTCTCCGCCCGCGGCGCCAGCCTGTCAACGTCCCCTCCCCGGAAAGGGAGGCCGGGGACCGGAACGCGGGCGCAAGCGAAGCGTTGGCGGCAAGTCGTTCAGGGGATGGCGATTTCCGCCCGACGCGCCGCCCCGTTTCGAGGAGCCTCGCCATGCTTCGCGGCCCGCTCGTCCTCCTCACCGCCGCCTCGCTCGCTTCGTCGGCCTGCGTCCAGACCCGCCAGGTCGCCGACGTCGAGTTCGAGCCGCCGCAGGGCGATTACAGCCTGATCGTGATGCGGCCCGACGTCACCGTCGGCCAGCTCACCGCCGGCGGCCTCGTCGAGCCGCGCGCCGAGTGGACCGAGAGGGCGCGGGCCAACCTCCTCAAGGCGCTCGCCGAGCAGCAGGCGGGCCGCGGCGGCCGGACCCGGATCCTCGAGACCCGCGCCGGGGTCGCCGGGGTCAGCGCCGATCAGGTCGCCGAGCTCGAGCGGCTCCACGCCGCCGTCGGAGCCTCGATCGCGCTTCACAAATATCTCGGCGCCACCCTTCCGACCAAGCGCCGGCAGGGGCTCGACTGGACTCTGGGCGAGGACGCGGTCGCTTTCGGCAAGGCGACCGGGATGGACTATGCCCTGTTCCTCCATGCCGAGGACAGCTTCGCCTCGTCGGGCCGGGTGGCCTTGCAGGTGCTCGGGATCGCCGGCTGCCTGATCGGCTTTTGCGCGCCGCAGGGCGGCGGCGGCCAGTCGGCCTACGCGTCGCTCGTCGATCTGAGGACCGGCGAGGTGGTCTGGTTCAACGTCCTCCAGACCTCGAGCATGGCGCCCGGAATCCAGTTCGGCGACATCCGAACGCCCGAGGGCGCTGCGCAGATGGTCGAGCGGCTGCTCGGCCGGATGAAGGCGGGCCGCAACGTCCGCGCCCGGCAATGACCGAAAGGACCCCGGAAAAGGGGACAGTTACCGTAACTGTCCCCAAACCCTGGCGGGAGGCGCTTCCTCTGACCCGGCGGATGATGCTCGGAGGCCTCGGCTGCGCCTGCTGCGCGGGGTTTGCCGGAACCGCCGAGGCTCGGATCCGCCCGGCCGACATGAGGCCGCTGATCGGGCCCGGCTACCGCCCCGTCGACAAGGACGAGAAGGGGATGTGGCAGCAATATGAGCGGGTCGAGGAGGAGGTGGCCGGCTCCAACCTGCTCGTCCGCGATCCCGCCTTGACCGCCTATCTCGGCGGAGTCGCCGAGCGGGTCGGGGGACCGGCGGCGAAGGATCTGCGGGTCTATCTGGCCCATATCCCCGAATTCAACGCCTTCATGACTCCGACCGGCTTCATGGTCGTCTTCTCGGGCCTGCTCTTGAGGATGCGCGACGAGGCCCAGCTCGCCGGAGTGATCGCCCACGAGGCCGGCCATTTCCTGAGGCGCCACCAGGTCCGGATGTGGCGCGACCTGAAGCGCAAGACGGCGGCGATGAACTTCCTCGGAATGGCCGCGGGCCTCGGCTACGGCGCCACCGGAATCTATGCCGGCGATCTCGTCCGCCTGGTCTATCTCGGCGGAATCCTCTCGATCTTCTCGTATAGCCGCGAGCTCGAGGCCGAGGCCGATGCGATGGGCCTGAGGCAGATCGCCGAGACCGGCTACGATCCCAACGCCATGCCCGAGACCTGGCAGCAGCTGATCGGAGAAATCGAGGCGAGCGCCGCGATGCGAAGGAAGCGGCCCAAGCGCGGCTATTCGCTGCTCGCCACCCACCCCGCGCCCGAGCAGCGCATGGTCGACCTGCGCGCTTCGGCCAGGGAGGTGACGACTCCGCGCGGCACCGAGCGCGCGCGCGAGCGCTACCTCAGGGCGCTGGGTGCCCACCGCAAGACCTTCCTCGACGACCAGGTCAAGCTGAACGATCCCGGCGCCAGCCTCTACATCCTCAGGAACCTCGCCAAGGACGACTGGAACGGCCTTCTGCGCTTCTATGAGGGCGAGGTGTGGCGGCTGCGCGGCGCCAAGGGCGACGACGCCCTCGCCGGGGCGAGCTACGCCGCCGCCGTCGGCTATCCCGACGCCCCGCCCGAGGCGTGGCGGGCGCATGGCTACCAGCTGCTAAAGGAGGGCCGCCGCGACGAAGGCCAGGCGGCCCTGAAGCGCTACCTCGCCGCCGCCCCGTCGGCTCCCGATGCGGCGATGGTCCGCCACACGCTCGGCCAATGACCGGCCCGTCCCAGAAGCCGTCATTGCGAGCGAAGCGAAGCAATCCAGTGCTGCGCCTGCGCCCGCTGGATTGCCGCGTCGCTTCGCTCCTCGCAATGACGGGGGAAGGGGATTCGACGATGACAAATCAAGGAGGCGAACCATGACGAAAAGCGGTATCGTCCCTATTCTGCTCGCTCTTTCGCTGCTGGCGGGCTGCGCCGGCGGGCCGGGCGGCGGTTACGGCCTGCGCTATTACCACCTGGTCGAGCCGGGGCCGGAGGAGGTCGCCCGGGGCTCGATGGTCGTCACCCCGACCATCCGCTGGAACAAGGCGCCGCGCGGTCCCGACCAGATCCAGAAGGAGGAGGACTGGACCCTGAACGGGCCGCTGCTCGACGGCCTGACCTTCATCGGAGCGCTCGAGAACGACAAAAGGATCGTCCAGCAGCGCCGCAAGGCCGACCGCAAGGTGCCCAATTTCCGCTCCGACATGAGCCCGCCCGAGATCGGCTCGATGATCGAGAGCTTCTACCGGGTGCGAGCCGGCGCCAGCGAGTTCAACGTCACCGGCCTCAGCCCGCGCGATTTCGCGGGGCGGCCGGGCTTCCAGTTCGACTATGACTATCTCGGCGGCGACGAGGTGTGGCGGCGGGGCAGGGCGGTCGGCGCCATCGTCGAAGGGCGGCTCTATCTGGCCCTGCTCGACGCGGCCCGAGCCCATTATTTCGGGGCCGCCCTGCCGGAGTTCGAACGGATCGTGGAGAGCGCCCGGATCCGGCGCTGATCCCGTCGTCGCGGGCGAAGCAAGGCAATCCGGCCTGCGGGCGTTTCTCAGACGGCGTAGCTGGATCGCTTCGTCGCTACGCTCCTCGCAATGACGGCTATCCCCGCGCCTCCGCCGCAATCGCTTCCGCTTTGGCGAACAGCGCAGGATCGACCTGCGCCCCTGAAGCCGCGGCATTCTCCGCCAGCTGCTCGGGCCGCGAGGCGCCGACGATGGCCGACGCCACATTCGGCTCCCGAAGCACCCAGGCCAGCGCGAACTGGGCGAGGCTGAGCCCGGCCTCCGCGGCGAGCGGCTGGAGCCGCTGCACCGCCTCCAGGGTCCGGTCCCTGAGCAGCCAGGAAATGAAGCCGCCCATCTCCTCGCTGGTCGCCCGGCTGCCCGCGGGCGGAGGGCTGCCCGGCTTGTACTTGCCGGTGAGCACGCCCTGGGCGAGCGGCGACCACACGATCTGGGAGATGCCGTTGGCGGCGCAAAGCGGGATCACCTCCTCCTCCGGCTGCCGCCAGAGCAGCGAATATTGCGGCTGGCTGGACACGAACTTTTCCGCCCCCGCCATCGCCAGCGCTTCCCGGATCCGGTCCGCCGGCCATTCCGAGAAGCCGATATAGCGCGCCTTGCCCGAGCGCACGGCCTCGGTCAGAGCCGCCATCGTCTCTTCGAGCGGGGTCTCCTCGTCGAAGCGATGGCATTGATAGAGGTCGACATAATCGGTCTTCAGCCGCTTCAGCGAGGCGTCGAGCTGCTTCTCGACCTGCGCCCGCGAAAGCCCGCGGTCGCTCTCCGTCATCGGGAAGAACAGCTTGGTCGCAAGCACGTAGGAATCGCGCGGCCGTCCCTCCAGCACCTCGCCCAGAAACGTCTCCGCCGCCCCGCGCCCGTAAATGTTGGCGGTGTCGATGAAGTTGATCCCCAGCCCGAACGCCGAATCGACCACCGAAGCGGCGCGGTCCCGCTCGACGCCCACCCCGAGGGTCAGCCACGAGCCGAGCGAGATTTCCGAGACTTCGAGATCGCTCGAGCCGAGCTTGCGGTAGCGCATTCGAGTGCCTCCCTGCCTTGCGCCCTGTCAAAGCGACACGGCCGCGATCGTTCCGCTGGGCCTGGAAGACCGTGATCCGCGGCAGGGGTGCGGGGCTTCTCGAACAGCTCGCTCATCGCCCATTACGCGCTGGCACGGGAGAAATCTCCCCTACCGCCAGCTGTTACGGCTCCGTTCCCTCCTCTCGTTCCCTGGCGACGATCTCGCGATCAGTCCCGAGGCGGCTTGGCCCGTGCACGCCCGGTCTCGCTCTTGGTTTGTACGGGCACGACGCCGAGTCCGCGGGCATCGAAGGTTGACGCGCGCACGCCTGTCTCGAGGGTCACCCGTCCCGGTGCCTTGGGACAGCCGGGATCCTTTTCGACCTTTCCGCTTGAGCAGGACCAGCTCTGGTTTGTCGGATTTTGTGTCCAGTCGCCTTGAAGGCAGGTCATGCTGCAAGTCTCGGTGAATTTGTGGACGGTGTCCGGTTTGTGCGCCAAAGCAGCCTGCGTGATGAGCAACGCGGCCACGATGCCGGATGAGGTTTTCATTGCAGTTATCGATACAGACTTCATTGCTGTTTCTCCTCTGTTCTCGGACTTGTCGAATCGGTGTATCACGCCAACTCGTTTGACACTAGACCAGCATGGAACGCTCTTGCTAAGTAGCTTATCGAAGGACAATCGAGGTAATATAAATAGATGGCATACGCGTTTCTTGAGCTTGGTGACTCCCGATGATTCGAATCCAGTCCCGAAAATCTGTACAGTCCCCCCGCATCCGACTGTCTGGATGAATCGATAACCGACGAGAATTGGCGGGCGGAAGCTGAGCCTCCTCATCAATTCGGCCCCGCTGGCGCTGAATCTGCTTCGTGCACGCGGCTTCGCGAGCAAATGCCGTCCCCGGCCCGTGGCAAGCCTGCTCGCGGACGCTACGCCTTGCCCCCGGCGCCACGCCTGCTATATCCCCGCGCGACCGGCGGCCCGGCGGGCGTGGCGGAACTGGTAGACGCGCCAGGTTTAGGTCCTGGTATCGAAAGATGTGGGGGTTCGAGTCCCTTCGCCCGCACCAGTCCCGCCAGGCCCCGCCCGTGAAGGCCGTACTCCCGCGAGAAGGTAAGAGCTTCCAATCATGCAGACCGTCGAGACGTTGAACCAGGGCCTCAAGCGCGCCTACCGGATCACCATTTCCAAGCAGGACATCGACGCCCGGGTCGACGGCGAACTGAAGAAGGTCGCGCCGCAGATCCGGATGCCCGGCTTCCGCCCCGGCAAGGTGCCGCCCAACCTGGTGCGCAAGATGCACGGCCAGGCGATCGAGCAGGAAGCACTTCAGACCGCCGTCCAGGAGGGAGTCCAGCAACTCCTCGCCGAGCAGAAGCTTCGGCCGGCGATGCAGCCGCAGGTCGAGCTCGAGGAAGGCGGCCCCGGCCGCGACGCGGTGGTCAAGGTCGAGCTCGAGACCCTGCCCGAGGTGCCGGCGCCGAAGATCGACTCGCTGAGGCTCGAGCGGCTGCTCGTCGAACCGACCGACGAGGAGGTCGACTCCGCTCTCGCCCGGCTGGCCGAGGGGCAGAAGAGCTTCGAGCCGGCTCCGGCGGGCCAGGCGGCGAAGCCGGGCGACCTCGTCGTCATCGATTATGAGGGCAAGGTCGACGGCGAGCCGTTCGAGGGCGGCAAAGGCGATTCGATGCGGGTCGAGCTCGGCTCGGGCCGGCTCATCCCAGGCTTCGAGGACCAGCTGGCCGGCGCCAAGGCCAACGAGCAGCGCGTCGTCACCGTGACCTTCCCGCAGGATTATCCGGTCGCCTATCTGAAGGGGCGCGAGGCGGTGTTCGAAGTCACCGTCGGCGAGGTCCAGACGGCGCGCGAGACGAAGCTCGACGACGGCTTCGCCCAGTCGATGGGGCTGGAGGGGATCGACCAGCTGCGCGAGCTGATGAAGGGCCAGGTCGAGCAGGAGCTGGGCGGCCTCACCCGAACCCACATGAAGCGCAAGTTGCTCGACCAGCTCGCCGAGGACCACGATTTCGAGGTGCCCCCCTCGATGGTCGAGGCCGAGTTCAACCAGATCTGGCAGCAGCTCGAGCACGAGGCGAGCCACGAGGAGGATCCGGACGCGGCCCGAGCCGAGATGGAGGCCGAGCGCGACGATTATCGCGCCATCGCCGAGCGCCGGGTGAGGCTCGGCCTGCTCCTCTCGGAGATCGGCCAGGGCAACGGCATCGTGATCAACGACAATGAGATGAACCAGCTGATCATGCAGGCGGCCCAGCAATACCGGCCCGAGGATCGCCAGAAGTTCGTCGAATATGTGCGCAACGAGCCGATGGCCGCGGCTCAGCTTCGGGCGCCGCTGTTCGAGGACAAGGTGGTCGATTTCCTGTTCGGCAAGGCCGAGATCAGCGAGCGGAAGGTCAGCCGCGAGGCGCTTCAGGCGGAGATCGAATCGACCGACACCGGCCATGTCCACGGCCCCGGCTGCGGGCACGATCACGATCGCGACGATGAGCCCAAGGCGAAGGGCAAGAAGGCGGCCGCCAAGAAGCCGAAGGCGGCTGAAGCCGCTACCGCCGACTCCGCGGCCAAGCCGGCGAAGAAAGCTAAGGCGACGAAGGACGAGCCTGAGGCGCCCGCCGCCGAGGCCGCCGCGGCGAAGAAGCCGCGCTCGAAGAAGAAGGATTCCTAAGCCCCGCTTCCTCGCCTAAGACGGCGGTCGAGGGCGTCTCGAGGGGGAAGAGTGGATCAGTCTCAGCTTCGCGTCGCGGTCCTGCTGCCCTGCTTCAACGAGGAGGCGGCGATCGCCCGGACGGTCGCGGCGTTCAGGGCGGCGCTGCCGGCCGCGGCGATCTACGTCTACGACAATAACAGCGCGGACCGCACCCGGGAGGTGGCCAGGGCGGCCGGCGCGGTCGTCCGCGAGGAGCGGATGCAGGGCAAGGGCCATGTCGTCCGCCGAATGTTCGCCGACATCGAGGCCGACGTCTACGTCATGGCCGACGGCGATTCGACCTACGACGCCGCCGCCGCGCCCGAGCTTGTCCGGCGCCTCGTCGAGGAGCGGCTCGACATGGTCGTCGGCGCCCGCAAGTCGGAGGTCGAGGAGGCCTATCGGCGCGGCCACCGGCTCGGCAACCGGTTGTTCACCGGCCTCCTCGCCGGCCTGTTCGGCCGGAGCTTCACCGATATCTTCTCGGGCTATCGAGTCTTCTCGCGGCGCTTCGTGAAGAGCTTCCCGGCTTTGTCGCGCGGCTTCGAGACCGAGACGGAGATTTCCGTCCACGCCCTCGAGCTCGCCATGCCGGTCGCCGAACTGGTCACCGCCTACGGCGCCCGGCCCGAAGGCTCGGTCTCCAAGCTCTCCACCTATCGCGACGGCTGGCGGATCGCCCGGACCATCCTCCACCTCTTCCGGATCGAGCGGCCGGTGCTCTTCTACGGCGGCTTCGCGGCCTTCCTCGCCGCCGTCGCCCTCGTGCTGGCGGCGCCGCTGATCGTCACTTACGCGCAGACCGGCCTCGTCCCGCGCTTCCCGACCGCGATCCTCGTCACCGGCCTGATGGTCGTCGCCTTCCTGAGCTTCGGAGTCGGGCTGATCCTCGACACCGTCGTTCGCGGACGGCGCGAGGTTCGGCGGCTCGCTTATCTGAGCCTGCCGGCGGTGGGGGAGGGGACGGCCGGCCGCTGACCGTCCCTCGTCAGTTGCTGAACAGAAGCATGCTCAGCGACACGCAGGCGAGCCAGACCATGACGAGGACGACCGGAAGATAGACATATTTCTTCCGCCACGGCCGGTTGCGGTGCCAGAAGGTGGCGGCGGGGACCGTGTCGAGGAAGCGCATGAAGCGCAGATGGTCGGCGTCGGTGCCGCCGCCGATCCGCGCCGGTGGCTCGATGTCGCGCTTGTAGCGGGGCCGGCGCGCGTCGAGCCCTTCGAGGTCGCCATTGGCGTGGAGGACGAGATCGGGGGCGAGGCCGAGGTGGCGAAGCACCAGCCGGTCGGGATTGCCGGGGGTTCCGATCTCCGCCGAATAGCCTCGCCGCACCAGGGCGTGGAGCCGTTCGAGCACCGGCGTCGGGGCCGGCTCCGCGGCCATTGGGGTCGCGCTCACGATGTCCCGGACCGCCACCGCGCGGGTCGTTTCCGGTGCTATTTCAATCTCATCTGACATGAGCGCCGGATAGCATGGGAGTATTAGCCATGCAACACACTTAGCCGGCCTATTTCCGTCGCCCGGCGCATCCGATACGGTCCGAACTCTGCTTGCAGATATTCAACTATCGGATAGTGGCCGGGCCAGCTCCGGACGAGGTCTGCGTCTATGAAAATCCGGAAGAGCCAGGCGGCGGCGATGCGCGAGCGCGCTCAGAACCTGCGCGACACGGCGTGCGGCTTCTCGTCGGGCGCCTCGCGCGCCCTGCTCGAGCTGGCCGACCTCATCGATGCGGAAGCCGCCCGGCTCGAGGCCAAGTCCGGCGAGGGCGCCTGACCCCCTCGGCCTCGGCGCGCCTTGCCGTCACTGCGCCAGCGACGCATTGTCGATGACGAAGCGATATTTGACGTCGCTCCTCTGCATCCGGTCGTAGGCGGCGTCGATCTGCTGCGCCCCGATCAACTCGATATCGGCGACGATGCCCTTCTCGGCGCAGAAATCGAGCATCTCCTGAGTCTCCGCAATCCCTCCGATCAGCGAGCCGGCGATGGCCCGCCGCTTGAAGATGAGAGCGGAGATGTCGGGCGAGGGATGCGGGTGCTCGGGCACGCCGACCAGGCACAAGGTGCCGTCGCGCTTGAGCAGCCGGGTGAGCGAGTCGAGGTCGTGGCTGGCCGCGACGGTGTCGAGGATGAAGTCGAAGCTGCCCTCATGGGCCTCCATCTCGCCGGGGTTGCGCGAGACGACGACTTCGTCGGCGCCGAGCGCGAGCGAGTCGCCGCGC
Source organism: Sphingomonadales bacterium (assembly GCA_034668585.1). Taxonomy (GTDB): domain Bacteria; phylum Pseudomonadota; class Alphaproteobacteria; order Sphingomonadales; family Sphingomonadaceae; genus Allosphingosinicella. The sequence continues at coordinate 12,714 of JAXDPB010000091.1, read as the reverse complement.
TTGCTCTCCGAGGTGGTGAAGGCGACGGTGTGGGCGCCCATGGCATGGGCGATCTTGACTCCCATATGGCCGAGCCCGCCGATGCCGACGATTCCGACCTTCTTGCCGGGGCCCGCCCGCCAGTGGCGGAGCGGCGAATAGGTGGTGATGCCGGCGCAGAGCAGGGGTGCCACCGCGGCCAGCTGCTCCTCGGGATGACGGATGCTGAGGACGAAGCGCTCGTCGACCACGATCCGCTGCGAATAGCCGCCGAGCGTGTGGCCGGGCGAGTCCGGCGTCGGGCCGTTATAGGTGCCGACGAAGCCGATCTCGCAATATTGCTCGAGCCCGTCGGCGCAGGAGCGGCAATGCTGGCACGAGCCGACGAGGCAGCCGACCCCGACCGTGTCGCCGACCGCGAAGCCGGCGACGCCGGCGCCGACGGCCGTTACGTGGCCGACGATCTCGTGGCCGGGCACGCAAGGATAGAGGGTGCCGCCCCATTCGGAGCGAACCGTGTGCAGGTCCGAATGGCAGACGCCGCAAAAGGCTATGTCGATCTGGACGTCGCCCGGGCCGGGCTCGCGGCGCTCGATCGCGATCGGCTCGAGTGGCTTGTCGGCGGCGTAGGCGCCATAGGCTTGGATGGTCATGTCGATTGGCCCTGTCGGTGAGGGGTGGAGAATTCGGAACTCGGGAAGGACTGCGATTTAGGCGCTGCGAGGCGCCCGCATTAGGGGCCGGAATCGGCACGTGCCTATGAGCAGGATTCAGCAATGCCGCAGCGAATTCGGCAGATTGCGTCGCGGGACGTCAGTTGGAATGAGGGAGGGGGAACCCAGGCGCCGCCGGGCGGACGTCTCTCTCCCCGTCCGGCGACGGGGAGAGAGACCGGAGGAGCGCCTAGCGGCGGCGGCCCCGTTCGTAGGTCTGGACGCAATTGTCCGTCACCGTCGCGGTGCAGGGCGGGTGCGAGACATCGGCGCCGGTCACGGCCTTGCCGGTCGCCGGGTCGATCATCGGACCGCCCACGCCGGTGCCGGTCGTGCCGTTGAAGCCGGCGGGAACGACGGCCGCGTCGGAAATGACCGCGATGCCGCGGGCGTCGCGCTCGGGGGCGGCGTTGCTCGGCTGGACGACCGGGTTCATCGGCGGAGTGACGTTGGTCGCGACCGTCATGGTGCCGGCGGTGGCGACGTCCGTCGGCATCGTTCCGTCGCTCGGACCGTCGGTGGTGCTGGTGCTGGTCGTGGCGGCGGTACCGTCCGGGTTGACCGTGGTCGTTTTAGTCTTGCTGCCGACGTCGACGTCGAGATCGACGTCGGGATCGCCGTCGGGCTGGGTGCCGACATGGGCGTCGACGTCGACGTCCGGCTGGGTCGTGGTGGTGGTCTGAGCGAAGGCCGAGCCGCTCAAAAGGAGCGCTATCGCAAGTGCGGCAGTTCTCATCGCATCTACTCCAATGGTTTCAGGTTCGAGGCGCGGGCAGTAGCGGGCGCCGTCTCGCGTCGCGGCTTCTTGGCCGCAGGCCAAGGTAGAACGACGCAACCAGGCCGTTTCTCCGCGACCGCACCGCGCCGCCGCCCGGACGGGATGGACCGTTGCGCCGCCGGGCCGTCCTGCGGGCGCGACTGTAACGTCTTTGCAACGATCCCGATCAATTCGTCCGTTCCGGCGGCGATTGTGCTTCACGCGGGCGGGCGATGGAGGCTTAATCGCGGCGAGGCGCGAAAAAAAAGACCGCGGAGGTCGCGGCTCGCGCCGTGGGGAACGGAAATGACGAGACTGTATCGCGCTCTGCGCTCGGGTTGCGGCTCCCTGGCCATCGCCGCCGCCTTCATCGCGTCGCCGGCGCTGGCGCAGCCCTCCACGACCACGCCCGACGAGCCGCTGCCCGAGCAGGCCTCCGCCGCGACCACGGAGAGCGGCGACACGATCGTCATCACCGGCTCGCGCATTCGCCGCAACCCGCTCGACAACGACCAGCCCGTCACCTTCATCGACGAGGCCGACATCGCCCGCACCGGCCTCACCTCGGCAGCGGACATCATCCAGCGCCTGCCCGGCTCGGGCGGCGCCCTCAACAGCCGCTTCAACAATTCGGGCAATTTCGGCAATCCCCCCGACGGCGGCGGAGTCGGCGCCGGCGCGGCCGAGGTCGATCTTCGCTATCTCGGCTCGAAGCGGGTGCTGGTGCTGGTCGACGGCCTCAGATACGTGAACGGCGCCTCGGCGAGCGGAGTCCCCGGCGCCACCGACCTCAATTCGATCCCGGAGAGCATGATCGAGCGGATCGAGGTGCTCCAGGACGGCGCCTCGGCGATCTACGGCTCGGACGCGATCGCCGGAGTCGTCAACATCATCACCCGCAAGGAGCAAGACGGGCTCCGCGCCTCGGCCCAGCTGGGCATCATGAGCGAGGGCGACGGCTTCACCCGCAACCTCCAGCTGAGCTGGGGCACCGGCAAGATGGATTCGGGCACCAGCGTCGTCGTCGGCGGCAATTACGTCCGCCAGGACGGGATCAGCTCGGGCAGCCGCGACATCTCGCTCTTCCCGACGCCCGGCACCACGGCCTGCGACTCCTCGTGCAGCTCCGGCACTCCGAACGGTCGCTTCATCCTGCTCGACCAGGATCTGACGCTTCGGGCGCCGGTGATCGGCCGGGCTCCGACGCTCGCCGACTTCCGGGATTTCGCGGGAGCGCCCGACCGCTTCAACTTCGCGCCGTTCAACTTCATCCAGACCCCGCTGGAGCGGTACGGCGCGTTCGTGAACATCGGCCAGGAGCTGGGCGAGAATGCCAATTTCTCGCTGAAGGGCGTGTGGAACCGGCGCAATTCGAAGAACCAGGCGGCGCCGCTGCCGCTCTTCGTCGGGCCGGATTCGGGCAACGGCAACCTGCTCGACCGGATCACCATCGACGCGACCAACCCGTTCAACCCGTTCGGAACGCTCCGCTCCGGCCGGACCCTGCTCACCAACCTGCCCAACGGCGACGTCGCCAATTACGCCTTCATCGGCCGCCGGGTCGTCGAAGGCGGGCCGAGGCGCTACAACCAGAAGGTCGACACCTGGTATCTCTCGGCCACGCTCGACGGCTCGTTCCGGTTCGGAAGCCGCGACTGGTATTGGGACGTGAACGGAGTCTACGGGCGCAACAAGGCGAAGCAGACGGTGCTAGGCAACGTCAACGCCGCCAACGTCGCCCAGGCCCTCGGCCCGGTCGCCGGCTGCACCGGCGCCTGCGTCCCGCTCAACATTTTCGGCGGGGCGGGATCGATCACGCCCGCAATGTATAATTTCATCGCCTTCGAGCAGAACGACAGCAGCCGCCAGACCCTGTGGGACGTCACCGCCAACCTCTCCGGCGAATTGTTCGATCTGCCCGGCGGAGCGGCCGGTTTCGCCGTCGGAGTGGAGCATCGCGACCAGAAGGGGCGGTTCGATCCCGATCCGGTCATCGCCGCCGGCCTCGGCTCGGACATTCCCGCCCTGCCGACCCGCGGCGGCTACAATGTCGACGAAGCCTTCGCCGAATTGCGCCTGCCCATCCTCAAGGACACGCCCTTCTTCCACCGGCTCGAAGTGACCGGCGCGGCTCGCTTTTCCGATTATTCGACGACGGGCTCGACCACGACCCTCAAGGCCAGCGCCGACTGGGCCCCGATCGAGGACCTGCTCTTCCGCGGCAGCTGGGCGCAGGGCTTCCGGGCGCCGACCATCGGCGAGCTGTTCGGCACGCCGTCGCGCTTCGACCAGGAGATCGTCGATCCCTGCTCGGCGGTCGGCGGAGCGATCCCCGCCGCGGTCCGCGCCAATTGCATCGCCGCCGGAGTCCCCGCCAACGGCAGCTACGTCCAGACCAACCCGCAGCTGCCGGTGATCACCGGCGGCAATTCCGCCCTCGACCCCGAAACGAGCGAAAGCTGGGTGTTCGGAGCCGTCTACAGCCCGAGCTTCATCCCGCGCCTCAGCCTCGAGGCCAATTGGTTCGACATCAAGGTCGACGGGGCGATCCAGGCGATCGACGCCGAGGTCCTGCTCGGCCGCTGCTCGGAGACCGGCGACCCGCTGAGCTGCGCCGCGGTCACCCGCACGGCGAGCGGCGCCATCGCCCAGATCGCCGGCCTTCTCCAGAACATCGCCGGAATCGAGACGGACGGCATCGACCTCACCTTGAACTACCGCACCGGCGACACCGGAATCGGCCGCTTCGGCCTGTTCTGGAGCAACACCTTCCTGTTCCACTACACCGTCACCGTCCCGTCGACCGCGGGCACCACCCAGATCGACCGCGAGGGCACGGAGCAGGGCAGCCCCGACCAGGCCTTCCCCAAGTGGAAGTCGACGGCGGTTCTCGACTGGACGATGAACGACGGCTTCGGAGCGTCGCTGACCGGCCGCTACATCAAGGGCGTCGACGAGGGCAACGGCAACCATATGGGCTCGCGCCTCTACACCGACCTCCAGCTGCGCTGGGAGCCGAAGAGCTGGAACGGCTTCGGCTTCGCGCTCGGCGCCAACAACCTCTTCAACGTCGACCCGCCGGCCTGCTTCACCTGCGGTCTCAACAACATGGACCCGACTACCTACGACGTGCCGGGGACGTTCTACTACGCGCGGGTCAGCCTGAAGATGTAGCCGTCCCCAGCGCAGGCTGGGGCCCCAGGGCGTGAGAGGCTCCGAGCCTTTCACCCGCCGGGATCCCGGCCTTCGCCGGGATGACGGGAGCGGAGTGACTGTCACTCAGGGCAGAGTGACTGTCACTCAGGGCAGAGTGACTGTCACTCGTTCCTGTGGGGCGGAGTGACTGTCACTCTCGCTGCTGTGGCGCGGAGTGACTGTCACTCGTTCCGCGCTTTTCGCCCGCTGGGGTCCCGGCCTTCGCCGGGATGACGGGGGGCGCAACCTTTTGGGCCTGAAGCGATTGGGGGGCGAGAGGATCTCGTTCATGGCCCGGTACAGAATCGCGATCGTCGTCGGCAGCCTTCGCCGGGACAGCCTCAACCGCAAGGTCGCCCGCTCGATCTGCGCCTTCGCCTCCGACCGGCTCGACTGCTCCATCGTCGAGATCGGCGACCTGCCGCTCTACAGCCAGGACAGCGATTCCGCTCCGCCCGCGGCCTATGTCGCCTTCCGGGAGGCGATCGCCGCGGTCGACGGCATCCTGTTCTGCACGCCCGAATATAATCGCGGAGTCCCCGGAGTGCTCAAGAACGCGATCGACGTCGGCTCGCGTCCCTATGGCGCGAGCGTGTGGGACAAGAAGCCCGCCGCGATCGTCAGCGTCTCGCCCGGAAGCATCGGCGGCTTCGGCGCCAACCATCAGCTGCGCCAGGCCTGCGTCTTCCTCAACATGCCGGTGATGCAGCAGCCGGAAGCCTATCTCGGCCACGTCACCGACGACAGCTTCGAGGCCGATGGCTGCCTCAAGGAGGGGCCCTTGAAGGCGCTGGTCCTCGATCTCGCCGCCGCCTTCGCCGACTGGGTCGACCTCATCACCCGCTCGCGCAGGCTGCTGGCCGAGGATTCGGCTCATGCGGCGGCGGCGGCGAAGGGGCAGGCCTGATCGCGCTTGGAACGAAGCGCCGCTTACCTATTTACCTATTCAGGGACATAGGTCGACAGGAACGGAGCTTGGCGATGGCCGGCGGATGGGCGCGCGACGGCGCGGTTCAGGATCAGATCGACGATACCATCAAGGACGCGGTTCTCGGCGCCCGGGCGCGGCTGCCGGTCGGCGAGGGCTCCGAATATTGCGAGGATTGCGGCGAGCTCATCCCCGAGCGGCGGCGCGAGGCGCTGCCGGGGACTCGGACCTGCGTCGCCTGCCAGTCGGAACGCGACTCGGAGGCCCGGCGGTCGGGCGCGGGCATCAACCGGCGCGGGAGCAAGGATAGCCAGCTTCGCTGAGGGCGGTCCGGCGAAATTCGGTGTCTGACACCGATTTTCTCGGTCCGGCGAAATTCGGTGTCTGACACCGATTTTCTGAAATTCGGTGTCTGACACCGATTTTCTGAGGGTCAGTTCGCCACCGTTCCTCCGTCGCTGAAGCTTTCGTAGGCGATGGTCAGCTCCTCGCCTTCGGCGATGTCGCGGCCGGCGACGAAGGCGAGGCTTTCGTCGGTGCGGACATTGGCTTCCACGCCCGGCGCGGGCCGGTTCAGATACCAGCCGGGGGTGAGGTTGTTGAAATTGGCCGGGCAACCGATGCGCTCGCCGCGGTTGATTCCGAAATCGTGGTAGAAGGCTCGCTCGGCCTCGGTCAGGTCGGCTTGCTCGAGCTCGGCCTTGTCCACCCAGACCAAAGGCACGCCGTCATTGGCGAAGAGGTCGGTGCCCGCCGGGATCGGCCGGATCGCGAACACTCCAATGCCGTGGACCGCGGACAGTCCGAGCCGGACCCAGACCCCTTCGTGGGGAAGCTTCGCCGCCATTCTCCTTCCTCCCGACGCGTGCGCCGTCATCGACGGCCCGGCCGATCCGTGGCACGATCGGTCCGACACAGGGAAGAGGGGATCGAGGATGGCGGGGGAGCCGGAGCTGCTGAGCGGGGACGAGCCGCTCGCCGAGCATATCAGGCGCCACGCCTACGACCGAACGATCATGCTGGCGGACGGAGTGTTCGCGATTGCGATTACCCTGCTCGCGCTCGAGCTGAGGCCGCCCGACCATTGGGACGGCGATCTGTCCCACCTGCTCGCGACGATCTGGCGCTCGCTCTTCGCCTATCTGTTCGGCTTCGCCATCGTCGGCGCCTTCTGGGTCGGGCATCGCGGGCTGTTCGCTCGAATCCGGCGGGTCGACGGGCCGCTGACCTTCCTCGCCCTGCTCCAATTATGCCTGGTCGCGATCACTCCTGCGGTGGCGGCCCTGGTCGGGAAGGCGGGCCCGGGCAAATCGCTCACCGTCTATTTCATGCTGATCACGGCCATCGGCAGCTGCCAGGCCCTGCTTTGGGCCTATGCCGCCTTCGTCGGCGATCTGGCGGACAAGGAGCTGGACTTGCGCGAGCGGCGGCTGATCCAGCTTCGGGTGATGATCCCGGCCGCGATCTTCCTGGCGCTCCTCGCCGGCCAGCTCGCCGGGGTCTACGAGACCGCCGCCTTGCCGACCGTCCTCGCCGGCCTCGCCGCTCTGGCGGTCGTGCGCCGCCTGCGCCGGCCTCCCGCGGCGGCGCCGGGCGCGGACGAGGGGCCGCGAGGCGAGGGGACGGAGCGATGACGGCCGCGTTCAGCGCCGGGCGCTTCGCCTCGGGCGGGGCTGGGCGGGACCGCTGACCGCGCCGCGCAGATAGAGCGTTCGAGTCTCCAGCTCGGCCCGCTCCGAGGCGGAGTAGCCGTCGCGGCCATAGACCTCCGCCAGGCGCCCGATCGCCCGGGCCTCGCGCTCGAGCTGCCTCGCCTCGCGCCCCGAAAGGGCGCCGTTGTCGCGGGCGCGGTCGATGCGCTTGTCGATGTCGCGCAGCTCCTTGCCGAGGGCGGGGGCGGGCAGGCGGCTGTCGGGAAGGAAGGGGCTGGCGACCGGCACCGGGCCGTAATCGTGCTTGCCGGCGATCTGGGCGGCGGCGGGGGCGGCGAGGAGGAAAAGGAGGGGGAGGAGGCTGGCGGAACGGCGCATCTGACGGCTCCTGCGGCGGAAGCGCAGGTTAACGTCACGCAAGCTGAACGAGGGCCGAACGCCGCTCTTGGCCGGCGACGGCTCGAGCCATATGAGAGGCCTCATCGTCAATCGGAAGGGACGGCGTGGATGCCCAAGGGTTCGTGCCTGTGCGGCGCGGTCAGCTTCGAGGTGAAGGGCGATCTGCCCGCGCCCGACGCCTGCCATTGCACCTCGTGCCGCAAGTCGACCGGCCATTATCTGGTCTCGACCGACGTGCCCCGCGACTCGCTGACGATCGAAGGCGCCGAGAATGTCGGCTGGTATCGATCATCCGAAAAGGTCCGGCGGGGCTTCTGCTCGACCTGCGGCTCGACCCTGTTCTGGGATCCGATCCACCGCGACTGGACCGGGGTGGCGATGGGCGCGTTCGAGGCGCCGACCGGGACCCGGATCCATGTCCATGTCCACACCGAAGAAAAGGGCGATTATTACGGGATCGGGGATGGCGTTCCGCAATATGAAACCGTGCCGCCGCGGTGATCGTTCGGGAAGGGTTCGCGCCGGTCGCCGAGCCGCGAGGGGGCGGCGCCGGCCGGCCGCGGTCAGACGATCGAGCCGATCTTCTGGCCGTCGCGCCAGACGTCGCAGATCGGGCAGTCGGAGTCGGCCTCGACCCGCGCCACCGCCTGGCGATCGTTGTCGGCCAATATGTCCTTGCGCTTGACGATTTCGCCGCCGGCCTTGGCGAGCTTGTTCACCCGATAATGACGCATCCCCGACTCCCGCTTCGAATGCCAGCCTGCCGCAGGCGGGGATCGGTTGCAAGAGGGGAGGAAAGCGCCTCAGCTCTTCGACGCGTGCCGGCCGGCCTCGGGCGGAATGGGAGCCGCCGCGCCGGTCGCGGGGGGCGCCGCGCCGCCGCTCGGGGCGATGCCGTTCGAGCGGGGATCGGCGCCCGTGCTGAGGATCGCATAAGCGAGCGCGGCGAGGAGCGCCGCGACGATCGCCGCGATGACGAAGCACCCGCGCCTGTTGTCCCGGAAATCCTTCGCCATGAACCCGCCTTTTTTTCGAGCCGCGCGCATCAACCGATGGCGACGCCTCCGGTTGCGGCCTCTTGAACCGCCGCGCGGAACCTCCGATGTAGCCAGTGACCCATCACCCCCAGCAGGACGCTCCCCCACCATGGACCATGAAGACATCGTCAACGGCCTCGTTCCGATCGTGATCGAGCAGTCGAACCGAGGCGAGCGAAGCTTCGACATTTATTCGCGGCTGCTGAGGGAGCGGATCGTCTTCGTGACCGGCGGGGTCGAGGACCATATGGCGACCCTGGTCACCGCCCAGCTCCTCTACCTCGAGAGCGAGAATCCGAAGAAGGACATCTTCATGTACATCAACTCGCCGGGCGGGGTGGTGACGGCGGGCATGGCGATGCACGACACGATGCAATATATCCGGCCGCGGGTCGGGACGGTGTGCATCGGCCAGGCCGCCTCGATGGGCGCCTTCCTGCTCTGCTCGGGCGAGCCCGGAATGCGGGTCGCTTTGACCAACGCCAGGATCATGGTCCACCAGCCCTCGGGCGGAGCCCAGGGCCAGGCGACCGACATCGAGATCCAGGCCAAGGAGATCCTCCGCATCCGCCACCGGATGAACGAGCTGATGGCCAAATATACCGGGCAGTCGATCGAAGCGATCGAGAGCGCGGTGGAGCGCGACAGGTTCTTCGGGGCGCACGAGGCGAAGGATTTCGGCCTGGTCGACGAGGTGTTCGACAAGCGGCCGGCGCCGGGCGAGGGGGATGCGACGCATCAGGCGGAGGCGGCTTAGCGCCTCCCTTGGCCGGTTTCGCCGCACCTGCTATGAGGCCCGCATGACTTCCGGCAAAAGCCTGTTCGATTCACCCGAGGCGGATGCACGTGCCGAAGCGCGAGCGGAAGCGGATATCGAGGCCGGTCGCGTGATCAGCCACAAGGCGGTGCGCCGCTGGCTTCAGTCCTGGGGGAGTGCGAAGCGGCTGCCGAGACCCCGCCCCGGGGACTGATTTGCCGAACATCGTCTGGACGGAAGATGCGGTCGAGCATCTCGAAGCCATCGTCACCTACGTCCCTGTCTACGATCCCGCCGCAGCGCAGCGGCTGGCGCAACGGCTGATCGAGCTCGCCGACAGTCTCGCGGAGTTCCCGCAAAGAGGGCGCGATGCCGGGGACGGGCGGCGGAAGATGACCGTGGTCTGGCCGTATATCCTTCATTATCGCGTCCAGGGCGACACGGTGTTCATTCTCCGCATTAGGCATGGAGCACGTCAGGCAGACGATGAGGATTGACCCTCATGGTGTGCAGGCAACGAGTTTTTGGTGACTGTCACCCTGCTCTTGTTACTAGTGCCTCCCTCTGCAGCGAACGAGTTCGGGAACTCGGCAGCTCGGCCATCGGCGGCCTTCAACCGTGCGGACGAGATCCACAAAATTCGGATATCGCTGTCTTGGCGTGGTTGCGGCGACGCTGGCCTGCGGCTTAAGCCGCGAGCCTCATGAAGCTTCCGATCTACACCATCGGCCATTCCACCCGCACTATCGATGGATTCGTCGCGCTTCTGAGGGCCGGTGTAGCAGAGACGGTGGTCGACATACGGAGCGTGCCGCGGTCTCGGACCAATCCTCAGTTCAACCCCGACGCATTCGCCCAAGCGCTGGCGCCTTACCAGATTGCCCATACCCGCATTGCCGAGCTTGGCGGGCTCAGGAAGCGATCCGCCGAGGTCCCGCCGGAAGTGAACGGCTTCTGGAGCAACCGGAGCTTCCACAATTATGCCGATTACGCGCTGTCGGCAGAGTTCCGCGCTGGGCTGGCCGAGCTGGAGGCGCTGGCCGACGAGCGCCGCTGCGCCATCATGTGCGCCGAGGCGGTGTGGTGGCGGTGCCATCGTCGCATCGTCGCCGATTACCTGCTGGGCGAGGGCCGCGAGGTGTTCCACCTCATGGGCGAGGATCGGGTCGAGCCTGCGAGGATGACGCCGGCCGCGGTGCGGGCGGACGACGGGCTGCATTACCCGCCGGAGGCGGGGGAGGCAGGACGCTGAACCGACGAGGCCGGACTTCCGCTTCAGTCCTTGCCGATCTCCCGCCAGCTCTTCTCCTTCACCTCGACCCCGAACTTCTTCGCGGCCGCCTCGATCCGCTTCCACGCGGCATCGCGCTCGTCGTCGCTGACGTCCTTCACCTGGTTGAACCGCGCGATGGCGTTGCGGACGTGGCTCGCATTCTCGAGCGGTTCCTTGCGCTCCTTCGGAAAGGCGAAGGCGCCCTTGTCGAGCTTGTCGCGCTGCGCGGTGCTGAGCTTGGTCATCAGGGTCTCCTCTTCGTCTGCCCCGAAGGACAACGCCCGGGCCGCCGCGAGGTTCTCGCCAACGGAACGAAAATAGAACTTCCGTAAATCCGATTTTCGTGTTTCACTTCGCCGCATGATCGTTGCCGCCCTCCTTTCGCCCCGTTCGCCACTCCCGGTTCCTCGCGCGCGCCCGCGCACGCCCGCGCGAGGGGGACTGACTTTCCTGACCTTCGTCCGTTTCCGGACACGGCGCGCGATGTCCGCCGGGGCCTGGGCGGGGGTCTTGTCGTGTCGCGGCGGCGACGCCACATCGGCAGGGGCGGGGAACCTTAGGTGGGGCGGCGCGCTCGGCTGTCTCCCACGTTAATCAATAAGCCATTGTGGTCGTGCGATAGTGCGGGCTAGGATGGCTCTTCAGGCAAAGGGCGCCACACGGAGCGCCCGTTAGGATCAGAATGACGAAGCTTAGCGGCAGCGACTCCAAGAGCACCCTCTACTGCTCCTTCTGCGGGAAATCGCAGCACGAGGTGAGGAAGCTCATCGCCGGGCCCACCGTGTTCATCTGCGACGAATGCGTCGAATTGTGCAACGACATCATCCGCGAGGAGACCAAATCCTCGCTGGTGAAGACCCGCGACGGGGTGCCGACGCCGCTCGAAATCTGCAAGCATCTCGACGATTACGTGATTGGCCAGAGCCACGCCAAGCGAGTCCTCTCGGTGGCGGTGCACAACCATTACAAGCGGCTCGCCCATGGCTCGAAGACGGGCGAGGTCGAGCTCAGCAAGTCGAACATCCTGCTCGTCGGACCGACCGGATGCGGCAAGACGCTGCTCGCCCAGACCCTGGCCCGGCTGCTCGACGTGCCCTTCACCATGGCCGACGCGACGACCCTGACCGAAGCCGGCTATGTCGGCGAGGACGTCGAGAACATCATTTTGAAGCTGCTCCAGGCCAGCGACTACAATGTCGAGCGGGCGCAGCGCGGGATCGTCTATATCGACGAGATCGACAAGATCTCCCGCAAGTCGGACAATCCCTCGATCACCCGCGACGTCTCGGGCGAGGGCGTCCAGCAGGCGCTTCTGAAGCTGATGGAGGGAACCACCGCCTCGGTTCCGCCGCAGGGCGGGCGCAAGCATCCGCAGCAGGAATTCCTGCAGGTCGACACGACCAACATCCTGTTCATCTGCGGCGGCGCCTTCGCGGGCCTCGAGAAGATCATCGCCGACCGCCTGCAGGGCAAGTCGATCGGCTTCGGCGCCTATGTCGCTGCGCCCGAGGAGCGCCGCACCGGCGAGATCCTCCGCCAGGGCGAGCCGGACGACCTTCTGAAGTTCGGCCTCATCCCGGAATTCGTCGGCCGGCTGCCGGTGATCGCGACTCTGGAGGACCTGGACGAGAGCGCCCTGGTCAAGATCCTCAAGGAGCCGAAGAACGCGCTCATCAAGCAATATGCCAAGCTGTTCGACATGGAGGACGTGAAGCTCAGCTTCACCGAGGAAGCCCTGGTCGCCGTCGCCAAGAAGGCGATCGAGCGCAAGACCGGTGCCCGCGGGCTTCGCTCGATCCTCGAGAACATCCTCTTGGACACGATGTTCGACCTGCCCTCGATGGACGGGGTCGACGAGGTGATGATCGACAAGGACGTGGTCGAGGGCCGCAAGGACCCGATCCGAGTCTACGCCGAGAAGAAGGGCGAGAGCGCGGCCTAAGCGCTGCTCACCGAAGGTCCTCACATCCTCCGTTCGCCCTGAGCCTGTCGAAGGGCTTCCCTTCTCGCTGCGACATGAACAC
>JAXDPB010000090.1:0-3666 GCA_034668585.1 Sphingomonadales bacterium | reverse complement strand
CCGGCAGATTGTGCTCGAGCGTCGCGTTGCCGTCCTGGATGAGGGTCACGTCCATCGAATAGAGCGAGCCGCCCTCCGGCACGACCTCCATCCCCTCGCGCTGGGCCGCGGCCACCACCATCTGCCTCTGCTCGCGCCGCGGCTGGTTGTAGTTCTTGACGCTGTGGGCGCCCTGCGCCTTCAGCCGCCGCACATGGGCGAGCGCGTCGTCGAAGCTGTTGATCTCGGCGTAAACGTCGGCGGCCTTGGCGCCGTAGATGATCTCGCCGGTCGAGAAGATGCGCGGCGCCAGGATCTTGCCGGCGCGCTGCATCTCGGAAGCGACGAAGATTTCCGCCGCCCGAGCCGACGGGTCGTGGATCGTCGTCGCGCCCATGGCGAGGTTGACGATCGACGACCAGTTCTGCTGCGGGACGAGGTCGTCTTCTCCCTGGGGCCCGTGGGCATGGGCGTCGACGAGGCCGGGGATGATCGTCTTGCCGGTCACGTCGACCGTCTTCGCGCCAGCCGGGATCGCAACCTCGCCGCGCCGCCCGACGGCGAGGATCCGGTCGCCGCGGACGACGATGACTCCGTCGTCGATGATGCCGCCGTCGGCGCTCGCCATGGTGACGATCCTCGCCCCGGTCAGAACGACGATGCCGCTCGGTCTGTCGGCGGCGACCTCCATCGTCAGCGACACTCCGCTGGTCGGTGGCTTGAACTTGGGCGCGTTCTCCGCCGGCGGGGCCGAGCCGAACAGGGCGGCGGTGTCGGCGGTATAGAGGACTGGTCCGTTGCTCCAGTGGACTCGCCCGTTCGACCAGTTGATGAAGTCCGCGCCGACGTCGCTGACCCGGGTCACCGGCAGCGGGCCGCCCTTCTCGTCGGCGGAAACGTCCTGGGTGCCGGGCATGAGCGGCATCACGAAGGCCTGATAATTCTGGCGGAAGGCGACATACTGGCCGTCGGGCGAGACCTGATAGTCGCTCACCATCTCGCCGGTCGAGTGGACGTGCTTCGCCTCGCCGCCGAGGTCGGTGCTGACCAGCTGGCGCTTGCCGTTGGCGGCGACGATCATGAACAACCGGTCGCTGCTCGCTCCGAACTGCGGCTCCGCCCCGTCGCGAGAGACCAGCACGGGCGCGCCGCCCGAGGCCTCCACCCGGTAGATGCCGGGATTCTCCGACCATTTGGGGGAGGTGAGGAAGCCCCCCTGCCCCCGTTCGAAAGCGATCGTCTTGCCGTCCGGCGAGAAACGCGGCCGGGCATAGTGGCCCGGCTGGGTGGTGACGTTGCGCGCACTGCCGCCGCCCGCGGCGACGGTGCGGATTCGCCCCAGGCCCTGGTCGGTCCAGCCGACGAAAACGATGGTGCGCCCGTCGCGCGACCAGGAGGGGAACAGCTCGAGCTCGGCCTCGTCTCCCTTCACCAGCCGCCGCGCGGCGCCGCCGCTCGCGGGCTTGACCCAGAGCTTGCCGAGAGTCTCGAACACGATCTGCCGTCCGTCCGGCGAGACGCTCGCCCAGCGCGGCATCTTCGTCTGGAAGCGGTCGGGCGCGACTTCCACTTGCGGATGGATGGCGTCGATGACGACCCGCGTATCGTTGACCCGGAACGGGATCTCGCGCCCGCCGCCGCCGTCGCCGTCGACCCGGCGAAGCTTGCCGCCCGCCCAGAAGAGGATCGAGCGGCTGTCGGGAGTCCAGGCCATATTGGGATAGACGCCGGTGACCGCCCAGGTCTCCTGCACGTCCTGGTCGAGCGAGTCGTAGACCTTGCGCTCCTCGCCCGATTCCAGATCCTTGACGTAGAGCTTCGACTTGGCGCGCTCGCGGCGGACGAAGGCGATCTTGCGGCCGTCGGGGGACGGAGTCGGCCGAACCGAGCCGCCCGACCCTGACACAACGGTGGTCACTTCGCCGGTGGCGAGGTCGTAGCGCTGGATGTCGAACAGATCGGTGTTCGAATCCTGGGCATATTGGAAGATGGGGCCGGGCGTGACGTTGCGGGTGAAGTAGATGCTCTTGCCGTCGGGCGCGTAGATCGGCTCCCCCAGCTCCTTCTGGTGCTGCTCGCTGGGCTTCTTGACCAGCGGCACTCCGCCGCCGCCGGACACATGGTAGAGCCAGACCTCGCCCGTGCCCAGCGAGCGGCCGGTGGTGAAATGCTTCTTGGCCGAGATGAAGCGCCCGTCCGGGCTCCAGCTCGGCTGGTTGAGGAGCCGGAAATCCTCCTTGGTCAGCTGGCGCTTGTCCGAGCCGTCGGCGTTCATGATCCAGATATTGTCGCCCCCGCCCCGGTCCGAGGTGAAGGCGATCCGGCGCCCGTCGGGCGAGAAGCGAGGCTGCACCTCGTAGGCGAGGCCCTCGGCGATCCGCGTCGGAGTGCCGCCGCCGATCGGCATGGTGTAGATATCGCCGAGCAGGTCGAAGGCGATGGTTCGGCCGTCGGGCGAGACGTCGATGTTCATCCAGGTGCCGTTGTCGACGTCGATCCGGATCTGCCGGGTCGTCATTCCGGGCGGCGCGCTGACGCTCCACTTGGTGGGCTTGTCGGGTTGCGTGGCGGGCGCTCGGGCCGCGGCGGGCGGCAGCGGGCTCACCGGCTTCTGCTCCGGATTGATCACCTCATTCTCGGGCGCCTGAGTCTCCTCGACCGGGGGAGTCGGCTCGGGCGCCTGCTTGGACGGCGCCTGAGCCCCCGCCTGGCCCAGCCCCAGCACCACGGCGATCGCCGCCGTCACCCGATATCTCATGAATCCCTCCGAGCCGGTTTCGCAGGGGCCTTTAAGAGGGAATCACGCGCGCGTCTTGCGCAAAAGGCGCTGCAAAAAAGGGGACAGTTACGGTAACTGTCCCCTTTTCTCGGGCGTCGCGTGCCGGCCTTGGGCGGGGAGCGCTCAGTAGCGGTAATGGTCCGGCTTGAACGGGCCCTCGGTCGGAACGCCGATATAGGAGGCCTGCTTGTCGGTCAGCCTGGTCAGCTTGACGCCGAGCTTGTCGAGGTGGAGCGCGGCGACCTTCTCGTCGAGATGCTTCGGGAGAACGTAGACGTCGTTCTTGTAGGTCTCCGCCTTGGTCCACAGCTCGATCTGAGCCAGCGTCTGGTTGGTGAAGCTCGCCGACATGACGAAGCTGGGATGGCCGGTGGCGTTGCCGAGGTTGACCAGGCGGCCCTTCGACAGGACGATGATCTTCTTGCCGTCCGGGAACTCGACCTCGTCGACCTGCGGCTTGATCTCGGTCCACTTCATGTTCTGGAGCGCGCCGATCTGGATCTCGCTGTCGAAATGGCCGATGTTGCACACGATCGCCATGTTCTTCATCGAGCGCATATGGTCGAGCGTGATGACGTCGGCATTGCCGGTGGCGGTGACGAAGATGTCGGCGCGGGTCGCGGCCTCCTCCATCGTTACCACCTCATAGCCCTCCATCGCCGCCTGAAGCGCGCAGATCGGGTCGATCTCGGTGACGATGACCCGGGCGCCGCCGTTGCGGAGCGAGGCGGCCGAGCCCTTGCCGACGTCGCCGAAGCCGGCGACCGCGGCGACCTTGCCGGCGAGCATCACGTCGGTGCCTCGGCGGATGGCGTCGACCAGGCTCTCCTTGCAGCCGTAGAGATTGTCGAACTTCGACTTGGTGACGCTGTCGTTGACGTTGATCGCCGGGAAGGGAAGCTTGCCCT
>JAXDPB010000089.1:0-4626 GCA_034668585.1 Sphingomonadales bacterium | reverse complement strand
TGACGTCGGTCGACCAGGTGCCCGACTTGCCCTTGCGGCCGCCCTTCAGTCCCATCCGGCCGAACAGCACCTCGCCCAATTGCTGCGGGCTGCCGATGGTGAACTGGCAGCCGGCCTCGCCGCAGATCCTTTCCTCCAGCGCGGCGATCTGGATCGAGAATTCCTGGCTGAGCCGCCCAAGCGCCTCGCGGTCGACCTTGACCCCCTCGCGCTCCATCCGCGCCACCACCGGCACCAGCGGCCGATCGACCATCTCGTAGATCCGGGTCGCTCGCTCGTGGGGCAGCCGCGCCTTGAAGCGCTTCCACAGGCGCAGGGTGACGTCGGCATCCTCGGCGGCATATTCGGTGGCGCGGTCGAGCGGCACCTGGTTGAACTTGATCTGCTTCTGCCCCGATCCGCAGACGTCCTTATAGGCGATGCATTCGTGATCGAGATGCTTCCTGGCCAGATCGTCCATCGAATGGCTGGCCAGGCCCCCGGCATCGAGGTTGAAGCTCATCACCAGGCTGTCGTCGACCGGCGCGACCTGGATCCCGCGCCGGTCGAAGACGATCCAGTCGAACTTGAAGTTATGGCCGATCTTGAGCACCGCCGGGTCTTCGAGCAGCGGCTTGAGCTTCGCCATGGCGGTGGCCGCCGGAATCTGCTCCGGCCGCTCGGACAGCAAATCGTGGCCGCCATGTTCGAGCGGGACGTAGCAGGCCTTGCCGCATTCGGTGGCCAGGCTGATGCCGATGAGGTCGGCGGTGACGCAGTCATAGCCTGAGGTCTCGGTGTCCACCGCGACCAGGCCGTTGGCGAAGGCCTCGGCGATCCAGCGGTCGAGCGCCGCTTCGTCGGTGACGGTGACATAGCCGGAGCGGTCGATCTTCGGCTCGGGCCGCACCTCGGCCTGGACTGGTGCCGAGGTCACCGACGGCGCCTGCACCTGCGAGGTCGAGTTGAGCCGCGCCAGCAGCGAGCGGAAGCCCTGCTCCTCGAGGAATTCGCGAAGGGGCCCGTCGGGAATGCCCTTCATCTCGAGATCCTCGAGCGGCTCGGGCAATGGCGAATCGCAGACCAGCCGAACCAGCTCGCGCGACAGCCGGGCCATCTCGGCATGCTCGATCAGATTTTCGCGAAGCTTGGGCTTCTTGATCTCCCCGGCATGGGCGAGGACGTTCTCGAGCGTGCCGTATTCCTGGATGAGCTGCGCGGCGGTCTTCGTGCCGACGCCCGGGACGCCGGGCACATTGTCGACGCTGTCGCCCATCAGCGCCAGCACGTCGCCCAGCTTCTCCGGCCCGACCCCGAACTTCTCCTCGACATATTCGCGGCCGATGCGGCGGTCGTTCATCGTGTCGTAGAGGTCGAGACCCGGCTCGATCAGCTGCATCAGGTCCTTGTCGGAGGAGACGATCGTCACCTTCCAGTCCTGCGCCAGGGCCGCCTTGGCGTAGCAGGCGATGATGTCGTCCGCCTCCAGCCCCTCCTCCTCGATGCAGGGCAAAGAGAAGGCTCGCGTGGCGTCGCGGATCAGCGGGAATTGCGGTACGAGGTCGGGCGGCGGCGGCGGGCGCTGCGCCTTGTACTGATCGTACATGTCGTTGCGGAAGGTGTGCGAGCCGGCGTCGAAGATCACGGCGAGGTGGGTCGGCCCCTCCTCCTTGTGGAGGCTCTCGGCGAGCTTCCACAGCATCGTCGTATAGCCGTAGACGGCGCCGACATTGAGCCCGTGCCGATTGGTGAGCGGCGGCAAGCGGTGATAGGCGCGGAAAATATAGCTCGATCCGTCGACGAGATAGAGGTGCTGGGAGGGCATGGCGGGGGTCTAGCCTAGTCGCGCCCCGGCTCAAACTGTCTTTGCCCGACCGTATTTCCACGGTCTGCCCTTCGTTAACCATCGCGCCTTAGGCTCGTCCCGATGAGTCGCCGCGCCTTCCTCCGATCCTGCCTCGCCCTGGGCGCCCTAGCGCTCCTGCCCGCCCCCGCCGCGGCGTCATTTCAGCCGAGCCGTATCTCAGTCACCGTCAGCGGCCACGGCCCGGACGTCGTTCTGATCCCCGGCCTCAGCTCCGGCCGCGGAGTATGGAGCTCCACGGTCGCGGCCGTGCCGGGCTATCGCTACCACCTCGTCCAGATCGCGGGCTTCGCGGGAGATCCCGCCCGCGGCAATGCCCAGGGCAAGGTCGCCGCCTCGGTGGCCGAGGAGATCGCCCGCTACATTGCGGAGAGCCGTCTCGATCGCCCGGCGCTTGTCGGCCATTCGATGGGCGGCACGATCGCAATGATGGTCGCCGCCCGTCACCCGCGCCTGCCGGGCAAAGTGATGGTGGTCGACATGGTCCCCGCCGCGACCCAGCTCTTCGGACTTCCCGGCGCCGCGCCCCGGCCTCTGGCAGGCTTCGTCCGCGATGAGCTGGCGGGCGCCGCCGTGCTTCGCCGGGAGCTGAAATCGGTCATTGGCCGGTTCGGAAGCACCGACTGGCTCGACAGCCGCAACGATGCCGGCGTGGTCTCGCGCTCGGTCGAGGAGCTGATGGTCACGGATTTGACGCCCGAGCTCCCGCGCATCGAGGCGCCCCTTACCGTCCTCTACGCCTGCCCCGAGCCGGTGGCGCTGACCAAAGGCGCGATCGACCGCCTCTACCTCAGGGCCTATGCGCCCCAGCGCGGCGCCCGGCTGATCCGCATCGCCCGCAGTGGTCACAACATCATGGCCGACCAGCCCGCCGTCTTCCAGCGCATGCTTCGAGCCTTCCTGGCGGGACGCTGAGTAATGCGAGGTTCAAGCCCGGGGGGCTAGGCCCTCGGCGATGAAGCTCATCCACGCCATCGCCGCCGTGCTCGCCGCCACCGCCCTGGGCAGCGCCGCGCAGGTCGCCCCGGCGAGCAGCGCGGCCGCTCCCGCTTTCGCGCCAACCCGCTTCACCGCGGTCGTCACCGGCAGGGGCCCGGACGTCATCCTCATCCCCGGCCTCACCGCCTCGCGCGACGTCTGGAAGGGCGCGGTGGCTTCGGTGCCGGGCTATCGCTACCACCTCATCCAGGTCTCGGGCTTCGCCGGCACGGCCGCCCGTGGCAATGCCAAGGGCGAGGTCGTCGCCCCGCTCGCCGAGGAGATCGCCCGCTACATCGCCGCCAATGGCCTGCAGCGCCCGGCGATCGTCGGCCATTCGATGGGCGGCACGGTGGCGATGATGGTCGCTTCGCGCCATCCCTTGCGGGTGGGCAAGGTGATGGTGGTCGACATGCTCCCCGAGCCGGCCGGAATCCTCGGCGGCACCGCCAGCGGTACGCGCGGCCTCGCCAATACCTTGCGAGATCTCACCGCCTCCCCGGGGGGCCGGCGGCTGGTCGAATCGGCGATCCGCCTGTTCGGCAATGACGAGGCCGCCGATTCGAGGAGCGACCCCGCCGTCGTCGCCCGAGCCACCCACGAACTGGCGCTCACCGACCTCACCCCCGAGCTCCCCAGGATCGCCGCGCCGCTGACCGTCGTCTACGCCTCGCTCGACGCCAGCCGCCGGGCCTCCGACGACGCCCGCTACCGAGCCGCCTATGCCGGCAAGCGCGGGGCGAGGCTGATCCGCGTCGACGATAGCGGCCATATGATCATGTACGACCAGCCGGCGAAATTCCGCGACGCGATGAAGGCCTTCCTCGCCCAGTAGCGTCATCCCCGCGAAAGCGGGGATCCAGAGCGGACTCGCCGCCCGCCCGCCCCTGGAGAAGCGGCACTGGATTCCCGCTTTCGCGGGAATGACGGGCAAGTCTAAGGCGTCAAAACCGTATCGACCGCCTCCGGAAGCATCTCCGGATAATCCAGCGTGTAGTGAAGCCCGCGGCTCTCCTGGCGGGTCAGCGCCGAGCGGACGATGAGGTCGGAGACCTCGACCAGGTTCCTCAGCTCCACCAGGTCGGGCGTCACGCGGAAATGGCCGTAATATTCCTGGGTTTCCTCGCGCAGCAGGTTGACGCGGTTGAGCGCCCGCTCGAGCCGCTTGGTGGTCCGGACGATGCCGACATAATCCCACATGAAGCGGCGGATCTCGCGCCAGTTGTGGTGGACGACCACTTCCTCGTCCGAATGGGTGACCCGGCTCTCGTCCCAGGCGCGGATCGCCGGCGGCGGCGGGAGGTCGTCCCAGCCGGCGTTGATATGCTCGGCCGCGGCGACCCCGAAGACGAGGCATTCGAGCACCGAATTGGAGGCGAGGCGGTTGGCGCCGTGGAGGCCGGACTGGGTCACCTCCCCCGCCGCATAGAGGCCGGGAAGGTCGGTCCGCCCGTCGAGATCCACCATGACGCCACCGCAGCTGTAATGCGCCGCCGGCACCACCGGGATCGGCTCCCGGGTGATGTCGATGCCGATATCGGGCTCGGCCAGCCGCGCCGCGATGGTCGGGAAATGCTCGCGGATGAAATCCGGATCGCGGTGGCTGATGTCGAGATGGACATAGTCGAGGCCGAGCCGCTTGAGCTCATGGTCGATGGCCCGGGCGACGATGTCGCGCGGCGCCAGTTCCTCGCGGGGGTCGAAGCGCTTCATGAATCGGCGGCCGGTGGTGGGAAGCTTGAGCTTGCCGCCCTCGCCGCGCATCGCCTCGGTGATCAGGAAGTTCTTGACGTCATGGTGGTAGA
>JAXDPB010000088.1:0-3975 GCA_034668585.1 Sphingomonadales bacterium | reverse complement strand
CCCGGGCGCCGGCGTCCATGATCCGCCGGGTCAGCACGCCGTCCCCGCAGCCCAGATCGAGGATCAACTCGCCGGGCTGCGGCGCCAGCAGTTCCAGCGCCGCGGCTCCGAGAGCCGGCACGAAGGCGGCGTTGCTGGCATAATCAGCGGGTGACCAGCGGGAAGAAGGATTGAAGGTCACTGGCTGTCGCAAAAGCTCTTATAGGCGTCAGCGTCCATCAGGCCGTCGAGTTCCGAGGGATCCGCAAGGCGCAGGCGGAAGAACCAGCCCTCGCCTTCGGGATCGGTGTTGCCGAGCGAAGGATCTTCGACCAGCGCCTGATTGGCCTCGGTCACCTCGCCGCTGACCGGCGCATAGACGTCGGAAGCCGCCTTGACCGATTCGACGACCGCGGCGTCGCCGCCCTTGGTCACCTGCCGGCCCGCTTCGGGGAGCTCGACGAAGACGATGTCGCCGAGCTGGCCCTGGGCGAAATCGGTGATTCCGACGGTGGCGCTGTCGCCCTCGGTCCGGATCCACTCATGCTCCTGGGTGTAATAGACGGTCATCAGGCAGCTCCCTTGCGGTGATAACGATGGGGGACGAACGGCATGGCGACGACCTTCGCCTGGAAGACCTTGCCGCGCTGGGCGAGGCTGATCGGCGTCGCTTCGGCCGCCATCGCCGTGGGGACATAGGCCATGGCGATCGGTGCCTCGAGCATCGGCGAGAAGCCACCGCTGGTCACCTTGCCGACCTCGCTTCCTTCCGAATCGAGCACCATCGCGCCTTCGCGGACCGGCTGGCGGCCCTCGACCGCGAGGCCGACCCTGCGGCGCACCGGGCCCTGCTCGATCTCCCTGACGATCCGGTGCCAGCCGGCGAAGCCGCCTTCGGCCCGGCGGCGCTTGGAGACGGCGAAGCCGAGATCGGCCTCGATCGGGGTGATTCCCGTGTCGAGGTCGTGGCCGTAGAGCGGCAGGCCGGCCTCGAGCCTGAGCGAATCGCGGGCGCCCAGGCCGATCGGCTTCACCTCGGGCTGGGCGGCGAGGAGATCGGCTATCCCGGCGGCCCGAGCCCCGGGAATGGAAAGCTCGAAGCCGTCCTCGCCGGTATAGCCCGAGCGGCTGATCCAGGCCGTGACGCCGCCCAGCTCGAAGGCGCCGCCGGTCATGAAGCCGAGCGCCTCGACTCCGGGGGCGAGCCTCGACAGGGCCTCGACGGCCCTCGGGCCCTGGAGAGCGAGCAAAGCCTGCTCCTTCATATGGTCCACGACTACCGAACGCGGCAGGCGCTCGCGCAACTGGGCGATGTCGCCTTCCTTGGTGGCGCCGTTGACGACCGTGTAGAAATGGTCGCCGCGGCGGGTGACCATCAGATCGTCGATGATTCCGCCGTCATCGGCGAGCAGCAGCGAATAGCGCAGCCGCCCTTCCCTGAGGATCGACAGGTCCGCCGGAAGCAGGGTCTCGAGCCCCTTCTCCGCCTCGGGCCCGGCTATCAGCAGCTGGCCCATATGCGAGACGTCGAACAGGCCGGCGCTCTCGCGAGTCCAGCGATGCTCGGCGATGATGCCCTCATACTGGATCGGCATCGCATAGCCGGCGAAGGGCACCATTCTGGCGCCGCGGGCGCGATGCCAGGCGTCGAGCGGGAGCGTCTGATCGGGGGTCGCGGCGTCGCTCATGTCCAGTCTCCGAGGGCGACCTTCGACGTCCGCACATTGGCGGACGTTGTCGGTATGCGTCCCCCTCTGTCGCTGGACCTGAGAGCTTTCCCCCGGATCGAATCCGCGGTTACACCTTCGGTGGTCCTGCTTCGCCGAGGCAAGGCAGGACGCTTTCCAGAGCGTCTTATGGCCGCGCGGTCCGGCTGCCTGAGAGATTCCGGGGCGGTTGCTCCTTCGGCGGCGGCGGGCTTTCGCCCGTCACTCTCTCCCGCGCGGTCACCCGGCCCGAGGGCCGGCGACGGGGCCGCTCTGGCCCCGCCTTGCGCCCGTGTCAACGCGTTGCGTTATAAGCCAGTTGTTCCTGGGTGAGCTGGAAGCCGACCAGCACTTCGAAGCTGGCCCGGCGCACCGCCTCGCGCACCGCAGGATCGGCCATCGGGTCGATGGCGGCGTCCGGATCGCCGGGCTTGCGCTCGCGGGTGATCTGGTGGCGGACGTCCTCGGGCAGGGTCGCCGCCGAGCGCAGCACCCGCCCCGAGGCCGAGCCCGACGTGCTCGCCCTGAGCTCGCCGTCGGCGAAGCGGAGCCCCACCCGGCCGATCGATTTGGTGACGACAGCCGTACCGCCCTGCACCACCGTCGCAAAGTAAGGCAGCACCACCTCCCGCGCGCCCGAGCCGTTGCGGCGCTGGGCCTGGACGTCGAAGGTGACGTTGGTGACGATATACTCGCCGGTCTCGTCGCAGGTCGAGCGAAGGTGGGTGATGTTCGCCACCACATCGAGCGCGGTAGCGTCGCGGCTGCTTTCGGGATTGAACAGGGTGATGTCCCCCGTCGCGGCGGGAATGGCGACCGCCGGACAGGCGGAGCGGGTGACGGTGATTCCGGTTTCGGTGATCTCGCCGTCGGAGGTGCAGCCGACGAGCATTAGCGGGAGAAGGGCGGCCAGCGCCGCTTTGGACTTGAACACAGGCTGTGGATCCTCATTTCCCGGGGGACGGGCTGGCGCGGATCATAGGAAGCGGGTTCCGGCTAGGCAAGCAATCCGGTAGGGCTCCCCCCGATGTTGGTGAACAAAGCTCCCCTGACGCTGCTGATCGCGGCGCCCCGCGGCTTCTGCGCCGGGGTGGACCGGGCGATCCGGATCGTCGAGCTGGCGCTCGAGCGCTACGGCCCGCCGGTCTACGTGCGCCACGAGATCGTGCACAACAAATATGTCGTCGACAATCTGAAGGCCAAGGGCGCGATCTTCGTCGCCGAGCTGGACGAGGTGCCGGACGGCGTGCCGGTGGTCTTCTCCGCTCACGGCGTTCCCAAAGCCGTTCCGGCCAAGGCGCTCGAGCGCGGCCTCGACTTCCTGGACGCGACCTGCCCCCTGGTCTCCAAGGTGCACCGCCAGGCGGAAAGGCTGATCGAGCACGGCCGCCACATCCTCTTCATCGGCCATGCCGGCCATCCCGAGGTGATCGGCACCTTCGGCCAGGTGCCGGAAGGGCTGATGACGCTGGTCGAGACGGCGGCGGACGCCGAGCGGGTAGAGCCCGGCGATTCCGCCAGCCTCGCCTATCTCACCCAGACCACCCTCTCGGTCGACGACACGGCCGAGATCGTCTCGATCCTCGAGCGCCGCTTCCCGGGCATCAAGGGGCCCCGCGGCGAGGACATCTGCTACGCCACCTCGAACCGCCAGACCGCGGTCAAGGAGATCGCCCAGAGCTGCCAGGCGGTGCTGGTGATCGGATCGCCCAAGAGCTCCAACTCGCTTCGCCTCGTCGAAGTTGCCGAGCGCGAGGGCGTGCGGGCGCGGCTGATCGGCCGGGCGAGCGAGATCGACCTTCCGTGGCTTGAGGGTGTGCGAACCCTCGGCATCACGGCCGGAGCTTCCGCCCCGGAGACGCTGGTGCGCGAAGTGGTCGACTTCCTCTCGCTCCACTTCGACGTGACCGAGACCGAAGGCCAGGGCGTGACCGAGCGGATGGTGTTCAAACTGCCCCGCGGCCTCGAGGCCGCCTGATCCGCTTTTGAGCAAGGTCGAAATCTTTACCGACGGCGCCTGCAAGGGCAATCCCGGGCCCGGCGGCTGGGGCGCGGTGATCCGCGCCGGCGAGCGGGAGAAGGAGATTTCCGGCGGCGAGCCCCTCACCACCAACAACCGCATGGAGCTTCTCGCCGCAATCCGGGCATTGGAGGCGCTGAAGCGGCCCTGCGAGGTGGTGCTGTGGACCGACAGCATCTACGTGCGCGACGGCATCAGCAAATGGATCCACGGCTGGCGGCGCAACGGCTGGAAGACCGCCGACAGGAAGCCGGTCAAGAATGCCGAGCT
>JAXDPB010000087.1:0-11917 GCA_034668585.1 Sphingomonadales bacterium | reverse complement strand
CGGCGGGCGGCCTGGTCAGCACCGTCGCCAGCGTGGAGCTCCAGATCGGCGGACGGCGGATCGAGAAAGCGGACATCGACCAGTTGCTGGGGATCGGCCGCGAGTCGATCAGCGGCGACGGGCGGATGATCCTCCACGCACTGCCGGCGCTCTACACGGTGGACGGGCTCGAGGGGGTGAAGAAGCCCCTCGGCCTCCACGCCGACAAGCTCGCCGTCGACATCCACGTCATCGCCGCCGATCCTTCGCCGGTCAGGAACCTCGACCTGTGCGTCCGCTCCGCCCATCTCGGGGTCGAGGCGATCGTCGCCTCGCCGGTGGCGGCGGGCAAGGCCTGCCTCGGCGACGAGGAGCGCGAGCTGGGCGTCGCCCTGGTCGAGCTCGGCGCCGGAGTGACCAACGTCTCCGTTTTCGCCGGCGGCATGCTGGTCGGTTTGAAGTCGATCGCGGTCGGGGGCATGGACATTACCGACGACATCGCCTCGGCCTTCGGCACCCGCCGGGTCGAGGCGGAGCGGATGAAATGCTTCTACGGCTCGGCGACGACCTCACCTCGCGACAATCACGACATGATCGAGCTCTCGCCGATCGCCGGTTCCGAGGAGGGGACGGAAGCGGCCCGGATCACCCGGGCGCAGCTGATCGCCGTCATCCGCCAGCGGCTCGAGCATCTGACCGGCGACATCGCCGCGGCCTTGAAGGAGCTTGGCTTCGGCGGGCCGTTCGGGCGCCAGGTGGTGCTGACCGGGGGCGGATCTGAGCTGAAGGGCATCGCCGATTACGCGCAGGGCGTCCTGGGCCGAGCGGTTCGCGTCGGGCGGCCCAATCTGCCCGGCCTTCCCGACGCCCATTCCGGGCCCGGTTTCACCACCCTCGTCGGCCTCGCTCTGTTCGCCGCTTCGGACGAGTTGGACCTCAGATCGGTGATGTCGCCGGACCGGATCATGCCGCGCGAGACTGGCGGCAATATCGTCCAGCGGCTGATCAGCGCGGTGCGCAGTGGCTTTTGAGATTCAGGGTGTGACTCCCGGGACTCACAAACGTGACTTTTGGGACTCACACGGGGGTACCCACACCGAAAAAATACCAGTTCGTTAACTTTTTTCTCGCGCCCAAGATTCGCATAGTGCAAAAGGAGTTAACGAGTGTCCCGTTGGGCCGTATCAGGGGGAGAGCAAGCATGAGCATCGACTTCATCCGGCCCGAAGTGGACGAGCTGAGGCCCCGGATCAGCGTCATCGGCGTGGGCGGCGCGGGCGGCAACGCCGTGGCCAACATGATCGCCAATGACGTTCAAGGCGTCGACTTCCTCGTAGCCAATACGGACGCTCAGGCCTTGAACGCCTCGCCCGCCGACCAGCGCATCCAACTCGGCCTGCGCATCACGCAGGGGCTCGGCGCGGGCTCGCGTCCGGAGATCGGGAAGGCGGCCGCGGAAGAGGCGCTCGAGGAGATCGAGAAGGCGCTCGACGGCGCTCACATGTGCTTCATCGCCGCCGGCATGGGCGGCGGCACCGGCACCGGCGCCGCCCCGGTCATCGCCAAGGCCGCGCGCGACCGCGGCGTGCTGACCGTCGGCGTCGTCACCAAGCCGTTCAGCTTCGAAGGCAATCGCCGCGGCCGCGCCGCCGAGGCCGGGATCCAGGAGTTGCAGGCGCATGTCGACACCCTGATCGTCATCCCCAATCAGAATCTCTTCCGGATCGCCAACCCGAACACGACCTTCAAGGAAGCGTTCCAGATGGCCGACGAGGTCCTCCAGCAGGGGGTCCGCGGAATCACCGACCTGATGGTCATGCCCGGCCTGATCAACCTCGACTTCGCCGACGTCCGCTCGGTGATGGGCGAGATGGGCAAGGCGATGATGGGCACGGGCGAGGCCTCCGGCGACAACCGCGCCATCGAGGCGGCCGAGAAGGCGATCGCCAATCCGCTGCTCGACGGAGTCTCGATGAAGGGCGCCCGTGGAGTCATCATCTCGATCACCGGCGGCGAGGACATGCGCCTCATGGAGGTCGACGAGGCCGCCAGCCATATCAAGGAATTGGTCGACCCGGACGCCAACATCATCTGGGGCTCGGCCTTCAACAACGATCTCGAGGGCAAGATCCGGGTCTCCGTCGTCGCCACCGGCATCGACGCCGAGGCGGTGACCCAGGCACCGCCGATGCCCGCCAAGGTGTTCACCTTCCCCGGCGCCGCCCGCCAGGCGGCGCCGCTCGCCGAGACTCCGAAGATCACACTGACCCCGCCGGAGCCGATCGTCGAGGGCGCTCTGGCGCCGGAAGCGATCGAGGAGCCGGAGGCCGCCGAAGCGACCGCCGAGGCCGACGAGCTCACTCTCGACGAGACGGTCGTCGAGGAGGAAGCTGGCGACGAACTTCTGCTCGACGCGGCGATGCTCGGCGACGAGGACGACGGCGGCGAGAGCTTCATCGAGGAGGATTTCGCCGGCGGCCCGGAGAGCAGCGCTCCCGGGACGCGCAGCTGGATCGACGGCGAGGAGGAAGCCCCGGCCGTCGCCGAGGAGAAGCCGGTGCGCGAGGGCGGGACCCTGTTCGAGCGCATGTCGAGCATCGCCCGCGGCGCCGCCAAAGCCCAGGTCGAGGAAGAGCCCCAGCCCCGCCTCCGCCGCGACCCGCTCGACATCCCCAGGTTCCTGGGGCGGCAGAACAACCAATAGTGCCGTCGTCCCAGCGAAGGCTGGGACCCCAACGAGGACAGCCGCCGGAGCTCTTCCCTCGCCGGGACCCCAGCCTTCGCTGGGGTGACGGGATTGTTCCCCAATTCGCCGCCCCTGCTAACCGACTGAACGCACGGCGGTTGCCCCTCTCATCGGGACCCTCTCTATTCGTCCAATGACTTCATTGCGGCGGGGCGTCCGGTTCGGCTTGGCCTTACTGGGTGCGGGGACAATGTTCAGCGCTGCGCCGGCTTCGGCGCAGACCACGACCGGCGGCTTCGTCGAGCGGCCGGACGACGCGCTGTCGCGCAACCTTCGCAGCCTGGCCGCCGATCCCAAGAGCGTCACCGCCCTGATGGGCGCCGGCAAGGCGGCGCTCGAACTCGGCGACGCTCAGGCGGCGCTCACCTTCTTCGCCCGCGCCGAGGAGCAGCTGCCGCGCGACGGCCGGGTCAAGATGTGGATCGGCTCGGCCCTGGTGCAGCTCCAGCAGCCGCACGCCGCCCTCAAATTCTTTCGCGACGCCACCGATCTCGGCGTTCCGGCCGCCGACGTCGCTCGCGACCGGGGACTGGCCCAGGACATTGCCGGCAACCCGCGCGAGGCGCAGCGCGACTATCGGCTGGTCCTCCAGCGCGGTCGCGACGAGGAGGTGACGCGCAGGCTCGCTCTGTCGCTGGCCATCAGCGGCGAGCGCGAGGCGGCGTTGCGCCTGCTCGAGGACCAATTGCTGGTCCGCGACCGCGCCGCCGAGCGAGCCCGCGCCCTGGTGCTGGCGCTGACCGGCGACAGCGCCGGTGCCGCCCGAGCCGTCCAGTCCGCCATGCCGGGCCCTCAGGCCGGGGCGATGATGCCCTTTCTCGCTCGGCTGCCGAGCCTGTCGCCGGCGGAACGGGCGCTGGCCGTGCACCTCGGCGTCTTCCCGCGGGACGGCCGCACCGCCGCCCCGTCGACCTACGCGGCCAACGACTTCGCCAATGCCGTTACCGACGCCGGCCGGCCCGATCCCGCCCAGACCCTGCTGGCCCGCCGCCAGGCGCCGCCCGAGCCGGTGTCCACGGCGCCTCGCCGCCGTCCCGGAACCGATGAGGCCCTCACAGACGTGAGCGCGAGGACGAGCTCGAAGGCGCCGGTGACCGCAACCTTCAAGCCGCCTGCGGCCGCCAGCTCCAGCCGGCCCCCGGCCCGGCCCGGGGCGGGCGGGGCCAACCCCGCCTGGGCCTGGTCGCGCGGCGGCGCCCCGAGCCAGCCGCGCCGGGAAGCGCAAGCCAGGCCGAGGCCGGCTGAAGCGGCACCGCCGCGCAGCCAAGTCCCGCTCCAGACCGTCACCGCCGGGCCCGAAGCCGCGGCCCCCGCCGCCACGGCCGGAACGGCAATCGAGGTTCCGGCCGAGACCCGTCCCGCCGAAACGGCTTCGCCGGCGATCATCGACGCTCCGCCGACACCGCTGCAGCAGCAGACCCGGCCGGCCGAAATCCAGATCGCCCGGGCTGACCCGCCCGCGCCGCCGCCGCAGAGCGAAGCGGCGCCCGCCGGAAGCCGGCTCGCCGATCTTTCGGCCGCCCTCGCCACCATAGCCGAGCCGGAGCCGGCACCCGTGCGGACGGCAGCGGCCAGGCCGAAGCCCGCGGCTCGTGCCTCGACGACGGCTTCGACGGCCGCCAAGCCGCCGCCCAAGAAGCCGGCGCCGCCCGCCGATCCGAGCCGAATCTGGGTACAGGTCGCCGGCGGGGCCGTTAAGGGCGCGCTGCCGCACGAATTCGCCAGGCTCAGGGCCAAGGCACCCAAGCTGCTCGGCGCCCGCACGGCCTGGACGGCGCCGCTCAACGCCACCAATCGCCTCCTCGTTGGCCCCTTCGCCAGCACCAGGGAGGCTCAGGCCTTCGTCAACCAGCTGAAGGCGCAGGATCTGAGCGGCTTCGCCTGGACGAGCGCGGCCGGCCAGAAGGTCGAGAAGCTTCCCGCCAAGTGAGGCCCCGGGCCCGCTTCGCCTGCGATCCCGCGCTCACGCGGGGTCGCCTGCACGGCGAGGCCGAAGGCGGCAAGCGCGGGCCCCGGGACGCCTTTCAGCGCGACCGCGACCGGATCATCCACTCGATCCCGTTCCGCCGCCTGCGCCACAAGACCCAGGTCTTCGTCGCGCCCGACGGCGACCATTTCCGGGTGCGGCTCACCCACAGCCTCGAAGTCGCCCAGATCGGCCGAACCATCGCCCGAGCGCTCGGCCTCAACGAGGACCTGACCGAGGCGCTCTGCCTCGCCCACGACATCGGCCACCCTCCCTTCGGCCATAGCGGCGAGGAGGTTCTGCGTGTCGCCATGGCCGAGGCCGGCGGCTTCGACCACAATGCTCATACGATCCGGCTGCTGACCCGGCTCGAAAATCCATATCCCCGGCATTCCGGGCTCAACCTTAGCTGGGAGACGCTGGAGGGGCTGGCCAAGCATAACGGACCGGTGAGCGACCCGCCCTGGGCCCTGGCCGAAGCCGATTCGGAGTTTCCGCTCGACCTCAGGCGCTGGGCCAGCCTGGAGGCTCAGGTGGCGGCGGTCGCCGACGACATCGCCTACGACAATCACGACATAGACGACGGCCTCCGCGCGGGCCTGTTCACCCTCGACGAGCTGCTCGAAGTGCCCTTGATCGACCGCGCCTGGGGCGAGGTGAGGGCACGCTTTCCCGGCGTCGCGGAGGCCCGGCTGGTCCCTGAGCTGGTGCGCGACCAGATCGGGCTGATGGTGAGCGACGTGCTGGAGGAGACGGGAGCGCGGCTCGCCGATTCCGGAGTGGAGACGCTTGAAGACGTTCGCGATGCCGGTCGCCCGCTCGCCGGATTCTCCGCGTCGCTGACGGCAGAGGAGGCGCTGCTGAAGCGTTTCCTGTACGACCGCATGTACAATGCGCCGCCCGTCGCCGCGGTTCGCGAGGAAGCTCAGCATGTGGTCGCCGGGCTGTTCGCCGCCTATCGCGACGATCCGCGACTTTTGCCGCCCGGATGGCTGCCGGACGGGGCCGGTCCGACCCGGACCTTGCGCGCGATCGGCGACTTCATCGCCGGGATGACCGACCGTTATGCGATCCGCCAATATCGCGAGCTGGTCGGCCCGGTCGAGCTGCCGGAGGGATTTTGATGCGGGTCGCCATGATCGGGGCGAGCGGGCTCGTCGGGCGGCACCTCGCCGACCGCCTGCTCGCCGCCGGTGACGGGCCCGACATCCACGCTTTCCTTAGGCGGCCGAGCGGCCGGCGCCACCCGCGCTGGCAGGAGCAGGTCGTGCCCTCGTCGCAATGGCCGGCGCTCGTCGCGGGCGCCGGCGCGGACTCGGCCGTCTCCACTCTCGGAACGACGATGCGCGCCGCCGGATCCCAGGCCGCCTTTCGAGCGGTCGACCTCGACCTCGTGGTCGCCTTCGCCGCCGCGGCGCGGCGAGCCGGCGCTCGCCGAATGGTGACGGTGTCGTCGGTCGGCGCCGACCCCCGGTCGAGCAACTTCTACCTGCGCGTCAAAGGCGAGATGGAGCAGGCGCTGGACGCGCTCGGCTTCGAGCGGCTCGACATCCTCCGTCCCGGCCTGCTTCGCGGCGAGCGCGGCGGCGACCGTCGCCTCGGCGAGCGCATCGGGATCGCGCTCAGCCCGCTGGCGAACATGATGCTGCGGGGCAGGCTGGAGAGGTTCGCGGCGATCGATGCCGATCTCGTCGCCGCGGCCATCGGGACGTGCCTGGGCAGGCCGGAGCGAGGAACCTTCCGGCATGACAATCGCGACATAAGGCGGCTGGCGCGTCCGTAGCGCTGCCTTCAAATCGCCGCGGACATCGTCTAAGCGGCGGCCTTCCCTGCCGATCGGGATCTTTGTGACCCTCTACGCCCGCTTTGCCGCCCATCTCGACGCCATCCTCGACGCTCTCGAAGTCGAAGGAACTCTGGCGCCCGGGCTCGAGCGCAAGGCGGTGGCGGTCGAGCCCCCGCGCGACCCGGGCCACGGCGACCTCGCGACCAATGCCGCGATGGTCCTGGCGA
This sequence comes from Sphingomonadales bacterium, assembly GCA_034668585.1. Lineage (GTDB taxonomy): Bacteria > Pseudomonadota > Alphaproteobacteria > Sphingomonadales > Sphingomonadaceae > Allosphingosinicella. The sequence goes on along the minus strand of JAXDPB010000087.1, from coordinate 5,213 downwards.
AGGGCGCAAGGACCAGCCCGCGCGAGCTCGCCGGCCTGATCGCGCCGAAGCTGGCCGAGCTGGCCGAGGTCGACGGCGCCGACATCGCCGGCCCGGGCTTCATCAACATCCGCCTGGCGCCGTCGGTCTGGCACGACGAGCTCCGAGCGATCCTCGGCGAGGGGGAAGCCTATGGCCGCTCGCGGCTCGGCGCCGGCGCCCGGGTCAACGTCGAATATGTCTCCGCCAACCCGACCGGGCCGATGCATATGGGCCATTGCCGCGGCGCGGTGGTGGGCGATGCGCTCGCCAGCCTGCTCGAACATGCCGGCTACACGGTCACCCGCGAATATTATGTCAACGATGCCGGGGCCCAGGTCGACGTCCTCGCCCGCTCCGCGCATCTGCGCTATCAGGAGGCTCTCGGCCGGCAGATCGGCGAGATCCCGGAAGGCCTTTACCCGGGCGACTACCTCAAGCCGGTCGGCGAGGCTCTGGCCGGCGAGCTGGGCGAGAGCTTCGTCGACGCGCCCGAGGAGGCCTGGCTCGACCTGTTCCGCCGCCGCACCGTCGCGGCGATGCTCGAGCTGATCCGCACCGACCTCGCCCAGCTCGGCGTTCACCACGACCTCTTCGCCTCGGAGCGCGACGTTCAGGAATCCGGCGCCGTCGACCGCGCCTTCGCTCTGCTCGCCGAGAAGGGGCTGGTCTATACGGGCACGCTGTCGCCGCCCAAGGGGAAGACCGTCGAAGATTGGGAGCCGACCGAGCTGCTCCTCTTCCGCTCCACCGCCTTCGGCGACGACCAGGACCGGCCGATCAGGAAGTCGGACGGCAGCTGGACCTATTTCGCCGCGGACACGGCCTATCACATGAAGAAGCTCGAGGCGTCGGACGAGCTGATCAATGTCTGGGGCGCGGACCATACCGGGACGGTGAAGCGCACCCAGGCCGCGGTCGAGGCGCTGGCCGGCCGGCCGGCACTCGACGTCAAGCTCATCCAGATGGTGCGCCTTCTACGCGGCGGCGAGCTGGTCAAGATGTCCAAGCGGTCGGGCAGCTTCGTGACTCTCGCGGAAGTGGTCGAGGAGGTCGGCAAGGACGTCGTTCGCTTCACGATGCTGACGCGCAAGAACGATGCGCAGATGGACTTCGACTTCGCCAAGGTGGTCGAGGCGTCGAAGGACAATCCGGTCTTCTACGTCCAATACGCCCATGCGCGGATCTGCTCGCTCGGCCGCCGCGCCGCGGAAGCGGGGGTCCGGGCCGACGGCCCCGCGGACCTTGCTCTGCTCGACGACGAGGAGCTGGCGCTGGTCAGGATCGCGGCGCAATTTCCGCGCATCGTCGAGGCGGCGGCACTGGCGCACGAGCCGCACCGGATCGCTTTCTACCTCGGCGATCTCGCCGCGGCCTTCCACTCGCTCTGGAACCGGGGCAATGACGACCCGTCCCGCCGTTTCCTGCTCGAAGATAATGTGGAATTAACCTTGGCTCGCTTAGAGTTGGCGGCTGCTGTTGGACGAGTTATCAGGAACGGCCTGGCGATCATGGGCGTGACGGCCGCCGAGGAGATGCAGTAATGACCGATATTCGGGCCGACGAGGACGACCGCCTCCCCTGGCTGGAGGCCGTCGAGGAGGAAGGCGGCGAGGGTGGCCCGTCCGCCCTGAAGCTGATCGTCGCCGTCCTGATCGGTCTCGCCGCGATCGGCGGAATCGTCGGCGGCATCTTCTGGATGGGCAATCGCGACGGCGCCGACAACCGCGCGCCCGAAGTCATCGCCGCCCCTCAGGGTCCCTATAAGGTCAAGCCCGACAGCCCCGGCGGGATGGCCGTCGAAGGTCAGGGCGCGACCGCCTTCGACGCCGCGCAGGGCGGCTCTCCCAATGCCAGCATCGATACCAGTGCGGTGCCCGAGACGCCGGTCACCGCCCAGCCCAAGGCGCCGGCCCCGGCCGCCCAGGAGCCGCCCTTGCTGCACGCCCCCGCTCCGACCAACACCCCCGCGACCAAGGCGAATGCGCCGGCCCCGGCACCCGCCGCGGCCGCCGGCGGCGGAGGTACTGTCCAGCTCGGCGCCTTCCCCAACGCGGCTCTGGCCGAAAAGGCCTGGAAGGCCCTGTCCGGCCGCTTCGCCTATCTGGCGCCGCTCGGCCACAGCGTCGTCTCCGCCCAGGTCAACGGCAAGACCTGGTACCGCCTGCGCGCCAGCGGCCCCGGCGCCGCCAGCGTCTGCGGCCGCCTGCGCGTCGCCGGGGAGAATTGCCTCAAGGTGGATTGAGCGGGCCCGGGCGATGCGGACGAGGCGCGATTGAGCGCCTCGACTTGAGCGTCGGCCAAAGCTAATTCCGCTCCATGCAAGCCGCCATCTACGGCCTCTCCGGCCTCGCTCTGACGCCGGACGAGCGGGACTTCTTCCGCGGCTGCGACCCGGCCGGCTACATCCTCTTCGCCCGCAATTGCGCCGGCCGGGAGCAGCTGCGGGCGCTGACCGACAGCCTTCGGGCGATCCACGGCCGCGACTCGCTTCCCATCCTGATCGACCAGGAAGGCGGGCGGGTGGCGCGGATGAGGCCGCCGGAATGGCCGGCCTTCCCGGCCGGGGAGGCGTTCGCCCGGCTCTACGAAAAGGCGCCGATGTCGGCGATCGAGGCGGCGGGCGCCAATGCCGGAGCGATCGCCGCCCTGCTGAGCGAGGTGGGAGTCAATGTCGACTGCCTGCCGGTGCTCGACGTGCGCCAGCCCGGAGCCACCGACATCGTCGGCGACCGGGCCCTGGGCTCGGAGCCGATGCAGGTGGCGGCGCTCGGGCGGGCGGCGCTCGACGGGCTTGCCGAGGGCGGAATCGTCGGAGTGATCAAGCATATGCCCGGGCACGGCCGGGCGCTGGTCGACAGCCACAAGGAATTGCCGGTGGTGCGCGCATCGGAGGAAGAGCTCGACGTCGACCTCGAGCCGTTCCGCACCTTGCGCGCCGCGCCGATGGGAATGACCTGCCACTGCGTCTACACCGCCTGGGACGGCGAGCGGCCGGGCAGCCAGTCGCCGGTCGTGATCGGCGACGTGATTCGCGGCAAGATCGGCTTCGACGGCTTCCTCATGTCCGACGACATCGGCATGAACGCGCTCGGCGGCGGCTTCGCCGAGCGGGCTCAGGCCGTGATCGAGGCGGGCACCGACGCGGTCCTCCATTGCTCGGGGGCGATGGAGGAGATGGTCGCGGTGGCGAGCGCGGCCGGGCAGCTCGGCGACGCCGGGCGTGAGCGGCTGGAGCGGGCGATGGCGAGCGTCGCGCGCGCGGAGGGCGGCTCGAATTATGCGGAGCTGGCGGAGAAGAGGGACCGGCTGCTGGCTTTGGTCTGACGGTGGCGGCGAGGCCGAAGCGGTCAGGCGTCCGGTTCGCCGCCGAGAGCGATGAAGCGCTCGCGCGCGACCGAGTCCATATCGGCGAGCAGCGCCGCCTGATCGGGAAAGTGCCTTTGTCCGCGGCCCGAGCCTGGGAAGACGATCATCACCACCGGCGGCTCCATGCCCGTGTTCCAGACATCGAGCTCCCTGACCCGCTCCTGGCCGAGCCGGCGGAACAATTCGAGCGAACCTTCGCCGATCTCGTCGGGTGGTCCCTCGTCCGCGAACACCGCAAAAGCGAGGCGCGAGCCGTAGAGCACCGCCGCATAGTCGCCGAGCGCGACGCCGCGATCGGCGGCCCAGGATTGCGGCAGCGGAAGGACGATGTAGGGCACGGCGTTGGCATCGATCGAGCCGTCGTCGCGGTAGCGCAGGCTGGTCTCGTCGTCATGGTCATCGTCGAGGACGATGTTGGGGGGCGGGTGCCAGCCGTCGGTGTCGAGCTGGAGCTCCCCGTCCATGTAGAGTTCGCCGCCGGGGAGCGTCGCCAAATATTTGGGCTGCAGCCTGAAATCCTGCTCGATCTGCGTCGAGTCCTCGACGAGGGCCGCGATCGCGGCGAGCTTCGGAAGCATTGGCGGCGGCGGCGCGTAGATCATTGCAGCTCCCTCGGTGAAGCGTGCCTCTGCAATGGATCGATACTCCTTTGTCGCGCTCCAGTATATGGCGGCCGCAGCGGCCGTGCGGTCGTGCGCAGAGCCTCTTGCTCGTTGCCGTTCCATCGTCCCGCGCTAGGATCACCGTCTGGCAGGGGGGATTCGTATGGCTCGGCTCGCAACTTTGCTGCTCGCTCTGGCGCTGGCGGGTTGCGCCGCGCCGCAGCAGGCGCGGGTCGCCGCGGCGGCCGCGCCCGGTTCGTGCGCGGGCGGCGCCACCCTGCGATCCCCGCCGGGCAAGGCCTGGTGGGAAGAGAATCGCTGGCGCTATACCAGCGACGAGGCCGCCGCGGCGGCCTATGCGCAGCTCGCCGACAATGCTTCGCCTTCGCTCTGGCCCGACTGGTACCGGCCCTACGAGACTAGGCTGCCGCCGGGCACTCGCTTCCAGATGGCGATCGGCGGCGCCCAGACGCCCGACCAGCCCGGCAGCTTCGGCACCTTCGACCGCATCGGCAGCGTTGCCGACGTCCGCGAGGACCTCGCCGTCAGGAGCGACTGGAAGCCGAAGGTCGACCGCGTGGTGACTTACGAGGTGGTGCGCGAGCTGCCGGTCCGGATCGGTCCGATCGGTCCGCAGGTCGACCCGGGGCTTTGCGCGCTCCTGCCGGGGCGCTGGTCGCAATTTCAGGCATTGGTCGAGAAGGGAACGCTCCGCGGCTACCTCAAGGTGATCGAGGTTCGGGCGATCCATTAGCCTGTCTCGCAAAGGCCGAAATCAGGCCCCTGCAATCGCCGGCATCCAGACCGCTACTCCTTTTTCACCAGATTTCCTACAGCGGCGACGAGCAGAAGCCCAGCAAGCCAGCCGAACAGGACTTCAAACCAGTAGAGGAGGAAGAGTGCCCATCCCCAATAGTGCGGGGTTCCGTCCGCTCGGGTGAGCACGGGCTTCCATTCCGCTTTAGAGCCGAGACTGATTACGGGTAGCAATACCTCGGCCGAATAGGCGGGCGCAAAGAAATTGCCGTAATTGGCATTTGTAGAAGGGCAGGGTTCTTCGTTTCCGGCTGCCGCGTGGGCAAGGAGGCAAGAGGTGCTCGCTTCTGAATGGGTGGGCCCGAGTAGCGGAATGTCGGAGCCAAACCAATTGGGCCTGATGGCGAGAGAGTAGGCGGCCGCGCAAAGAAGCCAAACTCCCACGGCAATCCACAGCAGTTTCCAGGG
>JAXDPB010000086.1:0-27809 GCA_034668585.1 Sphingomonadales bacterium | reverse complement strand
CGGCGCCGGAATAAGCCGTCATTGCGAGGAGCGCAGCGACGAAGCAATCCAGCGGGCCTCGGAAGGCGGCTCTGGATTGCTTCGCTACGCTCGCAATGACGGATCGCAGCCCAGGCGGCGCGGATTGAAACCAGAGCATCGGACGCTGAACCCGCCTCCCGTCACCCCGGCGAAGGCCGGGGTCCATTCGGGCTCGCCGAATTCCCCATCGCAATCAGCATGGATGCCAGCCTTCGCTGGCATGACGGTGGGACATCTAAGCCTTCATCACTCGTCACCCCAGCGAAGGCTGGGGTCCATGCGGGCTCGCCCAACTCCCCATCGCAATCAGCATGGATGCCAGCCTTCGCTGGCATGACGGCGAGGCATCGAAAGCTGCACCCTCTCGTCGCCCCAGCGAAGGCTGGGGTCCATGCGGGCTCGCCGGATTCCACGTCGCGGTCGGCATAAATGCCAGCCTTCGCTGGCATGACGGTAAGACATCGAAACCTGCATCCTCTCGTCACCCCGGCGAAGGCCGGGGTCCATTCGGGCTCGCCCGATTCCGCACCACGGTCGGCATGGATGCCAGCCTTCGCTGGCATGACGGAGACATCGGGCGTCGTGGCGATTCGGCTATTGCGCGCCCCCTCTACGCCTTCCGTCGCCGGATCATGCCTCCCGAGCCGCCGCCCGACTTGAGCACGTTCCTCCGGAACAGGGTCGCCCCGAGCGACACCGTCAGCCACACCCACAAGGCCTGCCAGGCCAGCGCCAGGAGGTGCGGCCAGATCTCGGGAGTCTGGGCGGCTCGGGCGACCATGGTGAGCGGCGAGCTGAACGGGAAGACCGCGGCGGCGATTCCGAGCGGGTTGTTGAAGGCGCCGACCGCGAACGAGGCGAAGAGGAAGATCAGCATCTGCCCGACCGTGACCGGCATCGACAGGGTCTGAACCTCGCGCACCGAATTGGCCTGGCTGCCGATGCCGAGGAAGAGCGCCCCGAGCAGCAGGTAATTGGCGCTGTAATAGAGGAGGACCAGGAGGATGAAGAGCGGCCAGCCGACGGCGGGCTCGGGCAGGCTTGCCCCGCCCGGACCCGACCACAGAGCGAGCGCAATGAGGGCGCCGCCGACCCAGACGGCGATCCCGACGAGGGACACGGCGAGCATCGAGCCCAGCTTACCGACGAAGATCGCGTCGATCGGCAGCGCCGCGGCGAGCACCTCGATGATCTTGTTCGATTTCTCCTCGAGCAGGTTCGAGAGCAGCATTCCGGCGAGAAGGACGGTCAGCATGAACAGGAGCAGCTGGCCCGAGCGGGCGGTGATCGCCCGGGTCGCCGCCAGAGCGCCTTCGGAGCGCTCCACCTGCACCACCTTGATGTCGGCCGGCGGCGAGGCTCGGCCGGCGGCGGCGAGCGCCCGCTGCTGGCGCGCCTCGTCGAGGATCAGCCCCATCTGCTTGCGGATTCCGCCCTCGTCGGTGATCGCCCCGGTCAGGGTCGGCCGGTCGAGCCCGCCGGTGAGGACGGCGAGGATGCGCTTGCCGGGGCTTGCCAGCAGGGTCTGGACCTGGAGGCCCTCATCGTAATCGGGCTCCTCCCGGACGAGGTCGGGCAGCGGCCGCTGGCCGAAGCCCGGGTTCAGCCGTTCGCGCGCGGCGAGGATGAGCTTGAAGTCCGAATCCTTGGCGACGACGGCGACGGTGGCGTGGACGTCCTCGCGGGCCATCCGGCCGCTGACGCTTCCGAACAGCACCGAAATGCCGATGACGATCAGCGGTCCGAGCAGGAAGAAGAGGAAGGTGCGCGACCAGACGGTGGCGACGAAGTCCCGCCGGCCGATCACGAACGCGGACTGGAAGAATCCCATCATGCCCCAGCCTCCCCAGCGGCGCTTTGCGCGAGGTCGCGGGCCGCCTGCTCGCCGGCGATGGCGACGAAGGCGTCGTGAAGGCCGGGCCGCTCGATCGACAATTCCTCGATTCCGGCGCCGCCGTCGATCAGAGCCTTCAGCAGCGGCTCGATGCCGGGCTTGGGAAGCTCGAACGACCACAGTCCGTCCTCGTGATGCGCCGCCGCCGGCAGCGCCCTGCGCCAGTCGCCGTCGGCGACCCGGGTGCGGAGGCGAACCTGCGGGCGAAGCCGCTCGCGCGCTTCGGTCACTCGTCCCTCGAAGCGGACCTTGCCGCCGGCGATGATCGCGATCCGCTCGCACAGCCGCTCGGCATGGGCGATGACGTGGGTGGAGAAGATGATCGTGGCGCCGCCCGCCGCCTCGTCGCGGATCAGATTCTCGAGCCGGCCCTGGTTGATCGCGTCGAGGCCGGAGAAAGGCTCGTCGAGGACGATCAGCCGGGGGCGGTGGACGATGGTGCCGAACAGCTGCACCGTCTGGGCCATGCCCTTGGAGAGGCTTCGGATCGGCTTGTCGACATAGTCGCCGAGGCCGTTCTCCCTGAGCAGCCCCTCGGCCCGGGCCCGTCCGACGGCCAGCGGCAGGCCGCGAAGCGCGCCCATGAAGGCGACCGCCTCGCGCGCCGTCATCGCCGGATAGAGGCCTCGCTCCTCGGGCAGATAGCCGACCAGATTGGCCACCTCGAGCGGCCTGGTCCGGCCGAGCAGCAGGCGCTCGCCGCTATCGGGATCGATGATTCCCAGAAGCATCCTCAAGGTCGTCGTCTTGCCGGCGCCGTTGGGGCCGAGGATGCCGTAGATGCTGCCCTCCGGCACGGCGAGGTCGACTCCGTCGACCGCCGTCTTGCCGTCGAAGGCCTTGAACAGGCGTTTCGCCTCAATAGCTAAGCCACTCGCCACGCGTGCCCCCTTTGACCGCCTGTGGTAGCGAGCGACGATGAACCAAGGCAAGCCGAAGTTCGGCGATACCGGCCGGAGCCGTGAGCCACTCTCCCTTATAAGGCAGGTGCCTTATAAGGGAGGTGATTCCCGGATATCGGACCGGCCGTCCGCATGGGCGGCCGAGCTTCGGACCGGGCTCGAGGAGAAAGCGCGCGAGCTCGGCTTTTGCGCGATCGGCTTCGCGCGGGCCGATGCCGCGGCGGCCAGCGGCGAACGCCTCCGGCAATGGCTCGCGGACGGGGCGCACGGGGACATGATCTGGATGGAGGAGACGGCGGAGCGCCGCGCCTCGCCAGCCGGGCTGTGGCGGGAGGTTCGCTCGGTGCTCTCGCTGGGCATGAGCTACGCTCCGGCCTCGGACCCGCTGGCGCTGGCCGATCGCGCCGGGATCGGCCGAATCTCGGTCTACGCCCAGGGCGCCGACTATCACGATACCGTCAAGAAGGCGCTGAAGGCGCTGGCGCGCTGGCTGGTCGAGGAGGCGGGGTGCGATCTGAAGGTCTTCGTCGACACCGCCCCGGTGATGGAGAAGCCGCTCGCCGAAGCCGCGGGCCTGGGCTGGCAGGGCAAGCACACCAACCTCGTCAGCCGCCGCGACGGCAGCTGGCTGTTCCTCGGCGCGATCTACACCACGCTCGAGCTGGAGGAGAGGCCCGCCCCGCACGCGGTCCATTGCGGCAGCTGCAGCGCCTGCCTCGACATCTGCCCGACCAACGCCTTTCCAGCCCCTTTCCAGCTCGATGCGCGGCGCTGCATCTCCTACCTCACCATCGAGCATAAAGGCCCGATCCCCGAGGAGTTTCGCGAGGCGATCGGCAACCGCATCTACGGCTGCGACGACTGCCTCGCCGTCTGCCCGTGGAACCGCTTCGCCGACTCGGCTCGGGCCAACCGGGCGTTCCTGCCCCGGGCGGAGCTGGCGGCGCCGAGGCTGGCGGATGTGCTCGCGCTCGACGATTCGGCTTTCCGCAAGGTCTTCGCCGGCTCGCCGATCAAGCGCATCGGCCGCGGGCGGATGGTGAGGAACGCGGCGATCGCGGCGGGCAATAGCGGGATGGCCGAGCTCGCGCCGGCGCTGGAGCGGCTGACCGGGGACGAGGATCCAGTTGTCGCGGACGCGGCGGAATGGGCGCTGCAAATGGTTGCACGCAAGGGAGCGAATCCCCACCTCGCCGTTAGCGATCAACACGACAGGTGAACCACGGTGAATGCAGAAGAAAAGCTTCAACAGGCTCTTGCGAAGGATGCCGCTGACCGCGCTGCAGCGGCAAAACAGGAGCAGGAAGCCAAGGAGGCGGCAGCAAATTTACAGAGCGCGAGACGCCTCGCACAAATGGGCTTCGAAGAACTTAAGCCTCGCATCCGAGCAGCGGTCGAGCGGCTCCGCCCCGTAGTGCGGAGCAACGATATAACGATTACCGAATCTACGACCTCGGTCAGACCGCCGTACCTCGGCGTCATCAGCTTCTCGGTAAACCGCGATGGCCGAATTCCCGGGAGTCTTAGGGTAATTCTGAAGCCTGATCAGACCATCGAAATTTCCAATTCTGACCAGACGTCGGTCCACTGGCAGGATCAGGCGCTCACGGAGGATTATTTCTATAAGGCTTTCTCCGAGGTGATTGCGCGCATGCTGACACGGCGAACTTGAGCAAATTCATCTTCGCGTCAGCGCCGCGACGCAGCTCGCCCGGTCGATGTCGCTCCCGTCGCGAAGCCTTGCATCGACATGGGTGACGATCGGCTCGCCGCCGCCCTTGGGCGGGTAGAGATAGGCGTCGAGGACGCAGGCCGGGCCGGCGAACTGAAGCTTCCGCGCCGGCCCTTCGCGGACGTCTAGCGAGGGCTTGCCGAACGAGGCTTCGAGCGTTCGAGCGGTGCGCCCGATCACGTTTTCGAGGCCGGTCGAATTATAGGGAACGACGCGCTGAACCGGCCGCTCCGCGGCCGGCGCCACGCGCTCGGTATTGGCGGTCGCGCAGCCTCCGACGAGCAGCATCGCCGCAAGCACCCATTTCTCCCGCATCCCCATGCCTCCCTCGAGCGGGAGCAACGATGGCGCAGCGGCGAGGCGAGGACCACGCGGGGGCCCGCCGCCCTGGCCCATCCCTGCCTCGCCTCGGCGCATTGACGCGCGGCGCGAGGCGCGGCTAGGGCCGCCGCTCCTCCCGCAGCGTAAAGAGATCAAAGTGACCGACAAGAGCCTCGACGTCCTCGCCATCGGCAACGCCATCGTCGACGTCATCGCCGCCGCCGACGACGATTTCCTCGCCCGCGAGGGGCTCGCCAAGGGCTCGATGCGGCTGATCGACGCCGAGGAGGCGACCCGGCTCTACGGCCGGATGGGCCCGGGCCGCGAGATCAGCGGAGGCTCGGCCGGCAACACCGCCGCGGGCGTGGCGATGCTGGGCGGCCGCGCCGGCTTCGTCGGCCAGGTCGCCGACGACCAGCTCGGCGACGTCTACCGCCACGACGTCAGCTCGATCGGAGTCGAGTTCACCACCCCGGCGCGGCCGCAATCGGAAGCGCCCACCGCTCGCTCGCTCGTCCTCGTCACGCCCGACGCCCAGCGGACCATGAACACCTTCCTCGGCGCGGCCCAGAATCTGAGCAGCGACGCGCTCGACGAGGACCAGCTCAGGCGGGCCAGGATCCTCTATCTCGAAGGCTATCTGTGGGATCCTGAAGTGCCGCGCGCCGCCATGGAGCGGGCGATCGACATCACCCGCGCGGCGGGCGGCGCGGTCGCCTTCACCCTCTCCGACAGCTTCTGCATCGAGCGCCACCGCGACAGCTTCAACGCGCTGATCGACAGCGGACGGCTCGACATATTGTTCGCCAACGAGGCCGAGATCGTCTCGCTGACCGGCGAGGGCGATTTCGACACGGCGGTGGCGGCCACGGCCGGTCGAGTGCCCCTGCTGGTCGTCACCCGCGGCGAGAAAGGCGCGGTCGCGATCGAGGGCGGCGAGCGGACCCAGGTGCCGGCCGAGCCGGTCGAGGCGATCGTCGACACGACCGGGGCGGGGGATCTGTTCGCCGCGGGCTTCCTCACCGGGCGGGCGCAGGGCCGTTCGAACGCGGAGAGCCTGCGCATGGGCGCCATCGCCGCGGCCGAGGTGATCTCGCATTACGGGGCGCGGCCGGAAGCGGACCTCAAGGCGCTGGTCGAGGCCCGGCTCGGCTGATCTCCCCTTCGTCGGGAGAGGGGCAAAGAAAAAGGGGAGCCGAAGCCCCCCTCTCCCTTGCGCTTGCCGCCGGGCCCGCTCAGCGGGGCTCGTCGAGGCCCGGAGTCTCGGGGTTGATCTCGCGGATTTCCGGCTCGTGCACCTCGACGATGCCGCGGCCCAAGTGGCTCTTGCGGTAGCCGTACAGGAAATAGAAGACGAGGCCGACCGCGCCCCAGACCGGCAGCACCAGCATCGCCGCCGCCGGCAGGTTGAAGAACAGGAACAGGCAGCCGACCACGGTCAGGATCGCGACCAGCGGCAGCGCCGGCACCCGGAAGGCGCGCGGCCGATCCGGGTCGCGCCGGCGCAGCTGCCAGACGGCGATCGCGACCATCAGGAACGCATAGAGCGTGCCCGCATTGGCGATGTCGGCGAGCTGCCCGACCGGAAGGAAGGCGGCCGCGATGGCGACTCCGACGCCGGTGATGGCGGTGACGATATGCGGGGTCTTCCAGCGCGGGTGGACCCGGGACAGAACCTCGGGGAGAAGGCCGTCGCGCGCCATCACGAAGAAGATGCGGGTCTGGCCGAAGAGCAGGATGAGAACGACCGAGGGCAGGGCGACGAACGCCGCCAGCCCGAGCAGGTTGCCGACCGTGCCGTGGCCCAGAGTGCGAAGCACGTGCGCCAGCGGCTCGCGCGAGCAGACCAGCATCTCGGCATATTGCGGCAGAGCGCACTGGCGCGCGAGCGCCTCCGATCCGGCCTCGATCGGGACTCCGCCCCCCATGATCGGCTGGCCGCCGATCGTTCCGACCGCGCCCGCGGCGACGAGCATGTAGAAGATGGTGCAGATGGCGAGCGAGCCGATCAGGCCGATCGGAACGTTGCGCTGCGGGTTCTTGGTCTCCTCGGCCGCGGTCGAGACCGCGTCGAAGCCGACATAGGCGAAGAACATGGTCGCCGCCGCGCCGACGACTCCGACGCCCGACCCGAAGCCGCCGAACACCCCGCCCGGCATGAACGGGCTGAAGTGCGCCTCCTCCATCCGCGGCAGCGTCAGGATGACGAAGGCGGTGAGCGCGGTGATCTTGATGAGGACGAGCACGGCGTTGAAGCGGGCGCTTTCCTTGGTGCCGATGATCAGCAGCCCCGTCATCAGCAGCGCGATGACCGCCGCCGGCAAGTTGATGAAGCCGCCGGGCTGGCCGCCCAGAGCGAGCGGGCCGGCCTTCAGCCAGGCGGGCAGATTAAGCCCGAACGAATGGGCTAGCACCGTGTCGGTAAAATAGTTGGACCAGCCCACCGACACCGCCGAAGCGCCCACCGCATATTCGAGGAGCAGGGCCCAGCCGACCGTCCAGGCCAGGAACTCCCCCTGCACGGCGTAGCTGTAGGTGTAGGCGGAGCCGGCGACCGGCACCATCGAGGCGATCTCGGCGTAGCACAGGGCAGCGACGACGCAGACCGCGCCGGCGACGATGAAGGACAGGATGAGGCCGGGACCCGCCTTCTGCGCGCCGACGGCGGTCAGCACGAAGATGCCGGTGCCGATGATGCAGCCGACTCCGAACAGGGTCAGCTGGAAGGCGCCCAGCGTGCGGTTCAGCGACTTCTTCTGCGCGGTGGCAAGGATAGCGTCGAGAGGCTTTACGCGCCCGAAAATCATAACAATCCCCTTGTCCTTGCGGAGGCTCCCCGGCCGTCCTGCCTTTATTTTGGCGGGAACCTAACCATTAATCCCGGTAGCGCAAAGCCATAATAAGCTAACGCGCCAGCATCGGCCCCAGCGCCCGCCCGCCGAACAGATGGACGTGGAGGTGCGGCACTTCCTGCCCCGAGTCGGTGCCGGCGTTGGCGAGGAGGCGATAGCCCGGTGCGACGAGGCCTTCGGTCCGTGCGACATGGCCTATGGCGCGGACGAATCCGGCTATCTCCTCGGCCGACGCTCGCTCCGAAAAATCGTCCCAGGACACGTAGCGCCCCTTCGGGATGACGAGGATGTGCACCGGCGCCTGCGGACTGATGTCCTGAAAGGCGAGCGCGTGCTCGTCCTCGTAGACCGGCCTGGCGGGGATCTCGCCGCGCAGGATTCGGGCGAAGATGTTGCTGTCGTCATAGGGGCGGGTCGCGTCGATCGGCATGGCTTTCTCCTCCTGCCGTCTCAACATCGGCCGGGCGCCCAAGGCAAGCTCTCGCTTGACCCGCCAGCGCGCCTCGCTACCACATGAGCCATGCAAGGCGAGACGCCCGACAGCCTGATTCCCTACGACGAGATCGTCCAGGAAGCGCTTCGCGCCGTCGTCGGCCGGGTGCTGGGCGAGGTCGAGACGACCGGCCGGCTGCCGGGCGAGCATCATTTCTACATCACCTTCAAGACCGGCGCGGCCGGAGTCGATATCCCCAGGCACCTTTCCGAGCGCTTCCCGGACGAGATGACGATCGTCATCCAGAACCGCTTCTGGGACCTGAAGGTGGGCGAGGACGGCTTCGAGGTGGGCCTCAGCTTCAACCAGGCTCCGGCTCGGCTGGTCATCCCCTTCTCGGCGATCACCGGCTTCGTCGACCCGGCGGTCAATTTCGCGCTCCAGTTCCAGGCCCAGGCCGAGGAGGGCGGCCTGCAGGCGCACGAGGCGGCCGAGAACGACCCGCCCGCCGCCGAGCCGGTCGAGGACGGCTCCAACGTCGTCTCGGTGGATTTCAGCCGGAAGAAGTGACGGCCCCGACAGGCCGTCATCCCGGCGAAAGCCGGGATCTCGTGGAGACCCGCAGAGCGCTGGTGTTCCTGGGTCCCGGCTTTCGCCGGGATGACGGGTTGGGGTGACGGGTAGCGATCCCCACGCTAAAGCGCCACCATGATCTCCGCCGACACCGCCCGCATCGAGACCGACAGCTTCGGCCCCATCGACGTCCCCGGCGACGCTTATTGGGGCGCCCAGACCCAGCGTTCGATCGAGAATTTCCCGTTCGGGCCGCGCGAGACGATGCCGGTGGAGATCGTCCACGCGCTCGGCTTCGTGAAGCAGGCGGCGGCTCGGGTGAACGCGCGCGGCGGCGGCCTCGACGCCGAGATCGCCGAGGCGATCCAGCAGGCCGCCGGCGAGGTTGCGAGCGGAATCCACGACGACCAGTTCCCGCTCGTCATCTGGCAGACCGGGTCGGGCACTCAGTCGAACATGAACGCCAACGAGGTGATCGCCGGCCGGGCCAACGAGATCCTCACCGGCAGCCGCGGCGGCAAGAGCCCGGTCCATCCCAACGACCATGTCAACAAGGGCCAGTCGTCCAACGACAGCTTCCCGACGGCGATGCACATCGCCGCGGCGCGCGCGGTCGAGGGGCGGCTGATCCCGGCGCTCCAGACCATGCACCGGCGGCTCGCGGCCCAGGCCCAGGCCTGGGACCGGATCGTCAAGATCGGCCGCACCCACCTCCAGGACGCGACTCCGCTGACGCTGGGTCAGGAATTTTCGGGCTATGCGGCCCAGATCGAGGCGGCGATCGAGCGGGTGCGGGCGGTCCTTCCGAGGGTGCTCCAGCTCGCCCAGGGCGGCACCGCGGTGGGCACCGGCCTCAACGCGCCCAAGGGCTTCGCCGACGCCTTCGCCGCCGAGGTCGCAAAGCTCACCAGGCTTCGCTTCACCACCGCCCCCAACAAGTTCGAAGCGCTCGCCGCCCACGACACCCTGGTCGAGCTGTCGGGGGTGCTCAACGTCGTCGCCGTGTCGCTGACCAAGATCGCCAACGACGTCCGCCTGATGGGCTCGGGCCCGCGCTGCGGCCTGGGCGAATTGAAGCTGCCCGAGAACGAGCCCGGAAGCTCGATCATGCCGGGCAAGGTCAATCCCACCCAGGCCGAGATGCTGACCATGGTGGCGGCGCAGGTGATGGGCAATCATGTCGCCGTCACCATCGGCGGGCTGCAGGGCCATCTCGAGCTGAACGTGTTCAAGCCGGTGATCGCGGCCAACGTGCTGCGCTCGATCGATCTGCTCGCGACCGGCATGGAGAGCTTCACCGAACGTGCCCTCGACGGGATCGAGCCGGACGAGCGCCGGATCGCCGAGCTGATGAACCGGTCGTTGATGCTGGTGACCGCGCTCGCCCCGGAGATCGGCTACGACAATGCCGCCGCCATCGCCAAGCACGCCCACAAGAACGGGCAGACGCTGAAGGAGGCCGGGCTGGAGCTGGGGCTCGTCGACGAGGCGACGTTCGACCGGGTGGTCAAGCCTGAGGCGATGCTGGGCCGGTAGGTCCTGATAGACGCTGAGCGGAAGTCGTCGTCCCGGGCCAGGGTGCAGGCGTGAACGGCGCCAAGTCGCCAAGACTGCACCAAAGATATCTCCAGATATTTGCACGTGAACTTTAGTTCGCACCGCGCCTTTGATGTAAGATGCGATAACTTATCAATTATATTCGTCTGTTGAAACGGGCCAAGGCGGAGTATGATCCGAACCACGCGCTCGCCAGCTCGAGTCGCGGGTAAACATGAGAAGGTCAGGGTCATGAGAGCTTCTTTGGAAGGATTTGGACGTGGCCTGTTTACCGTCCCCTATGCTTTGAGCGAGCGAGGCGTGCCGGTGCTGAATAGCTTCTACTTCGGCTTTGGAGTTGGAGGCGAGCCGGTCGACAATCGCCTGCAGTATTTGATGGTTCTTCCCGGCGGACCCTCTGTCGACCTTACCCCCGAGGCCGATCTGGCCGCCTCGCAAATTCTGCCGGGAAAGGCCGATCTTGCGTTCATGGACCACGACCCGGGCAGCAGCAGCAAGGACAGATATTTCTTTCGCGCCGCCCATGTCATGCTGAACGGGCGCCAGGCCCGGCGCTTTCAATTTCGGGATGTCGGCGACAGTGGCAGCGTGCGGCGGCGCCTGCCGGCCCAGCTGCTGGGACACCAGAATCCGGTCACGGGGGCGGCGGGAGGCGTATTGGCGCTCGCCGGCTTCAAGATCTTCTTCACCGGCAACCGGGATCATGACATCGATCAGATCGCCGTGATGCTGGAAGACGACGGCACCTATACGATCGCGTTCAACGACAGCAGCGACGACGACGTGTTCGCCTATCTGCTCGACGTCGTCAGTATCTCCGGCGTGGAAATGAACATTACGCGAGGCGAAGCATCCGGGACCGACCGTCAGGGTGTACGAATCGATATCCCCCATCCCCGTGGCACCGATCTGGTGCTGCGCGGGTTCAATTTCGACTTTTCGACCGGCGACCGCCACCTGCGGGAGATCGGGATCATCCACAACAATGACAGAATGGATATCTTCTACGGCGATCGAACTCCGGACGACCTGTTCAACTGGCATGTGCGCTGGGCCCATGTCGGACCGCGGCTGCTGTCGCAGTAGACCGGCCCGGTGGGCGATATTTGCCCGCGACGCCGGCGAGCGGAGCCGCAACCGACTCCTCAGCGAAAGCGGTAGCTCAGCCGCACCCCGATATTGTCCATGCCCGGATTCTGTTGGCTGTTGAACAGCCCGCCGTGGCTCATATGCACCCAGCTGGCTTCCGCCGAGAGGCGCGGGCTGAGCTGAACGCCGACCCCGAGCTCGGGCTCGAACAGGATCCGCGAGCCGAAGTCGGCGCGAAGGTTGCCGTGAACGACATGGCTCGATCGATCGTGGACGGCGAGACCGATCCCCGGCCGAAGGAAGAGTCGGCCGCCGATTTTCCAGCTGAGGCCGACGGCGGCGAAGTTGGTCGCCCCTTCGGTGCTCACCGAGGCGAAGGCGTAGGGAGAGGGCGCACCGATCGCCTTGAGCCCGTTTATCCGCCCGCCCCGCACGCCCGCCTGCACGGCCAGGCCGTCCTCGAAGCCGCCCTTGTTGAGCGGCGTCTCGACGTCGTGGGCGTAGACTCCGCCGAACACTTCCTGGGCCGAGGCCGGCGAAGCGGCGGAGGCGAGAGCGACGGCGGTCGCCGCGATGAATGGCTTCATGACGCCCAAATCCTCCGCTGGCCTTGCGGGTTCCCGCGGAACCCTCTTCGCCCCGCCCGGGTTGACGCCTCATGAACGACGAACCGACCGCGCCGGGCGACGAAGCCGCCCCCGGCACCCCCGGCACCGGCGAGAATATTTGCCGCCACTGCAACGGCACCGGAGAGCATGACGGAATCCCGTGCCCCGTCTGCGGCGGCACCGGCAAGGTGACCGAGGGGATCGGCGGCGGGTGAATCGCCCGTCATCCCGGCGAAAGCCGGGACCTCCGGTCGGGAACGCTCGAGCGCAGGTGAAGCGCGTTGCTCCACGTCGGTGCTTTTTCTCGCTGGGGTCCCGGCTTTCGCCGGGATGACGGTCATGCTCCGGCCTGCCACGCTCGGATAGCGTCGCTCGGCGCGACCAGCATGATCACGTTGAGCGTCAGGTTGTCGCGGATGATCGCCAGCGTCAGAAGCTCGAAGGCGACCGCCAGCACCAATGTCGCCCATAAGGGCAGCCGCCGCGCCAGCGCGAAGCCGACCACCATCCAGCCGATGTCGGCGGCCGAGTTGATGACGCTGTCGCCCGAATAGCCCAATGCCATCGTCGCCTCGCGGTAGCGGTCGATGATGAATCGGCTGTTCTCGAGAATCTCCCAGCACGCCTCGATCAGCACCGCCCCGATCAGCCGGTCGCCGGGCGGATTGCGCCTGAGGAACAGCCAGCCGAGGAAGTAGAAGAGGAAGCCGTGGATGACGTGGCTCGGCGTATACCAGTCGGCGAGATGCTGGCTGTTGTCGGGGCCGTTGACCGTGCCGACCCAGAGCTTGACCGTGCCGCAGGTGCAGATGGCCGGCCGGCCCATCCACAGCAGGACGGCCGCCGCGACGGCGACGATGGCGAGGGCGGCGAACCAGTAGCCGCGGGGGACGGGCGGCGCCTTCATCCCGTCATCCCGGCGAAAGCCGGGACCTCGGGGGGTGAAAGGCACCGGCGGCCTTCACCCGCCGGGGCCCCAGCCTTCGCCGGGGCGACGTGGATCCTCATGCCTCCGCCATCTCCTTGAGCTTCATCACGGTGCGCCAGTTGCGCCCCGTCGAGGGCGACCCGCAGGCCTTGTCGATCAGCGCCGGAGTCAGCTTCGAGCGGGCGATGCCGGCGGAGAAATGGAACCAGAGGGCGCCTCCGGCCGCCTGGACGGCCTCTCCGTCCTGCGCCTTTTCCATCAGCCTGGCGGCGGCGCCGGGGTTCGGGGGCCGCTTCGAGACGAGCAGCTGGAGCCGGTTCGGCTCCTCCCGAGCCGCTTTCGCGAAAGGATTGGCGGCCGCATACGCCGCCCATTGCGCGGCGCTTCGGACGATGACCGGCACGTCGAGGCCGAACCGCTCGGCGATCGCCTCCTCCAGCTCGGTCTCGAGCGCGTCGGGCTTGCCGGTAGCCGAGAATATGAGGTTGCCGCTCTGGATGTAGGTCTCGACATCCTCCCAGCCGCGCTCCCCGCACAGCGCGCGAAGCTCCGCCATCGGAAGCTTGCGCCCGCCGACGTTGACGGCGCGCAGGAGGGCGATCAGCCTGGCCATGCCCCTACCTGCTTGACGCATACGGGCTCGGCAAGCCAGTAGCGCGCATGGAAATCGCAAGCGCCTTCCAGCGGCGGGGCCTCCTCTTCGTCCTCTCGAGCCCCAGCGGCGCCGGCAAGTCGACCATCGCCCGAATGCTGCTCGAGAATGACGACGGAGTGGCCATGTCGGTTTCGGCGACGACCCGGCCCAAGCGGCCGGGCGAGGTGGACGGGCGGGACTATCATTTCGTCGACGACAAGGGCTTCGATTCGCTGGTCGCCGCGGGGCATTTCCTCGAATGGGCGCACGTCTTCGGCCACCGCTACGGGACTCTCAAGAGCGAGGTGCTGAAGACCATCGAGGGCGGGCGCGACGTCCTCCTCGACATCGACTGGCAGGGCACCCAGCAGCTGAAGCAGGTCGATCCGGACATCGTCCGGGTCTTCATCCTGCCGCCCTCGATGAAGGAGCTGGAGCGGAGGCTGCGCACCCGCGGCACCGACAGCGGCGACGTCATCCGCCGCCGCATGGAGCGCGCCGCGGCCGAGATCAGCCACTGGGCCGAATATGATTATGTGCTGATCAACAACGACGCCGAGAAATGCCGCGAGCTCGTCCACAACATCCTCAAGGCCGAGCGGCTCAAGGCCACGCGCCGGGTCTTCCTCCACGATTTCGTGCGCCAGCTGATCGGCTGATTGGCCTTGCCCCGCTTTTCCGCGTAGGATCGCCGGACAAATAAGGGGGAGAAACTTCATGGTACGCACCCTGATCGGCGGCGTGGTCGGCGGCATCGTCATCTTCGTCATGGGCTTCATCTTCTGGGGAAGCCCGCTCGGCACCATCCCCTTCTCGCATGCGAGCGACCCGCAGTCGGCGGCGGTGCAGACCGCGATGGCGCAGAATCTCACGCCCGGCGGCAGCGGCACCTACCTGATCCCCGACCCGCGGTCGCGCGAGGGCGCCGAGCTCTATGCCAAGGGGCCGGTGGCCATGGTCTCCTACAACACCGCCGGATTCGCCCCGGAGGACATGAGCATGCTCCTGCCCGGCTTCATCCTGGCGCTCGTCGCCGGCATGCTGATGGCGTTCGGCCTCGCCTCGGTCGGCGGCGGCGGGCGAAGCTTCGCCAACCTCGCTCGCCTGGTGGTGCTGTACACATTGGGCTTCACCATCTGGGAATGCCTCACCAACCCGATCTTCATGCATGCCGACTGGCGCTTCTGGATCTATTCGTTCGTCGTGGAGAGCATCTCGTTCATCCTCGCCGGACTGGTGATCGCGCGCTGGTTCATGCCTCATTATGGGCCGGTCGCGGCCGAGGCCCGGCCCGCTACAGCAGAGTAAGGAAACGATAGGCGGCGTCGAACTCGCGCCGCCGGTTCTCGAGCGACGCCTCGGCCAGGGGGTCGACGCCCCATTGCTCGGCCTGCCAGGCCTCGTCGAGCAAGGCCGCGTCCCACGCGGCGCCAGGGCCGATCGCGCCCTCCGCAAGCGCAAAAAGGGGACAGTTACAGTAACTGTCCCCTTTCTGGCTAAAGCAGCGTGAGGAAGCGGTAGGCCGCCTCGAACTCGCGCCGCCGGTTCTCGAGCGAGGCGGCGGCGAGGGGGTCGGCGCCCCATTGCTCGGCCTGCCAGGCCTCGTCGAGCAAGGCCGCGTCCCACGCGGCGCCAAGGCCGATCGCGCCCTCCGCAAGCGCAAAAAGGGGACAGTTACGGTAACTGTCCCCTTTCTGGCTAAAGCAGCGTGAGGAAGCGGTAGGCCGCCTCGAACTCGCGCCGCCGGTTCTCGAGCGAGGCGGCGGCGAGGGGGTCGACGCCCCATTGCTCGGCCTGCCACGCCTCGTCGAGCATCGCCGCGTCCCAGGCGGCCTCGAGCCCGATCGCCCCCTCCGCCAGAGCGAGGGCGAGGATCAGCGAGCCGGCGATGGTGACCAAAGGCGCGAGCCCGGCCAGCTGGAACGCGCTGCGCGCCGCCGCGGCCCGGCCGAGCTGATCGACCGTGTGGGCCGGCTGCGGGCGGTGCATGACTCCCGTCGTCGTCTCCAGCTCGACCCCGTAGCGGGTCCGGGCCCAGCCCAGCAGCGGGTCCCAGATTCGCTGCTGGCGCTCGACCAGCGACTGCGGACCCTCGGCGCGGTAGCAGAGGAGATCGCTCTCGCCATATTCCGCGAGGCTTCGGGCGAAGGCGGCGGGATCGGGCGCGACCCGGTCGACCGCGGCGTTGGCGAGGCCGGTCAGAGGCATCGACTGGGGGTCGATACTCTCTCCCTGCGCGTTCCATTCGTCCGCGATCGCCTCGGCCAGCTCCTCGGTCGGCACGCGCAGCAGGTTGCGCGCCGGAGTGCGAACCGCCCGGCCGTCGAGCAGGATCGCGACTCCGCCCTCCTCCGGAGACGCGGTCGCTTGCCTGTAGAAACGCTTCATGGGCCGGGCGGAGTCCTCCAGCGCCGCGCCAGCCATTTCGGTCCCCAGAAGCTGACGACGAGGCCGGCGAGGGCGAGCGGAAGGCCGATCGCGATCGAGCCGCCCTGGACGATCAGGTCGCTTTGCCAAAGCGCGAGCGCGAAGATGACGACGAGGGTCCCGCCGATCCGCACCAGGTTGATCGCGATGAAGCGGTTGCGCCAAAGGGTCTCGTCGTCCTGGGGAGTCATTGGGCGGGCCTCGTCATCATCTGCGCCATCTCGCTCTCGCCCCTTCGGGCGAGCGCCTCGGCGATCCTCGATC
Organism: Sphingomonadales bacterium; assembly: GCA_034668585.1. Classification (GTDB taxonomy): domain Bacteria; phylum Pseudomonadota; class Alphaproteobacteria; order Sphingomonadales; family Sphingomonadaceae; genus Allosphingosinicella. The sequence continues at coordinate 11,574 of JAXDPB010000086.1, read as the reverse complement.
GTACCTCGACCGGCTTGTCCTGGTCTATCTTGGCGGTGCCCCGCCAGGCCATGACCTGCATCTCGAAGCCCGTGATGCTCTTGAGCAGCCCGTCGAAACGGCCCTCGCTCATGCGGGCGCGGGTCCAGGGGATTTTCGGCGCCAGCCGCGCCTCCTGCTCCGCCGAGAGGGCGTCGACCAGCCGGATCAGCTCGTCCGCCTCCAGCGTCCGCACCGGCCCCTCCAGCTCGACGGCGACATAGTTCCAGGTCGGCACCCGATCCTCCAGCCCGTAATCTTCCGGGCTGATATAGGCGTGCGGCCCGCTGGCCACGAACAGCGCATTGCCGCCGCCGGCGAGCGCGCCATGGACTCGATTGCCGCGCGAGACATGGAAGCGCAGCCTGTCGCCTTGCAGGAGGACAGGCACGTGGACGGCGCCCAGCCCTTCCGCCGTGGGCACGAACATCACCCCGAAGCCGAGCTCGCGAACCAGCGCCGCCATCGCCGCGCGATCCTCGATGTGGAATTTGCGGTTCGGATGCATCAGCGTCCCCCGCCGTCATTCCGGCGAAAGCCGGAACCCAGGAACACCGCCGTGCGAGGATGTCGCTCCGCCGTATTCATGGATGCCGGGTCGTGCCCGGCACGACGGGCCTGGGCCGAGATCCTCACTTCTGCCCCCGCCCGCGCCGCTCGCCCTTGCGCTCCTTGCGGCGCGACTTGGCGGCGGCGCTGGCGGCGCGGCGCTTGCCCTCGGGCGTTTCCGAGAACTTCACCTCGTCGAGCGGCAAATCACCCAGCAGCGGGTCGAAGCCCAAATTCGCCATCGTCTCGGCGAAGTGAGGGGGCAGCTCCGCGGTCATGTCGAGCCGGTCGCCGTCGGGATGGTCGATCCTGAGGCGGCGGGCGTGGAGGTGGAGCTTGCGGCTGATCGCGCCGGTCAGGAAGGCGTCGGGCCCGCCATATTTGCCGTCGCCGAGGATGGGGTGGCCGATCGCGGCCATGTGGACCCGCAGCTGGTGGGTCCGGCCGGTCAGCGGCTGAAGCTCGAGCCAGGCGGCGCGGTTGCCGGCGCGCTCGATCATCCGGTAGCGGGTCCGCGCGGGGAGGCCGGCGTCGCTCTCGTCGACATGCATCTTCTCGCCGCCCGTGCCCGGCTGCTTGGCCAGCGGGAGGTCGATATAGCCGTCGGCGATGTCGGGCACCCCGGTGACGATCGCCCAATAAACCTTGCGCGCGGCGCGGCCGGAAAAGGCCTTGGAGAAGAAGCCGGCGGCCCGGGCCGTGCGCGCGACGAGCAAGACGCCCGACGTATCCTTGTCGAGCCGGTGGACCAGCTTGGGGCGGTTGCCGGCCTCGTCGGCGAGGCCGTCGAGGAGGCCGTCGAGATGGGTCGGGGTCTTGGTTCCGCCCTGGGTGGCGAGGCCCGGCGGCTTGTTGACGACGATCGCCTGCGGGTCGCGGTGGATGACGATCTCGTTGACGAAGGCGATCTGGTCGTCGCTCAGCTTCGGCCGCTCCGGCTTTACCCGAGCGGGCGCGGCCACGGAGGTCTCGGCGGGCGGGACCCGGATCGACTGGCCGGCCTCGACCCGGTCGCCCGGGGCGGCGCGCCTGCCGTCGACCCGAAGCTGCCCGGTGCGAGCCCAGCGCGAGACGGCGTTGAAGCTGGTGTCCGGAAGATGGCGCTTGAACCAGCGGTCGAGGCGGATGCCGTCGTCGTCGGGCGCGACCGTGAACTGGCGGACCTCGCTCATGCCATTGCCCGCGCCGCCCACCAGCCGAGGGCGAGGAGGAACAGCGAGCCGAGAACCGAGGCGGCCACGTAGAGAGCCGCGGTTCCGAAGCCGCCCCGCTCCAGCATCGCGAACAGGTCGAAGCTGAACGCGGAGAAGGTGGTGAAGCCGCCGAGCAGGCCGACCGCGAGCAGCAGCCACAGCGGCCGTTCGGCCGAGCCCTCGCCGATCATCGTCCCCGCCAGCAGCCCCATCAGAAGCCCGCCGGCCAGGTTGACGCCGAGAGTCCCCCAGGGGAAGCCGGGCCCGAGCTGGCGAAGCGCCAGCCGCCCGAACTCCCAGCGCAGGCCGGCGCCGGCGGCGCCGCCGATCATGACGAGGAGGAGAGCGGGCATGGCCGGCGATGTAGCGGGAGGTGGCGCCCTGCGCCAGCCGTCATCCCGGCGAAAGCCGGGACCTCGGGGAGACCCGCGTCATCCCGGCGAAAGCCGGGACCTCGTGAAGACCCGCCGAAACTTCTCGTCCTGGGGTCCCGGCTTGCGCCGGGATGACGGCCGAACCCGGCTCAATAGCCGTTATTGGCGATCAGCGAGACTTCCGAGCCGTAGGATTTCGGAGTCACGATCAGGTAGAAGGCGCCTCCCTTGTCGCGCTCGTTGGCGCCGGCGAGGACATGGTCGCCGTCGCGCAGCTGGTGCTCGGACGAATAGCCGGCCCGCACTGCGCGCGTATGGTACCAGTCGAGGATCCGCTGCCAATTCTCGCCGCTGGTGAAGCTGACGACGCGCAGGCTGCAGCCCTTGCCGTTATTGGCCGCCGCCTCGGTCACCTTCCCGCCCGGATAGACCGGAAAGGTCGGAGCGAGCCGCTTGGCCCAGGCCAGATTGTAGTCGAAATTGGCGCCGCTGGAGCAGCCCTTGCCCTGGCCGAGCGCGGCGGCGGCGACGGTCGTCGCGCCGGCCGGAGCGGACGCGCCGGAGTCGCGCGCCGGATATTGCGCCTGAGTCGGCGTCGACGAGGGACGGGCGGCATTCCGGTTCGACTGGGCGGCGAGATTGTCGTCGACGAGAATCTGGTCGTTGAGGGCGCTGGTCAGCGCCGGATCGGCGTCGTTGCCGAGGTCGGCGAGATTCTCCTCGTCGCCGGTGCGGTTGCAGGCGGCGAGCGCGAGCGCCGCCGCGAGGGCGGTCAGGCGAAGCAGCGGAAAGGCGCGGTCGGTCATCGTCGGCACTCCTCAGAGGCCGCTATGCCGCATCCGAGCGCAGAATGGGTGACGAGAGATGGTTAATCCGGGGCTTCGTCCGCGCCTGTCCCGCTTCGGGACTGCCAGAAGGCGAAGCTTTCCGCCTGCACCCGCTGGACGAAGCGCCGCGCCTCGGGCCCCTCCCAGGGCCCCTCATAGCCGCGCGAGCGGGCGCCGCCGGCGATCCACCAGCCCTGGCCCGGGAGGCCGTCGCTCTGGCGGACGACGAGGACTGCGAGCTCGGGCTCGCCGCGCCGGGCGCCGGCCTCGTCGACATGGCCGAGGATCGCGCAAAGCGCCCGCATCTTCGGGCGCGAGAAGGGATAGCCGAGCTGCCCGAGCAACTCCCCGTAGCTGAGGGCCGTCCCCGCTCTGGCGGCCGCGACGAGGTGCAGCCGAACGTCCTCGGGCTCGGCGAGACCGGCCATCGGCCTCAGTCGCGGTGGCGGACCGTCAGCCGCCCGTCGGTGCCCCCGCCCGGGCGCGGGCTCAGGCGCAGCTTGAAACGGTGCCGGTCGCGCTTCTGGATTCCGGTGACCGTCCAGCCCTCGCCGTCCTGGTCGGCGCGTTCGAGCCGGAAGCCTTCCTTGCGGGCCGGATCGCGGTACCAGGCCGCGACCGCCTCGACCGGCTGCGGCGTCGAGAAGCCGATCTCGACCTCGCTATTCTCCCCCTTGTCGTCGCCCTGGCCGGCGGCGATCGCCATTCCGCGAAGCACCGCGCCCGGATAGAGAAGCTTGCTGTCGCGCTCGACCCGGGCTTCGCCGGCAATGCCCTTGGGCAGGCTGAACTTGAGGTCGAAGCCGGGAGCCTTGATCGACACCTTGCCCTCTTCGGCCTGGCCCTCGGCCGAGACCGGGGCCTCGGCGGCCGCGTTGCCGGCATCGCCGCGGCCGACTTTCGAGTCGCAGGCGAACAGCGACGCGGCAAGGAGGGGGAGGCAAAGGTTCAGGCGGTTCATGGTCCCATCCTAGCCCGTCCCACCGCGTCCGCCAAACGCTTGTCGCCGTCCGCGCCCTCCGCTACCGGCGCGGCCGTGACCGACGCCGCCCGCACCCGATCAGGCCTGCTCATGGGCCTCGGCGCCTATTCGCTCTGGGGCGTGCTGCCGCTCTATTTCAAGGCGATGGCGCAGGTCCGTCCGACCGAGATCGTCGCCCATCGAATCCTCTGGTCGCTGGTCTTCCTCGGCGCGCTGGCGACCGTCTGGAAAAGATGGCCCGGCATCCGAACCGGCCTCGCCACTCGCCGCGTCGCCCTCACCCTGGTCGTCACCGCCGCTCTGATCGGGGTCAATTGGCTGGTCTATATCTATGCGGTGGTCAGCGGCCATGTGCTCGAGGGCAGCCTCGGTTATTATCTCAATCCGCTGGTCAACGTGCTGCTCGGGGTCTTCCTGCTCAAGGAGAAGCTCAGCCTGCTCCAGAAGGGGGCGACCTTTCTCGCCGCGGCCGGAGTCGCCATCCTCGCCTTCGGCGCCGGCGGCGCGATCTGGATCAGCCTGACGCTCGCGGCCAGCTTCGCGCTCTACGGCTTCCTTCGGAAGGTGGCGCCGGTCGAGTCGCTCGAGGGGCTTTGGATCGAGACCCTGTTCCTGGCCCCGCTCGCCCTCTTCTGGGTGCTGTGGCTCGCGGCGGCCGGCGACAGCGCCTTCCTGGTCAGCCGCACCACCGACCTGCTTCTCATCGTCGGCGGCGCGGTGACCGCCATCCCGCTCCTCCTCTTCACCGCGGCGGCGAAGCGGCTTCCTTATTCGACGCTCGGCTTCCTCCAATATGTCGCGCCGTCGCTCCAGTTCCTGCTCGCCGTCCTGGTCTTCGGGGAGTCGCTCACCACCGCGCATATCGTCTGCTTCGCAGCGATCTGGGTCGCCCTCGCCATCTTCGTCGGCGAAGGCCTGCGGGTGGGACGGGCGACCCGAGCCGCGGCGGCGGCCTGCGAGGCAGCGGTCTAGCCGCCCGCGCAGGGACCGGCTAAGGCACTGCCGATGCTGAACCCCGTCTCGCGGCCCGTCCTGGCCCTCCTCCTGCTCCTGCCCGCCGCCTGCTCGACGGTCGCTCCGCCGGTGAAGGAGACGATTTATTCTTCCTGCCACGTGCTCGGTTCGTCCGACTGGAAGGCTGAGGTCGAGGTCTTTACCGCCTCCTCCAGCCCGATCCCCTATTTGCGGCGCAGGCTCCTCGTCACCGGCAAGGTGACCACGGCCGCGGGCGTCTCCGCGAGCCTCGCCGACGGCCCGGTGTCGAGGCTCGACGAGCCGGTCCAGCAGGTCCTGGTCCGGACCGAAGGCGCCGCCGAAGCGGGCGGAGCGCCGGTCACCCAGCAGGTGCGCGGCAGCTTCCCAGCGATCCGGCGCTATGGCGGCATCGCGATTCGCTGCGGCGACGGCATCATCGCCGAGATTCGCGACGTCCCCAGTCCGCCCCGCCAGAAGGGCGAGAACCCCTTCCGCCTGAAGAACTAGGCGTCGTCCCAGCGCAGGCTGGGACCCCAGGGGGTGAAGACCGCGGCGCCTTTCGTCCCCCGGGGTCCCAGCCTCCGCCGGGACGAGGGTCAGCCGAAGGCCGCCACCAGCGCCGGCCGAAGCACCAGGGCGATTCCCGCAACGCTGACGAGGAAGGCGATGGTCCGAACCACCGGCACCCCCAGCGCGTAGAGCGGCAGGTAGACGATTCGCGCGCCGAGCCAAAGCCAGGCGCCGATCGCCGTCCACCGGTCCGTCAGCCCGGCGACGGCCACGATCAGCGCCGCGGCGGCGAAGATCGGGAAGGTCTCGAAGAAATTGGCCTGCGCCCTCGCGAGGCGGCCGACGACCGGCTGCGGCGGCGGCAGTTCCTCGTCGCGGGCGCCGACGTTCCACTTCGTCCCATATTGCCGGGTCTTGACTCGCACCGCCGCGAAGATGTGGACGAAAGCGAGGACGCAGCCCCAGGCGAGGACGATGAGCTCGATGGTCATCGGGCCAGTGTCAGGCAAGCGGGGCGGCTTCGCAAGCTCCCCGTCGCCCCAGCGAAGGCTGGGGCCCCGGCGGGTGAAGGACGCCGGCGCCTTTCACCCGCCGGGATCCCGGCCATCGCCGGGATGACGGCAAGTGACAAACGGCCCGCGCTTTGCCACAAAAGCCCATGCCCAGCCCCCACCTCGTCGCCGCGCCCGAGCCGGAGCTCAGCCTGCCCGGCTGGATCTATCGCGATCCCGAATTCCACCAGGTGGAGATGGAGCGGGTCATCCGGCCCTCCTGGCAGATTGTCTGTCACTCCGGCGAGATCCCGGCCGTCGGCGACTGGCGCACCCTCGACTATCTCGGCGAGAGCGTCATCGTCGTCCGCGGCGACGACGGCGCGGTGCGCGCCTTCATCAACGTCTGCCGCCACCGCGGCTCGCGGGTGGTGAGCGGCGGCGCCGGCTGCGCCCGGCGGCTGACCTGCCCGTACCACGCCTGGACCTACGGCCTCGACGGACGGCTGATCGGAGTCCCGCACAAGAGCGACTATCCCGGGCTCGACGCTTCGAGGCTCGGCCTCGTCCCCGTCGAGCTCGAAGCCTGGCGCGGCTTCCTGTTCGTCCGCCTCGAAGCCGGCGGTCCTTCCGTCGCCGAGATGATGGCGCCCCACGAAGCGGAGATCGCCCCCTATCGCTTCGAGAAGCTGGAGGCTCTGGGCCGGGTCACGCTTCGGCCGCGCGAGGTCAACTGGAAGAACGTCGCCGACAATTATTCGGACGGGCTCCACATCAACGTCGCCCATCCCGGCCTCACCCGACTGTTCGGCCGCGGCTATGCGATCTTCGCGGGCGAGCATGTCGACCGGATGTCGGGCGACCTCATCGAGCGGCCGTCCTCCAACCCGTCCGAACGCGCCTATCAGCAGATCCTGCCCGAGCCCCCGCATTTGCCGCCGGAGCTTCGGCGGCGCTGGCTCTATTTCAAGCTGTGGCCGAACGTCGCCTTCGACATCTACCCGGACCAGGTCGATTTCATGCAGTTCCTGCCCCTCTCGCCGACCCGGACGATGATCCGCGAGATCAGCTACGCGCTTTCCGATCCGCGCCGCGAGATGAAGGCCGCGCGCTACCTCAACTGGCGGATCAACCGGCGGGTGAATGCCGAGGACACCGCTCTGATCGACGGGGTGCAGCAGGGCATGGCCTCGCGCAGCTACGTGCCCGGGCCGCTCGGAGAGAGCGAGGTCTGCCTGAGGAGCTTTGCAAGGAAGCTGAGGCGGCTTATCCCGGAAGCCAATCTGCACCGGCCGCCGGCGGCGGGCTGGAGCCGGGTCGACTCGTGAGTCGCTGGCCGGAACAGGCACCCCGGGTCGTTCGTAGCGGCATCACTCGGTAACGGCGGAAGGGACGGCTATGCGATATGCCTTGGCTTTGGGGGTTCTGCTCAGCGCGGCGCCGGGTGGCGCGATGGCCGAGGAGGGCAAGAAGCCGCCGCGGATCGTCCGGGTGGCCGTCGGACCCGAGATCGTCCCCGACCATGTCGGAGCGAAGGGGACCCGGCTGGCGCCCTATTTCAACCTGGATCTCAAGCGCGAAGGCCAGGAATTCGAGTTCGAGGCGCCGGATGAGAGCTTCGGCTTCGGCCTGCACGTGGGGCCGCTCGAGATCGGGCCGGCGCTGGCCCTGGAGAGCGCTCGGCGCCCGTCCCGATTTCCGGTGCCGGTCGACAAGGTCCCGGCCACTTTCGAGGCGGGCGCCTTCGCCCAGCTCTACCTCGCCAAATCGATCCGGCTTCGGGGTGAGCTTCGCAAGGGGCTCGGCGGCCATGACGGCTGGATCTCGCAGGCCTCCGCCGACTTCATCGCCAGGCGCAAGGACGATTATGTCTTCTCGATCGGCCCGAGGCTCAGCTGGGCGGACAGGGCCTATCAGCGCGCCTATTTCGGAGTGACTCCGGCGGCGTCGGCGGCCAGCGGGCTCGCCGCGTTCGACCCGGATTCGGGCGTTCGCGGAGTCGGGGCGGCGACGTCGCTCAGCTACCAGTTCACTCCGAAATGGGGGATCCAGGCCTATGGCCGCTTCGAACGGCTGGTCGGCGACGCCGGCCGCTCGCCCCTGATCCGGACCTACGGCTCGCGCAACCAGATGTCGGCGGGCCTCGCGCTCAGCTACACGTTCGGGCTCTGAGCAGGAGCGGCGCGCGCATTACCCGAATCGTCACGACGCCCGATGTCTCCCCGTCATGCCAGCGAAAAGCTGGCATCCATGCTGATCGCGATGGGGAATTCGGCGAGCCCCGAATGGACCCCAGCCTTCGCTGGGGTGACGAGAGGATGCAGACGTCTCACCGTCATGCCAGCGAAGGCTGGCATCCATGCTGATTGCGATGGGAAATCCGACAAGCCCGAATGGACCCCAGCCTTCGCTGGGGTGACGAGATGATGCAGATGTCTCACCGTCATGCCAGCGAAGGCTGGCATCCATGCTGATCGCGACGTGGAATTCGGCAAGCCCGAATGGACCCCAGCCTTCGCTGGGGTGACGAGATGCAGGTTCAGCGTCCGATGCTCTAGGCGGCCGCCATCGAGCCGGACATTCGAAGGATCATCTCGCGCACCGGCGCCGCGACGGCGGAGGGCAGGATCGTGGCCACTTCCTCGCGGGCGGCCCGGTAGCCGGCGCTGACTCGAAGCAGCTCCATCGACCAGTCCTCGAACGAGCGCTGGTCGACAAATCGTTCGTCGCGCACCTCGAAGGCCGAATGGCGCGGATCCATCCGCAGGCGCTCGACCAGATTGTCGATCGCCCCCTCGGCGCCTTCGACGATCTGCAGGAAGCGGGATCCGTCGAACAGCAGCAGGCCGGTAATCCCGTCGAGCGCGTTGAGGTGCCGGGCAATCTGGTGGATGTCGTTCAGATCTTCGTCGCCGAGGTCGAGACGGGCGCGGCTCGTGTAGGTCAAGGTCTTCAGACGCAAGCTTCGATCCTTCGGGCCGGCCTTCGCATGATCGCCAAGGCGTGGCAACGCCGGCTCAGGCCGGTCGGAATCGCTTCCGCTCGGGATCCGGCCGGCACGGAAAGCGGCGCTTGATGCATTGGTTGAAGAAGCGGCCGGCGGAAGGCGCCTTGCACAGCCCTTCGTACAGCGCCCTCGGCACGTCCGAATAGATGTAGCGCCCGGTTTCCCTGAACCAGATGCTGAGCGCCTTTTCCTCCTCGTCATAGGCGATTCGGGCGATGACGCTGGACGATAGCCTGGCGGCGAGCATGATCCTCTCCACGGCAGAGAATCGGGTGCCAAACATCTGGGGAATCGGGAGTTCCTCCGGTCTCGCCGAAGCGAATCGATCAAGCGCCGGAACGAGTCTATGATCGGGGCCATGTCCCGCGATCCGCGAATCGACGCCTATATCGCCCGGCAGGCGGATTTCGCCCGGCCGATCCTCGAGCATTTGCGCCGAATCGTCCACAGGGCGGCGCCGGAGGTCGAGGAGGCGATCAAGTGGGGCATGCCGCATTTCACCTACAAGGGGCGGCTGTTCGCGGGCATGGCGGCGTTCAAGGCCCATGCGACATTCGGCCTGTGGCAGGCGAGCGCGGTGCTCGGCGAGACGGGCTCCGAGCGCGAGGCGATGGGCCAGTTCGGACGCCTCGCCTCGATCGCCGACCTGCCGCCCGATGAGGAGCTCGAGGCGATCGTCCGGCGCGCCTCCGAGCAGGCGGAGCAAGGCCCCAGGCCGAGGCCGAAGAAGCCGCCCAGGCCGGAGCTGGAAACGCCCGCGGAGCTGGAAACCGCGCTCGACTCCAATCCCGCCGCGCGAGCGACCTTCGACGCCTTCCCGCCCGGCTGCCGGCGCGAATATGTCGAATGGGTGGTCGAGGCGAAACGGCCCGAGACCCGCGACAAGCGAATCGCCCAGGCGGTGGAGTGGATGGCCGAGGGCAAGCGCAGGAATTGGAAATACGAGAAATGTTGATTTTGACGGTTCGCCGCATTCCGGCCCGTCCTTAACACTCCATCAAACCTCTGGGGGTAGGGAATTGGGGAACCCGGCAGCACCAGGATTCCCATGTACCACGCGCCTGTCCCTCTGGACCTCGACCAGCAGGAAATCGAACCGGTGGAGCTGGCGGACGAGGGCGTCGGCACCGACGCCAGCAGCCAGCGGCTTCGCGACGCCCATCTCCACAACGGCCAGGCGCAGACCCGCCTCCTGTTCGCGCCCTTCTTCGCGGTCACCGGAGTGGGCGCCGCCTTGCTTGTCGGCTGGGCGATGCTGGGCAGCACTCGAATCGAGCTGATCGCCGGCTGGCTCGCCGTCGTCGGCTTCGCCAACTGGACCTATTTCCGCTCCGCCATCACCGAAGGCGCCGCCGCCGAAAGCCGCTCCGCCGAGGGGCGGCCGCTGTTTCGGGCGATCGGCGAGGCGATGGGCCTCGCCGCCATCTGGTCGGCTTTCCCGACCTACGCCTTCGCCACCCAGCCGCACGAAGTGCAGGTCGTGATCGGCGCCGCGATGGGGGCGATGATCATGGCCGCGATCGGCCTCGCTTCGGTGCCCGCCGCCGCCTTCGCCTGGATCGCGACGATGACCGCGGCCCTGTGCTGCGCTTATTATCTCGGCAGCTCGCATGTCGATCCGACCTTCGGCGCCTCGATCGTGGGAGTCGCCGCGGTCGCCATCTTCGGAGTCGCCCGCCTCACCCGCTGGACCTTCCACCAGCTCCAGACCATCGCCAATGTTCGAACCCAGGCCGAGTCGGTCCGCCTGCTGCTCAAGGAATATGAGCATCGCGGGGTCGGCTGGCTGTGGCAGGTCGATGCCGAGAACCGGGTCGTCTACATTTCCTCGCGGATGACCTCCCTGCTCGGCCGCTCGGCCAGCCAGCTGATCGGCCATTCGCTGCCCGCGACCCTGGGCGGCAACAGCGCGCTCGGCCGCACCCTGCTCGCCCGGGCCCCCTTCGCAAGCCTCGAGATGGAGCTGAAGACCCGGCGCGGAACGCGCTGGATCAGCCTCGCCGGCGATCCGATCATCGACATGGCGGGCCAGTTCCAGGGTTTCCGGGGCGTCGGCTCGGATATCACCGAGGTCCGCCGCACCCAGGAGCGGCTCACCAACCTCGCCAACATGGACGTGCTTTCCGGCCTTCCCAATCGCGGCCGGGTGCGCCAGCTGCTCGGCGAGGCGCTTTCCACGTCGCAGTCGAGCAATGTGCCCTGCGCGATCATGTTCCTCGACCTCGACGGCTTCAAGCCGGTCAACGACACGTTCGGCCACCCCAAGGGCGACGCGGTTCTGAAGAGCGTCTCCCAGCGCCTCGTCAAGGAGGCCGGCGAATCGGGCCATGTCGGCCGGATGGGTGGCGATGAGTTCGCCATCGTCATCCGCGACGCCCAGAGCCGAAAGAAGGTCGACGACCTCGCCGGCCGGATCATCGCCGCGGTCGCCGAGCCCTATCATATCGACAAGGCCGAGATCCGGATCGGAGTCTCGATCGGCTGCGCCTTCGGCCCGATCGACGGCCAGAGCGTCGACGACCTCATCCAGAAGGCAGACCTCGCGCTCTACCAGGCCAAGGGCCAGGGCCGCGGCACCTGCTGCTATTTCAGCGCCGACATGCAGAACGAGGCCGAGGACCGGCTGCGGCTCGAGCAGGACCTTCGCC
>JAXDPB010000085.1:0-8299 GCA_034668585.1 Sphingomonadales bacterium | reverse complement strand
GTGCTCGCCCGCGTCTCGCGCGAGGCGGCCAAGACCCGCGACATCACCGGCGGTCTGCCGCGGGTGGCGGAGCTGTTCGAGGCGAGGAAGCCCAAGGAGAATGCGATCATCGCCAAGGTCTCCGGCCGGGTCGCGTTCGGCAAGGACTATAAGGCCAAGCGCAAGATCGCCATCATCCCCGAGGAGGGCGGCGAGCCGGTCGAGTATCTGGTGCCCAAGTCCAAGGTGATCGACGTCCAGGAAGGCGATTTCGTCAAGCGCGGCGACAATCTCATCGCCGGCTCGCCCGATCCGCACGACATCCTCGAGGTGCTCGGCGTCAAGGCGCTGGCGGAGTATCTCGTGTCGGAGATCCAGGAGGTCTACCGGCTGCAGGGCGTCAAGATCAACGACAAGCATATCGAGGTGATCGTCCGCCAGATGCTGCAGAAGGTGGAGATCACCGACAGCGGCGATTCGACCCTGCTGGTCGGCGAGCAGATCGACCTGCAGGAGATGAACGACATCAACGCCAAGCTGAAGACCGAGAAGAGGCGGGGCGCCGAAGGCAAGCCCGTCCTGCTCGGCATCACCAAGGCGTCGCTCCAGACCCGCAGCTTCATCTCGGCCGCCTCCTTCCAGGAGACGACCCGGGTGCTCACCGAGGCTTCGGTCCAGGGCAAGATCGACACGCTCGACGGGCTCAAGGAGAATGTCATCGTCGGCCGGCTGATCCCGGCGGGGACCGGCGCGGGCATGCAGCGCATGCGCATCGCCGCCTCGTCGCGCGACGCGGCGCTGAGGGCCGCGCACCGCAAGCTCCAGGAGTCGCTGATCGCCGCCAACAGCGCCGCCGAGGAGCATGCCGCCGAGCTCGCCCAGGGCCCGGAAGCGGCGATCAACGCCGATCCGCTCGCCGAGGTCGCGCCGAGCGGCCACGGCACCGACGCCGACGCCGGCGAGTATCTGCAGGACTGAGGTCCGGCGCAGGGCTGAACCGAGCGCCCCGGCGGAAGCATCCGCCGGGGCGTTTTCGCGAGGAAGGGGTGAGGAGTGGCGGCCGAGGTCAAGATCGTCATCGTCCTGCTGATGGTCGCTTTGATGATCGTCCCGGCGGTCGTCGTCGCCCGCGCCCGGGTCAGGCGGGCGCTGCGCGAGCGCGACGCCGCGGAGCGCCGTTGACGCTCGCGCGGCGCGTGCCATAAGCCGGCCTCATGGAAAGGGCTGCAGAGCAACTCCAACCGCAAGCGCCGCCGGCCGCGCGCGAGCGCGCCCTGCGTCAGCGCGCCTCGCTGAACACCTCCGTCGGCTGGCTGCTCGGCCTGATCGAGCCCCATGCGGCCCTGGTGCCGCCGCCCGACGCAAGCCCGGCCGCGCGGCTGCGCCGCGCCGCCCGGACCCTGGCCTGGATCACCCCGGAGCAGGAGCGGCTGGCCCTGTTCGCCGAGCGCTTCCTCGCCCTCGAGGCCGAGGCCGCGAGGGCGCTGGGCGCGGCCGCGGACGAGCCCGACGCCGATGCCTCGGCGGCCCTCGCGGTGCGGCTCGAACAGGCCTCCGCGGAGGCCTTGTCCTTCTACATGGCGATGCAGGGCCAGGCGGCGCAGGCGCGCGAGCTCAGCCGCGCCGAGGAAGCCGACGAGAACAGCCCGCCGCGGCTCGGGGCCCGGGCCGAGATCGGCGCCGGAGTCCGCGCCCGGCTCAAGGAGCGCGGCGCCGTCAAGCTGCCGGCACGGGGGCTGGAGCTGTTCCTCAAGCGCGGCTTCCTCGACGAGGAGGAATGCGCGACCCTCATCGATCTCATCGAACGCGACCTCGTCCCCTCGGGTCTGCTCGGCAACGGGCGGCCCGGCTACCGCACCAGCAAGAGCTGCAACCTGCCCACCTCCGACCCCCCCGTGGCGGCGTTCGAGACCAAGGTGGCGGATCTGCTCGGCATCAACCCGCGCTTCATGGAGGCGGTGCAGGGCCAGCGCTACGAGGTCGGCCAGGAATTCAAGCCGCACAACGATTATTTCCACAGCGGCGAGAGCTATTATCGCGAGGTCGCCGAGCAGGGCGGGCAGCGCACCTGGACCGCGATGCTGTTCCTCAACCGCCCCGAGGAAGGCGGCTATACCGGCTTCCCGGCCGCCGGCGTCGACGCGGTGCCGGAGACGGGCGCGCTGGTCATCTGGAACAACATGGCCGCCGACGGCCGGCCCAATCCGGCCTCGCTCCACCAGGGCATGCCGGTCGAGGCCGGCGTCAAATATGTCCTCACCAAGTGGTTCCGCGAGCGGCCGATGACGTTCTAGCGGCCTCGGCTTGCTCCGTGGGACCGTGGGTCCTAAATATGGCGCAAGACCCAAGGAGGCTGACATGACCTACGATGCCAAAGTGATCAACGGCGGCAAGGTCGTGATACCGGCAGAGCTTCGCCGCAAGATGGGAATCGCGCCGGGCGACACACTGATTTTCGAGGAAGACGATAAGGGCAACATCGTCCTCAAGACCTACCGCCAGGTCGTGCGGGAGGTTCAGGAGGAGATGAAGCAGTATCTGAGGCCCGGGATTTCGGCGGTCGATGAGCTGATAGCCGAACGGCGATGGGAAGCCGCGAAGGAAGAGGCAGAATTGCGGGACTATGAGCGTCGCGCAAACTGGAAGGGCGGGTGATCGTCTTCGACTCGTCGGCGATCCTGGCGCTTCTTTTCGAGGAGCCCGGCGGTACCGTGGTGGCGGCGAATCTGCTCGGCGGTGTCGTCAGCACTGTGAACCACAGCGAGATCGTCGGGCGCATGATCGACCGCGGACAGGGCTTCTCCGACGCCCGGAAGACCGTTGCCAGGCTGCGGCTGGACACGATCCCTTTCGATCGCGAGCAGGCAGACCGGGCGGCCGAGTTGCGGGCTTCCACGCGACCCTTCGGCCTCTCGCTCGGCGACCGCGCGTGCATCGCACTCGCGGAGCGGATGGGCGCGCGGGTCATGACGGCGGATCGGCAATGGGCGAAGGCGCCGCTGCCGGTCGAAATCGAGCTTATCCGCTGATGGCCGATCTGTTCGCCAGCGATCCTCCTCCCCCGGGCTCGGGGCCGCCGGCGCCGGCGCCGGGCGCGCCGCTCGCCGACCGGCTGCGGCCGCGCGCGCTGGGCGAGGTGGTCGGCCAGGATCATCTGACCGGACCGGAAGGGGCGATCGGACGGATGGTGGCGGCGGGCAAGCTCGCCTCGATGATCCTGTGGGGGCCGCCGGGAACGGGCAAGACCACGATCGCCCGGCTGCTCGCCGACGCCGTCGGCATGCGCTTCGTCGCCATATCCGCCGTCTTCTCAGGCGTGGCGGACCTCAAGAAGGTTTTCGCCGAAGCGCGCGAATATGCGCGCATGGGGCAGCAGACCCTGCTCTTCGTGGACGAGATCCACCGCTTCAACCGCGCCCAGCAGGACGGCTTCCTGCCTTATGTCGAGGACGGCACGGTGGTTTTGGTCGGCGCGACCACCGAGAATCCGAGCTTCGAGCTCAACGCGGCCCTGCTCAGCCGCGCCCAGGTGCTGATCCTGAACCGGCTCGACAGCACGGCGCTCTGCAAGCTGCTCGACCGCGCCGAGGAGGAGATGGGCCGCCCGCTCCCGCTCACGCCCGATGCGCGCGACGCTCTGGTCGCCACCGCCGACGGCGACGGCCGCTTCCTGCTCAACCAGGCCGAGACCCTGTTCTCGATCGAAGTCGAGACGCCGCTCGACCCGGCGGGCCTGTCGGCGCTGCTCCACCGCCGCGTCGCGGTCTACGACAAGGACCGCGAGGGCCATTACAACCTCATCTCCGCGCTGCACAAAGCGATCCGGGGCTCGGACCCGCAGGCGTCGCTTTACTATCTCGCCCGGATGCTCACGGCGGGCGAGGAGCCGCTCTATCTGCTCCGCCGCCTGACCCGCGCCGCGGTCGAGGACATCGGCCTGGCCGACCCCAACGCCCTCGTCCAGTGCATCGCCGCCAAGGATGCCTACGACTTCCTCGGCTCTCCCGAAGGCGAGCTGGCGATCGTCCAGGCCTGCCTCTATCTCGCCACCGCGCCCAAATCGAACGCGGCCTATGCGGCGCAGAAGGCCGCCTGGCGCTCAGCCCGCGACACCGGCTCGCTGCTGCCGCCCAGGAACATCCTCAACTCCCCGACCAAGCTCATGAAGCAGATCGGCTACGGCAAGGGCTATCAATACGATCACGATGCCGAGGGCGGCTTCTCCGGCGACAATTACTGGCCCGAGGAGATGGCGCCTCAGACCTTCTACACGCCCACAGACCGCGGCTTCGAGAAGCGCGTGGCGGAGCGGCTCGCCTGGTGGGACGAGCAGAGGGCGGCAAAGCGCGATGGCTGACCCGATCCGCAATTGGGACGAGGCCGTCGCCTTCGCACTGTCACTGCCCGCCACAGAGCTTTCGACCAGCTACGGCAAGCCGGCCGTCAAGGTGAACGGTCGCGCCTTTCTGTATACGGGGCATGAGGCGGGAAACTCCTTCGGCGTCGCGTTGGATCTGGACACGGTGGAGATGCTGAAGGAGACCGACCCTTCGACCTTCTGGCAGACGCCGCATTACGAAGGCTGGCCCGCCATCCTGATCCGTTACGATAGCGCCGATCCCGACCGCGTCCGCTCGATTGTCGAACGCTCCCATGCTTGGACCGCTGCCAAGCCGAAGCCGAGGCCGCCCAAAGGCCGCGGGAAGGAACCCGCCTCCGTCTGAACCATTGTCACGGCGGCGGCACGGTCCGCGCGGCAAGGGGAAAGATATGTACCGCAACGACGGCAGCGCCGATTACTGGCAGGGCGAGTTCGTGACCTGGGCACCGCGGATCCTCGCCGCGATCGGAATCCTCATCATCGCCTGGATCCTCGCCCGAGCCGCCAAATGGGCGATCGCCAAGGTGGTCGACCGGGTGCCGGTGCTGAGGCGCCATAACGAGGCGGAGCCGGGCAAGACTCTCGGCAGCCTGATCGGCGACATCGTCTTCTGGCTGATCCTCCTCGTCGGAATCATGATCGCGCTTCAGCCGCTGCGGCTCGGCGGAGTGCTCGATCCGGTGCGCACCCTCACCACCAACACCTTCGCCTTCATCCCCAATCTGATCGGCGCCGGCCTGATCTTCTTCATCGGCCTCGTCGTCGCCAGGATCGTTCGGCGGCTGGTCGAAGGCGCCCTGCTCGCCGCCAATGCCGACGGCTGGCTGCGTCGGACCGGGCTTTCGGAGAGGGCCGGCACCACGCCGGCCGCTCCCGCCGGGGCGCCTGCAACGGTGGTCGGCCGAAGCTCGATCAGCCGCTCGATCGGCATGATCGTCTTCTTCCTGATCATGATCCCGGTGACCATCTCCGCGCTCGACGCTCTGCATATCCAGGCTATTTCGGGCCCGGCGACTGAGATGCTGCGCACCATCCTCGATTCGATCCCGCTGGTGCTGGGCGCGCTGATCCTGCTCGCCATCGGCTTCATCGTCGGCAAGCTCGCCAAGGGCGCGATCGAGCAGCTGCTGCCGTCGATGGGCTTCGACCGCTCGGTGGCAGCGATCGGGATCGCGCCGGAAGGCACCAACCCCTCGCGCACGGTCGGCACGGTGGTGATGGTGGCGATCCTCCTCTTCTTCGCGGTCAAGGCGGCCGAGCTGCTGCAATCGCCGATCATCGCCGCGATGCTGGCGCAGATCCTCGAGCTCGGCAGCCGGGTGATTTTCGGCGCCGTCATCATCCTCGGCGGAGTCGCCATCGCCCGGATCGCCTCGGCGCTGGTGACCGGCGACGGGACGGGCGGCTGGCTGCCCGCGATCCTGCGCTGGTCGATCATCGCCCTCTCTGTCGCCATGGGCCTTCGTTTCATGGGGCTGGCCAACGAGATCGTCATCATCGCCTTCGCCTCGATCATCGGCTCGGCGGCGGTGGCCTGCGCGCTGGCCTTCGGTCTCGGCGGCCGTCCGACCGCGCATAAGCTTCTCGAGCGCTGGACCGAGGCCAATGCCGTTCCGGCGCCGCCCAGCCCGCCTGCCCCGCCGTCGCGCCCGCGCGCATCGAGGGCTCCGACGTCGCCCTATGGCGGCAGCGGCGACGAGCAGCCGCCGCTCGTTTGACCGCCTTCACCCGCTTCGCCGCGATCGACTGGTCGGGCGCGAAGGGCCGTAGGCACAAAGGCATCGCCGTCGCCGTCTGCGAAGCCGGCGATGCCCCGCCCCGGCTGGTTCGGGCCGGTCATATCTGGTCGCGCAGCGAAGTGCTCGAATGGCTGCTGGAGGCCGCGGCGGAGGCCCCTACCCTCTTCGGCTTCGATTTCAGCTTCGCACCGCCGATTGCCGAGCGCGGCGAGTATCTGCCCGGCGAGCCTCATGTCCCCACCAGCGCCCGCGAGTTCTGGGCTTATGTGGACCGCTGCTCGGACGACGAGGATCTCGGCGCCGCGAGCTTCCTCGAGCGCTCGCACCGCCGGCACTTCTATTTCGGCGCCGCGGACGGGACAAAGGCGGGCTTCATGCATTTCCGCCAGTGCGACGCCCGGTTGAACGCCCAGGGCGGCCGCAAGACGGCTTCCGCCTATGACGCGATCGGCGCGGCCCAGGTCGCCAAGGCGAGCTTCGCGGGCATGCGGCTGCTTCACCATTTGGATGGTCGGGTGGCGATCTGGCCGATGGACCCGCTACCAGAGAGGGGCAGCGCGGTGGTCGAAATCTACACCCGCATCTACCTCAGGCGCGCCGGACTCGCGGGAACCAAGCTGCGATCGAGGGCGGAGCTGAACCGGGCGATGAAGGGCCTCGCCAGCCGCCCCGCGCGGCTGCGCTTCGAGCCGAACGACCACCAGACCGACGCTCTCGTCACGGCCGCGGGAATGCGCCTGCTGGCGACGGTCGAGGAACGCGCCTTCTCGCCCGAGGGCCTCACCCCCGAGCTCGCCCGAACCGAGGGCTGGACCTTCGGCATCTTATGATTCAAATGAGGGGCCAGGGCCGGGTTAGCTCAGCTGGTAGAGCAACTGATTTGTAATCAGTAGGTCGTCC
Organism: Sphingomonadales bacterium; assembly: GCA_034668585.1. GTDB lineage: Bacteria > Pseudomonadota > Alphaproteobacteria > Sphingomonadales > Sphingomonadaceae > Allosphingosinicella. Next base: position 1,300 of record JAXDPB010000085.1, on the reverse strand, counting down.
GTTCGAGTCGGACACTCGGCACCATAAAGTCACGCGAGCGTCGGAAGCCTGGAAGGCTCGCTTGACCCGTCTGGAATGCCTCAAGCGGCGCATAGGGTTTGGGCTCGCTGATGGGCCCTAAGTGGCAACACCCACGAGGCGCCGGAGGACATCGGCGCTAAGGGGCTTGTGGAGCAGCGGAACTCCCTGGGCATGGGCCCTGCCGATCAGGGCGGAGTCGAAATCGCCGGTGATCAGCACCGCTTCCGGTTTTGGCGCGGGGTGACGCTCCATCACAGCGGCGATCAGGTCGAGACCGTTCATGGGGCCGGGTAAGCGATAATCCGCGAGCACGAGGCCGTAGCGGCCGCCGAGGGCGATCTGCTCGAGTGCAAGCTCGGAATCCGGGAACATGTCGAACCGGACGTTCCAGCGGGTCAGGAGGTCGCCCAGCGCGGCCCTGACATCCTGGTCGTCCTCTATCACCATCACCGGCAAAGCTCGGCGGATCGAGGGAATGTGTTCTGGTGGGAGATCCGGCATCTGGACGTCGCGTTGCCGGCACCTGGGCTGCGCCACCATGAACCGCGAGCCCTTCCCGCGCCGCGACCGCACATCGATTGGGCTTTCGATGAGGGCGGCTGCGCGCCGCGCGATCGACAGGCCCAGCCCCAGGCCTTTGCGCCGATCGCGTTGCGGGTTATGCACCTGGACGAACTCCTCGAATATTCGCTCGAGATCGGCTTCGTCGATGCCGATCCCCGTATCCCAAATCTCGAGGCGAACCTCGGCGCCGCGCGACCGGGCGGCCACGAGCACGCCCCCTCGGCTGGTGTGGCGCATCGCGTTCGAAAGCAGGTTGGAAAGCACCTGTTCCAGCAAGGTGGCGTCGCTCCTCACCCACTCGCCGTCGGAACGGAAGCGCAGGTCCAGTCCGCGATCTATTGCGATCGGGTGAAAGACCTGGCTGAGCCGGTCGAACAGCGCGTCGACCGAGACTTCGCTCATATGCACCTCGACGACGCCCGCCTCGAGCCGGGAGACGTCGAGCAGTCCGTCGAACAGCGATTCCATGACCGCGATGCTGTCCTGGATCCTTGCGACCACGCCGCGCCCCTCGGCGTCGAGCTTGAGCTCGCGCAGCGACGCGGAAAACAGGCTGAGCGCATAGAGCGGCTGCCGCAGGTCGTGGCTTGCGGCGGCGAGGAACTGCGACTTGGCAAGGCTCGCCAGCTCCGCCCGGTTCCGGGCCTCTTCGGCTTCGGCCTTCTGAGCGGTGAGGGCCGCGACCAGCGCCCGATTTTCGAAGCGTATCCGAAAG
>JAXDPB010000084.1:0-14234 GCA_034668585.1 Sphingomonadales bacterium | reverse complement strand
CCTTATTGCGAGACAGTATAGATGAGGTTGCCGAACCCCCAGGACCGTGCCGACGGGCCGCCGGCGCGGCGGCTAGTGGAAGTCGCGGGTCTTGACCCGGATGACCCCGGCGGCGGCGGGCCGGGCCTTGCCGCGCGGGTCCGGAGTCGCGCCCCGGCCGCCGTCCGCCGGGGCGAAGCGGTGGGGGAAGTCCATCGCTCCGACCCGGTGCAATAGGGGCGTCAGATCCTCGAGCCGGTCGGCGACGACATGGATCACATCGCCCTCCTTCTGCATCACCCCTTTCACGGCCAGCATCGCCGCGCCCATCACCACCCGCCTTTGCTCCTCGAACCTGCGCTGCCACAGGATGATGTTGGCGATTCCGGTCTCGTCCTCGAGGGTGATGAAGGTGACGTTGCCCTTGCCCGGCCGCTGGCGGATGAGGACGAGGCCGGCAAGCTCGACCCGGGCGCCGTCCTTCAGGCGGGCGAGGGCGGCGCAGGCGACCATTCGCCGCCGCTCCAGCTCCGGCCGAAGGAAGGCGAGCGGGTGGCCGCGCAGCGACAGCTGGACGCTTCGATAATCCTCGACCACCTCGCGGCCGCCGGTGAGCGGCGTCAGCGGGACTTCGGGCTCGGCGCCGAGCGAATCGGCGGCGGCGAACAAAGGCAAGGGCGTCTCGCCGAGACCGCGCACCCGCCACAAAGCCTGGCGGCGGTCGAGGCCGAGCGAGGCGAAGGCGTCGGCGTCGGCGAGCTTCTCGAGCGCCGCCACCGGAACGCCGGAGCGGCGCCAGACGTCCTCGATCGAGGCGAAGGGGGTGTCGCCGCGGGCGGCGAGGATCTGCGCGGCATGGAGGTTGGAAAGGCCCCGCACCAGGCGAAGGCCGAGGCGGAGGGGTAAACCGTCATCCCGGCGAAAGCCGGGACCTCGACGCGAAAAAGACGCCGCGTCCTTCACCCCACGAGGTCCCGGCTTTCGCCGGGATGACGGTTCCTTCTCTTCTCCCTCCTCCTTCTCTTCTCCCTCCTCCTCCTCCCCCTCCTCCAAGGTGCAATCCCACCGGCTCGAGTTCACGCATACCGGCCGCACCTCCACCCCATGCTGCTGCGCATCCCGCACCAGTTGCGAGGGCTGGTAGAAGCCCATCGGCTGGGCGTTCAGGATGGCGGCGCAGAAGACGTCCGGATGGTGGCATTTCATCCAGCTCGACGCATAGGCGATCTTGGCGAAGCTGGCGGCGTGGCTTTCGGGGAAGCCGTAGCTTCCGAAGCCCTCGATCTGCTTGAAGGTGCGCTCGGCGAAGTCGCGCGTGTAGCCGCGCTCGACCATTCCCTCGATCATCTTGTCCTGGAAGCGGCCGACGCCCCCGGTCGACTTGAACGTCGCCATCGAGCGGCGGAGCTTGTCGGCCTCCTCCGGGGTGAAGCCGGCGCCGACGATGGCGACGTTCATCGCCTGCTCCTGGAAGAGCGGCACGCCCAGGGTCTTCTCGAGCACCGCCTTCAGGGCTTCGGACGGATATTCGACCTTCTCCTTGCCCTCCCGCCGGCGAAGGTAAGGGTGGACCATGTCGCCCTGGATCGGGCCGGGGCGGACGATCGCGACCTGGATGACGATGTCGTAGAAGGTCTTGGGCTTCATCCTGGGAAGCATCGACATCTGCGCCCGGCTCTCGATCTGGAAGGTGCCGATCGTGTCGGCCTTCTGGATCATCGCGAAGACGGCGGGATCCTCCTCCTGAAGCACGTCCGACCACAGGTTCATGTCGAGCCCTTTATGGACGCGCAGCAGGTCGAAGGCCCGGCGCATGCAGCCGAGCATGCCGAGGCCGAGCACGTCGAGCTTCATGATCTTCAATTCCTCGAGATCGTCCTTCTCCCATTCGATGACCCGCCTCTCCTCCATCGCCGCCGGCTCGATCGGGACGAGATCGTCCAATCGGTCGCGGGTGAGGACGAAGCCGCCGGGATGTTGCGAAAGGTGCCTCGGAGTGCCGACCAGCTGGCGGGTGAGCTCGAGCGTCAGCGCGAGGCGCGGGTCGCTTCGGTCGAGGCCGAGCTCCTCGACATGGCGCTCGGGCACCCCCTCCTCGGACCAGCCCCAGACCTGGCCCGACAGCATCGCCGTGAGATCTTCCGGGAGGCCGAGCGCCTTGCCGACCTCGCGGACGGCGCCGCGGGTGCGGTAGCGGCTGACCACGGCGGTCAAGGCGGCGTGGCTGTGGCCGTAATATTCGTAGATCCACTGGATCACCTCCTCGCGCCTTTCATGCTCGAAATCGACGTCGATATCGGGCGGTTCGTTGCGGCTTTCGGAGATAAATCGCTCGAAAAGGAGAGTGTGCTTCACCGGATCGATAGAGGTTATGCCAAGAACGAAGCAGATCATCGAATTGGCGGCGGAGCCGCGGCCCTGGCAGAGTATCTCCTGGCTCCGGGCGAACTGGACGACCGAATTGACGGTCAGGAAATAGGGCGCGTATTTGAGCTTCTCGACGAGCCCCAGCTCCTTCTCGAGCAGGTCGACATGGCTCCTGGGCGGACCCTCCGGGAACTTGGCGGCGAGGGCGGCGCGGGTGAGGCGCTCCAGCGCCTCCTGCGGGGTCCGGCCCGTCATCACGATCTCGTCGGGATATTGGTAGCTCAATTCGCGAAGCGAGAAGGTGCAGCGCTCGGCGATGGCGGCGGTGGCGCGGACCGCGTCGGGATGGCCCCGGAAGCGCCGCTCCATCTCCTCCGGACCCTTGAGATGGCGGTCGGCGAAACGCTCGCGGCGAAAGCCGAGATCGTCGATCGTGCATTTGTGGCGGATCGCGGTGACGACGTCCTGGAGCATTCTTTTGTCGGGCGAATCGTAGAGGACGTCGCCGGTGGCGAGCGGGCGGACTCCGAAGCGGCGGGCCAGCGCGTCGAGCGCGTGGAGCCGAGCCGCCTCGCCCGGGCGGCGGCGGTGGGCGAGGGCGAGATGGGCGCGGTCCCCGAAGACGTCCGCCAGCTGGGCGAGCGCGGTGGCGGTCCTCTCGTCGGCTTGGTCCGGCACCAGGGCGGCCACCAGGCCCTGGCCCCAGGAAGCGACGTCCTCCCAATGAAGGAAGCATTGCCCCTTCTCGCCCTTGTTGCGGTCGATCCGGCTCTTGCCGGCGGTGAGCAGTCGGGTGAGCCGCGACCAGCCGGCGCGGTCCTCGGGCCAGACGAGGAGGCCGGTTCCGTCCATCAGCTCGAGCCGGCAGCCGGCGATCAGCCTGACCCCCGTCTCGTCGGCCGCCCTCAGCGCCTTGACGAGCCCGCCGACGCTGTTGCGGTCGGCGATGCCGAGCGCGGGATAGCCGAGCAAAGCGGCGGCCGCGAACATCTCCTCGGCGCTCGAGACTCCGCGCAGGAAGGAGAAATGGGTGAGGGCCTGGAGCTCGACGTACATTAGCTCCTCCCCGGAACGGGGAGGGGAACCGCGACGCGAAGCGGCGTGATGGAGGAGGCCCAGCGTCTGAGTAGGCGGAGAGGCCGGCCCTCTCCACCATGCTTCGCATGGTCCCCCTCTCCGTTCCGGGGAGGAGCTTCAACGCCGCGCCGCCGCATTAAGTTGAGGAAGTTGAGGGTTGCCAATGCTCTTCTCACGTTCCATGAAAACAGTGGAATATAGAGAGAGGGTTTAGGGGTTTCGATGGATGAATCTGACTTCGCTTCTCTGTCCGATTGCGCTACCCCATCAAAATGACTATATGAAATGACCACTTCTGGAGCCGCCGCCATGGGCAAGATGATCGGAGCCGCCGAGTTCAAAGCGCACTGCTTGCGCATCCTCGACGAAGTCCAGCGCAGCGGCGAGAGCGTGACGATCACCAAGCGCGGCAAGCCGGTGGCGGAAGTGACGCCTGTGAAGGCTACCGAGCAACGTTCAGTGATCGGCGCATTACAGGGCTCCGTAACCCGGATTGGCGACATTATCCGCCCAGCATATGAGCAGCGTTGGAATGCCGAACTCGGAACCCTGGACCCGGATGAATGATTGTCATGGACACCCATGTCCTGGTCTGGGCCATGGAAAACGACCGTTCTTTGGGCCCCAAAGCTGCTGCCCTGATCGATGAGGCAACGGCTTCCGACGGAGCTTACATCTCCGCTATGACCTGTTGGGAAGTGTCCATGCTCGTAGACCGGGGGAAGCTGGGATTTCGGCAGGGAATCCGCGCCTGGATGGATGAAACCCTGTCGCAGCCCGGTATTTTCCTCGCTCCGGTCGGACTCGAAATAGGTGTCGAGGCCGGTAGCCTGCCCGGCAGGCCGCACGGTGATCCATGCGACCGGATCATCATGACCACGGCGCGCATTCTCGGCTGTCCTTTGCTGACGGCCGACGGCGCCATCCTTGATTATGCCGAAACGGGGCATCTTACCGCCATCGACGCCCGCCTGTAGGCTCCTCACCCGAACACCCCGTGCAAATACCAGCTGAGATCGCCGGTGCGCTGGTCCACCCCGTCGCCGCGGCGGAACAGCCAGAACCTCGCCCCCTCCTCGTCCTCGACCTGGAAATAGTCGCGCACCGCTTCGGCCTCGGCCCGGCGCTTCCACCATTCGCCGTGGATCCGCTCGGGGCCGTCGGCTCGGGCGACCCGGTAGGCGCGGCCGCGCCAGGTGAAGCGGCGGGGCGGCAAATCGGGGAGCAAGGCGACGACATTGTCGATCCGCTCGGGCGGGGAAAGGAGGCGGACGGGGCGCGGCCATTTCGGCCAGGGAAGGGCGGGATCGAGCGGGCCGGTGCGGGCGACGCTTCGCTCGGGGACGTCGCTCTCGACGGCGGTCGCCCGGTAGAGGCGCCTGGGCCCGAGGCGGCCGGCGAGGCGGTCGACGAGGACGGCGAGGTCGGCCTCCGACTCGTCATTGCGAGGAGCGCAGCGACGCGGCAATCCAGCTTCAGGCGCCAGCGCCGCTGGATTGCTTCGCTTCGCTCGCAATGACGGTTGCTCCGGCGCGAGCGGCTCGACCCGGCCGGCGACGAGGCGAATCGAATCGAGGCCGAAGCCGGGCTCGATCGTCTCGATCTTCATCGCCAGCAGGCGGAGGAGATGGTCGCCGTCGCGGGTCGCTCGAGCGGTGCCGATGGCGATTCGCTCGACCTTCCCGTCGACCCGCTCGCAGAGCAAGGCGAGGGTGCGCGCCGCCAGCCCCGCCTCCCTAAGCGTCGCGATCAGCCGGGACATGAGCAGGCGGAGCGCCTCGGCGATCGCTTCGGCGGTGGCGATCGGCTCGGCGAAGCGCAGGATCGCTTCGGGCGGATCTTCCGGAACGACCGGCTCGATCGGTTCGCCGGCTCGGCCGAGCGCCTGGTCGAGGCGGGCGAGCAGGGTCTTGCCGAAGCGGCGCTGGAGCGGCCCGCGCGGCAGCGTCAGGAGGTCGCCGATCCTTTCCAGGCCGAGGCGCCGGGCGGCGGCGAGGACGGGCTCGCCGACCCTGAGCGCGGCGAGCGGGAGAGGGGCGAGCGCCCCGGCCTCGCCGCCGGGAGGGCAGAAGGGGCCGCCGCCGAAGCGGGCGAGGGCGTGGGCCGCGCCGGGAGTGCCGGCGACGGCGATCCGGGCGGCGAAGCCGGCGCGGGCGCAGAAAGCGAGGATGCGGCGGCACATCCGTTCCTCGCCGCCGAACAGGTGGGCGACTCCGCTGAGGTCGAGGAAGAGGCCGTCGGGGGGCGAGACGGCGGCGCGCGGAGTCCAGCGGCGGGCGGCGAAGAAAGCGAGGCGGGTGAGGGCGGCCTCGTCGGCGGCGGGGTCATGGTCGCGGACGTCGAGGCCGGGGACGAGCGCTCGCGCCTGGCTGACGGCCATGCCGGGGGCGAGGCCGAGCGCCCGGGCCTCGGGCGAGGCGGCGGCGATGAGCAGGCGGTTGCCGACCCGGTGGGAGAGGAGGAGGGGTGGCCTATCCTCCGGGGCGAAGTTCACGAAGTTCACGATGTCGGGGTTTTTCGTAAACTTCGCTCGTGACCAGCGAGCGCCGGGGCGCCAGTGGGACTCGTTCGGGCAGGAGCAGGGCTCGCGGCCGCTTTCCCCCTCTCCGGGGAGAGGGATTGGCGACTGCGCCAACCTTTGAATGTCGACACAGCCTAGTGCCTCACGCCGCCCTTCGCTCGCCCTCACCCGGTCGGTGCTCAAAGTGGGCAGGTAAAGCGAGGCGACCCTCGGCATCGGGGCTCTCCAGGATGATTTCGAACGGGGCGCCGCCGCGCTGGCGGGCGAGGGTGAGGCGCCAGCGGGGGCGGCCGATCCCCGCCACCGGCAAAGGCGAGGAGGGGAGGCAGGCGAGGCGCCAGCGGGTGACGGCGGCGGACGGCGGGGCGAGGGGATCCTCGCCGCTGCCGCGCCAGCGCCGAAGCATCAAGGCGAGGGTTCCGCCTTCCTCGGCGGCGAGCTGGAGGCGGCGGGTGGCGGGCATCGGGGCTCGGGAGACCTCGCCGACCACCGCGGCGAGGCCGCCGTGGCGGAGCCCTTCCTCCATCACCGCCAGCACGTCCTCGTCGCGCCCGCATTCGGCATAGAGCAGGCGGTCGGGGGCGAGGCCGGCGCCGGCGAGGCCGGGCGCGAACAGGTCGCGGCGGGCGAGCGCCCACAAAACGAGGCCGGAGCGGCGGGCGGCGATCGACGCCAGGAAGAGGGTGGCCGCGGCCTCGCCGCCGGGGCCGGGCCGCTCGCCGGCCGCTTCATGAAGCGAAGCGACGGGGAGGCCGGCGCCGCCGAGGCGGGAATCCACGGCCTCGATTCCGAAGGGGAGATATTCCCGCTTTTGACCCGCGACGGATTCGAGCGCCCGCACCTGCTCGCGCAAAGCGGCCAGACGCTCGATTCGGGCGGAGTTCGGTGACATTTGCGACTCGACTCTTGTGTTCCACTTATGTTCCAACTTCGTTCAGCGAGAGTCAAGTTGGGGGAAGGGAAACCGCCCCCTCCCCGTCCCGAGGAGGATCGAGTAAGAGCCCCCTCCCTCCGATCGGAATTCCATGCACCTTCTTCGCCGCTGCCTCCTCGCCCTGCTCATCCTCGCCGCCGCGCCCGCCTGGGCCGTGGGCGATGCCGGCTGGTTCTACCGCGGCAGCGACATCGCGCCCGATCCGGCCTGGACCTTCGGAACGCTGCCCAACGGCCTTCGCTACGCGGTGCGCCGCAACGCTCAGCCGGAGGGGCAGGTGTCGGTTCGCCTGAGAATGAACGCGGGGTCGCTGAACGAGGCGGACGAGGAGCGCGGCTGGGCGCATTTCATCGAGCATATGGTGTTCCGGGGCACCCGGAATTTCGCCGACGGCGAGGCGCGCGAGACCTGGCAGCGCCTCGGCGCCAGCTTCGGAAGCGACACCAACGCGTCGACCGAGCCGACCCAGACCGTCTACATGCTCGATCTTCCCCATGCCGACCGAGCCTCGCTCGACACCAGCCTTCGCCTGCTCGCCGACATGGCCGACACCGCCGCCTTCGACCCCAAGATCGTCGACATGGAGCGGGGAGTCGTCCTCTCCGAATATGGCCGGCGCACCGAGCTGGCGGTGAAGATGCGCGACGCGATGATGCCGCTCTTCTTCAGCGGCCTCAAGCTCGCAGAACGGGACACGATCGGAACCGAGGCGACCTTGAAGGCGGCGAGCGCGGAAGGGCTCAGGGCCTTTTACGAGCGCTGGTACCGGCCCGAGCGGGCGACCCTGGTGATGGTCGGCGACGCCGATCCCAGGCTGATGGAGCAATTGATCGCCGAGCGCTTCGGCGGCTGGAAGGGGTCGGGACCGGCGCCGGGCGAGCCCGATTACGGACGAATCGCCGACGTCCCGGAGCGGACGGCCGCGCTCTCCTATCCCGGCTCCCCCCATTTCGCGACCCTGAGCTGGATCCGGCCTTACCGGCCGGCCCCGCCGACCAAGGCCCGCGAGCAGACCGAGCTCGCCCGGACCCTCGCCCGGCGAATCCTCAACCGCCGCCTCGAGGCCAAGGCGCGGGGGGAGGCGGCCTTCCTCAACGCCCAGGTCCAGGCGGACGAATCGGTCAACGTCGCCGATTACACGCAGATGTCGGTGATGGCGAAGGAGGGGCGCTGGCAGGAAGCGTTGAGGCAGGCTTATGCCATCCTCGCCGACGCCCTGAAGGCGCCGCCGAGCGCCGCCGAAATCTCCCGCGAGATCGAGAATATCCGAACCGCCGGCCGGGCCGCCCTGCAGGGCGATCCGACCCAGCGCTCGCAGCAGCGGGCTCAGCGCATGATCTCGGCGCTCGACGGCAACAGCGTCGTCTCGACCGCCGAGGTTCAGCTCGCCCTGTTCGAGGAGCTGGCGCCGCGGATGACTCCCGACGCCGTCGAGGCGGCGATGAAGGATCTGTTCAAGGGCTCGGGCCCGCGCCTCCTCATGCTGTCGCCGGCCCCGGTGACGGGGCTCGAGCCGGCGCTGGCCGCCGCCGAAGCCGCGGCTCCGGCCGCTCGCCAGGCCGAGCGGCGGGTCAGCATGGACGAGCTGCCGCCGCTCGGGCCTCCGGGCCGCGAAGTGTCGCGCGAGCGGATCGCCGATCTGGGCGTGACCATCGTTCGATTCGCCAACGGCTCCAGCCTCGTCTTCAAGCAGACCGATTACGAGAAAGGCAGCGTCAGCGTCTCGCTTCGCTTCGGCCACGGCATGGCCGGGCTGCCGGCGGACCGCAAGTCGCTGGCCTGGCTCGGGCCGCTGCTCGGCTCGACCGGAGTCGGGCCGTTCGACCTCGACGGGCTCGAACGGCTGCTGACCGGCCGGCGGATGTCGATGAGCTTCGGCATCGACGACGAGGCCCTCGAGCTTCGCGGAGTCACTCGCCCCGAGGAATTGGGCGACCAGCTGCGCCTGCTCGCCACCAAGATCGTCGCCCCCCATTTCGACGCCGCCCTGTTCCAGCGTTCCAAGACCGCGGCGCTGGAAAATTACGAGCTCGCTTTCTCCTCGGCTTCGGCGCGCCTCGGGCGGGAGTTCGGAGCGGTGGCGCGCGGCGGCGACCCTCGCTGGCAGCCCTTCGACAAGGCGGAGATCGAGCGGATCCAGGCGAAGGATTTCGAAGCCTTCATGACTCCTCTGCTGGCGCAGGGGCCGGTCGAGGCGGTGGTCGTCGGCGACGTCGATCTCGAGACCGCGGTGGCGGCGATGCTGACGACCGTCGCCGCTCTGCCGAAGCGCGCCGACGTGCCGGCCCCGGCCGAGTCGCTCAGGGTCAGGCCGCCGCGCGCCTCGAGCGAACCGATCCGCTTCACCCACCAGGGCGACCCCAACCAGGCCTATGCGGCGCTCGGCTGGACGACGTTCGGAGGGCACGAGCGCCGGCGCGAGCGGCGGGCGCTGAGCGTCGCCGCCAACCTCGCGCAGGCGCGGCTGATGGAGCGGCTTCGCGACAGCGAGGGGGCGAGCTACTCGCCCGCCGCCACCGTCCAGTCCTCGTTCGATTTTCCGGAATGGGGCTTTTTCTTCGCCGGCTCGGAGATCCGGCCGGAGCGGGCGGACCTCTTCTTCCGCCTGGCGCGGGAGATCGTCGCCGACCTCGCGGCCAGGCCCGCCTCGGCCGACGAGTGGCAGCGCGCGATCAACCCGGTGGTGACCGGCATCGAGCGCCGGCTGGAGACCAACGCTTATTGGTCGGGAACGATGGAGGATTGGTCGCGCGAGCCCTGGCTGATCGAGCTCACCCGAACCTACCTGGCCGACTACAAGTCGATGACCCCGGAGGAGGTGCGCCGGGCGGTAAAGAAATGGGTGGCGGACGAGGGCGACTGGTCGATCCTGGTTTTGCCCGCTAAGGGTCCGCACTCGATACCCGCAACGGTCGTGACGGAGCCGATTTTGGGTCAGGGCAAGGAGCGAGGAGGCGAGCGATGCTAAACGCATCGCGACCGACGAGGGACGCAGCCCTGGCCCAAAAGCGGCCCGCCGCTTCGCGGTCGCCCGGAGAAGGCCGCCGGCTACGTCGGACGGCTTGTCCGGGCAACCAGCCCGGCCTGCACCGCCCTCCTCGCCGGCGGCCTTCTCCGGGCGATCCCGACCATTGCGGGTATCGAGTGCGGACCCTAGAACGGCCGACGGTGTCCACTAGCGCAGTCCAGGCGAATACGGCCGGTTCCCGGGAGGCCGCGGGATGGAAGCCCTTCCGGCTCCAGCAGCAGCCCTTCTTCGAGGACAAGAATCGCGCCTTCTGGATCCTGCAATCGGCGGGATGGGCGGGCTATTTCTTCCTCCGGACGCTGTCGGGGATTGCCAATAATTTCGGGCTGAGCCTGGTCATCCACATCACCTTGCTGACCGCGACCGGCTATTCGATCACACTGCTGATGGCGGCGGTCTACCGGCGGCTGATCAAGATGCGGCCGCTGATCACCTGGGTGACCTCGATCGTCCTCGTGCTGATCGCCTCGGCCGCCTTCTCGGCGATCGAGACCTGGAGCCACGCCACCTTCGTCAGGCCCGGAATCCGGCCCGAGGGGCTTCAATTCTTCGGCTCGATCATCCTCACCGTGACCCTGCTCGTCGCCTGGTCCGCGCTTTATTACAGCATCAATTACTACCTCCTCCTCGAGGAGCAGAGCGACCGGCTGCTTCGGCTCGAGCACCAGGCGAGCTCGGCGCAGCTGGCGATGCTTCGCTACCAGCTCAACCCGCACTTCCTGTTCAACACTCTGAACTCGATCTCGACCCTGGTGCTGTTGAAGCAGACCGACCGGGCCAATGCGATGCTGTCGCGGCTTTCGTCCTTCCTTCGCTACACCCTGGTCAACGAGCCGACCGGCCACGTCACCGTGGCCCAGGAGGTGGAGACCCTGAAGCTCTATCTCGAGATCGAGAAGATGCGCTTCGAGGAGCGCCTGAGGCCCCGCTTCGACATCGACCCGTCGGTGTCGCGGGCGCGGCTGCCTTCCCTGCTTCTCCAGCCCCTCGTCGAGAATGCGATCAAATATGCGGTGACTCCGCAGGAGGAGGGGGCGGACATCGAGATTTCGGCGCGCCTCAACATCGACCGGGTGGTGCTGACGGTGCGCGACACCGGGCCGGGGGCGGAGGATCATTGGGTCAAGGCGCAGCAGTCCACCGGCGTCGGACTGGCGAACATTCGGGACCGTCTGGCGCAAGCCTATGGCGCCGACCATCGTTTCGAGACTGAATCGAACACAAAGGGGGGCTTTCGCGTTACCATCGAGATTCCCTACCAGCTCGAACCGATCGAGGAGCCGAAATGACGATCCGCACGATTCTCGTGGACGACGAGCCTTTGGCCATCCAGGGCCTGCAATTGCGCCTGGACAAGCATGACGACGTCGAGATCGTCGAGACCTGCTCGAACGGCCGCGAGGCGATCCGGGCGATCAAGACCAACAAGCCGGACCTCGTCTTCCTCGACATCCAGATGCCCGGCTTCGACGGCTTCTCGGTGATCCAGGGCCTGATGGAGGTGGAGCCGCCGCTTTTCGTCTTCGTCACCGCTTATTCCGACCACGCCATCCGCGCGTTCGAGGCGCAGGCGGTCGATTATTTGATGAAGCCGGTCGAAGAGGACCGGCTGGCGGACACGCTCGACCGGGTCCGCCAGCGCCTCGCCGAGAAGCGCGGCGTCGAGGAGGTCGGGCGGCTCAAGGAGGTGCTCGCCGAGGTCGCGCCCGACGCGGTCGACCAGGTCGAGGGAGTCGAGGACGCCCACGCTTCCAACCGCTACGAAAAGCTCATCAACATAAAGGACCGCGGCCAGATCTTCCGGGTCGACGTCGATTCGATCGAGAAGATCGACGCCGCCGGCGACTATATGTGCATCTACACGGGCGACAACACTCTGATCCTGCGCGAGACGATGAAGGACCTCGAGAAGCGCCTCGACCCGCGCCGCTTCCAGCGTGTCCACCGGAGCTGCATCGTCAATCTCGACCAGGTCCGGCAGGTGAAGCCGCATACCAATGGCGAGTGCTTCCTGGTGCTGGAGAGCGGCAGCCAGGTAAAGGTGAGCCGGTCGTATCGCGACGTCGTCGCTCGGTTCGTGCACTAAGATGCTGATCGCGATCGCCCTTCTGCAGGCCGCCTCCGCCCAGGCGCCCGACATCGAGCTCAACCTCAACCTGCGCGCCAAATCGGTGCGGATCGAGCGCAAGGGCGAGGCCCGGCTCGAGGTGCGGGGCGAGGGCCCCGGCAACCGGGTCGAGGCGCGGGTCGAGCCGAAGGCGGAAGGGCGCACCGAGCTTCGCGACGTCACCGTGGACGTCCACGCCGAGGCTTCGGTGCAGGACGGCATCAAAATAGACGCGCAGGCGGAAACCGGCACGCCGCAGTAACGTTTCGCTCCCCGTAACAGGGAGTTTCCTACATGCGTCTTTATCCGTTGCTCGCGGCCGCCGCCGCTCTTGCCCTCGCCGCTTCGCCGGCCGCCGCCCAGAACCGCCGCTCCGCGCCCCAGCCCGGCCAGTCGACCGCGCTCGCCCAGGCGGTCTCGCAGGGCGAGGACCAGCCCGACGTGCTTCTCGACATTCCCAATCTCTCGGTCGAGGAGATCAACCTCGAGGTGAACAACCTCCAGGTCCACATCGCCCTCGACGCCCGGCTGGCCAATCTGCTCAAGCTGACCGCCGGGGCCGACGCCAGCATCGACCAGGTCAAGATCGGGATCAAAGGCGTGCAGGCGACGGCGACGCTCGTCGTCCGCCTCGACAATGTCCGGGCGATCATCGAGCGCACGCTGCAGACGCTCGACAACAACCCGCAGATCGTCACGCAATTGCTTTCGACGGTGGACAATAGTGTCAACACGGTCGGCGGAGTCGCCAACAACACGGTCGGCACCGTCGGCGGCATCGCCGGGACGGCGCTTCGCAACGGCCAGCTGCTCGACCTCGCCGCGTCGGGCCTGACCGCCGTCTCCCAGACGGTGAACGGCGCGGGGCAGACGGTACGCCGGGTTCGCGACCGGACCGGGCAGTTGCTCGAGGTGGTCACCGACACCGCGGGCCGCGTCGTCAGCTCCCGGCGGGTGACTCAATAAGGCTTCATCGTCCTTCCCGGGAAAGCGGGAATCCGAGCGGAGTTGGATGCGACCGCCAAGGCTGGTATGGATTCCCGCATTCGCGGGAATGACGGGGGTTGGCCATGGCGGAGCAGGGTGACAAGGCGCGGCTCTTCGCCGCGCTGCACCGGCCGGGCGAACCGCTCGTGCTCTACAATGCCTGGGACGCCGGCAGCGCGAAGGCGGTCGCCGAGGCGGGGGCGAAGGCGATCGCCACGGGCAGCGCCTCGGTCGCGGCGGCGCATGGCTTCCACGACGCCGAGGCGCTTCCGCTCGACCTCGCGCTCGCCAACGCGGCTCGGGTGGCGGCGGCGGTCGAGCTCCCCGTCAGCATCGACTTCGAGGGCGCCTATGCCGTCGAGCCCGAGAGCGTGGCCGTCAACATGAGGCGGCTTGCCGAGACGGGCTCGATCGGCTGCAATTTCGAGGACCAGGTGATCGGCGGGGAGGGGCTTCATTCGCTCGAAGCCCAGTCGGCCCGGATCCGGGCGGCTCGGGCGGCGGTCGGGCCGGACTTCTTCATCAACGCGCGCACCGACATCTTTCTCAAGACCCGGGCCCAGACTCACGATCCCTCGAAGATCGAGGAAGCGATCGCCCGGGCCCGGGCTTATGCCGAAGCGGGGGCGAGCGGCTTCTTCGTGCCGGGGCTGGTCGACCTCGACCAGCTGGCGCGGATTTGCTCGGCCTCGCCGCTGCCGGTCAACTTCATGGCCTTTCCGGGAGCGCCCGCGGCCGCCGCGGTCGCCGCGGCCGGGGTGGCTCGGATCAGTCACGGCCCGTTTCCGCACAAGCTGGCGACGGAAGCACTCAAGGCGGCGGCGGAGGCGATCTATGGCTAAGGTGACGGGGCTGGGCGGGGTCTTCTACAAAGTGGAGGACAAGGAGGCGACGGCGCGCTGGTACAAGGAGATGCTCGGAGTCGGCGGGGAATGGGGGGCGACCTTCGCCTTCGCCGGCGATCCGGGCGGCTATACCGTGCTGTCGCAGTTCAAGGCGTCGAGCGACTATTTCGCGCCCAGCGAGGCTCGGTTCATGATCAACCTCCGGGTCGACGATCTGGACGCGATGATCGCCGAGCTGGAAGCCAAGGGGATCGAGATACTCGGCCGCCAGGACGAGGAATATGGCAAGTTCGCCTGGATCCTCGACTGCGACGGGATCAAGATCGAGCTCTGGGAGCAGCTCGGGCCGGCGCCGGAATAGTCACCTAACCCTGGGCTCTGGCCCGGCG
>JAXDPB010000083.1:0-6238 GCA_034668585.1 Sphingomonadales bacterium | reverse complement strand
CCGCGGGCGCCTGCCGGGCGAGGAAGCCTTCGAGATAGTCGCGCTTGCGATCGAACGCGTCGACTCGCGCCTTGGGAGGCGGCGGGACGGCGTCCACCTGCTCGACCTCGATCCTGCGTTCCTCGTTCACCCGAAAATCCTTCTCACCCGCTCCAGCCCCCGGACCAGGGCGTCGATGTCGTCCGGGCCGTTATACACTCCGAAGCTCGCCCGAGCCGTCGCATCGACTCCGAGATGCGCCATCAGCGGCTGGGCGCAATGATGGCCCGCGCGGATCGCTACCCGGCTCTCGTCCAATATGGTGCCGATGTCGTGGGGATGCACCCCCTCCAGAGCGAAGCTGACGATCCCCGCGGAATCGTCCGGCCCGAACAGGCGAACGCTGTTCAGCGAGGAGAGAGCGTCCCGAGTCGCCCGCACAAGCCCCGCCTCGTGGGCTCCGATCGCCTCGAGCCCGATGCTCTCGACGTAGCCGACCGCCGCCTCGAGCCCGAGCACTCCGACGACGTGGGGCGTCCCCGCCTCGAAACGGGCCGGCGGCGCGGCATAGGTGGTGCGCTCGAACGTCACCTTGTCGATCATCGCTCCGCCGCCCTGCCAGGGCGGCATCGCGGCGAGCAGGCCGCTCCGCCCCCAAAGCACGCCGATGCCGGTGGGCCCGTAGAGCTTATGGCCCGAGAAGACGTAGAAGTCGCAGCCGAGCGCGCCGACGTCGACCGGCATTCGCGGCACCGCCTGGCAGCCGTCGAGCAGCAGCAGGGCGCCGACCGAATGGGCGAGGTCGGCCGCCCGCCGGGCGTCGAGCACCGAGCCGAGAACGTTGGAGACGTGGGCGAGGGCGACGATCCTGTGGCGCTCGGTGAGCATCGCCGCCATCGAGTCGAGGTCGATACGGCCGTCCCGAGTCAGCGGAGCGACGTCGATCTCGGCCCCCGTCCGCCCGGCGATGAGCTGCCAGGGGACGATGTTCGAATGATGCTCGAGCACCGACAGCATGATGCGGTCGCCGGGCCTGAGATGGGCTCCGCCCCAGCTTTGCGCGACGAGGTTGATCCCTTCCGTCGCGCCGCGGACGAAGATTATCTCGTCGGGCGAGGGCGCTCCGATGAAGCCGGCCACCCGCCGCCGCGCGGCTTCGAAGGCCAGGGTCATCTCCGAGGAGCGCTGGTAGACTCCGCGATGGACGGTGGCATAGGTCTCGGAATAGCCGCGCGCGATCGCTTCGATCACCGCCCGAGGCTTCTGAGCGGTGGCGGCGGTGTCGAGATAGGACCAGCCCTCGGGGATCGCCGGGAAGTCGGACAAGCGGTCGAGGGGTCGCGTGCTTACACCCTCCCCCTGGGGGAGAGGGTTGGGTAAGGGGCCCGCCGTCCGGGATGGCTCTCCCGCGTCGAGCCCCCTCACCCCGATCCTCTCCCCGCCGGGGAGAGGGAGATTGGCGGAATCGCTCATGCTCCGCCTCCGAACCATTGCTCCACGTCGGCGTGCATCGCCTCGCGGGCCTTTTCCTCGCCGATGCGGTCGAGCGAGTCGGCGAGGAAGGCGCGGGTGAGCAAGGCCTTGGCCTCCGTCTCGGCCACGCCGCGGCTGGCCATGTAGAAGAGGGCGTCGCGGTCGAGCTCGCCGACGGTGGCGCCATGGGCGCATTTGACGTCGTCGGCGAAGATTTCGAGCTCGGGCTTGGCATTGATCGTCGCCATCCGGCTGAGCATGATGCCCTTCAGCGACTGCTCGCCGTCGGTCTTCTGGGCGTCGCGGGCGACCTCGACCCGGGCGGCGACCGAGCAGATGGAGCGGTCGTCGGCGACCGAGCGCCAGACCTGGCGGCTGGTGCCGCCGGGCGCGGCGTGGCGGATAACGAGATTGGCGTCATGACGCTGGCGCCCGCGCGCCAGCAGGGCGCCGCCCGCCTCAGCGAAGGCCCCCTCGCCGGCCAGCACGATCTCGCCGTCGAGCCGGGTGTCGGCGCCGCCCGCGGCGAGCGTGGTAACGACCAGGCTCGCGCCTTCCCCCAATTCGGCCCGGTCGGTGAGGCTGACGAATCCGCTCGCCGAGAGGATTCGGCGGGCCAGCATCAGCCGCGCGTGCGGCGCCAGCAGAATGCGGGTGAGACGGTTGGCCCAGCCTTCGCCGACGAAGGTCTCGACGATGGACGCCTGGGCGTCGGCATCGAGCTCGACGGCGGCGGGCAGGTGATCGGCCCCGCCGGTCGAGACATGGACGATCTGGACGAGCCCGCACGGCGCGTGGTCGCGGCCGAGCTGGAGCTTCCAGCCGTCGCGGCCGACCAGCCGGGCCAAAGCGTGATCGCCCGCGTCGACTTCGACCGGGCCGGTTTCAAGCGGACCGAGGCGGCTGTGCGATGCGTCGAACCGTCCGTCGACGAACAGCAGGCGCGGCCCGTCGCAGGCGAGCCACGGCAACGTCCCGGGCGCCGCTCCCGACGGCGCCCGGGCGGCCAGGTCCGGCAGCGCGGAAAGATCGCTCCAGCGCCAGCCTTCGGTCTTCGGGGAGGGAAGGTCGAGAAGGCTCATGAGACCAGGTTTCCGTGAACGCGGCGGCTGTCTGGAATCGGGCGAAGGTCAGGAAGGTCAGTGTGTATCGCGCGCGCGCGCGAGGGAGCGGTCATTTCGCCTCTTCCTTCGTCATGCCGGACTTGTTTCAGCATCCAGTCCGCCGCTTCCCAGGCGGGTGACCAGCTGGACCCTGAAACAAGTTCAGGGTGACGGTTTGTGATGCGAGAATGCGGAATCATGCCGCGATCTCCGCGTAGCCTTCGCGCTCGAGCTGGCGGGCGAGCTCCGGGCCGCCCGAGCGGACGATCCGCCCCTCAGCGAGGACGTGGACGAAGTCGGGCACGACGAGGTCGAGCAGGCGCTGGTAATGGGTGATCAGAAGCACCGCCTTGTCGGGCTTGCGCATGATCCGGTTGATGCCGTCCGCGACCACCCGCAGAGCATCGATATCGAGGCCCGAGTCGGTCTCGTCGAGCACCGCCAGGCGCGGGTCGATGACGCCCATCTGGACCATCTCGTTGCGCTTCTTCTCGCCGCCCGAGAAGCCGACGTTCACGTTGCGCTTCATCATGTCCATCGACATTCCGAGCGCTTCCCCCTGCTCGCGCGACATCCTGAGGAAGTCGCCCGCCGAGATCTCGGCCTCGCCCCGAGCGCGCCGCTGGGCGTTGAGCGCGGTGCGAAGGAACTGGACGTTGGAGACGCCCGGAATCTCGACCGGATATTGGAAGCCGAGGAACAGGCCGGCGGCGGCGCGCTCGTCGGGCGCCATGGCGAGCAGGTCGCGGCCCTCGAGGCTGACCGAGCCGTCGGTCACCTCGTAGCCGGGCCGTCCGCCGAGCACGTAGGCGAGGGTCGACTTGCCGGCGCCGTTCGGGCCCATGATGGCGTGGATCTCGCCGGCATCGAGGGCGAGGCTGAGGCCGTTCAGGATCGGCTTGCCGGCGACCGTGGCGTGAAGGTTTTCGATCTTGAGCATCAAGCTTTCCGCATGGTGACGAAGGAATAGGTATAGCAGAGCAGCACCAGGACGCAGATCGCGGTGGTGCGAAGGCCTTGCGGAAGGAAGAGATAGGCGGCGTAGCACGATATCACGCGCGCGACGGTATGGCGCATTCCGACCGGGTCATCGGCGGCCCAGCCATAGGGCATCCATACCAGCCCCATCAGGATCGCGCCGCCCAATACGATCAGATCGGGGCGTCCGATGCCGGCGATGATGACCAAAGGCCAAAGCATCGCGACAAGCGCCAGGCATTGCAAAAACATCGCCACCACGGGGTTGGTGCTCCTACCCTGAAGCGGCGGACGTCCGCGGAGCCGATCGATCAGCAGCCCGAGCGGAAAGACCGTGCCGCTGCCGAAGCCGACAAAATAGGCCAGCTGCTGCGGGGTCAGGATGCGGCTCGCGATCGCCGCGGCCGTCCAGAACAGCATGCCCGCGATCGGCATCGAGTGGGTGCTGGTGGCGAGGAAATCGGCACGCAGCTCATTCAATTTCGCCGTCGCGTCCATTAGCCGACGGTCCCGGCCAAGCTGATCCCCGGCAGTTTCTGCGCCGGAGAGCCCTCTCCCTGCAGGTGGATCTCGCCGGCATCGAGGGCGAGGCTGAGGCCGTTCAGGATCGGCTTGCCGGCGATCGTGGCGTGAAGGTTTTCAATTCGGAGCATGGTTGCCACTCTCATTCCTCATCCGTCGGCGGGCGGCGATCGTCGCGGGTATCTTCTCGAACCTCGGCGTCAGGCAGGCAAGGAAGGCGTCCTTGCGGGTGGCGCCCATGCAGGCGCGCCCCGCCTCGCAGGCGAGGGCGTCGATTTCGGGATCGCCGCTGCTCCTCTTGACCCGGCAGACGCCGATCCCGGTCTTCCTGTCCGGCTTGATCGAGTAGCGCAACTTGCGGATCCTCTGGCCGACGATGACGATGTCCTCTTCGGCGGGGGGCGGGGAAGCTTCCTGGGCGGCGGCAACGGCCAAAGCGGCGAGCAGGATCATCCGCCGATCCCCGTCCCGCTGGCCGCCAGCCACGCCTGCAGCTCCGCATCGAAGGCCGCGACCCGCGATTCCGCCTCCAGCTTCATGTGCGCGCGCAGCCGGCGGGCCTGGCCGCCGGTCTTGGCCGTCGCCGCCCAGCCGAAGCTGACATGGTCGCGGACCTGGCCGACGAGCCGCGATCGCGCCCGGGCGCAGGCGCGGCGGCCGATCTCGACCACCGCGGCGGGCCGCCGGCCGTGCTCGGCCGCGATGCAGTCGCGATAGGCGATCGACGGCATCTGGGCGGAATGCATCACCGGCCCGGGCGATGCCGCGGCCGCGGCGAGAAGGAGGAACGCGATCATTTCGCCGGGCCCGTCTGCGCCTCGAAGGCGCGCCGGCGTTCGCGGACCTTGCGGGTGGCTTCCGGGAAGCCCGCTTCCTTGTCGGCGTCGATCGAATCGAAGATTCGCGCCCGCTCGGATCCGCTGGCGCGGAGCAGGCCGCTTCGAGTCTCGGCGCATTGGGCCCTGGCGATTGCGAAGATCGCGCTGTCGGCGGCGTCCGTGTGCGAGGCGCGTGCCGCTGAACGCGCGAGGCACTGGTCGTAGACGATCGCCGCCTGCTCGTCGGTCAGCGCCGGTACCTGCACGTCGACGGTGGCGGGCAGCTGGACGACGGGGGCTGGGACGGTAGCGAGATAGATCGGGAGGAGCCCGGAATCGAGGTCGGCGAGAACTTTCTCGATGCTCGACCGCCGCTTCGCCTCGTTCCGATAGGCCCGTTTCGACCGCAACGCGGCATCCGCCGCCGCCGCCGCGGCCCGCCGGGCCTCGGCGCAGGCGGCGATCGCTTCCGCATTGGCCTCCGAAAAGCCTGCGGCGTCAACGGTCCGGAGACGCGGGTTGCGATCGAACTGCCCGAGCAGGCAGGCCTTGTAGGGCCGGACCTGCTCGTCGATCGGCGGCGGGAGACTGACCGACCAGCCCTTGGCGAGCGTTTCCGAAAACCCGCCCTGAGCGGGGCCCCCCGCCAGCAGCAGGGCTGCGACGAGGGCGATCATCCCACGCTCCCCTCGAGGCTGATGCCAAGCAATTTCTGAGCCTCGACGGCGAATTCCATCGGCAGCTGCTTGAGCACCTCGCGGGCGAAGCCGTTGACGATGAGGGCGACGCTGTCCTCCTGGGAGAGGCCGCGCTGCATGGCGTAGAACAGCTGGTCGTCGCTGATCTTGGACGTGGTCGCTTCGTGCTCGATCTGGGCGGAGGGGTTGCGGACTTCGATGTAGGGGACGGTGTGGGCGCCGCATCGGTCGCCGAGGAGGAGCGAATCGCACTGGGTGTGGTTGCGCACGTTCTCGGCATTGGCGAGGACCCGGACGAGGCCGCGATAGGTGTTGTTCGAGCGGCCGGCGCTGATGCCCTTGGAGACGATGGTCGAGCGGCTGTTCGCGCCGATATGGATCATCTTGGTGCCGGTATCGGCCTGCTGGCGGTTGTTGGTGACCGCGACCGAATAGAATTCGCCGACGCTCGATTCGCCCTGGAGGATGCAGCTCGGATATTTCCAGGTGATGGCGGAGCCGGTCTCGACCTGGGTCCAGCTGATCTTGGAGCGGGCGCCTCGGCAGGCGCCGCGCTTGGTGACGAAATTGTAGATGCCGCCTTTGCCCTCGGAATCGCCCGGATACCAGTTCTGGACGGTCGAATATTTGATCTCGGCGTCGTCGAGCGCGACCAATTCGACGACGG
>JAXDPB010000082.1:0-18746 GCA_034668585.1 Sphingomonadales bacterium | reverse complement strand
AGCGTTGAGCCAGTGCCAGATCCGGGTCGAGCGGCGATGGCGATAGACGAGATCGCCGGCTTGCGGCTCCGTCGGAGCCGCTTCCTCTACCTCGACCTCATCCTCAGGCACGTCGGCGGTCATGGGCAACTTCTCGCGGTTAAGCCCTGTCTACCGGGATTCGGCACACATCCCAAGGGGCCACCCAAGCCCCGAACGCTATGCTGCCGAAGCCTCCTTCCCACGAACCGACACTTGCCGGCGAAACGTGACAAAACTGACGCCCGATGCGCGAATCGCTGCCAGAATTGTCACCTTTCGAAGCTTGCACCCGGCCCCGGCGCACTGACCGAATGTGAGGGCATTCTATCATTCGAATTTAGAACACAAGCAGAACAAAAACACAAGCCCCCTCTTGCGCCCAGCTTGTTCCTCCTCACCGAGGCGCGGTGGCATTGCGGATTTCATCCCCGATACTCAAACTCCACAAGGTAGACCTTGTCGCCGGACCCGTGCTTGGCGATCTTCAGAAGGTCCACCACGCCCAGGAAACCCGACCGGCGCGCCAGTTCCGGGGTGACGCCCCCGAGGCCGATCTCACGAATCGCCGTCACGTGGATTGCGCCTGCCCCTAAGGGATAGCGCCCCCCGACCCTCACCCGCGGGCTCTGCCAGATACGGACGCTGCAGGTGATCTCGCCCCGCATGATCGGTTCCCGCAGCCGCTTGGTGAACATCATCGTCGCACGCCGATCTGGTCGGCCGCCGCCAGCTCCACCTCTTCGCAATTGTCGCCGGGGCCCGAGCGGTCGACGACGAGGAAGTCGCTCTCGTCGAGGACGAGTAGGAAGTGGTGCCAGACGCCCTTTCGGTAATGGACGCCCTGGTGGGCTTCGGCTCGGAACAGGTGGATCTTGGCGGGATCGAAGGGGCCGGCGGGGGCGACGGCGACGAGGTAGGGGCGGCCGCTCAGCGGCACGAAGGTCTGGCTACCGAGGGGGTGGCGCTCGAAGACCCGCAGCACCAGTTCGGCGAGCGGGCGGGCTCGGAAGAGGCTGATCGCGCCGGTGCCGCCGCCGTCGGCGGCGTCGATGTCCGCGAGGCGGTCGTAGCGGAGGGCGTGGCCCTGGTTGATGTCGAGCTTCACGGCTTCGTCCGAGGCTTCGATGACGCGTCCGAACGGGGCGAAGGCTTCGGCGGTCAGCGGCTCGGGGGTGAGTTCGCGCATAAGTCTTCCTTCGCTCCCGCCCGCGCAAAACCTGAACCGTCACCCCGGGCTTGACCCGGGGTCCACCTTCTTCCTAGCCGTTGCGGAAGAGAAGGTGGATGCCGGGTCGAGCCCGGCATGACGGGATGATGCGGATTTAGCGCACAATGCTCTAGCAGGCTTGATAGGCGGTGCATTTGACTGACGGAAGCTATCCCCGCGACCTGGCCGGCTACGGCCGCACGCCACCGCACGCGCAATGGCCGGGCGGCGCGCGCATCGCCGTCCAGGTCGTCCTGAACTATGAGGAGGGCGCCGAGGCCAACGTTCTCGACGGGGATCCGGGCGCCGAAGTCTTCCTGTCCGACATCCCGAATGCGCCGGCCGTGCAGGGCGCGCGGCACATGAGCATGGAGCAGATCTACGAATATGGATCGCGCGCCGGGGTGTGGCGGCTGCTTCGGCTGTTCGGGCGCTACGAAATTCCCGTCACGGTATTCGGGGTCGCGCTGGCGATGAAGCGCAATCCGGCGGTGGTGGAGGCGTTTCTGGAGGCGGGGCACGAGATCGCTTCGCACGGCTGGCGGTGGATCAACTATCAGTGGGTGCCGGAGGCCGAGGAGCGCGCGGACATGGCGCGCGCGATCGAGGTTCACCGGCAGCTGACGGGCGAGCGGCCGCTCGGCTGGTATACCGGCCGGACCAGCCCCAATACGCGCCGGATCGTGGCGGAAGAGGGGGGCTTCCTCTACGACGCGGACGATTATTCGGACGATTTGCCTTTCTGGACGGAGGTGGCGGGAAAGAGCCACCTGATCGTGCCTTATTCGCTTGAGACGAACGACATGCGCTTCGCCTCCGCCAACATGCAGACGGGCGACCAGTTCTTCGCCTATCTGCGCGACGCGTTCGACACTCTCTACGCGGAGGGGGAGGAAAGGCCGAAGATGATGTCGGTCGGGCTCCACTGCCGGCTCGCCGGGAGGCCGGGCAAGCTCGCCGGGCTCGAGCGGTTCCTCAAGCATGCGCTCGGCCACCGGGACGTCTGGTTCTGCCGTCGAATCGACATCGCCCGTCACTGGCGGGCCGTGCATCCGCATGTTTGAGGATCTGCGGCGCTACCATATCGATCTCGCCCAGCCCCGTCTGGGAGCGGAAGTGGTCTATGCCACCGACGATTTCTTCGCCGACAAGTCGCGCCTGATCGATTCCGCCGAGCCGGTCTTCATCCCCGGCAAGTACGATTCGAACGGCAAGTGGATGGACGGCTGGGAGAGCCGCCGCAAGCGCATCCCCGGCCACGACTGGTGCGTGGTCCGGCTGGGCGTGCCCGGGATCATCGCCGGCTTCGAGATCGACACCCGCCACTTCACCGGCAACTATCCGCCCGAGGCCGAGATCGGGGTCTGCCGCAGCGACGTCCGGGTCCCGGACGAGCGGACCGCCTGGACGAGGATCACCCCGCGACTGAAGCTGCAGGGGGACGACCGCATCTTCGTGGCGGTCGAGCACGACGAACCGGCGACCCATGTTCGCCTCAACATCTTCCCCGACGGCGGGGTCGCCCGGCTGCGCGTCTGGGGGCGAGTCGCCAAGGACTGGTCGAAGGTCGGCCCGGACGAGCGGCTCGACCTGCTGGCGATGGAGAATGGCGGGCGGGGGATCATCGCCAATGACGAGCATTACGGCCGCGTCGAGAACCTCACCGCGCCGGGACGCGGCGTGAACATGGGCGACGGCTGGGAGACGAGGCGGCGGCGCGAGCCCGGCCACGACTGGGCGATCCTCAAGCTGGGGGCTCCCGGCCGGATCGACGAGGTGACAGTCGACACCGCCCATTTCAAAGGCAATTACCCCGACCGCTGCTTCCTCCAGGTGGCGCCGGCCGCCGACGGCTCCCCCGAGGAGATCGCGGTGGCGTCCGAGAAATGGCCCCTGCTGCTGCCGCCGGCGAAGCTCGAGGCGGACAAGGTGCACGTCTTCCGCGACAGCCTTGCCGATCTCGGCGCCATCAGCTTCGTCCGGCTGAACATCGTCCCGGACGGCGGGGTTAGCCGGCTGAGGATGATCGGGCGGGTGTCGCGGTGATTCGCCCGGCGCACCAATATTCTCTCTCCCCGGGGGGGAGAGGGCAGGGTGAGGGGGTCCGGATTCGGAGGGCAGGCTTCAACGGCCGTTCCCCCTCACCCCAACCCTCTCCCCGCAGGGGAGAGAGGGAGGTGCGGGCGGGATGAGCGCCCTGTTCGAACATTCGCCCTGGGTCGAGGCGCGGGCCGATGCGCGGCCGTCGTCGGGAAACCGGCACGCCGATCTGATGGCCGTCGTCCACGAGGCCGGCCGCGAGGAGCAGATCGCCCTGATCCGGGCGCATCCGGAGCTCGCCGGCAAGGCGGCGGTCGACGGCCACCTCACCGGGGCCAGCGCCGCGGAGCAGGCGAGCGCCGGCCTCGACCGGCTGACGCAGGCGGAATTCGACCGTTTCCTCGCGCTCAATGCCGCCTATCGCGACAAATTCGGCTTCCCCTTCATCATCTGCGTGCGCCTGACCGACAAAGCGGGCATCCTCGCGGCGATGGAACGCCGCCTCGCCAACGACCGCGACACCGAAATCGCAACCGCCCTGGAGCAGATCGGCGAGATCGTCCGACTGCGCCTCGAGGACATGGCATGAGCACGCTCTCCACCCATGTGCTCGACACCATGCACGGCCGGCCCGCGGCCGGAATGGCGGTGGCGCTCGACGGACCGAAGGGCGAGATCGCCCGGGGCGAGGCCAATGCCGACGGTCGTTGCCCCGATCTGGCGCCTGCCGAGCTTGCGCCGGGGCGGTATGCGATCCGCTTTGCCGTGGCCGACTATTTCCGCGGCTTGGGAGTCGAGCTGCCGGATCCGCCTTTCCTCGAGGAAGTGACGGTGGAGTTCGGCATTGCCGCGGATGGCGGCCATTATCACGTGCCCCTGCTCGTCTCCCCCTACGGCTATTCGACCTATCGGGGCAGCTGAAGATGGGCTTCGACCTCGCCGAATGGCTCAACCTCGCGATCCGCTGGCTGCACCTGACCGCGGGCATCGCCTGGATCGGCTCGTCCTTCTATTTCGTCTGGCTCGACAATCATCTGACCAGACCGGCGGAAGGCGACGCCTCGGGCGAATTGTGGTCGGTCCATGGCGGCGGCTTCTATCACAACCAGAAATACCAGGTCGCTCCGAGCAAGATGCCCGAGCATCTGCACTGGTTCAAATGGGAGGCCTATTTCACCTGGATCAGCGGCTTCTCGCTGCTGGTCCTGATCTATTATGTCGGGGCGCAGAGCTTTCTGATCGATCCGGCCAAGGCGGCCTTGAGCCCCGCGACGGCGATCGCCATCGGCCTGGGGGCGCTGGCGCTGGGCTGGCTGGTCTATGACGGGCTTTGCCGCTCGCCGGTCGGATCCAGCAACCTGGCCCTGGGCGTCTTCTGGTTCGTGTGCCTGCTGCTGGCCGCGTCGGCGCTGGACAGCCTGTTCAACTCGCGGGCCGCCTATCTGCACGTCGGGGCCATCGTCGGCACGGCGATGGTCGCCAACGTGTTCCTCATCATCATTCCCAACCAGCGCAAGGTCGTCGCCGACCTGATCGCCGGGCGGACTCCGGACCCGAGGCTGGGCGCGCAGGCCAAGCAGCGGTCGCTGCACAATAATTACATGACGCTGCCGGTGCTGTTCATCATGATCAGCCCCCATTACCCGATGACCTACGGCGCCCAGCGGCCCTGGCTGGTGCTGGCCTTGCTCGGGCTGACCGGGGTTGCCGTCCGCCACGTCTTCAATCTGCGCGGCCGCGGCAAGGCGACGGGTCCGACGATCGCGGTCGCGGCGGTCCTCGCCCTCGCCACCGTCACCTACGTCACGCTGGAGAAGAAAGTCGCCGCATCGGGACCGGGCCAGAAGTTCGCTTTCGCCGACGTCCAGCCGATCCTGGCCACACATTGCGCGGCCTGTCACGACGTGCCCGCGCCGCCCCTCGGCGTGGCGCTGGACAGCTGGGAGCATGTCCGGGCCAAATCGGCGCGGATCAAGGCGATGGCGGTCGATTCCCAAATCATGCCATTGGGCAATCCCACCGGAATGACCCCGGCCGAGCGGCAGAAGCTCGGCGCCTGGATCGCGGCGGGGAGCCCGAGATGATCCGATTCCTCCTCGATGGCGAGGTGATCGAGGCCAAGGACGTCGATCCGAGCGGCACCGTCCTCGATTACCTGCGCTACACGCTGCGCCGCACCGGCACCAAGGAAGGCTGCGCCGAAGGCGATTGCGGCGCCTGCACGGTCCTGCTCGGCGAGCTGGGGAAAAGCGGGGTCGAGTGGCGCGCGGTCAATGCCTGCATCCTCTTCCTGCCGATGATCGACGGCAAGGCGCTGAGGACCGTCGAGAGCCTCGGCGGCAGCCACCCCGTGCAGCGCGAGATGGTCGAGCGCCACGGCTCGCAATGCGGCTTCTGCACGCCGGGCTTCGTCATGTCGCTCTACGGCCGAAGCCTCGGCGCGGCGGGCACCCGCGGCGTTCCGGTCGGAGACGTCATCGCCGGCAATCTGTGCCGCTGCACCGGCTACGGCCCGATCCTCGCGGCGGGCGAAGCGGTGCCGATGGCGGCCGAGCGGGATGATGCCACCGTCGAAGCGCTGCGAGCGTTGCGCCCCGCTTACGGCCATCCGGCCAGTGCCGACGAGCTCGCCGACCTGCTGCTCGCCCATCCCGAGACCCGAATCGTCGCCGGGGCGACCGATGTCGGCCTTTGGGTGACCAAGCAGCTTCGCGACCTCGGGCCCACCGTCTTCATCGGCGACGTCGCCGACCTGAGGCAGATCGACGAGAGCCCCGAGGCGGTCACGCTCGGCGCGGCCGTGCGCTATTCCGAGGCACGCGAGGCGCTGGCCCGACTTCATCCCGATCTCGGCGAGCTCGTCCGGCGTATCGGCGGAGTCCAGGTCCGCAACGCCGGAACGATCGGCGGCAATATCGCCAACGGCTCGCCGATCGGCGACATGCCGCCCGCGCTGATCGCGCTCGGCGCCGAGCTGACGTTGCGGCGCGGAAGCGAGCGCCGCACGATCGCGCTCGAAGATTTCTTTCTGAGCTACGGCAAGCAGGATCTCGTACCCGGCGAGTTCGTCGAGTCCGTCCGCATCCCCCGGCCGTCGAGCGACATGCTGATCCGAGTCGTCAAGCTTTCCAAGCGGTTCGACAGCGACATCTCCGGAGTCTGCGGCGCCTTCGCGCTTCGCATCGGGGACGGCATCGTCACCCAGGCCCGAATCGCCTTCGGCGGGATGGCGGGCATTCCCGCCCGAGCGCCCGGCTGCGAGGCCGCGCTGACCGGCCGGCCGTGGACCGGGGCCAGTGTCGAGGCGGCCGCGCAGGCCCTCGCCGGCGATTACGAGCCGCTCGACGACCTGCGCGGATCGGCCGCCTATCGCCGCAAGGTCGCCGCCAATCTGCTGCGCCGCATCTGGGCCGAGCAGACCGAGCCGGTCAGCGTGCTCCGTGGCTGACCGCGCCGTCCGCCAGCCGCTGCCGCACGACAGCGCCGACCTCCACGTCGCCGGCGCCGCGGCCTATGTCGACGATATTCCGGAGCCGCCCGGCGTGCTGCACCTCGCCTTCGGTCATGCCGCCGAGGGCCACGCCACCCTCGTCTCGCTCGATCTCGACGCCGTGCGGGCGGCGCCCGGGGTCGTCGCCGTCTTCACCGCCGCCGACATTCCCGGCGAGAACAATGTCGGGCCGGTGGTCCATGACGACCGGCTGCTCGCCGAGGATGAGATCCTCTATCCGGGCCAGCCGCTCTTCCTCGTCGCCGCGACCGGCACCCGCGCCGCCCGCCGCGCCGCCCGGCTCGCCAGGGTCGTGGTCGAGCCGCGCCCGGCGCTCGTCACGATCGCCGACGCCCAGGCGGCCGGTTCCCAAATCGAAGAGACGCAGCTCATGGCCCGCGGCGATGCCGACGCCGGGCTGGCCGCGGCGGCGAACCGCCTGACCGGAAGCGTCGAAATGGGAGGCCAGGAGCATTTCTATCTCGAAGGCCAGGCCGCGCTCGCTTTGCCGGGGGAGCAGGGGCAGCTCCATATCCTAAGCTCCACCCAGCATCCGAGCGAGATCCAGCATCTCGTCGCGAAGCTGCTCGGGCGCAGCCATGCCCAGGTCGCGGTCGAGGTCCGCCGGATGGGCGGCGGGTTCGGCGGCAAGGAGACCCAGGCCGCGGCCTTCGCCGTCGCCTGCGCGCTCGTCGCGGCGAAGACCGGCCGGCCCGCCAAGTTCCGCGCCGACCGCGACGACGACATGAACTCGACCGGCAAAAGGCACGATTTCGCGGCGGATTACGACGTCGGCTTCGATGGCGAGGGGCGGATCGAGGCCATTCGACTGACGCTCGCGTCCCGCTGCGGCGCCACGGTCGATCTCTCCCCGGCGATCAACGACCGAGCCATGTTCCACGCCGACAATTGCTATTATCTGCCCGCGGTCGAGATCGTCTCCCACCGACTCAAGACCCACACAGTCTCCAACACCGCCTTCCGAGGCTTCGGCGGCCCCCAGGGAATGATGGCGATCGAGCGGGTGATGGACTCGATAGCCGCTCATCTCGGGCTGGATCCGCTATCGGTGCGGCAGGCCAATCTCTACGGGCCCGGCCGGGACGTGACGCCCTATCACATGAAGGTCACGGACAATGTCGCTCCGCAGCTGATCGCCGAGCTGGCCGAGCGGGCAGGTTACGCCGCCCGCCGCGCCGAGGTGGAGGCGTTCAACGCCGGCCACAACGTTCTCAAGAAAGGCCTTGCGCTGACGCCGGTGAAGTTCGGGATCAGCTTCACCACCACCCATCTCAACCAGGCCGGCGCCCTGGTCCTCGTCTATGCCGACGGCTCGATCCACCTCAACCATGGCGGCACCGAGATGGGGCAGGGGCTGATGATCAAGGTCGCCCAGGTCGTGGCGGACGTCTTCGGAGTGCCGATCGAGAGGGTGAAGGTCAGCTCGACCCGTACCGACAAGGTGCCGAACACGTCCGCCACCGCCGCCTCCTCGGGGTCGGATTTGAACGGCATGGCGGCGAGGAACGCGGCCGAGACGATCAGGGAACGGCTCGACACCTTCGCCGCGGGCCAGCCGGGATCGGAGGAGTGGAGCTTCGCCGAGCTTTGCCGAAGGGCGCATCTGGCGCGCATCCCGCTCCTCGCGACCGGGTTCTACGCGACTCCCAACATCCATTACGACCGCGCCACCCACAGCGGCCGCCCCTTTCTCTATTTCGCCTACGGCGCGGCCTTGAGCGAAGTGGTGATCGACACGCTCACCGGCGAGCACAAGGTCGTCGCCGTGGACATCCTCCACGATGTCGGCCGCTCGCTCAATCCGGCGATCGACCTCGGGCAGATCGAGGGCGGCTTCATCCAGGGCATGGGCTGGCTGACCACCGAGGAGCTGGTCTACGACGATCGCGGCCGGCTGCTCACCCACGCGCCCTCCACCTACAAGATCCCGACCGCCAACGACCGCCCGGCGCGGATGGAGATCGCGATCTGGGAGGAGGGGCGCAATGAGGAGCCCACCATCCACCGCTCCAAGGCGGTCGGCGAGCCGCCCCTGATGCTCGCCATCTCGATCTTCTCGGCTTTGACCCAGGCCGTCGCCGCCGCGGCGCCCGGCAAGGGGCTGCCGAAGCTCGACGCGCCCGCCACGCCCGAGCGAATCCTCGCCGCGATCGATGAGCTTCGCGCCCGCAATGCCTGACTGGCTCGAAGCCTTACGCGCGGCTCGGGGATCGAAGCCGGTCGCGCTGGTGACGATCTTGTCGACCGAGGGATCGGCGCCGCGACGGGCGGGGACCCGAATGACCGTCACTGCCGAGGAGTCCTTCGGAACCATCGGCGGCGGTGCGCTCGAGTTTCGAGCCACGGAGCAGGCGCGCGCGATCCTGGCGCACCCGCCCGGCAGCTGGCGCGTTCAGGACTGGCCGCTGGGACCCCTGCTCGGCCAATGCTGCGGCGGCCAGGTGCGGCTGATGATCGAGCATGTCGATCCCGGCGCCTGGGACTGGACCCGCGAAGTGCTGGCTCGACGGCCGGTCGCCACCTATTTCTACGATCGCAAGCGCCCGGTCGAGCGCTTCCCCGCCGCCCACGTCGAGGCCGGGGTGAAGCCGCCGATGCCGCCGCGCTCCGAAAAGCCGGGCAAGGGCACCATCTTCATCGAGCCCGACGACCGGCGGCGCCATCGCTCCCTGCGGATGTTCGGTGCCGGGCATGTCGGAGTCGCCATCGCGGAGCGGCTGCCGAGACTGCCGTTCCAGGTCGCCTGGTTCGATTCGCGCGCCAACCGAAATTTCCCCGGAGTGTCGATGCAGGAAGACGATGCGCAGGTCGCCTGCGCCGAGGCGGCCGAGCCCGGCGCGGCCGTGCTCATCTTCACCCACGATCACGCCCTCGACTATCGGCTCACCGCCGCCGCGCTGCGGTCGCAGGCAGGCTTTGTCGGGCTTATCGGATCGGCCACCAAGCGCGCCCGCTTCCTCTCGCGCCTCAGGGACGAAGGCGTCGATGCGGGGCGGCTCACCTGCCCGATCGGAATCCCGGGCATTCCCGACAAGCAGCCGGATGTTATCGCCATCGCCGTCATCGCTCAACTGCTGATGCTGGGGGAGGTGTCCGAATGACCGTCCAGGCCTTTCGCGGCGAGATCCTCACCGTCCCCGACGATCCCACGCAGGGCGGCGCGATCCGCCATTTCGCGGACGGGCTGCTGCTGGTCGAGGATGGGATGGTCGTCTCGTGCGGGCCCTACGCCGAGCCCAAAGGCGTTCCGGTGGAGCATCTGCCCGGCCTGATCGTCCCGGGCTTCGTCGACTCCCATGTCCATTATCCGCAGATCGAGTGCATCGCCTCGCACGGCGAGCAGCTCATGCAATGGCTCGAGCGCCATATCTTTCCCGCCGAGAAAGCCTTCGCCGACCGCGGACATGCCGATCGGGTCGCCGCCTTCTTCCTCGACGAGCTGCTCCGCCATGGCACCACCAGCGCGCTGGTTTTCGCCACCGTCCACGCCGGCTCGGTCGACGCGCTGTTCGAAGCCGCGCTCCAGCGCGACATGCGGATCGTCTCCGGCAAGGTGCTCATGGACCTGGGACCGGAGGGCCTCTCCGACACCGTCGACTCCGGCCGCGCCGACACCGAGGCGCTGATCGCCCGGTGGCGCGGCCGCGGCCGCCTCGGCTATGCCGTCACGCCGCGCTTCGTGCCCACCTCCAGCGCCGAGCAGCTCGCCGACGCGGGCGCCCTGGTCGCCGCTCACCGGGACGTGCTGATGCACACCCATCTTTCCGAAAATCCGGGCGAGATCGCCTTCGTCGCCAGCCGTTTCCCGGACGCTGCCGATTATCTCGACGTCTACGACCGGTTCGGCCTGGTCGGACCGCGCTCGGTCTTCGCCCATTGCGTCCATATGAGCGACCGGGCGCTGTCGCGCATGGCCGAGGCCGGCTCCGGGATCGCGTTCTGCCCGACCAGCAACATGTTCCTCGGCTCGGGACTGTTCGACCTGGCTTCGGCCGATCGTCACGGAGTCCGGCTCGGGATCGGCACCGACATCGGGGCGGGCACGACCCTCTCGATGCTCCACACGCTCGGCGAGGCGTACCGGACGTGCCAGCTCAGGGGCGCCAGCCTCGATCCCTTCCGAGCGCTTCATCTCGCCACGACGGGCGGCGCCCGGGTGATGGGCATCGCCGACCGGGTCGGCGCCCTCCTCCCCGGCCACGAGGCCGATTTCGTCGTCCTCGACGAGGGCGCGACGCCGCTCCTCGCCCGCCGCTGCGCCGGAGCCTCGCTTCACGACCGGCTGTTCGCGCTTCAGGTCCTGGGCGACGACCGCGCTGT
This sequence comes from Sphingomonadales bacterium, assembly GCA_034668585.1. Taxonomy (GTDB): domain Bacteria; phylum Pseudomonadota; class Alphaproteobacteria; order Sphingomonadales; family Sphingomonadaceae; genus Allosphingosinicella. Next base: position 7,647 of record JAXDPB010000082.1, on the reverse strand, counting down.
CGCCGCCACCTATCTGCAGGGGCGCCGAGCCCATGAGAGAGCGAGCTGAACGGGTTGGGGCTTAAGGTGCCAGGCTGGGCGAGGCGGTTAAGGCGCCGCGAGCAGGCAATGGTGGCGATGTCCAAGAGTCGGTGAAGGCTGACGACGAGTGAATGACAGTCGCGATCGATTAGCCGGCTCTTCAACTCTGCATTGATTTCGCCGACAAAATAGCATGAAGGCGGATTTGCCGAGAAGTCGGTCTTGCGGCTCCGTTGTCGGCGTGTAATCCTGACGCCATGCGCCCGATTTGCAGCGGCTCGACCGAATTCAGGTGCCATCAATATTCGCGATAGCCAAGTCTCGTTGCCATCGCGCCGGAGAGAAATGATGAACTTCCAGGCTCACCCCGAATATTCGGGACACGAAGAGGTCCGAACGATCGTCGACCGGGAGGCGGGCCTCTCCGGAGTGATCGTGATCCACTCGACCGCGCGGGGCCCGGCGGCGGGCGGCTGCCGCCTTTGGGAATATGATTCCGAGGAAAGGGCGCTGAACGATGCGCTCCGCCTGTCGCGGGCCATGAGCTTCAAGAACGCCATGGCCGATCTGCCCTGGGGGGGTGGCAAGGCGGTCCTCAACCGCCCGGCCGGGCCGTTCGACCGGGAGGCTTTCTTCGAGGCTTTCGGCCGCTGCGTCGAAGCGCTGGGCGGCCGCTACATCACCGCGGAGGATGTCGGAACCTCGACGGAGGACATGGCTTTCGTCGCCCGCCGGACCCGGCACGTCACCGGGCTCACCGGCACGGGGTCGGAGGTCGGCGGGGACCCGTCGCCGTGGACGGCGCAGGGCGTCCGCAATGCCCTCCTGGCGGCGCTCGGCCGGCGGGCGGACGAATCGCTGTCCGACCTCAGGATCGCGGTCCAGGGCGTGGGCCATGTCGGCGCCGTCCTCGCGCGGCTGCTCGCCGAGAGCGGCGCCCGTCTGGTCCTGTCCGATGTCGCCCAGGACAGATTGGCCGCGCTCGCCGATCGGCTGGGGGCGGAGACCGTGGCGCCCGATCGAATCTTCGATGTCGATGCCGACGTCTTCATGCCCTGCGCTCTCGGCCCGGTCCTGACCAGCGATACGATCCCCCGGCTGAAAGCGCGGCTGGTCGTCGGCGCGACCAACAACCAGCTCGCGGGCGATGCCGACGCCGAGGCGCTCCATCGGGCGGGAATCACCTATGTTCCCGATTATGTGGTCAATTCGGGGGGCATTATCTGCTGCGCGGCCGAACACTTCAACTGGCACCTGTCGGAGGTCGAGCTGCGAATCGCGAGGATCGGGGAGCTGACCGGGGAGATCCTTCGGGAAGCGACCCGGCTTGACGAGACTCCCCTCGCCGTCGCCAACCGCCGCGCCGAACGGCTTCTCGTCGGAGCCTGAGACTGGCGCGCCCGGCAGGATTCGAACCTGCGACCCCAAGCTTAGAAGGCTCGTGCTCTATCCGACTGAGCTACGGGCGCGTCCAGGCGGTCTAGCGCGCTTTCCTCGTCAACGGAACGCCGCTAGGCGTGGGCCATGGACGGGGGCGAGCCGAGGGCGGTCGACGGGGCGGCGCTGAAGGGGGCGCATTTCCGCTATTTCGACCTGGTGATGGCGGCGTTCGTCGCCATCCTCCTGCTTTCCAACGTCATCGGCGCGGGCAAGGTGGCGAGCGTGACCCTGCCCGGGCTGGGGGTCCGGCCGTTCGGCGCGGGCATCCTCTTCTTCCCGGTCTCCTACGTCATCGGCGACGTGCTGACCGAGGTCTACGGCTATGCCCGGGCGAGGCGCTGCATCTGGGCGGGGACGGGCGCACTGCTGTTCATGGCGCTGATGAGCTGGGTGGTGGTGGCGCTTCCGCCGGCCGCGACCTGGGACGGCCAGGCGGCCTATGAAGCGGTGTTCGGCCAGGTGCCGCGCATCGTCCTCGCCTCGATCGTCGCTTTCTGGGCGGGCGAGTTCGTCAACTCGCTGGTGCTCGCCAAGATGAAGGTTGCGACGAAGGGCCGGCTGTTGTGGGCGCGGACGATCGGCTCGACCGTCGCCGGCCAGGCGGTCGACAGCCTGATCTTCTACCCGCTCGCTTTCTGGGGCGTGTGGGACAAGGATATTCTGCTGGTCGTGCTTCTCACCCAATGGGGGCTCAAGGTGGGCTGGGAGGCGATCCTGACTCCGCTCACCTACGCCGCCGTCGGCTTCCTGAAACGGCGGGAGCGGATCGACGTCTACGACCGCGGCACCGACTTCACGCCGTTTCGGGCCCGGGTCTGAACCGAAACAATTGAAACACTTCTCCGCCGTTCGCGACATTGGGCGGCAAAGCGGCGGCGGCACATGGGCGCTCGCCGTCCGGCCCGCACGAGCGGCGGCGGGCGGCCAGGGAGTAAGCGTAATGTATCCGATCCGCACCAGGGCCGCCTGATCCGCGGCGGCGCAAGAGCGCCTTCCACCCGACCAACCCCGACGAAGAATCTCCGCCGCCCGGCGGGGACCGCAACCTCACGCCCGGTACCGGGCCAGTAAAGGAGTAAGACGATGGCGATACTGAATGGCACCAACAAGGCCGATACGATCAACGGAACCGCCGCGGCCGACCGAATCTTCGGCGACAACGGCAACGACTCGATCAACGGCGGCGCCGGCGACGACTATATCGACGGCGGCAACGGCAGCGACATCCTGTCGGGCGGCGCCGGCAATGACGAGATCGACGGCGGCAACGGCCAGGACACCCTGCTGCTCGCCGGCAATCGCGCCGACTACCGCTTCCTCGCCGGCGCCAACGGCTCCGTCATCGTCCGCGACCTGCGCTCGGGGAGCCCCGACGGCACCGACCGGCTGTTCGACATCGAGCGGGTCGAGTTCAAGGACGGCACCTTCAAGCTCGGCGACCTCGTCTCGGTCAACGCCGCGCCGGTCGCTCGCAACGACGCTCTGACGCTGGCCGAGAATGCCGGCAAGACCGAGGTCACCGCGATCCTGCTCGCCAACGACAGCGACTCCGACGGCGACGCCCTCAAGGTCGCCTCGGTGCAAGGCGTGTCGGCGAAGGGCGCGATCGTCACCCTCGGCGCCGACGGCAAGGTGAGCTACGATTCGGGCTCGATCTTCGCCGACCTCGACAACGGCCAGACCGCGACCGACAGCTTCAGCTACACGATCACCGACGGCGCCGGCCACATGTCCACCGCCACCGCGACGGTGACGATCACCGGAATCACCCAGAACGAGGCGCCGGTCGCGGGCGACGACAAGCTGACCCTCGCCGAGGACGAAGGCGCCACCGACGTCACCGCGATGCTGCTCGCCAACGACAGCGATCCCGACGGCGACGCGATCCAGGTCAGCTCGGTCCAGGCCGTCTCCGACAAGGGCGCCGTCGTCACCGTCACCCATGACGGCCAGGTGAGCTACGATCCGGGCAAGATCTTCCTCGGCCTCGAGGACGGCGAGACCGCGACCGACAGCTTCACCTACACGATCACCGACGGCGCCGGCCACAGCTCCACCGCGACGGCGACGGTGACCATCACCGGAGTCACGCCCGACGTGCCGATGCCCGAGCCCGACGCTTATTATTTCGTCGCCGAGGACGGCGCCAACGCGGACGAGATGTTCGGCTCGATCATCGAGACGTTCGGCTTCGACATCGTCGGCATCGACTCCAGCCACGCCAAAGGCACCGTCCTGTTCGATCATGACGCCGGCATCCTCACCTTCATCGCCGACGATCCGGGCAGCGACGCCTTGCTTCCCGACAGCCACCAGGACACCTGGTTCACCGTCTTCGGCGACAACGGCCAGAAGGCCGTGATCGGGATGGTCATCGAGGGCGTCAACGACGACATCGTCGCGGTCGACGACAATGTCGCGATCGGCGAGGGCCAGACGACCGGCAATCTCTGGTCGACCCTCATCGCCAACGAGGTGGACCCCGACGGCTGGGTCGATTCCGGGCGCGAGATCCTCTCGGTCGGCACCGCCGGCACTCGCGGCGCCGTCAGCTTCGACGCCGCCACCCGAATCGTCACTTATTCGGCGGCCGGGATCGACCTCGCCCCGGGCCAGACCTTCGTCGACAGCTTCACCTACGAAGTCGAGGACGGCTGGGGCTCGACCGACACCGCGACCGTCTTCGTCACGGTGACCGGCGCGGCGGCCGGCGGCGCCTCGGCGTCGACGATGATGGGCGGAGACCTGCTCCCCTCCGCCTTCCTCCCGGCGGGCGGCCTGTCGCATGTCGCCGACGACGCCTTCGCCAGCTTCCCCTCGATTCAGGAGATGCTGGCCGACCACGCGCCGATCGCCTGATCGTCCGCCGCGAGGCCAAGCGAAGGCCGCTCCCGCGAGGGGGCGGCCTTCCCGTCGTGCCGAACGGGAGCGGGCCCGTATCGCCATCTGCTTTCCGTCTCCCCAGGCGTCTCGCGTTAGCGAATCTTCAGCCTGTGGCAGGACGCCGGCGAGAAACCGGGACAGCATACATTTTCTGCTGCCCGATCGGAGGCCGACGCTGGGCCCGCTCACTCGAAAAAATGTACTGCCCCATTTTCTCCATGAGAGCTGGTGAAGCACAGCCACCTCTGATCGGCCGCGCGGCGGGCGCGATTCCCCAGCGAAGTTCATGAAGTTCACGATGGCGCGCTTTTTCCTGTGACCTTCGGCGGGAGCGACCCTTCGCGGCGCCCGACTCGGGACCGCGAGGGCTGAAATCCGGGGCACAGCGCCATCGCAAATCCCTCCTTCCATAGTTGCGAATCGGGGGAACATAACACGAACGACCTTCGAAATCAAATTGGGGCTGACGCGATGGGAAATTAGGGACAGCATATATTTTCCGAGCCGCTCCTCGCTACCCGGGCGGCGAAAAATGTATACTGTCACTGTTACCGTACCTTCCTGACGCTCTTGCGAGCTCAGATCCCCGAGCCGGTCGACCGCTTCGATTGGAACCCTCGATGCCCAGCAGCCTTGCCGGCCAGGACCAGAGACAGCGCGCCCTGCTGCTGCTGGGGATCGCGCTCGGCTCGATCCTGCTGTGGCAGACCGCGCTCGGCAGCCTCCTGCTCTATCCTTTCACGATCCTGGCGACCTGGTTTCATGAAATGGGCCATGGCCTCGCCGCGATGCTCACCGGCCGGGGGTTCGACCGCCTGCTGATTTTCGCCGACGGTTCGGGCGTCGCTTTGTCGCTGCGCCCGACCGATGGGTACAGGCTGACCGATGCGCTGGTCGCGGCCAGCGGACCGCTCGGACCGGCGATCGCGGGAGCGCTTCTGATCGTCTCCTCGCGCTCCCCCACCGCCACGCGCAACGCTCTGGCGGTGCTCGGGGTCGCGCTGGTCGTCTCCACGGCGATCTGGGTCCGCTCCCCGACGGGCTGGCTGGTTCTCCCGGCCCTCGGAACAGCGATCGCCCTGCTCGCGCTCCGCGGACCTCCGCCCTGGCAACGCTTCGCCCTCCAGCTCCTCGGCGTCCAGGCGGCGATCAGCGCGTGGCAACAGTTCGACTATCTGTTCAGCCCGGGCGGAAATGTCGGCGGCGAGCCGCACCGCTCGGACACCGGCGCCATCGCGGATGTCCTGCTCCTGCCTTACTGGTTCTGGGGCGCGATCATCAGCGGGGCGATCCTGGCCCTGCTATGGTGGAGCTTCAGGCTCGCGTTTCGGCGGTGAGGCCAGGCGCGGGGACAATCTGCCCGCTTATTCCCACCCAATCTCAGGCAGAAAGGGGGACAGAGGAAAAGGCCAACGCTGGGGCAGTTCACTCCAAAAAATGTATACTGTCACTGTTTTTGACCGATGCTCAAACGAATTGGATTATTCCAACGCCAGGGGCGTCAGTGGTTCTGCCCTCGATAAAATACGCATGACTCTTTAGGAAAGCATCAAGCTTGCCTGCTATTTCTTCCATCACATCAACGCTTGGTATGTCACGTCCCCCATTGAGCGTCTGCTCCATCACAGTAGGTGTGAAATACTCAAGCCCTTTATCTCTAAAGTAGGCGTTAATCCTTTCGATCGCTTCTACTTGGACTTGGTTGAAAATTGGCGGAAAAATCTCGAGGAACTTGTCGTGCAATTTGCTTAAGTCGTGGCCAATTTTCCTGCTCTTCAATTCGGCTTTGACCGCTGCCGTGCAGTTTTCTGCTAGGATCGCGCCTTTCATACCAAGCTCGATAGTGACACAGAACATATAAAGACGCATCAGCCAACCGCTCTTGTCGCCCACATAATCGCGAGTCATGCAGTACGCATCATGGGCCGAACGCGCGAGGACGTAGGGCGTCAGCACCGCGATAACTGGCTCCGCTCTTAGGATATGGTCGGCCATGGCGACACGCCTCTCTGCTACCCCGGGAAACAGTGACAGTTTACATTTTTGGCCCAGCTTCGCGCCGTGACCAACGGAAAATGTATACTGTCACCCTTTTCCCCATCAGATTGAATTCGTCTATCTGGAGGCCCCGTGCAACCATCTCACAGGAGCCTGCTGAGGGAACAGAACCGCCCGCGTGCACTCGGGCGATTTGCCGGTCACGCGACCAAGCTGCGCATAAAGAATCCGAGGCGTTCAACTTCTCGCTCGGTAAGGTTCGCCGGCAGCCACAGTCGGACGGTCAGGTCCTGGCGCAGATCGAAGCGGTGGTCGACGAGGTCGCCGCGCTGCTCCGTAGGCGTCGCGGGAGTGGAGAAATCGTTGCTCTCGAGGCGCTCGATGCCCCCCGCGATCTTTTGCATCGCGGTGTTCGTCGTAATATTGCTCGGCTTGTTCAGGATAGCGTGCGCGAACGGTCCGCTAATGCCGAGATGCTCACCGAGCGTTTTGTATGACCAGCCCTTAGCTATGCGGATGCTGTCCAGCTTGGCGATCACCTCGGTCTTCAAAGGGCCGTTTTTGCTCTGCTGGTACTTCTCAACGTTTACCATTTTCGTCTCCTATGTAGACGGCCGAATCAGCCAATAGGCGTTTCTTAGGAGACAGGTAAAATCTTGGCAAGCGTTTTGTATCTCACACATATCTGCGAGCGTAGGCGGCTTGGGACTTTGGCTGCTTTCCTACCCCCGAGGCGCAGAACCGGACATTCCCCTCCCGGCCAGAATGAGCCACAGAACTGGGGAACGGCTCAGTGCCAGTTGTAGCCATTGTCCGGCCGTTCCAGTGATCCCGGTACCGGCCGTTCGTTTGCGCTGGCGGAAAAGGGGACAGTTACGGTTACTGTCCCCCGTCATCCCCCGTGTCCGGAGATTCCGGCAGCCTCGCACTGAGGACTTGGTGACTGTCACTAGTGACAGTCACTTTTTCAGGTAGTCGCTGTCGCCGCCCCTCGACTGCCGGTTAGCTCCACCGTCTCAGCGGGGCTCGGACCCTTTGCGCCTTTGCGCCCTTGCGTCTTTGCGTGAACCCAATCTCAATGCTCTGACCCGATCCCTGCCGTTCGTTTGCGCCGGCCCGCCGTGACGAGGCGTGCGCACATATTTCCGCATGGCTAAAGTGTCTGGGACGGGGTGACTGTCACTAGGGTCCGGACTCATTAGAGCCACCAGATGACGGCGGCGGCAAGGGCGACGGCGCTGAAGAAGGTGCTGAGCTTGCGGTCGTAGCGGGTGGCGATTCGTCGCCAGTCCTTGAGGCGGCAGA
>JAXDPB010000081.1:0-17197 GCA_034668585.1 Sphingomonadales bacterium | reverse complement strand
CATGCCAGCGAAGGCTGGCATCCATGCCGATTGCGATGTGAAATCCGGCGAGCCCGCATGGACCCCGGCCTTCGCCGGGGTGACGAGATGATGAAGGCTTAGGTGTCTCCCCGTCATGCCGGCGAAGGCTGGCATCCATGCTGGCCGCGAAGTGGAATCCGGCAAGCCCGAATGGGCCCCAGCCTTCACCGGGGGTGACGAGAGGATGCAGGTTCAGCGTCCGATGCTCTAATCCGCCGCTCCGATGCCGCTGCCGCTTTGCCGAGCGCTGCCGCTCTGGTAGCGGGCTTGCAAATGGCCCTTCCCCGCAACCTTGAGGAGATCGAAGGCGAGTTCCGCCTTTATGATGAGCTTTCGGAGGATCCCAGGGCTGAGCGCAACTCCTTGGTGATCGATCTCGGCCGCGCTCTCGAGCCGATGCCGGAGGCGCTTAAGACCGACGAGACCCAGGTCACCGGTTGCGCATCGCGGGTCTGGGTCTATCCGGTTCCCGGCTCCAGCAAGGATCAGCTGCTTTTCTACGCGGACAGCAACAGCGGCCTCACCAAGGGGATTATCGCGATCATCCTGATGATCGTGCAGGGCAAGACCGCTCGCGAAGTCCTTGCGACGGACATTGAGGGCGAGCTCGAGCCGCTTGGGCTGCAAAAGCATTTCTCCTCATTGCGAACGTCCGGATTGAAGAACATGATCGTCAAGATCCGCGAGACGGCGGAGCGCCTCGCGTCGTGAGCGAGCGCCCCGGCGCCCGGAGCGGCTTCGATCCGCGGCTGTTCACCGAATATGCCCGCCAGGTGGGCCATGGCGGAGCGCTCGGCATCCTCTATGTCGGCCACGGCCCGGACTGGGTCGAGCTTGGGCTGGACTGGCAGGAGAAGCTGGTCGGAGTGCCGGAGACGGGAGTGCTCGCCTCGGGCCCGATCATCAGCCTGATGGACATGGCGACCAGCATGGCGATCTGGGTCAAGCTCGGCCGTTTCCGCCACCAGGCGACTCTCGACATGCGAGTCGATTATCTGCGCCCCGCTTCGCCCGGCAAGCGAATCGTCGGGCGCGGCGAATGCTACGGGGTGACGAAGAGCGTCGGCTTCGTCCGCGGCCACGCCCAAGACGGCGACGCCGCGGATCCCGTCGCCCACGTGACGGGGACGTTCATGTTCACCGACGAGGCGCCTCGCCCCGGCGAGTGAAGAGGTGAAGGCAGCGCAACCGACGGCTGATCCGGCACCGATGCATTCGGAAGGACGAACCGAGGTGCCTGCCGTGGACGCCCTCCATGGCGATGGAACATCGGCCGATGACTATTCGAAAAATCGCGCATAATCTGGACGACTGAACGGGAGCCGCTTGCGGGGGGAAGGCGATGACGAAGATCGGCCGCAGATCGTTTCTCCAGGCCGCGGCGATCATGGCCGCCAGTCCCGTCTGGGCCGGCGCACGGAGACCGTCCCGAACCCAATGGAGGGAGCGGCGCGAGCTGTTTCCCGAAGGGGTCGCATCCGGCGATCCTTCTCCGGACAGCGTCATTCTCTGGACGAGGCGGCCTTTCGATTCGGGCGATCGGCACATCCTCACCGTCGACGTCGCGCTCGATCCCGGTTTCCGGAATATCGTTGCGACCGCGCCGGTAGGCGTCAATGCGGCGGCGGACTGGACTTGCCGGGCGCTCGTGGGAAATCTGAAGCCGGCGCGCACCTATTGGTACCGATTTACCGACGACCAGGGCAACGGAAGCCGCATAGGCCGCACCCGAACCGCGCGCTCGCCCAGCGATGCCCACCCGGTGAACTTCGCTTTCGTCAGCTGCCAGAGCCTCAACGAAGGGAAGCTCAACGCCTATCGCCGGATGATCTTCGAGGATGAACGGGCGGCATCGGCCGACCAGCTCGATTTCGTCCTGCATCTCGGCGACTTCATCTACGAGGTCGTCGAATATCCCGACGAGGTGAAGACCCGCTACGATCGAACGATCTACGATGTCGGGCGCATTGCCGACGGTCATAAGGTCGGCAACTTCCATATTCCGCTCACGCTCGAGGGCTATCGAACGGTCTACAAGGGATATCTCGCCGATCCCGATCTGCAGGATGCCCGCGCGCGATGGCCGTTCGTCGCCATATGGGACAATCACGAATTCTCGTGGCAGGGCTGGCAGAGCATCGTGAAGGCCGGTCGATTCGAGCAGCCCGGCCAAAGCATCAAGATCGCCGCGAACCAGGCCTGGTTCGAGTTCCTGCCCGCGCGGGTGTCCGCACCGGGCGGATCGCTCGAGCGCTTCGATCCGCCTAGGGTTACCAATGCCCCGATCGACAAGTTCGACGATCACGGTCTGGGTGTCGAGCCCAACAACCTGACCGCGATCAACAGCCTCATCGGCTATCGCGCGTTCCGCTACGGGCGTCACCTCGATCTGATCGTCACCGATCAGCACAGCTATCGAAGCGCGGATCCCTTCAGCGACCCTTCGCTGGACAAGCTGGGCGGCGAAGAGTTCGGCATGTCTCCCGAAGACCTGCTGCGGGTTCTCGACGGCGGCCGGGCCTATAACGGCGGGAAGCCGCCGGCGGACGTCCATTTCGGCGAGGCCCACGTCCCCAATCCGCGCAGGAGCGCGCCGCCGCAGACGATCCTCGGCGCGACCCAGAAGGCCTGGTTCAAGGAAAAGCTCGCTCGTTCGACCGCGACGTGGAAAATCTGGGGCAATTCGCTTGGCACGCTCGATGGGCGGGCGGATCCGCAAAACCTTCCGGCCGGCCTGACCAAGGAGCCATGGCCGCAAGGGACATATGGATTGGTCACCGCGGGCGATTATTGCACGGCCTATGTCGAACGCCGCGAAATCTATGATTTCGTCCGCGACAGGAAGATCACGGGCTTCGCCATCGTTTCAGGCGACCGGCACAGCTTCTGGGCGGGATATGCGTCCGCCGAGCTCCCGCCCGGCAAGTTCGAGCCGGTCGGCCTGAGCTTCGTCGGCGCCTCGCTGATCAGCCCCGGCACCATGGAGGCCAACGAACATAACCTGCCGAAAGATGCGCCGCTGAGGAGCCTGTTCCTCGCCGACAGGCCTGGCCAGGCCAAACCCGACTGGACGTTCAACATGCTGCTCAGGCACGGGGTCCGTTCGTGCCTGGAATATGCGAAGAGCTTCGATCGGGCGCGCGCCCGATCCCTGTCCAATCCGGACGTGGCGCCGCATCTGGAGTTCGTCGATCTCGGCGGGCACGGCTATGCCAAGGTGCGGTTGTCCGCGGATGAGATGCGGACGGAGTTCGTCTGCATCCCGCGCCCTATCACGCGCAGCGAACGACCGGATGGCGGGCCGCTTCGCTATCGCGTCGAGCATAAGGCCAAGCTCTGGGCTCCGGGCGAACGGCCGAGAATGAGCACTTCGGTTCTCGAGGGCGATGCCGGCCTTGGTATTTGACGGTCTTCGTCCGGGACGGCACGGCCCGTTACCTCATTTCCGCTCTTCCGCCTTCCTGAGCACTTCATAGGCCGCCTGGACCGCCTGGAACCGGGTCGCCGCGTCGGAATCGCCGGGGGCCGCGTCGGGGTGGTTGGCTTTGGCGAGGCGGCGGTAGGCGGCCTTGATCTCGTCGAAGCCGGCGTCCGCCTCGATCTCGAGCATTTCGAGAGCGCGCATCTCGTCGCGGCTTCGGCTGCCGTCGCCGGGGCCGCCCCAGCCATAATGGTTCGCCTGCCTGAACCCGTTGGAGCTCCGGCGTTCGTCCGCCTCGCGCGCGGCGGCGTCCTCGGCGGTGAGGCCCTCGAAATAATTCCAGTTGCGATTATATTCGGCGGCATGCGCCTCGCAGAACCACCAGCGGTCCGGGCTGTGGGGCGATTTGGGCGCCGGACGGTCGCCCGGCTGGTCGCAGCCGTCGCGGTCGCACAGGCGCACCTTGGTCGCCTCGCGCTTGGTGCCGTAGCCCCGCCAGCGCGGAAATCCCCAGTCGTTGGAGCGATTCTGTCGAGCCATGTTCGCTTTCTTGTCCAAGCCCCGGGAAAAATTGCCAGAGGATCTATAAGCCGGGTTCTGTCCTCCGCCATACCCCGGATCAAGCCCGGGGACGGCGGATGTGCGGCCATTCGTCTGGGAGACGGATCGCTCCGCCCCTCAAGCAACCAACCCGGACGGTAAAGGGCGGAACGAGCCCAACCATCCCTATTCGGTCTTGCTCCCGGTGGGGTTTGCCATGCCGGCCGCCGTTGCCGGGGCCGCGGTGGGCTCTTACCCCACCCTTTCACCGTCGCAGGGCCGAGACCTTTGCGACCTGCTTTCTGTGGCACTTTCCCTGGGGTCGCCCCCGCCGGACGTTATCCGGCACCGTCGTTCCGTGGAGCCCGGACTTTCCTCGATCCGCTTGCGCGGGCCGTGGCCGCCCGATCCTCTGGCTGGCGCTACTTAGGCGGTGCGCTTCGGCTATCCAAGAGCAAACCGAGCAGGATCGCTCGGGTTTCGCCGTCGATCTCCCCGTCGATATGCTCGGGCCGAAAGCGGCGCTGGAAGGCGGTGACCGCCGCCTTGGGCTTGCGGACGTCATAGCCGTAGCGCTCGAGCGCGAGCAGGAAGCCGCCGTCGGTCCACAGCGGATCGATCAGATTCCGGGTCGGACGCGGCATGGCCAGGCCGAGCCTGGCGAGCCGGGCCCAGTCGAACAGCTCGCCGGGATCCTGCTTGCGCTCGGGAGCCACGTCGGAATGGCCGACGACGTAGGGGGGACGGATTGCGTGGCGGCGGACGATGTCGGCGACGAGCGGGATGAGCGAGTCCATCTGCGGCTCCGGGAAGGGCCGGTAGCCGAAATCGTGGCCGGGATTGACGATCTCGATGCCGATGCTGGCGGAGTTGATGTCGGTGCGGTTGCGCCAGAAGGCGCGGCCGGCGTGCCAGGCCCGCTTTTCCTCGTCGACCATGCGCAGGACCTGGCCGTCCTCGGCGACCAGATAATGGCAGGAAACCTTGGCCTCGGGATCCCTCAGGCGGCTGATCGCGGAGGCGGCATCCGCCATGCCCGTATAATGGAGGACGAGCATCGAGACCGGCGACTCGCGCTCATCGAAATTGGGCGAGGGCGCGTCGATGATGCCGTCCATCGGCTCTTCCCGCGCCAAAAACGCCGCGCCGTCAAGAGGCGGCCCCCTCGTCATGCCGGACCTGATCCGGCATCCATGAACACGGAGCGACTGAAGGTCGAACGGCAGTGTTCATGGACCCCGGATCAAGTCCGGGGTGACGGTGCGCGTCAAGAAGCGGCGCGGCGCCTTTCCGGCCGGGCCGCGGCCCTCAGATAGAGGCCGCGGCACTCCGGATCGGAGACGAAGGCGTCGGTCTGGCCGATCACCGTCTCGCCCGCGCCGAGCATCAGCAGAGCCTCCTCGGCGGCGGCCCCGGCGAGGTGGGCGAACACGGTCCGGCGCACCTCGGGCGAGAAATAGAGGAGGACGTTTCGGCACAGGATGATGTCGAACTTCTCCGCCGGCGGGGGCGGGCCGACCAGGCTCGCCACGTCGAAGCGGACGGCGCGTCGAAGCTCGGATGAAATTCGCCAGGCGGCGCCGGGAAGCTCCTCGAACCAGCGCATCATCTGCATCACCGACAGGCCGCGCTGGACCTCGAACTGGGAATAGACTCCGCTTCGCGCCTGCTCGATGGCGCCGCGAGCGACGTCGGTGCCGAGGATGTCGATCGTCCAGCCCTTCCAGCGCGCCTTCTGCTCGACGAAATGCATCGCGATCGAATAGGCTTCCTGCCCGGTCGAGCAGCCGGCGCACCAGATGGCGAGCCGGCGCTCGCGGCGGCGCACCGCCTCGAGCCGCTGCAGGGCCGGCCCGAGCAGGAGCTCGAACGACTGGCGGTCGCGGAAGAAGAAGGTCTCGTTGTTGAGCAAGGCTTCGACCACCGCGTCGGCGAGGTCTTCGTCGCGGCGGGCGACGAGGGCGGCGACGAGCGAGTCGAGCGAGGCGATGTCGCGCTCGCGCATCAGCGGCTGGAGCGCGGTCTCGATCCGCCAGCGCCGGCTCATCGTCAGCTGCTGCCCGGTTCTCGCCTCGAGCAGGCCGGCGAGGATCCGGCTGGACGCGTCGCTCACCTGCATGCGCCGGCCTCCGCCCGCGCCGCGACCCGGGCCGCGATCTCCGCCGGCGGCAGCACCGCGGCGGCCAGGCCCGCTTCGGCCACCGCCCGGGGCATTCCCCACACCGCGCAACTCTGGCGGTCCTGAGCCATGATCGTCCCGCCCCGCGCAACCAGTTCACGGCTCCCGGCCAAGCCGTCCCGTCCCATGCCGCTCAGCACGATCCCCACCGCGCCCCGGCCAAAGGTCTCGGCGACCGACTGGAGCATGACGTCGACGGAAGGGAGGCAGCCGCCCGGCGCCGCGGCGCGGTCGAGGCGCACGAATATCCTCGCGCCCTTCTGCTCAAGTCGGATGTGGGCGTCGCCCGGGGCCAGCACGATCTCCTCGGCGACGAGCTGGAGGCCGTCTTCGGCGATTCGGACCGCCCGCCCCGAGGCGGCCTCGATCTGGCGGGCGAAGAAGGGAACGAACACGGCGGGAAGGTGCTGGGTGATGAGGATGGGCGCTCCGATCCCGGCGGGAAGCGCCCGAAGCAAGGCGGTGACGGCGTGAAGGCCTCCCGTCGAAGCGCCGACGGCGAGGCAGGCGAGCTTGGCTTCCGGCACGTCTTCCGGCGGGACCGGGGCTTCCGCCGAAGGCTCGGGTCGGCCCATCCGGCGCAGCCGTTCGGCGAGCACGTCCGAGAAGCGTCCGTTGAAGGCTTCGGCGCCCGGCTTCGCCAGCGTCTCGGCCACTCCCGCTCCCAGCGCCTGGACGGCCGCCTCGACTCCGCCGTCGCAGAAGGAGGAGACGATCAGGACCCGGGCGCCCCTGCCCTGCCGGACGATCTCGGGCAGCGCCTCGAGGCCGCTCTCGCCCGGCATTTCGAGGTCCAAAAGGACGATGTCGACCTCGGTCCGCGGCAGCAGTCGGAGCGCTTCGCCGGCGTCGGAGGCGGTGGCGACGATCTGGAAATCGGCGAAGGCGGCGAGCATTCGCGAGATCACCGCCCTCGCGACCTGCGAATCGTCGACGATCATCAGTCTGAGGGGCGGCGCGGCCGGAGCGATCTCCCCCGCCGCGCGGGCGGCGTGGCGGGTCACGCGACGCCGACGATCTGCAGCTTGCTTTCGAGCGTCTCGCGGTCGAACGGCTTCATGACATATTCGTCGGCGCCGGCATCGATCGCGGCCCGGATGTGGGCGGCGTCGTTCTCGGTCGTGCAGAAGACCACCTTGGGCTGGGTCTCGAACTTCTTCTGACGGAGCGTTCTCAGGAACTCCATGCCGCCCATCACCGGCATGTTCCAGTCGAGCAGGACGACGTCGGGCATATGCGCTTCGCAGCGCACCAGCGCCTCGCGCCCGTCCTCGGCCTCGTCGACGGCGAAGTCGAGCGTCTCGAGGATATGGCGGGCGACCTTGCGGATCACCTTTGAATCGTCGACGACCAGACAGCTCTTCATGCTTGCTCTCGCTCTTCCCGCGGCCGCACCCTAGCCGCAATTCGTAATCACGGACTTAAGACCCTCAGGCGGCCTCGCGCATCGGCCCGGCGATCAGTGCCTCGACGTCGACGAGCAAAAGCAGATCGCCTTCGGCCTCGATCGTCGCCCGCCCGATCCGCCGCCAGCCCCCGGTCAGCGAGGCCGCGGCAGGCCGGCGCTCGCCGCTCGCCTCGACCACGTCCTCCACCGCCTCGACCAGCAGGGCATAAGGATGCCCGTCCACCACCGCCATCACCGCCTCCGTGCTGCCTTCGGCGAGGCTTTTCGACGGATCGAGCGAGGCCAGGCAGTCGATCACGGTCAGCACCCGGCTGCGCAGCGCCGCCAGGCCGGCGATGTGGCCGGCCGCTCCCGGTACCGGAGTGAGAGCCTCGATCTCGACGACCGATTCCACCTCGGCGGCGGCAAGGGCGATGCGCTCTCCGCCGAGCCGGACGATGAGCAGAAGCTCAGCCACGCCGCCGCCTCCTTTTGGGCGCGCCCTCGCCGGCGAGGGCGGCGAGCAGGGCTTCCCGGTCGTAGCGGTGGACGCTGTCATCGTCCCCTTCCGCCTCGGCCCGGACCCGGACCAGCCGGGCGCCGCCGGCCGGCCGGGACGCCTCGGCCTCGGCGCCGGCAATGACGACGGTCGCGCTCTCGCTTCCCGGCGATCCGCTCGCGACCACGATGTAGCCGGCGCTTTCGACGAGGGGGCGGAGGATGGCCTCCATGAACGGGTCTCCCGCCGGAATGGCGCAGACCGGCCGATCCGCCCGTGGCGCCGCCGCGCCGCCATGGCGGGCGAACAGCCAGTGGAGATCGAGCGCTTCCGCCTGCTCGCCGCCGACGAGGACGACCCCGCGCACCTCGCCCGGCTCCGTCGCCGCGGTCAGTCCGGAGGGAAACGGGATGATGTCGACGACGTCGGCGAAGCCGTAGGCGATCTCGGCCCGGCCGTCGCCGAGGCGAAGCAGCCGGATCGGCCGGTCGGGCGGAGTCTCGCCGCAGCCTTCCAGCGGCAGCAGGGTGTCGCCGAGCGAGACGTAGAGGCGGCCGGCGCTGAGCTGGATCGCCTCGGCCCGAACGTCTTCGATCCGCTGGACGGCGGCGACCGGCACCAGGCGGCGGGTTCCGGCCAGCGTCCTGAACAGGAGGGCGGCGGGGCCTTCGGCGACGGTCGCGGCCGGAGCTCGAGCGGCTTCGGCCTCGGCGGCCTCGCGATGGAAGGCGAGGCCCGCTTTGGCGGCGATTCCCGGCGGATCGAGCAGGAGCACGGGCTTGCCGTCGTCGGCGATCGTGGTTCCGGCATAGAGGCCCGCCGCCATGACGGCGGGCGCCGCCGGCTTGACCACCAGCTCCTCGTGATCGTGGATGTCGTCGACCGCCAGAGCGTAGAGATCGGCGCCGGCGGGCTTCAGGAGGACCAGACTCTGGGCCGCCGGATCGGCCGCGGCTTCGCAGCCGAGCGCCTCGCGCAGGTAGACCAGCGGCAGCCGCCGGCCGCGAATGGTGGCGAAGGCGGCCCCGCCGACGGTCTCGACCCGGACTCCGCCGCCTTTGACCCGGACGATCTCCTCGATCGCCGAGCGCGGGATCGCGTAGACCTGGCCGCCGGCGGCGACGGTCAGCGCGGGAATGATGGTGAGGGTGAGCGGGACCCGAAGGGTCAGCCGGACGCCCTGGCCGGCGCGGCTCTCCACCTCGACGAGGCCGCCGATCCGTTCGACATTGGCCCGGACCACGTCCATGCCGACGCCCCGGCCCGAAAGGTCGGTGACCGCCGCGGCGGTCGAGAGGCCGGGCTCGAAGACGAGCGCATTCTTCTGCGCCGGCGTCATTCGCTCCGCCCGCTCGGCCGTCACCAGCCCGGCGGCGACGGCTCGGTCGACGAGCTTGTCGCCGTCGATGCCTCGGCCGTCGTCGGTAATCTCGAGCAGGATCTGGTTGCCGGCCTGGCGGGCGCAGACGCTGAGTCGGCCGCTCTCGCTCTTGCCGGCCCGGCGCCGCTGCGCCGGGCTCTCGATGCCGTGGTCGATGGCGTTGCGGACGATATGGGTGAGCGGATCGCGGATCATCTCGATCATTTCCCGGTCGATCTCGACGTCGCCGCCGTCTATCTCGAGCGCGACCTGCTTGCGGGTCTGGCCCGATATGTCGCGGACCATGCGCGGCAGCGGCGCGAACAGATTGTCGATCCTCTGCATTCGAGTCCGGGTGATGGCGTCGCGCAGGTCGGCGATGGTGACGGATACGCGGTCGAACGCGGCCTCCATCTCGGTGTCGCCAGTCGCCCGGATTCGGCGGGCGAGCTCGTTGCGGGCGAGGACGAGGTCCGAGACTCCGCTCATCATCCGGTCGAGCAGCTCGACGGGAAGGCGGATGGTTCGGCTCGAGGCGCGGGCGGCGTGGCTCGCCGCCGCCCCCTCGGCCTCGGGCGTTTCCGCGGGCGCCGTCGACGACAAGGCGTCGATCAGAGCGCTGTCGTCCTCGCTCGCCAGCGTCTCGCCGGTCTCCAGCGCTTCGACCAGCTCGCCGAGCCTGTCGATCACGGCGAGGACGGCGCTGACCAGCCGGGCATCGGCCGGCCGGGCTCCGGAACGGACCGCGGCGAGCGCATCCTCGGCCGCATGGCTCAGCGCCCGGATGCGCGGCAGGTCGAAGAAGCCGCTATTGCCCTTGACGGTGTGGACGAAGCGGAAGATCTCGTCGAGGCGGGCGCGGTCGTCGGGCATCGCCTCCCAGGCGACGATCTCCCCCGAGAGCGCCTCCAGCATTTCCCGCGTCTCCGCGATGAAATCGTTGATGAGATCGTCCACTGGGCCCCGCCGCTTGCCTGCGCGCCCAGAGGCTTAGGGTGAGGTTGGTTAAGAAGGCGTTTACTTCCGCCCCTCCCGCTATCCGTCATGCCAGCAAAGGCCGGCATCCATGCCGTGGGGTGACGAAGAGGCGCAGCGCCTACACCCCGTCATGCCAGCGCAGGCTGGCATCCATGCTGAGGTGGCGTGGGGCGCGGACTCAACATGGACCCCAGCCTCCGCTGGGGTGACGGAAGAGCGCCGACGCTACCCGTCATGCCAGCGAAGGCTGGCATCCATGCCGAGGTGGCGTGGGGCGCGGACTCAACATGGACCCCAGCCTCCGCTGGGGTGACGGAAGCGCGCCAGCCCCTGCACTTCGTCATGCCAGCGAAGGCTGGCATCCATGCCGCAATTCCGCTAAAACCGGTGAATGAGAGGCGGCTGGGTGTACGTTATGACGAACGCGCCCTACGGTACGCTCTACATCGGGGTGACGAGCAACCTTGCCGCTCGAGTGATCCAGCACCGGACCGGCAAGGGCTCCCGATTCTGCCGGAAATACGGCCTGAGGCGCCTCGTCTATTGCGAACCCTACGACAGCATCGAGGAAGCGATCGCCCGCGAGAAAGCCGTCAAGGCGTGGCAGCGCCGCTGGAAGACGAAGCTGATCGAAGAGGCCAATCCGGGCTGGGAAGATCTGTTCGCCCATATCGTGCAGGCAAGCTTCTGAAGCCCGGTGAGGGAGTCAGCATGGACCCCAGCCTTCGCTGGGGTGACGGAAGGCCCGTTGCCGGCCCATCCGATCGGGTAACGAGGGGCGGGCGCCTGCGCCGCCGCTGGGCGACGGATGAGGCCCCACGTCATGCCAGCGCAGGCTGGCATCCATGCTGATTCGGAGCCGCCCGGCTCCGCATGGACCCCAGCCTTCGCTGGGGTGACGGAACGACCGTTGCCGGCGCCTTCGCTCAGGTGATGGAAGGCCCGGCCGCTGTGACGGAGGGCCGCCTCCCCACGTCATGCCAGCGCAGGCTGGCATCCATGCTGATTCGGAGCCTCCCGGCTCCGCATGGACCCCAGCCTTCGCTGGGGTGACGGAACGACCGTTGCCGGCGCCTTCGCTCAGGTGACGGAAGGCCCGGCCGCTGTGACGGAAGGCCGGCCCCCGCCCCACGTCATGCCAGCGGAGGCTGGCATCCATGCTGAGTTGGGTGTGGGGCGCACAGCCCGCACCGGCCCCAGCTCTCGCCGGGGTGACGCTCAGAACGCCGGGATGCTCGCGCCGATGAGCAAGACCCCGTCGTCCCCGTCCGCCACCTGGACCTCGCCGCCGCAATCCTGGAGCAGGCAGTGGACCAGCCAGGCGGCGGCGCCGCGCGGGGCGATGGCTTCCTCGGCGAGGTCGCCGAGCAGGGCGCGCTTCAATTCGGGGTCGAGGACGATGCGGGGGCCGTCGGCGCGGACGACGATGTCGACTCCGCCCTCATGCTTTTCGGCGCCGACGTCGAGCCGGCCGCCGCGCACCAGAGCGTCGCCGGCGATGAGGACGAGGTTGAGCAGCACTTTGAGGGCCGGCTTGCTCATCGTCGGCTCGTCGACCATCCAGCCCAGCTGGATTCGCCCGTCGCCGCCGAACAGGCCCTCGATCGCCACCCGCGCCTCGCGCGTGTCGACCTCGTCGCCGAAGCCGCCCGCGGCGCCGAAGGCCAGGCGGAAGAATTTGAGCTTGTTCGCGGAGGCGCGGGCGCTCTCGCCGAGCAGGTCCATGCAGCGGGCCCGCATCTCCGGATCATGCTCGTCGGCAAGCAGTTCGATGCCGTTGTTGAGGGCGCCGACCGGCGACAGAAGGTCGTGGCAGAGACGCGAGCAGAGCAAGCTTGCAAATTCGTGGGATTTCATGGCGGTTGGAGCCCCTGTCGCGCCGGTTTCCCCCCTATTGGCCGGATGAGAATCGAGTTGCAAGGCAGGACAGAAGCCTTCTGGATTCCCGTGCGCGGGAATGCCGAATTTGGCTCGGTCTTTTTGATCCGAAGAGAATGACCCGGACCCCCACGATGCAACCCAACCGAACGCCCGGGCGTATCAGGGGGCCAAGAGGTTCGAATGCGAGACACCAAGGCCGCCGGCTTCGTCCGCGTTCGCGGCGCGCGCGAGCACAATCTCAGGAATGTCGATGTCGACATACCGCGCGACGCCCTGGTCGTGTTCACCGGCGTGTCGGGATCCGGCAAGTCGTCGCTCGCTTTCTCCACCCTCTATGCCGAGGCCCAGCGCCGCTATCTGGAATCGGTCTCGCCTTACGCCCGCCGTCTCTTCCACCAGATGGAGGTGCCCGAAGTCGACGAGATAGAGGGCCTGCCGCCGGCGGTGGCGCTTCAGCAGCAGCGCGGATCGCCGACCACCCGCTCGTCGGTCGGCAGCGTTACCACCCTCTCCAACCTGCTGCGAATGCTCTATTCGCGCGCCGGCGACTATCCGCCGGGACAGCCGCATCTCGATGCGGAATCCTTCTCGCCCAACACGCCCGAGGGCGCCTGTCCGCGCTGCCACGGCCTCGGCCGCATCCACGAGGTCACGGAAGCCTCGATGGTGCCCGATCCTTCCAGGACCATCCGCGAGCGCGCCGTCGCCGCCTGGCCGACGGCCTGGGGCGGCCAGAACCTGCGCGACATCCTGATCAGCCTCGGCATCGACGTCGACACGCCGTGGCGGAACCTGCCCAGGAAGGTGCGCAACTGGATCCTGTTCACCGAGGAGCAGCCCCAGGTCCCGGTCTATCCCGGGTGGAGCCACGACGAGATCCAGCACGCGATCCGGCGCAAGATCGAGCCGGCTTATATGGGCACCTTCTCGAGCGCGAAGCGCCATGTCACCCACAGCTTTGCGACTACCCAGAGCGCGATGATGAAGAAGCGCGCCGCGCGCTTCATGATCGGCCGTGCCTGCCCGCTCTGCGGCGGCAAGAGGCTTCGCCGGGAAGCCTTGTCGGTCCGCTTCGAGGGCCTCGACTTCGCCGAGATGAGCCGGCTGCCCATGGCCCGCTTCTCGAAGATCTTCGCGCCTTATGCCGAGGCGAGAGCCGGCAAGCTCAGGGCGCTTCGCAAGACCCACCCGGAGAAGGCCCTGGTGGTCGAGCGTATCGCCGGCGATCTGTGTCGGCGGCTGTCGGTGCTGCTCGACCTCGGCCTCGGCTATCTGACGCTGGAACGCAGCACCCCGACCCTGTCGCCGGGCGAGCTCCAGCGGCTGCGGCTTGCCACCCAGGTCGTCTCCAACCTGTTCGGGGTCGTCTATGTGATGGACGAGCCTTCGGCCGGGCTCCATCCCGCCGACACCGAGGCCCTGCTCCGAGCGCTCGACGGCCTGAAGGCGGTCGGCAACTCGCTGTTCATCGTCGAGCATGAGATGGACGTCGTCCGCCGCGCCGACTGGATCGTCGATGTCGGCCCCGCCGCCGGCGAGCAGGGCGGCGAGATCCTCTACAGCGGCCCGATCGAGGGCCTGCGCAAGGTCGCCGAGTCGGAGACGAGGCGTCATCTGTTCGACGAAGGCGGCGGGATGCCGAGCCGGAAGCGCGAGCCCGCCGGCTGGCTGCGACTGGAGGGGGTCTCGCGCAACAATCTGAAAGAGGTCGATTGCGCGATCCCGCTCGGCGTGATGACCGCCGTCACCGGAATCTCCGGCTCGGGAAAATCGAGCCTGGTCAGCCAGGCGCTGGTCGAGCTGGTCGCCGACGCGCTCGGCGCGCCGGTCGCGGCCGAGGATGAGGCGGATGCCGAAGCCGCGCTCGAAGACCGCCCCGCTGCCGCCACCGAGGGCCGGATCCTCGGCGGTCTCGAAGGGATCAGACGGCTGATCGAGGTCGACCAGAAGCCGATCGGCCGCACCCCGCGCTCCAACCTCGCCACCTACACCGGCCTGTTCGACCATGTCCGCGCCCTGTTCGCGGCGACCCCCGAAGCCAGGAAGCGCCGCTACGATGCCGGTCGCTTCTCGTTCAATGTCGCCAAGGGCCGCTGCCCGCGCTGCGAGGGGGAAGGCTTCGTCATGGTCGAATTGCTCTTCCTGCCGAGCGTCTACGCGCCCTGCCCCACGTGTCACGGCACCCGCTACAACCCCAAGACGCTGGAGATCCGCTATCGCGGCAAGACCATCGCCGAGGTGCTCGCGCTCACCGTCGACGGTGCCTGGGATTTCTTCGCCGACGCGCCGAATGTCTGCCGGTCGCTCAAGGTGCTTCGCGAGGTCGGCCTCGACTATCTCCGCCTCGGCCAGCCGGCGACCGAATTTTCGGGCGGCGAGGCGCAAAGGGTGAAGCTCGCCACCGAGCTGCAGCGCGCCCAGCGCGGCGGCGCGCTCTATGTGCTCGACGAGCCGACCACCGGCCTTCACCCGACCGATGTCGAGCGCCTGCTGGGCCAGCTTCACGCCCTGGTCGACTCCGGCAACAGCGTCATCCTCGTCGACCACGACATGAAGCTCGCAGCGGCGAGCGACTGGGTGATCGACATCGGTGCCGGCGCCGGCGACGAGGGCGGGCGGATCGTCGCGAGCGGCGCGCCGGCGAAGGTCGCCGCCTCCCGCACGAGCCGAACCGCCCCCTATCTCGAGCGCGCGCTCGGCGGATTAGGTTGAAGCGTCATCCCGGACTTGATCCGGGATCCATCTTCTTCAAGCCGCGGCGGGCTAAAGGAAAAAAGGTGGATGCCGGATCAAGTCCGGCATGACGGCAATGGTGCGACCTGATCCTCCAATGATCGAGTTGCGACCGGTCACTCGCTCGATTTCTCCTCCGCGCTCGGCTCCTCTCCGGGCTTGTAGCGCGGCTTGGGCTGCGGCAGCAGGAAGAAGGCGACGCACAGCAAGGCGATGGCCACTCCGGCCCGCGGCGCGGCGATCGTGACCGGAACCGCCGCGATCTGGATTAAAGTCGCAAGGCCGTAGCGGCGAGTCATCTGCCTGAGGAAATCGGGTGCGAGCCGTTCGTCCATCACCCGGCGACCCGGCATTCCATAAAACCATTTGGCCATCCAGGTGCAGGCGGTGAGCGCGAGGCCGGCAACCAGAGTCACCGCTCCGGTCAGCTCGAAGCGCGTGCCCAGATGGAAGGCCCAGGCGCGGACTGGATAAGGGATGACGACAATGGCCAGCAGGAACAGCAGGTTAAGCGCGCCGAACCAATGATCGCTCTTGGCGTAGATGCGGCCGGAATAATGGTGTTGCAGCCAGTAGGCGCCGATCACGACATAGGAGATGACCAAGGCGAGATGTTCGCGCCACTGCTCGGCCATCGCCTTTGCCAGATCGCCGTAGCCGTGCGGGCCATCGGGAGATCCGGGGACCTTGATCTCGACGATCAGCAGCGTCAGCGCGATCGCGAAGACGGCGTCGCTGAAGCCCTCGAAGCGGTTTAGGCCGCGCTCGGCGCCGTGGGTCTCCGCATGGGTGCGTTGAGCCATCCGCCGCCAAACGCGACGCGCCAGGCAAAGGTTGCCAGGGTCAAAGCGCCGGCCGCCCCCAGATTCACCACTCCACGTCCATTTCTCTAACCCACCACGATAGGAAACTGACGTTTATGAGCGAGCGGCTCCCGAATGGCCGCTTTCCGCCCAATGGCCGCTTTCCACCCTTGGCATATCGGCCTCCGGCGCGGTCCGCGCCCGTTGCGCGCTTGCTGGACACTCACTTTTGTTTGTGTTATGTTCCGATCGTGGGCAGCTACGGACTCATCAAGACCAGAAGTGTCGTGAGGCGCAACGGCCCGCTCTCGCCTCGAAAGTTCACGGAAAAATTCTCGACATCGTGAACTTCATGAACTTCGCAGGCGGATACGGCCTGTTCCAGCCGCTTGAATTCGTTGCGTGCCACGCCACATCGGTTGCGGAATGACCCGGGGGGAGTCGAACATCACCGCCACGATCGCCGCCGATGCCGCCGGCCAGCGCCTCGACCGGGCGCTCGCCGCCGCCGTCCCGACGCTGTCGCGCGAGCGGTTGAAGGCGCTGATCTCGAGCGGGCGGGTCACCGGGCCCGCCGGGCTGGTGCGCGATCCGGCCTCGAAGGCGGCGGCCGGCGCCTACCAGGTTTCAGTGCCGGAGGCCGCACCGGCCCATAACGAGGCCCAGGACATCGCGCTCGACATCGTGTTCGAGGACGATCATCTGCTCGTCGTCGACAAGCCGGCCGGGATGGTCGTCCACCCGGCGGCGGGCAATTTCGACGGGACCCTCGTCAACGCCCTGCTCCACCATTGCGCCGGCCGGCTCTCCGGGATCGGCGGAGTGGCCCGGCCGGGCATCGTCCACCGCATCGACAAGGATACGTCCGGCCTGCTCGTCGTCGCCAAGACCGATCCCGCCCATGAAGGCCTTTCGGCGCAGTTCGCTCGGCACGGCATCGACCGGCGCTACCGGGCGGTGGTGGCGGGCCTGCCCAGCCCGCTCGCGGGAACGGTCGACGCGCCGCTCGCCCGCTCCTCGGCCAACCGCCAGAAGATGGCCATCGTCGAGGGCCCGCGCGGGAAAAGGGCGGTGACTCACTATCGGGTGATGGAGGCGCTGCGCGAGGCCGCTTTGGTCGAATGCCGCCTCGAAACCGGCCGGACTCACCAGGTCAGGGTCCATATGACCTCGATCGGCCATCCCCTGCTCGGCGATCCGGCTTATGGACGGACCCGAAGCGCGCATCGTGAGTTATTGAAAAAGCTGGGTTTTGAACGGCAGGCGCTGCACGCGGCGGAGCTTGGGTTCATCCATCCCGTGACATCGGCGCCCTTGTCGTTCAAAAGCGACGTTCCGTCGGATATGCAGCAACTGTTAAGCGCGCTGGCGGTATAAGGGCGACGGTCCCGGCAA
>JAXDPB010000080.1:0-3348 GCA_034668585.1 Sphingomonadales bacterium | reverse complement strand
ACGATGCCCCAGAAGGCCCAGGGCCCGCGGGCATAGGGGATGCCTTCCACGTTCATACCGAGAAGGCCGGTCACGAAGGTCAGCGGCAGGAAGATGAAGGCGACGATCGAGATCACCAGAGATCGCGAATCCATCTGCTCGCTGCGCAAGTCGGTGAGCTGCTCGTGGAGCAGGGCGGCGCGCTCGCGCACCGCCTCGAGCTCCTCGGCCATTCGGGCGAATCGATCGGCGGCTTCGCGGACGTGGAGGCGATCCTCGTCGGCGAGCCAGTCGACGTCGAGGCTGGAGAGAGTGGCGAGCGCGTCCCGGTCCGGCGCGACGAAGCGGCGCAGCGCAATGGCTTCGGACCGAATCTGAGCGATGGTGCTGCGCAGCCGGTAGAGATTGCCGCCGTCGAGCTGGCTCTCGCAATCGTCGAGCGAGTCGCCGAGCGCCGCCACCTGGGGATCGAGCGCCCGGCTGATCGCCCGGGCAAAGGCGGCGACGAGATCGCCCGGATCGAGGATCCCTCCAGCCTCCATCTGCGCCGTCACTTCGGCCGTCGCCGCGAGCGGGCGGCGGGTGACCGAATCGACCTTGCCCCGCCGCACCCACATGCGGATCGAAACGAGCCGGTCCGAATCGTCGAGCTCCTCGGCCGCCGGGCCGCGCAGGTTGAGGATCGCGCCCTCCTCGATCCGATCGCAGCGCGGCCGGGTCTCGGTGGCGACCAGGGCGTTGGCCGCGACGTCGGGGATGTCCTGTCCCTTGAGAAGCAGGCGCTCGCCCTGGTCGGCGTCGTCGATATGGATCCAGACGAAGCCCGGGCCGCGATAGGCGGCGGCTTCCTCCGCGGTGACCGGCCGCACCGGGCCGTCGCCGACCAGGATCGCCGAGCAGCTCATCCCAGTCCGGCGATATAGGCGCGAAGGGCCGGGGCGACGTCCTCCTGCCGAAGCGCGAGGGCGAGGTTGGCGATGACGAAGCCGAGCTTGTGGCCGCAATCGTGGCGCTCGCCGTCGAAGGTGAGGCCGTGGAAAGGCTGGCTGCCGATCATCGCCGCCATGGCGTCGGTGAGCTGGATCTCGCCGCCGGCGCCGCGCTTGATCCGGCCGAGCACGTCCATGATCTCGGGCTGGAGGATGTAGCGGCCCGGAAGCATCAGGTTGGAAGGGGCGGTGCCGGGCGCCGGCTTCTCGACCAGGCCGCGGATCTCGGTGAGCTTGCCGTCGACCGCGCCGGGATCGACGACGCCGTATTTGTGGGTCTCCTCGGGCGGGACTTCGAGCACCGCCACGACATTGCCGCCGACCTTCTCATAGGCGTCGACCAGCTGCCGCGTGCAATTGGGGCTGCCGACCATCACCTCGTCCGGCAGGAAAACGGCGAAGGGCTCGTCGCCGACGATATGCCGGGCGCACCAGACGGCATGGCCGAGGCCGAGCGGCTCCTGCTGGCGGACCGACATCACCGATCCCGGCGGCATTCGGGTCCCAGCCAGGGCGTGGAGCGACTTGCCGCGGCCGCGCATCACCGCCTCGAGCTCGTAGGAGATGTCGAAATGGTCCTCAAGCGCCGTCTTGCCGCGGCCTGTGACGAAGATCATCTGCTCGATGCCCGCCTCGAGCGCCTCCTCGACCGCATATTGGATCAGCGGCCGGTCGACGATCGTCAGCATCTCCTTGGGAATCGCCTTGGTGGCGGGGAGGAAACGGGTGCCGAGGCCGGCGACCGGGAACACCGCCTTTCTGATCTTCTTCATTCGAACTCCGGATGGGGTGAAGCAGGCTGCCGCGACCTCAGCGGCTGGGCGGCAGGTCGAAGGGATCGTCCTCGCGCTCCTCGGAGCGCCTCAGGCTGTCGTCGAGCCGCGCGGGCCGAGCGATCGGCGGCGGGGTGAGAAGCTCTTCGATGGTCTCGGCACGCGGCGCGGCCTCCGCCGCGATCGGCATTGCCCCTCCAGGGGGCGCGCTGAGCGCTTCGCGGCTGCCGCAGGCGGCGAGCAACGAGAGCAGGAGCAGGGACGCGGCGAGCCTCATCGGAACCGCCTTAGCGGAGGGCGCGGCGGAACGTCACCCGAAAATCGCCGCCCTTGCCGAAGCGGCGCCGCGACCCTAACCGGCGGCGATGCGGAGCTTCGCCCTGGCGGCTGTCATCCTGCTCGCCGGCTGCGGCGGGGCGGCGCCGGAATCGCCGCAGGAGTCCGACCAGCCGGTCTGGGCCGGGCCGGGGCCCGCGGTCGAACCGAGCGGCAAGCTCGACCGCTCCCATGCCGGGGCCGCGGCGCCGGAGGCCGAGTTCGAAGACCCGCAGGGGCGACCGGTGCGGCTGGCGGATTTCGGCGGCAAGCCGCTGCTCGTCAATCTGTGGGCGACCTGGTGCCCGCCCTGCGTCGCCGAAATGCCGACCCTCGACGCCCTGGCGGAGCGCGAGGGGGAAAAGCTGCAGGTGCTCGCCGTCAGCCAGGATCTCGAGGGCCGCGCCAAGATCGAGGCGTTCTTCGCCCAGCGCAAATTCGCCAATCTCGAGACCTATCTCGACGCGCAGATGGCGCTGATGGCCGAGCTCGGAGTCTCAACCTTGCCGACGACCATCCTCTACGACCCGGAGGGCCGAGAGGTCTGGCGGATGACGGGGATCGAGGACTGGCACAGCGGCCGCTCCGCCGCGCTCATCGCCGAGGCTAGTCGCGCAGCAGCTCGTTGATTCCGGTCTTGGCGCGGGTGCGGGCGTCGACTCGCTTGACGATGACCGCGCAGGCGAGGCCCGGGCCGCCGTCGCGGCCCGGCAGCGTGCCCGGCACCACCACCGAATAGGCGGGGACCCGGCCCGTGAAGACCTCGCCGGAGGCGCGGTCGACGATCTTCGTCGAGGCGCCGATGAAGACCCCCATCGACAGAACCGCGCCTTCCTCGACCACCACCCCCTCGGCCACTTCGGAACGCGCGCCGAGAAAGCAATTGTCCTCGATGACCACCGGGCCGGCCTGGAGCGGCTCGAGCACCCCACCGATGCCGGTGCCGCCCGAAATATGGACGTTGCGGCCGATCTGGGCGCAGCTCCCGATCGTCGCCCAGGTGTCGACCATCGTCCCCTCGCCGACATGGGCGCCGATATTGACGAAGCTCGGCATCAGCACCGCGCCCCGGCCGATAAAGGCGCCGCGGCGGACGATCGCGCCGGGCACGACTCGAAAGCCGCCCTGAACGAAGCGCTCAGCGTCCCAGCCATCGAATTTCGACGGGACCTTGTCCCACCAGGGCGCCCCGCCGGGCCCTCCCGGAATGGCGGCCATTGGCGTCAGTCGAAAGGAAAGCAGCACCGCCTTCTTCAGCCACTGATTGACCGTCCACCCTTCCGGCCCCCTCT
>JAXDPB010000079.1:0-62266 GCA_034668585.1 Sphingomonadales bacterium | reverse complement strand
CCGGTGAAGGCGCCGCCGAAATAGAGGACGTCGTTGCCGCCGCCCCCGAAGGCGCTGTCGTTGCCGCCGTCGTTCAACCGGAGCAGGTCGTTGCCGGCGGCGCCGGTCACGACATTGTCGCCGGCGCCGCCGCGCAGATCGTGCGGGCCGTCGGTGGTCGCCGTCAGATTCTCGATCTGAGTGCCGAGCAGGCTGTAGCCGTCGAGCGAGGTGCGCACCTCGTCGGTGCCCTCGCCGGCATATTCCTCGACGATATCGGCCAGGCTGTCGACGCCATAGACGTCGTCGCCCGCCCGGCCCGTCATCCTGTCCGCTCCGGCGCCGCCGTCGAGCCGGTCGTTGCCGTCATCGCCGCGCAGGATGTCGTCGCCGCCGCGGCCGAGCAGCTCGTCGTCGCCGCCCGAGCCCTCGAGCACGTCCGCGCCCGAGCCGCCGTAGAGGCGGTCGTCGCGAGCGCTGCCGATCACCGTCTCGAAGCCGCCGACCGACCCCGAATTGCCATAGCCGTCGGTCAGGGTGCCGCTGCCGAGATCGACCTGCCAGCCGAACGGAGTCGCCCCGGCGACCTGGGCGATTCCGTCGCCGTCGCTGTCCGGCAGGAGCCAGCCGCCGCCGCTGTCGAGCTGCAGCCGGTCGTCGCCCGCGCCGCCGTCGACCAAGGCCGGCGCCGCGCTCAGGTAGATCCTGTCGTTGCCGCCGAAGCCGTAGACGGTGTCGCCGCGGCCGACGGCGAGCAAATTGGCGCCGTCATTGCCGTAGAAGCTGTCGGCATAAGCGGTCCCACCGGCAATCCCCTCGATGTTCACCATCGTCTCGACATTGCCGTAGCCGTCGTTCGAGATGGTTCCGTCGCGCAGGTCCGCCACCGCCGCCTGGGTCGCGAACACATCCGCGAATCCGATCTTGTCGAGATCGGCGGCGATCGGGTCGAGCGGGTCGTCGGCGCCCCCGTCGAAGCGGTCGACTCCGGCTCCGCCCATCAGGAAGTCGTTGCCCTCGTCGCCGAACAGGTGGTCGTCGCCGCCCTCGCCGAGGATGGAATCGCGGCCGCCGCCGCCGTGCACGGCGTTCGCCCCGCCGTCGCCGACGATGAAATCGGACATATGGCTGCCGATGACGTTCTCGAAGCCCTGGACGTAGCCGTAATCGTAGAAGAATTCGTGCTCGACGGTGCCGGAGCCGAGGTCGACATACCAGCCGATGCCCCATTCCGAGGCGAGCTCGGCGAGGCCGTCGCCGTCGCCGTCGGGCAGGAGCCAGCCGCCCCCGCCTTGGAGGACGAGGGTGTCGTTGCCGGCGCCGCCGTCGGCGACGGCCGGCGCTGCGTTGAGGGAGACGACGTCGTCGCCGCCGAAGCCGTACAGCGTGTCGCCCAGGCTGCCGCTCAGGGCGTTGCCATTGTCGTTGCCGTAGAAAGTGTCGGCGAAGGCGGTATCCCCGACGATCGATTCGATTCCGGTCATCGTCTCGGCATTGCCGAAGCCGTCGCTGGAGATGGTCCCCGTCCTGAGGTCCGCGACCGCCCCCTGGGTGGCCGCCCGCTCGAAGAAGCTGATCGCGTCGCCACGGCTGGTCGGGTCGGCGGACATATCGTCGGCGCCGCCGTCGAAGCCGTCGACCCCGCGCCCGCCGCGCAGCACGTCGTCGCCGCCGAGGCCGTTCAGGATGTCGTTCCCGTCATTGCCGCTGATGGCGTCGGCGTCGCCGGTGCCGTTCAGCGTTTCCGCCGCATTCGTGCCTTCGATGTTCATTGATCACTTCCCGCAGGGCCCGTCCGGGGCCGAATCGGGCGGCGGGATAGCTGAAAATAACAGCCAAGTCCAACTACTTAGCCTGTTCTCTCGATCGAGCCGCAGGCGGCGGGGGCGCCGGCAGCACCGGCCGTCTCCCCCGGAGCCGCCTCCCGCTAGAGGAGGAAATCCCCCTGCACCGGCGGCGCCGCCGGAATGGTCAGCTGGATGACGAGGTCGGCCGAGCCGTTGCCGTCCATATCGCCCTCGACGTACCAGCTGCCGTTGAACGCATAGGCCCGAAGCTCGCCGGCCGAAGCGGCGCCGGCGGCTCCGAAAGCGGCCGACCCGATCCAGTGAAACGCCTGGTCGCCGGCCGCGAATTGGTCGGCGTCGATGCGGGTGAGATCGATCTTGTCGACGCCCGAGGCGAAGTCGAGGATCCGGTCCGGAAGCTGCGCGGTGGCGTCATAGGGCCCGGCGTAGTGGAAGACATCCGTGCCAGCCCCGCCGGTCAGCATATCGATCCCTTCGCCGCCCTGGAACAGATCGGCGCCGTCGCCGCCTGTAAGCGTGTCGTTGCCGAAGCCGCCGAACAGGATCAGGTTGCCGTCATGAACGGCGCTGCCGTCGACGCCTACCGTCTGGCTGCGGTCGGCAAGCGAGCTGCCGTTGACGATCAGGGTCGCGCCCGGAGCGACGTTGCCGTTCGAGAGCACCAGCTCGTAGCTGGGCTTCTGGCTCGGATCGGTCGTGTAGCGATTGTTGAGCGAGATCGACTCGATGCCGGTCAAGGCATTCGCACCGAAGTCGAAATGATTGACGCCGCTCCCGGAGCTGATGATGAGAGCATCGCGCCCCGCGCCGCCGTCGACGGTATCGCCGGCCCCCCAGCGCACGCCCTCGAAGAAGAAAGCGTCGTTGCCGGCACCGCCCTTCAAAGTGTCGACCCCATGGCCGCCATAGACGAGGAAATAGCCGTCGGTCTCGGCCGAGCCGTCGAAGCTGAAGTCCTCGCCGGCCCGAAGCGTCTGGCCGTTGACGATCAGCTGCTGGCCCGCCGCGACGTTCGCGTTGTTGGTGGTGAGGGAGTAGTCGTAGAAATTGTTCGCGACGTCGCCCCAGGTCGTCCTCGACCCGCTCTGAAGCGAGATGGATTCCACGCCCACAAGGTTGGTCGCGCTCAGCGTTAGAGCGTAATTGCCCTGAAGCACCACCACGTCCCGCCCGCTGCCGCCGTCGACGCTGTCGGCGCCGGTGAAGGCCGGGCCGAAATAGATCACGTCGTTGCCGCCGATGCCCTGCACCTCGTCGTCGCCGCCGTCCTGAAGCTGGAGAAGGTCGTCGCTGTTCTGGCCGACGATCAGATTGGCGCTCGCATTGCCCCGCAGATTGTGGCCGATATTGCCGATCGCGAACAGATTCTCGACGTTGGTGCCGAGCAGGCTGTAGGTCGCGGGGGCGGCCCAGACCAGATCGGTCCCCTCGTCCGCATTCTCCTCGACGACGTCGCCGGCATCGAGGACGATATATTCGTCGTCGCCCGCGCCGCCGCGCATCGTATCGGCACCGCCCATGCCCTCGAGCTTGTCGTTGCCGGGCCCGCCTTCGAGCGTGTCGGCGCTGTTATTGCCGATGATGTAATTGTCGCCGTCGTTGCCGGTCAGGGTGAAGGCGATATCGATGATCCCGAACAGCGATTCGACCTCGGGGAGGCCGGCCAGGCTGAAGCTGGGCAGGGTCGTCCGAATCTGGTCGAAGCCGCCGCCGGCAAGCTCGACGATGCTGTCCTCGAAGGTCGCGCTGTCCACCGCGTAGACGTAATAGGTATCGTCGCCGTTGCCGCCGATCAGGGTATCGGCGCCGGTGCCTCCGAATATCTCATCCCTGCCGTCCCCGCCGCGGATGATGTCGGCGCCGCCGCCGCCCTTGAGCAGGTCGTCGGCGCCATAGCCGAAGATGAGATCGTCGTCCGCCGTGCCGGCGAGATCGTCGGGCCCCGCCGTCCCGTAGAGCCCGGTGGTGAAAAGCTGCACCTTCACGTCCTGGGCGGCGTTCTGCCAGGCGGCGACGAGGCGATCGCCGGCCGTGGTGGTCGCGATATCGAGCCCGGGGATCAGTCCAAGGCCGCCGAGGTCGAGCCCGAACTGGTCGCCCAGGCGGCTTCCGTCGGAGTCGAACAGCTGGGCGCGCTCGCTCGGGCTCGTCATCGCCGCATTGTCCCAGGCGACGATGAACCCGCCCCAGCTGAGCGCCGCGACCGAGACGTTGGAAACGTCGTTGGCGGGGTTGCTCGGGGTGAATTCGGAACCGACCTTGCCGCCGTCCGCTCCGAAAATCTGGGCCCGCGCCTCGAAGCGGCCGAGCGCGCCGTTGAACGACTGCCAGACCGCGACGAACCCGCCGCCCGGAAGGCCGGCGACGTCGGGCGCATATTGCCGGCCGGAAGTCCCGCCGCCGAGATCGTCGGTGGACAGCAGGAATTCCGCTCCGACCGCATGGCCGTCGGAATCGAAGCGCTGGCCGCGCACGTCGTCGCCGTCGCCGACGGCCCCGGCGCTCTGCGCCCAGACGAGGACATAGCCCCCGCCCGCGAGAGCGCTTCCGGAGGAAAGCTCCTGGGTGCCCGCGACGGTCGTGTTGGCGCGGAATTCGGCGCCGAGCTTGTCGCCGGCGGCGCTGAAGCGCTGGGCGGCGATGTCGCCCGTGGACACGCCGGTCCAGGACGCGACGAAGCCGCCGTCGGCCAAGGCGAGCAGCGAGGGCGCTGTCTGGTTGCCCTCGAATGAGGTGTGGACCTGGAAATCGGCGCCCAGCGCTGTTCCGTCGGCGCCGAAGACCCGGCCGCGGATGCTCCCGCCTTCGTGGGCCCAGGCGACGGCGAAGCCGCCCGACGACAGGCCGATGACGACCGGACTGCCCTGGTCGCCGGCAATGGTGGTGTTGACCAGCAGCTCGGCGCCGGCCTTGGCGCCCGAGGCGTCGAAGCGCTGCGCATGAATCGAACGGCCGCTGCCGTCGCCATTGGCATCGCTCCAGACGACGACATAGCCGCCCGAGCTCAGCGCCGCCGTCGCCGGCGCGGTCTGGACGCCGGCATTGTTGGCATGCGCGGTGGTTTCATCGCCGATGCGATGCACGT
Organism: Sphingomonadales bacterium; assembly: GCA_034668585.1. GTDB lineage: Bacteria > Pseudomonadota > Alphaproteobacteria > Sphingomonadales > Sphingomonadaceae > Allosphingosinicella. The sequence continues at coordinate 57,394 of JAXDPB010000079.1, read as the reverse complement.
AATTGGTCACAATTCCCCCCGGATAGTCCTGGTCGATCGATCCCACCTTAACCGGCGATCGAACCCCAACGCCAGCGAGAAAATCGCCCCGCGCAACGACTTAGGCGGCGGATCGCCTTCGCCTGGCCTCCGCTACAGGAGGAAGTCCGCCTGCAGCGGCGGCGCGACCGGAATCGTCAGCTGGATGACGAGGTCGGCCGAGCCGTTGCCGTCCATATCGCCCTCGACATACCAACTGCCGTTGAACTGCCAGGCCCTGAGCTCGCCCGCCGAAGCCGCCCCGCCGGCCGTAAAGGCGCCGGAGCCGATCCAGTGGAACGCCTGGTCGCCCGCGGTGAAGAGGTCGGCGTCGATCCGGCTGAGGTCGATCTTGTCGACGCCCGAGGCGAAGTCGAGGATCCGATCGGGGAGCTGCGAGGTCGAATCGTACTGCCCGGCATAGCGGAACGTGTCGGCTCCAGCGCCGCCGGTCAGAACGTCGACTCCTTCCCCGCCCTGGAACAGGTCGGCGCCGTCGCCGCCGATCAGGATATCGTTGCCGAAGCCTCCGAACAGGGTGAGGTTGCCACCCTGCACCGCGCTTCCGTCGACGCTCACCGTCTGGCCGGGATCGGCCAGCGAGCTCCCGTTGACGATCAGGGTCGCGCCCGCCGCCACGTTGCCGTTGGCGAGGACCAGCTCGTAGGAGGGCTTCTGGGTCGGATCGGTGGTGTAGCGATTGTTGAGCGAGATCGACTCTATGCTGGTCAGAGCAGTCGCGCCGAAATCGAAATGATTGATCCCGCTCCCCGAGCTGATGATGAGGGCATCGCGCCCGGCACCGCCGTCGACGCTGTCGCCAGCCCCCCAGCGATCGCCCTCGAAGAAGAAGGCGTCGTTGCCGGCGCCGCCCTTCAGGGTGTCCACCCCGTGGCCGCCGTAGACGAGGAAATATCCATTGGTCTCCGCCGAGCCGTCGAAGCTGAAATCCTCGCCGGCGCGCAAGGTCTGGCCGTTGACGATCAGCTGCTCACCCGAGGCGAGGTTCGCATCGTTGGTGGTGATATTGTAGTCGTAGAAATTGTTGGCGACGTCGCCCCAGGTCGTCCTGGCGCCGCTCTGAAGCGAGAGGGATTCGATCCCGACGAGGTTGGTCGCGCTCAGCGTCAGGGTATAATTGCCCTGCAGGATGACGACGTCGCGACCGCTCCCGCCCGCGGCGAGATCCGTCGGGCCGAACTCGGAACCGAAATAGAGACGATCGTTGCCCGCCTCGCCGCTCAGCTGGTCGGTGCCGGTTCCGGAAAGGATGAGGTCGTCGCCATCGCCGCCATAGCCGGTGTCGTCGCCGTCGCCGCCCTCGATCCGGTCGGCGCCGAGGCCGCCCGTCAGGGAATCGTTGCCGGTGCCGCCGTAGAGCAGGTCGTCGCCGTCGCCGCCGTCGAGCGTGTCGCCGCCCTGGTCGCCGTAGAGCGTGTCGCTGCCGGCGCCGCCGCGAAGGGTGTCGGCGTTGCTCGCCGGCGAGAGGCCGCCCGCCGAGGAGATCAGGCTATAGTCTCCGTAAAGGATGTCGTCGCCGTCGCCGCCTTCGATCAGGTCCGCGTCGCCGGCGCCGTAGAGCGTGTCGTTGCCCGCGTCCCCGAAGAGCGAATCGCCGAAGCTGCCGCCGTCCATGACGTCGTTGCCGGCGCCGCCGTAGAGAGTGTCGAAGCCGTAATTCCCCTCGACGATATCGTCGCCGTCGCCGCCTTCGAGCCGCTCGTAGCCGCCGCCGCCGATGATGTGATCGTCGCCCGCCTCGCCAAAGGTGTTGGGACCGTAGCCGGCCGAGCTCAGGTCGATCAGGTCGTTGCCGTCGCCGCCCCAGACGCCGCCGGTATAATAGCCGGCGATGATATGATCGTTGCCGCCGCGTCCGTAGATCGGCCCGAAGCTGGTATAGCCGCTGGACGTATAGGCCGCGAGGAAATCGTCGAAATTGCTGCCCTCGATATAGGCGGTTTCGTTGAAATGCGCGAAGACCCCGCCGCCGACGGAGACCGTTCCGGTGGCGAGCAGGCGGAAGTCGGCGACGACTCCGCTCGGGGCGCCGAGGAAGCTGACGAAGAGCTTGTCGCCATAGGTGGCGTAAGTGCCGCCGTCGGCGCTGTCGCCATAGCCGGCGAACAGCGAATCGTCGCCGTCGCCGCCATTGAGGCTGTCGGCCTCGGCGTAGATGTCGAGCGGGACGTTGGTATAGATATAGCCGGGGGCCGAGCCCGGCAGATAGGAGAACAGCACGTCGTCGCCGCTGCCCCCGCTGAGCGAGTCGCTCCCGGCGCCGCCGATCAGGAAGTCGTTATTGTCGCCGCCGTTGAGGATGTCGTCGGCGTCGCCCCCGTCGAGCCTGTCGTTGCCGCCGAGCCCGAACAGGCTGTCATTGCCGCCATTGCCGGTCGCAACATCGGCATCCGCGGTCCCGACGAAGGTGTCGTCGGCGCTGCCGCCCGTGAAATTTGCCACGTCCCTGTCCCCGCCGCCGCCCGGATGGCGGCCCGCTAAATGCATAGCAATGCCCCGCTAATCCGGCAATCCGCCCGCTCGCCGAGGCCGATGCGGCACGCGGCTAGAGCAGGAAATCGCCCTGAACGGGCGGCGCGGCCGGAGTCGTCAGCTGGATGACGAGATCGGCGGCGCCGTTCCCGTCCATGTCCCCCTCGACGAACCAGCTGCCGTTGAAGTCGTAGGCCCGAAGCTCGCCTGCCGAAGCGGCGCCGGCGCCGCCGAAAGCGGCCGACCCGATCCAGTGGAAGGCCTGGTCGCCGGCCGCGAACAGGTCCGCGTCGATGCGGGTGAGGTCGATCTTGTCGACACCCGACGCGAAGTCGAGGATCCGGTCCGGAAGCTGCGCGGTGGCGTCATACTGCCCGGCGTAGCGGAAGATGTCCGCGCCAGCCCCGCCGGTCAGCATATCGACCCCTTCACCGCCCTGGAACAGGTCGGCGCCGTCGCCGCCTCTCAGCGTGTCGTTGCCGAAGCCTCCGAACAGGATGAGGTTGCCGTCGTGCACCGCGCTCCCATCGACGCCGACCGTCTGGCTGCGGTCGGCCAGCGAGCTTCCGTTGACGATGAGCGTCGCTCCAGGCGCGACGTTGCCGTTGGCGAGGACCAGCTCATAGGAGGGCTTCTGGGTCGGATCGGTCGTGTAGCGATTGTTGAGCGAGATCGACTCGATGCCGGTCAAGGCATTCGCACCGAAGTCGAAATGATTGATCCCGCTTCCCGAGCTGATGATGAGAGCATCGCGCCCTGCGCCGCCGTCGACGGTGTCGCCGGCTCCCCAGCGCACGCCCTCGAAGAAGAAGGCGTCGTTGCCGGCGCCGCCCTTCAGAGTGTCGACCCCGTGGCCGCCATAGACCAGGAAATATCCGTCCGTCTCGGCGGAGCCGTCGAAGCTGAAGTCCTCGCCGGCCCGCAAAGTCTGGCCGTTGACGATCAGCTGCTGGCCAGCCGCGACGTTCGCGTTGTTGGTGGTGAGGGAGTAGTCGTAGAAATTGTTGGCGACATCGCCCCAGGTCGTCCTCGACCCGCTCTGCAGCGACAGCGATTCCACGCCCGTCAGATTGCCCGCGCTCAGCGTCAGGGTATAATTGCCCTGAAGCACCAGGACGTCGCGCCCCTCGCCGCCGTCGGCGATATCCGCGCCGGTGAAGGCCCCTCCGAAATAGAGGACGTCGCTGCCGCCGCCGCCCGAAGCCGTGTCGTCGCCGCCGTCGTTCAACCGAAGCAGGTCGTTGCCGCCGCCGCCGGTCACGACATTGTCGCCGCCGCCGCCGCGCAGATCGTGCGGGCCGTTCGTCGTCGCGGACAGCTTCTCGACGTTGCCGCCGGACAGGCTGTACGAGTCCAAGGAGGTGCGGATCTCGTCGGTGCCCTCGCCGGCATATTCCTCGACGAGGTCGCCTTCATGGTCGACATAATAAATGTCGCCGCCGAGGCCGCCGCTCATCGAGTCGGCGCCGGCGCCCCCGTCGAGGATGTCGTCGCCGCCATCGCCCTCGAGGAGGTCGGCGCCGGCGCCGCCCGCGATCGAATCATCGCCGCCCAGGCCCGCGATCGAATCGTCGCCGGAGGTGCCGCCGATCGAGTCCGGGCCCGGCGTTCCGACCGTCGGCAGAAGCAGGATCTGCGACTTGATCCCGAGCTGGGCGGCATTGCCGCCGGCTTCGTTGGTCCAGACCGCCGCCACGTCGCCCGAGGCGAGCGCCACCACGTCGACCCGGGAGTCGAACGGGACCGGCTCGGTGTTGATCTGGAATTCGGCGCCGACCCTATTGCCCTCGCCGTCGAACAGCTGCCCGCGGGCGCTCCAGACCGACGAGCTCAGGTTCATCCAGGAGACCAGGAAGCCGCCCCAGGCGAGCGCGGTCACCGAGATGCTCGTCACCTGGCTGCCGGGCGAGCTGACCAGCCGCTCGGGCCCGATCCTGGCGCCGTCGGAGCCGAAGATCTGGGCCTTGACGGAATAGTCCGCCTCGCCGCTCTCCCAGACGGCGACGAAGCCGCCGCCGGCCAGCGCCGCCATGTCGGGAGCCGCCTGGATTCCCGCTATGACCGTCGACAGCGAGAATTCCGCGCTCAGCCGGTTGCCGGCATAATCGAAGATCTGCCCGTAGACGCCGTGATCGAAATTGCCGTCTATGTCCTGGTGCGACCAGGCGACGACGAACCGGTCCGCGCCGAGCGCGGCGCCGGTCGGTCCGTTCTGGTTGCCCTGGCGCCCGTTGCTCGCGAGGATGTCCTCGCCGGAGGTCGAACCGTTCGAATCGTAGACCCGGGTGAACACGTTGTTCACCCCGAGGTCGCTCCAGGAGACGGCGAAGCCGCCGCCGGGCAGGGCGAAGACGTGCGAATCCTCCTGGATCCACGAGGAGCCGACATTGACCCGGAACTCCCCGCCGAGCCTGGCGCCGGCGCCGGTGAACATCTGCCCCTTGATGCTCGATTCCGAGCCGTCGCCGCCGAGCGCGACGTCGTCCTCGCCATGAGTCCAGGTGACGACGAAGCCGCCCGAGGCCAGGCCGGCGACCACCGGCTGGGACTGGCTGCCCTCGGTGAAGCTGTTGACGAGAAGCTCGCCGCCCACCTTGGCGCCGGCGGCATCGAAGAGCTGAGCCTTGACCGAGGTGCCGCTGGCGTCCCCGCCGGTCTGGCTCGCGTCGGTCCAGACGACGACATGGCCGCCGCCCGCGAGCATCGCGACCGCGGGAGCCGTTTGCGCGCCCCCGGTCTGGGCGTTGACGTAGGATTCCCCGCTTTTTTTCCTGACCAGCTCGAGCATTTCCACCCCCCCCCCCCGCGCCCCCCGGAGCGCCTAAAGCTTTCAACGGCTTAGCGGAGGAGTTCGGACGGCGGAAGAGCGCTCGGGGAGTGGCTCACACCTGGAGCCCGATCATTTCTGTCCCGTCCCGTCATTGCGAGGAGCGCAGCGACGAAGCAATCCAGCGGGTCTCGGAAGGCCGCTCTGGATTGCTTCGCTTCGCTCGCAATGACGGAGGGAAACAACCTGAAACGATCCTGCGCCAGGCAGTATCGGCACTCAGGGGATTCCCTGTGGCATGGCCAGCCTCTGCCTCGCTCAGCTTCTGGTGCTGCGAATGCCGGAATCAGCCTAGAGCAGGAAATCCCCCTGAACGACCGGCGCCACTGGCGTCGTCAGCTGGATGACGAGGTCGGCCGAACCGTTGCCGTCCATGTCGCCCTCGACATACCAGCTGCCGTTGAAATCGTAGGCTCGAAGCTCGCCCGCCGAAGCCGCCCCGCCGCCTGTGAAGGCATTGGAGCCGATCCAGTGAAACGCCTGGTCGCCGGCGGCGAACAGGTCGGCGTCGATTCGGGTGAGGTCGATCTTGTCGACGCCCGAGGCGAAGTCGAGGATCCGGTCCGGAAGCTGCGACGTTGAATCGTAGGGCCCGGCATAGCGGAAGGTGTCCGCACCGCCGCCGCCGGTCAGAACGTCGACCCCTTCGCCGCCCTGGAACAGATCGGCGCCGTCGCCGCCCTTCAACGTATCGTTGCCGAAGCCCCCGAACAGGATGAGGCTGCCGTCATGGACGGCGCTGCCGTCGACGCTCACCGTCTGGGCGCGATCGGCCAGCGAGCTGCCGTTGACGATCAGGGTCGCGCCCGGAGCGACGTTGCCGTTCGAGAGGACCAGCTCGTAGCTGGGCTTCTGGCTCGGATCGGTCGTGTAGCGATTGTTGAGCGAGATCGACTCGATCCCGGTCAGGGCGTTCGCGCCGAAGTCGAAATGATTGACGCCGCTCCCGGAGCTGATGATCAGGGCGTCGCGCCCGGCACCGCCGTCGACGGTATCGCCGGCCCCCCAGCGCACGCCCTCGAAGAAGAAGGCGTCGTTACCCGCTCCGCCCTTAAGGGTGTCCACGCCATGGCCACCGTAAACTAGGAAATAGCCGTCGGTCTCAGCCGAGCCGTCGAAGGTGAAATCCTCGCCCGCCCGAAGCGTCTGGCCGTTGACGATGAGCTGCTGGCCCGCCGCGACGTTGGCATCGTTGGTGGTGATTGCGTAGTCGTAGAAATTGTTCGCGACATCGCCCCAAGTGGTCCTCGACCCGCTCTGCAGCGACAGCGATTCCACGCCCGTCAGATTGGTCGCGCTCAGCGTCAGGGCGTAATTGCCCTGAAGCACCACAACATCGCGCCCCTCGCCGCCATCCGCGACGTCCGCGCCGGTGAAGGCCGCTCCGAAATAGAGGACGTCGCTGCCGCCGCCGCCCGAAGCCGTGTCGACGCCGCCGCGGTCGAGGAGCAGCAGGTCGTTGCCGCCGCCGCCGTCGAGCAGGTCGTTGCCGGCGCCGGCGGCGAGCGTGTCGGCGGCCGTTCCGCCGTGGAGCTCGAAGCTCTCGATCCCCCGAAATTCGACCCGGTCGCCGGCGGCGGTCGTGAAGATTCCTTCATAGCCGCCCCCGGCCGAGGCGGCGAGATTGCCGGCGAGCGAAACCGCGGACCCGGCCGCGGTCCAGTCCAGCACGAGCCGGTCGCTGCCGGCGCCGCCGAGGACGACGTCGCGCCCGCTTTGGCCGGCGACGAGCCGGTCGTCGCCGCCGCGGCCGTCGATGACGTCGTCGCCGGCGCCGCCGGCGAGCAGGTCCGCCGCGTCGGTGCCGGCCTGGGCCGAAAGGCCTCCCGACGCGTCGGTGACGACGCCATGGTCGAAGACCGTCGGCGGCCCCATGATCGCGACTCCGACCCCGGCCGTGGCGACGGGGCTGAAGCTTCCATCCTGATAGACCGCGACGAAGCTCCCGTCGGCGAGCGCCGCCACCTTCGGCGCGGGCTGCATCTCGCCCCTCGAGATCGTGAATTCGCCGCCGACCCGCTCGCCGGCATTGTCGAAGCGCTGGGCGAGCGTCTTGCGGGTGGCGAGCGACTGCTCCCACGCGATCACGAACGAGCCGTCGTCGAACACCGCGATGCTCGGCACCGTCCCGGAGCTGGTGACGTTGACGCTGATGATCGGGCCGAGCGAGTCGGTCGCCGGATCGAAGGCGCGCGCCCAGACCTTGTAGCCGTCCTCCCAGGTCAGCATCACCCGGCCGTCGGGCAGGAGCGCCGAGTCCAGCCCGGCAAAGCCCGGCAGGGTCGTCGCGCTCACCTTGTGGGAATCGCCCGCGCTCTGTCCGTCGGCGCCGAAGCGGCGGACATAGGCGTCGGGTCCGACGATCCAGAAAGCGGCGAAGCCGCCGTCGGCGAGCGGGGCCACGACGACGTCGCCATTGGCGGGGTCGGACAGGCCGCCGATGAAGAACTCGCCGCCGACCTTCTGGCCCTGGGAGTCGAAAAGCTGGCCCGTCGCGACTCCGATATCGCTGCTCCAGGCGACGACGAAGCCGCCGCCGGCGAGGACGGCGATGTCCCCTCGCCGCTCGTTGCCCGCGGTCGAGCTGTTGACTCCGAACTCCGCCCCGCGCGGGGTGCCGTCGGCGTCGAAGACCCGGCCGATCAGGCCGTCGCCGCCCCCGTCGATCCGGTTGCCGACGATGACGAAGCCGCCGTCGGGGAGGAAGGCGGCGTCGCTGCTGTAGGACCAGCTCGGGCTGTCGAACGCATTGTGGACCGCGCCGACGGCCGTGCCGGCGGAATCGTAGAACTGGAAGAGGACTCCGCCGACTCCGGGATGGGCGCTGTCCTCGCCCGACCAGACGAGCATGAAGCCGCCGCCGGGAATCGCAACGACGGTGCCGGTCTGCGCGAAATCGCCTTTCGCGATCGTCGCCTGCGTCGCCGTCGGCATCAATTGAAGCTCGCCGTCGCCGAAGCGGACCCGCTCGAGCTCGTCGAGGCGGTCGACGACCGTCAGCCCGCCGCCCGGCGCGGCGTCGAGCACGTACCAGCTGCCGTTGCCATAGGCGATCCGGTAATCCGCCCGGACGCCCTGATAGGTGATCTTGTCCTCGCCGAGCCCGGCCTCGACATGGGCGCCGGCCCCTCCGGGGAACAGGTCGTTGCGGATGCCGCCCTGGAGCAGTCCGTCCACCGGCGGTCCGGCGACGACGAGGGTGGGCGAGATTCCGACGAAATTGGCGCTGGTGAAGGCGGTCGGGTCGGTACCCGGAAGGAAGAGATAGGGGACCAGCGTATCGGCGCCGCCGTCGCGGTCGAACCACAGGATGGTTCCGTCGTCGCTTCCGGTCAGAGCCGCGTAGCCGAGCTCGAACGGGTCGCCGACGCCGTCCCAGCCGGTGATCTCGTCGATGTAGGTGGCCATGTCGAGCCGGTCGCCGCCCGGGCCCGCCTGGAAGTCGGTGATGGTGCTGCGCAGGCCTTTCTTGAACCAGAAATAATCCTGGCCCTCGCCTCCGGTGAGACGCTGGTCGAATTGGGTATGGATGTAGAATTGGTCGTCGCCGAGGCCGCCGACGGCGAAGGCGGCGGAGGCGTTGGGGCGAATCGTGATGACGTCGTCGCCGGCGCCGCCGTCGACCATGAAGGCGCCGACGTCGACCGTCAGGAGGTCGTTGCCCGCCTCGCCGAACAGGCTGTCATTGCCTCCGGAGACGTCGGTGATCTCGTCGTCGCCGTCGCCGCCATAGACGATGTCCTGGCCGCCGCCGCCGTCGAGCCGGTCGTTGCCGCCCAGGCCTCTGATCACGTCCGACCCGGAAGTGCCGTTCAGAGTGTCGGGATCGTTGGTGCCGTCTATGTCCATCGGGGAGCCCCACCTCCAGCGGCGGCCTTCCGCGGCCGCCCGATTCATGGCGCTCTTCAGTAGCTTAGGCGGGAAAACAAGACAAGTTCAGACGGCGAAGAGACCGTCCTCGGGATAGAGGAAGGCGGCGCCCGCGGTCGCCTGGGCGGCGAGCCCGGCCGCTTCCGGCACGATATGGTGAAGATAATAGGCGCAGGCCGCACGTTTCGCCGCCACGAACTGGCGGTTTCCGGCGATTTCCGGCGATTCCAGGGCCCGGAGCTGCCGGGCCATCAGCCATCCGCACACGATCGTGCTGAGCAGCGTCAGGAACGGATAGGAGCCCGCCAGCCGGTCGTCCGGCCCCATCCCCGACAGCCGCTCCGCGGCACCTTCCCCAACATTCGCCAGCCCCTCCAGCCCCCCGTCCAGCCCGTCCGCGCGGATCTCGGCCAGCAGCCGCCGAAGAGTCTCGCCCCCCTCGAGGCCGAGCTTCCGGCCGACCAGGTCGGCGGCCTGGATCCCGTTCGTCCCCTCGTAGATCGGGCTGATCCGGATATCCCGGTAATGCTGAGCCGCCCCCGTCTCCTCGACGAAGCCCATGCCGCCATGGACCTGAACTCCGAGGCTCGCCACCTCGCAGCCTATGTCCGTTCCATAGGCCTTGACCAGCGGCGTCAGCAGGTCCGCCCGAGCCTGCGCCGCCTTGTCGCCGAGCGTGCCGCGGTCGGTCTGCCCCGCCGCATAATAGCAAAGCGCCCGCGCCGCCTGGGTCAGCGCCGTCATCCTCAGCAGCATCCGCCGAACGTCCGGATGCTCGACGATCGCCGCCGGCCGTCCCTCCCTCGCCCCCTGCACGCGCTGCGAGGCATAAGCGAGGGCCGCCTGGGTCGCCCGCTCGCCGATCGACACGCCCTGCAGGCCGACGTTCAATCGCGCATTGTTCATCATCGTGAACATCGCCCGCATGCCGGCCATCTCCTCGCCGATCAGCCAGCCGCGGCATTCGCCCTCGTCGCCGAAGGCCATCACGCAGGTCGGAGAGGCGTGGATTCCGAGCTTGTGCTCGATCGACACGCACCGAAGGTCGTTGGGCCGGCCGTCGGGCAGCATCTTGGGCACCAGGAAGAGCGATATCCCCTTCGTCCCCGGCGGCGCGCCGGGCGTCCTCGCCAGGACGAGGTGAACGATATTCTCGGCAAGGTCGTGATCGCCGAAGGTGATGAAGATTTTCTGGCCGCTCACCCGCCAGCTGCCGTCGCCGGCGGGTTCGGCGCGGCTCTTGAGCGCTCCGACGTCGGAGCCCGCCTGAGGCTCGGTCAGGTTCATCGTCCCGGTCCATTCGCCGGTGACGAGCTTCGGCAGCCAGCCAGCCTTTAGCGCGTCCGAGCCGTGGTGCCTGAGCGCCTCGACCGCCCCGGCGCTCAGCATCGTCACCAGCGAGAAGGCCATGTTGGCCGAGCCGAGATCCTCCATCACCACGGTGGCGAGGACGAGCGGAAGCCCCTGCCCGCCATGCTCCGCCGGCCCGGCCAAAGTTCCCCAGCCGCCCTCCACATAGGCCTGGTAGGCCTGGCGGAAGCCGGGCGGCATGGTCACGCCCTCCGCCGACCATTTCGCGCCGATTTCGTCCCCGGTCCTGTTGAGGGGGGCGAACTCGCCGGCGGCGAACTCGCCGGCTCCCTCGAGAATGGCGTCGACCAGGTCGGGCGTCGCTTCGGCGAAGGCATCGTGGCCGGCGAGCTCGTCGATTCCGACGATGTGCTTCAGGACGAAACGCTGGTCGGCGACGGGCGGCGTATAGGTCATGAGGCCCCTCGGGTTGCGCGGCAGGAGGCGTCGCTATAGCCCGCGAGGGTGGAGCCGCAAAACCCGCCCTTCGCGACCGAGGTCCGGGCCCCCGACGAGGCCGGCATCGCCGCCGCCGCGCGGCTGATCCTGGCCGGGCTTCCCGTCGCGGTTCCGACCGAGACGGTCTACGGCCTCGCCGCCGACGCGACCGACGCGGCGGCGGTCGAGCGCATCTACGAGGCGAAGGGCCGGCCCGCCTTCAACCCGCTCATCGTCCATGTCGCGAGCGTGGAGCAGGCCCAGCGTTACGCGGTGCTGGACGGGGCGGCGCTCGCCATCGCCGCCGCCTTCTGGCCGGGCGCCGTCACGCTCGTTTTGCCCCTCCGAGCCGGTGGGGGGCTTGCGCCCGCCGTGACCGCCGGCCTCGACACGGTCGCTCTGCGTTGCCCCGACCACCCGGTCATGCAGGCCCTCATCGCCGCCTGCGGGCGCCCGCTCGCGGCTCCGTCGGCCAATGCGAGCGGCTCGATCAGCTCGACCCGCGCCGAGCATGTCCTCGCCAGTCTCGGCGGCCGAATCCCACTCATCCTCGACGGAGGCGGGTCCAGGCGCGGGCTGGAATCGACCATCGTCGCGGTCGATGGGAGCGGCCTGAGGCTTCTTCGTCCCGGCCCGATTGCCCTGGACGGGATCTCCGCAATTGCCGCGGATGCCGGGGAATCGTCGACCCCTTCTCCGCCCCGCAATTCCAGAGAGGGGATGATAGAAGCGCCGGGGCAGATGCGCAGCCACTATGCGCCTTCCAAGCCGCTCCGCCTGAACGCCACCTCCGCGGATACGGACGAATGGCTGATCGGTTACGCCGGAGTGCAGGGCGACGACAATCTCTCCCCCTCGGGCAATCCGGACGAGGCCGCCGCCCGCCTGTTCGACGCCCTCCACCGCGCCGACGCGCAGTCGCGACCCCGCATCGCGGTCGCGCCCATCCCGTCCGACGGCATCGGCCTCGCCATCAACGACCGCCTCCGCCGGGCCGCCTCGCCAAAGGAGAGAGACTGATGCCCCTCGCCCTCCAGGCCGGCCTCTGGGGCCTGCTCAGCGGCTCCGCGCTCCTGATCGGAGCGCTCGCCGGCTGGTTCGTTCCGATGTCGCGGCGCGTCGTCGCGGCCATCATGGCCTTCGGCGCGGGAGTCCTCATCTCCGCTTTGTCGTTCGAGCTGATGGACGAGGCGTGGGACCGGGGCGGCTTCTGGCCCGTCGCCGGCGGCTTCTTCGGCGGCGCGGCCCTGTTCACCTTCCTCAACCTGCTCCTCGCCGCCTGGGGCGCCCGTCACCGCAAGCGCGCCGATCCCGACCTGCGCGCCACCCACAAAAGCCAGAACGAGAATAACGGCGCGGCGCTCGCTTTGGGCGCCCTGATCGACGGCATTCCGGAATCGATCGTGATCGGAGTCAGCCTGCTCGAGGGCGGCGCGGTCGGCTTCGTCGCGGTCGTCGCCGTCTTCCTCTCCAACCTGCCGGAAGGCCTGTCGAGCGCGGCGGGAATGAAGGCCGAGGGCAAGAGCGCCCCCTTCGTCTTCCTGCTGTGGACCGCCATCGCGCTGGCCGCCGGCGCCGCTTCGCTCGGCGGCTATCTCGCCTTCGACGGAGTCGACCCCGCCGCCGTCGCCGCCGTGCAGGCCGTCGCCGCCGGCGCGATCCTGGCGATGATCGTCGACACGATGGTGCCCGAGGCCTTCGAGGGCACTCAGGATTATGCCGGCCTGATCGCCGTCAGCGGCTTCCTCGCCGCCTTCCTTCTATCGAAGCTCGGCGGCTAACGAAGACAGGCCGCGAAGGGCACCAATGGTGTTTGGTCTAAACTTTGCCGAGATAGATGCCGCCGCCTGATTCAATAATCATGTAACGATCTCCGTCGACCTCAGGGTAACCCTTTATGGGTTTCGCCGGAAACCTGCTCCGATACGATGTCGAGATGCGAACGAAGTCGCCATCTTCGCCTTTGGACTGATAGATGGTCGCAGTTTTTATACGACTGATATGCACCATAATGCTGTGGTTTGTAATGTCCTTCTTTTTTTCTGCCCAAGGGATCCATATGTCGACCTCAAGCATCCCGCCACTCGGAACAATGCCCCCGTTGCGAGGCTTATCTGGATTTTCCGAATTGGCAATTTCGACCGGCTCTCGATAATTGTTAAACACTCGCTTGATTGCGGTAATGCCCATGAGATCCTCCCACTCTTGGAGGCTTCTCTGTAAGCCTAATCCAACCGGGCCTCACCGAAATCCGATCCGAATTGGACCGATGCTATCAGGCGAACGTGGTGTCCGGGCCTGAAGCGAATAAGAAAAGGGCGGCCGGAGCCGCCCTTTCCCAACTGAACCTGAGTTCGACTTACTTCGCCTTCTTGCCGCGGGCGCGCTCGGCCTTTTCGCGGGCTTTGCGCTGCTTCTCGGTCTCGGCCATCATGCTCACCCGGCTGGGGGTATAGCTCGCCGCGATCACCGCGCGGGTGCCGTCCTCGGACGAAAAGGTCACCGGGATCGAGTCCTTGGTGCGAACCGTGAACTCGCGGCCCTGGGCGATCCGGGCGCTCTTGCCATGAACCAGAAGGCCGCCGACGACGCCCGCCGCCACGACCGCACCGATCGTCGCCGCGGTCGCGCCCGACCCTTCCTGATGGTGAAGGCCCTGGATCGGGATGCGCTGGCCGTTGAGGTCGATGTAGCGGAACGCCACGTCCATCTTGCCCGACTTGCCGAACGATCCCTTGCCGGTACGGCGGGTGATCTGGCCGACCGCGCGGGTGCCCTGCGGAATGACGGTGCGGCCATCGACCTTTACGTCCTGAGCGACGGTGAAGAAGACTTTCTCGCCCATCCGGTGCGTACCGCTGGTCACCGTCTCGTTGATCGCGAGGACGACCTCGCTGTTGGCCGGAAGCGCGGCCACGTCCGCCATCGGAGCGGCTGCCTGAGTTTCGACCACGGCCGGCTGAGGCGCAGGCGCCTCCTGGGCGAAGCCCGCGGAAGGAACAAGCAATAGAGCAGCGCCGGCGAGCAGCGCCGAATGCATCGTTTTCATTGGAAACCCCCGAAAAAGAGTCGCCCCAATACGACTCGCGGCGGCGAAGCTGAACGACTTCCGCGCTTTTAGCAAGTTGCGGCGTACCCAAGTCGTTATGATCGCGGGAGAATCGCTAAAAACTGCTGTCGGAACGGCAGCGTTATTGTTGAAACCGATATTATATACTCGCCAAGTCATCGTTTTTGCTGGAGCATGAAAGGCCTGGGTGAGGCTTTCCGGTCACAGGCGGTTCGTCAGTCGCCGAGGTCGCAGTCCGCGCTTCGCGGCCGTTTCCAGCAAAGCAGCGCCTGCTCGAAGGCTGCCGCCTCGGGCGGACCCCCGTCCTGGAAGGCGTATTGGAAGATGAAGCTGCGCGGTTTCATGCCCGGCTCGCGGTAGAGGACCGGCTCGGTCGCGCCCTCGCCGTTCTGGACGACCATCTCGCCGAAGCGGGCGAGATCGGAGCTCCGCAGCACCCCGGCCCGGCACAGCCGGAGGGCGGCCGCTCTGAAGCGGTCGCGAGTCTGGGCGGCGAGATGGGCGAGGCGCTCCGGGCTGGCATCGTAACCGGCCTGGGCGAAGCTCGAATCCGCTCGCGCAACAACCGAGATGGCGCAGCGCTCAGCCGGTTGGGCCGCAAGCAGGAGCAGGCTCGCGAGCAGCATGGCGCCACTCAGGCCGGGGTCTGGGCTTCGCTCTTCACCCGGTGGGCGAAGCTCTTCCTCAGCTTCTTCAGCTTGGGCGGGATGACGGCGAGGCAATAGGGATTGCTCTGCCCTTCGCCGGCCCAGTAATCCTGGTGATAATCCTCGGCCGGATACCAGTCGGAGACGGGCTCGATGGTCGTGACGATCGGTCCCGACCAGTCCGCCCGAGCCCGCTCCATCGCCCGGCGAGCCGCCGCCTCCTGCTCGGGCGACAAGGGAAAGAGGGCCGAGCGATATTGGGTGCCGACGTCATTGCCCTGGCGGTTGAGCTGGGTCGGGTCGTGGGTGGCGAAGAAGAGGTCGAGTATCTCATCGTACGAGATGGTCTCGGGATCGTAGGTGAGGCGGATCGCCTCGGCATGGCCGGTGTCGCCGCCGCAGACCTGCTTGTAGGTCGGGCTGGGCACATGGCCGCCGGTATAGCCGCTCTCGACGCGGGTGACTCCGATCACGTCGTTGAACACCGCCTCGGTGCACCAGAAGCACCCGCCCGCCAGGATCGCCTGCTCTTCGGCCATTGTCGGTCTCCTTATGCTGTGGATGCGAGATAAGAAGCCGGAACCGAGCCGCAAGCCGCTTCCGTCACCCCAGCGCAAGCCGGGGCCCATGACGCTTCGGTGCTGGCACGGCGTCGGCATGGATGCCGGTCTTCGCTGGCATGTCGAAGATCAGCCCCTCGGCCCGTCGGGAAGAACCTGCTTCGCCTCGAGCATCTCGGCCCACGGATCGCTCCGCTGGCGCCGAAGCAGCGCCGGCACCGTCTCCACCGTATAATCGCACGGGTCGAGCCCGGCCTTCACCTGATCCCACCTGATCGGCATCGCCACCGGGGCGCCCTTGCGCGAGCGGGTCGAATAAGGGGCCACCGCGGTCGAGGTCGGGTCGTTCCTCAGATAGTCGATGAAGATCCGCCCCACCCGGTCCACTTTGCCGGCCGTAGTCAGGTATCGCTCGGGCGAGTCGGCGGCCATCTGGGCCGAGAGGCCCTTGGCGAAGCTCTTCACTTCCTTCCACGGCGCCGTCGCCTCGACCGGCACGACGACGTGCAGCCCCTTGCCGCCGGTGGTCTTGACGAAGCTCACGAGGCCGAGCGCCTTCAGCCGAGCCCGCACTTCCTTCGCCGCCTCGATGACCGCCTCGAAGCCCAGCCCCTCCGCCGGGTCGAGGTCGAAGACGATCCGGTCGGCGCGGTCCGGGGCCTCTACCCGGACTCCCCACGGATGCATTTCAAGCACGCCCATCTGCACCATCGCGACGAGTCCGGCGACGTCGGAAATGTACAGATAAGGCTCGTCGAAACCCGGAATCGCCACTTCATGCAACTGCTCCGGCACGCCCGAGCCGGCGTGGCGCTGGTAGAAGCATTTCGTTTCCTGCCCCATCGGGCAGCGCACCATCGTCACCGGCCGGAAGGCGAGATGGGGAAGCATCCGCTCGGCGACGGCGACATAATAATCGGCGAGCTGGCCTTTGGTGATGCCCTGCTCGGGATAGAGCACCTTGGCGGGATTGCTGAGCCGAACCCCGGCGACGATCCGCTCCGGCGTCATGGCGCCGCCTTCAGCTCGGCCGCCAGCACGTCGGCCCGCGCCTCGGCCTGGAGCTGGTCCATTCGGCATTGCCCGGGCGCCTTGTCGGGCCGCCAGCGCAGGAACCTGGTGCCGTGACGGAAGCGCCGGCCGGTAACGTGGTCGTAGCGCACCTCCGCGACCAGCTCCGACCTCAATGGCTGCCATTCGCCGGTCCGCTCGGTCGACCAGCGGCTCGGTCCGCCCGGCGAGTCGCCGGTAAAGCCCGGGCCCTCGACCAGCGCCTCCAGCCGCCTCGTCAGCGCCGCCCGCTCTCCGGCCGGGATCGAGGAGGTGAAGCCGACATGGTGGAGGAGGCCCGCCTCGTCGTAGAGGCCGAGCAGCAGCGAGGCGACCTCTTTGCTGCCTGTGCCGTAGCGGAAGCCGCCGACGACGCAGTCGGCGGTTCGCATCGCCTTGATCTTCAGCATCGCCCGCTCGCCCGGCCGGTAGGGCTCGTCGCGGCGCTTGGCGACGACTCCGTCGAGCGCCGCCCCGACCTGGCCGAGCCAGCCCCGGGCGACGGCGAGGTCGGTCGTACAGGGCGAGAGCAAGAGATCGTCATGATGCTCGGCCGCGTAGATGATCTCGAGCGCCCGGCGCCTCAGCTCGAGCGGCGCGTCGAGATAGCTCGTCTCCTTGGAGAAGAGCAGGTCGAACAGGATCAGCTGCGCCGGCGTCTCGCGTGCCAGGCGGTTGACCCGGCTCTCGGCCGGGTGGAGGCGCAGCTGGAGAGAATCGAAGGACAGCATTCCGCCGACGGGAATGACGAGCTCGCCGTCGAGAACGACCCGGTCCGCCTCCATCGCCAGCACATTGTCGACCACCTCGGGAAAGTAGCGGCCGAGCGGCTTGCCCGATTTGGACATCAGGGCGACGTCCGGCCCGTCCCGAAAGACGAGGCAGCGAAAGCCGTCCCATTTGGGCTCGTACTGCCAGCCCTCGCCTTCGGGAAGCGACTCGACGAGCTTCGCCTCCATCGGCGGCAATCCGGGCTTCACCTCGAGACTGTCATACTCGGCCATGTCGGCTGACAGACGCTTCCACGGCCTGCCGGGTTCCCGGCACGCTTCACCGACGCCGTTACGGCCCGGTAACCAACCGGAGCCGAAATGTTGCGATGAGTCGCGTCGCGAACGCGGTGAAGCGGCCCCAGTTCACTGGAACTTAAGGACAAAAGCTATAACTAGTAACTCAGAGCTGAGGGGAAAATCTTGATCTACTCGCGCAGGCAAATGCTTGGGGCCGGTTTGTCGGCCGGTTTTCTCGCCACGGCGGCCCAGGGCCAGACCCTGGCCGAGATCGTCGCCGGCCTGAAGGATCCCGCGCCGAAGCCGCTTCCGGTCCGTCCGCCGGCGGTTCCCGCCCAGCCGCGGGTCGCCGTCGACGGAGTCATCGATCCGCGCCTGCTGGCCCGCGCCCGCGCCGCTTTCGACCGCCACCGGTCGCAGCTCGCCCATACCGACGTCGTTGCAATCGCCGATTTCAGCCGGCCGTCGCACGATCATCGCTTCTTCCTGCTCGACACCGCCTCGGGGCGGGTCAGCAACCACCTCGTCGCCCACGGCCGCGGCTCCGATCCCGATCATAGCGGCTTCGTCGAGCGCTTCTCGAACGCGTTCGGCTCCGAAGCCTCGTCGCAGGGCGGCTACCGCACCGGCGATTATTATCAGGGCAAATACGGCCGCTCGCTTCGCCTCTCCGGTCTCGACTGGAGCAACTCCAACGCCGAGGCCCGCGCCATCGTCGTCCATTCGGCCTGGTATGCCGAGCCCGAGCAGCTCGCCACGCACGGCAAGCTCGGCCGCTCGGAGGGCTGCTTCGCCCTCCCCTATAACAGCCTCCAGCAGGTCCTCGCCCGCCTTGGGCCCGGCCGCTTCCTCTACGCCGACAAGCTGGCCTGAGCCGGCGGGAAGGCACGTAGATGCGGTTCCGGCGACGCCGGCACGGGCTAAGGTCAATCTTGCCCGCCTGCTGAGCAATCAAGACTATCCGGCAGTGGCCCGGGCCGCGCGCAAGCAGGGCATCGTCGACTTCACTCTCGACGTCGGCGCCGACGGCCGAGTCACGGGTTGCACCATCAACCGCTCGAGCGGCTCCGCCCATCTCGACAGCGCGACCTGCGGCCTGATGAGGTCGCGGGCCCGATTCACCCCGGCGCACGATGCCCGCGGCGTGCCGGTACCGGACAAGGTCAGTGGCAAGATAATGTGGAGGCTCTAACCCTTATTCTTTCCCGAGCGCTTGCCCTGGGGAAGCTCTATCGTGACTGGGCTAATTCGGTGCCGGACTGGCAGTGATCGGCGGCGGCGGCGGTCCAGCGTCGAGCCGGAGCGACTGCACCCGTCCGTCGAGCAGCTCCATCAAGATCGCCATTTCCGGATCGGGCTGGTGAGTCGTCGGGCATGAAAAAGGGATCATCGCCAGCCGGGAACCAAGCCAGCGGCGTGGCTCTGCCTCGAATGGGGCGGGACGGCAACCGGCCAGCGCCTCGCGCAGGACGGCCGCGCCGGAGCGCTTGTCGCCGGTGCGGTCGCTATAGTGGAGCTCGATCCCGGGTCGTGCGCGGGGCAGGGGCATCGCTCCCGCCTGAAGGGCCCTGACAAAGGCGAGGGCGACGGCGCGGTCGGCGTCGAAACTCGAGTCGGGTGTGGCGTCGGAACCGCTTTCCTTGATCTTGGCCCGTTCGAGCTGCCGAGGCCCCGTCGCGACCCAGGCTCGGGCGATTTGCCCATTTTCGACCTCCTGCTCGAGAACCGGCCATCGGTCCGGCTGGCGGTCAGGCGGGCAGAGATAGCGCAGGGCGACATATTGCGAGCGCTGCCCGTAGACATAGACGAAGGCCTCGCCGCGGCGGCAGCCGGCTAATGCCCGTCGAAGCTCCGCGGCGTCGCTCTTTGTCCGGCTGTATCTGGGCCGAAAATAGGCTTCGAGCTCGATCTGAGGGGACGCGTGGGGCAGCACCGCCCCGGATTCGAGCGCCTCGGCGAAGGCGCTCGCCCGGTCGCGGGCCAAAGCCTCGGGTGCGGGGGAAGCGGCGGCGGCAGGTGCGGCCAGCTGAGCGGCGGCGGCGGCGAAGAGGGCGAAGGGCATGAGTCGCCGATAGCCTAGTCACGCCCGCCCGCAAAAGCCTTGCACTCGATCTCGACCTGGGCGCCCAGCGCCAGCCCGGCCGCGGCGAAGGCGCTCCGCGCCGGCAGTCGGTCGGAGTCGAAATGCTCGAGATAGATCCGGTTGAACGCGCCCCATTCCTCCATGTCCGAAAGCATGACGAGGCAGTGGAAGACGTCGCGGAAGCCGAGCCCCGCCTCCGCCAGCACCGCGCCAACGTTCGCCATCACCAGCCGCGTCTGCGCCTCGATCCCGTCGGGCAGGGTGCCGTCGGGCCGAGCGCCGATCTGGCCGGACAGATAGAGCACGTCGCCGACCCGCACCGCCGCGGAGAAAGGCAGCTGGAAGCCGCCCACCCGGGCCGCCTCGGCCGCGGCTCCGGACGGCGGGTAATGACGAAGGTGCGCGCTGTCGCTCATGGTCCGATTGCGCCGGAGACTCACGACGTCCCCGGCGGCTCGTCGCCTTTCTTGCCGAGCAGGTCGATCCTGAGGTGCGGCGCGCCTCGCCGTCCGCGGCGAACGAAATACCAGAGCAGAACGCCGCCGACCAGGAAGGCGAGCAGGATCGCATAGGCGATCAAGTGCCGCTCCGTCATGCCGAGGCCATCCCATAATCTCCTTGTGGGGGTGTCGAAGCTCAACGCATTCCGGGTGGAGGCCGTTCCGGTGTCCTTCTACACGCGTTTCAGGCACATGTCTCCTAGCGGAGAGGCCAGACGGCCAGGATCAGGGCGACGGCGCCCCGCCCCGGCAGGGTAGTGAGCTGTCGAGCGGTCGCGGTCACGGGTGCGGAGGTGAACGCGGTTGGCGATCCTCAGTTGCCTCCCCATCGTCGGATGGGAAGGGAGGACCTGCGCGCAGCGGGGCGGAGGGTCACTGGTGGGGACATTTCCAGTTGCCCCTCCAACACGCTTCGGGTCGTCGCCCTCCCTATGCCGCGCATGGGGAAGATGATCAGGCCTCGCTTACCCGCCCCCCCTCGACCCGGATCAGCCGGTCGCAGGCGGCGAGCGTCGTCGCGCGATGGGCGACGGTGACCAAAGTCAGATCCCCCCGCAGCTGCTGGAGCGCGGCGAGGACCGCGGCTTCCGTGGCTTCGTCAAGCGCGCTGGTCGCCTCGTCGAGGATGAGGAGGCGCGGCCGGCGGTAGAGGGCGCGGGCGAGGCCGATACGCTGGCGCTGGCCGCCGGAGAGGCGGACTCCGCGCTCGCCGACATAAGTGTCCAGCCCTTCCGGCAGGCTGGCGAGGAAGGCCTCGAGCTGGGCGGCCCGAACCGCGGCCGCGAGCCGCCCGGAGTCCATCCCGTCGGCCGGGCGCGGGAAGGCGATGTTGGCGGCGATGGTGTCGTCGGCCAGGTAGATAGCCTGGGGAACATGGGCGAGCCCCGCCTGCCAGGCCGGCCGGCTGGCGGCGTCGAGAAGGCGCCCGTCGACCAGGATCCGCCCTTCGTCCGGTTCGAGCAGGCCCATCAGCAGGTCGAGCAGGGTGGACTTGCCGTCGCCGGTCGCGCCCGCGATCCCGACATGCTCGCCCGCCTCGATCCGGAAGCTCACCTCGCTGAGCGCGAAGCGGCCTTCCGGATAGCGGAAGCCGACGCTCTCGAAGGCAAGCTCGCGCTCGAAGGCGAGCGGTTCGGCGGCGAGCGGCTGCGGCTCCGGGATCGGCGCCTGCATCAGTTCGATGACGTCGCGGAAGGCCCGGAAATTGCCGCTGGCCAGGCTCCAGCCGTAATAGGATTGCTGGAGCAGCGGAAGCAGCCGCTGAGCCCCGAGCGCAAGCGCTCCGAGCACCGGGATCGCCTTGACGACTCCGCCCGGCTGGAGGCTCATCGCCAGCGTGACGAGCGCGATCGCCACGAGCCCCGCCGCCTCGACCACGAAGCGCGGCGCGCCCGCGACGAACTGGGTGGCGGCCTGGGCGCGGCGGTAGCCGGCGTCGAGCGTCCGGAACTTCGCCTCGAACAGATGCTCCGAACGGTCGAGGATGATGTCCCTGATCCCGCCCAGCCCCTCCTGGATGGTGCGGGTGCGGTCCACCATCGACCCGGCCAGCGCCTCCGAATTGCGCCTGAGGCGCGGCCGTACGACCAGGCTCACACCGACATAGGCCGCGACCACCGACACGGCGGCCGCGCCGGCCGCGGCGGCGTCGATTCGAAGCAGGAGGGCGAAGACGCACAGCGAGATGAAGGCGCCGATCAGTCCCTGCATCGCCGGCTGAAGAGCCCCGAAGACGACGCCCTGCACCTTCTCGATCGCGGCCAGGGTCTGGCTGGAGTTGCGCCTCACCTGCTCGGCATAAGGCTGGCGAAGCATCCGCGCGAAGACCGCCGCCGCCATGTCGTGGCCGGCGGCCATGACGAAGCGCTGGCTCCCCCAGGTCAAGGCGAGCCGAACGAAGGCCGAGCCAAGAGCGGCGGCGATCAGGACGAGCGCGGCGCCGACGATGGGCGAGCCGCCGAGCGCGGCGAGAAAGGCGACCAGCCGCGGCGGCACCAGCGCGCTGCCCGGATCCGCGACCAGAGCCAGGAACGGCAGGGCCGCGCCGATCGTCACCATCTCCGCCGCCGCTCCTGCCAGCATCAGCAGCAGGGTCAGCGCGAACTGGCGTCGCCGCGCCGGCGGCAGCAGCCGGAAAAGAGCCGAGAATGCGTCCATCTGAGGCCGCTTCCTAAGCGGGAGGGGAGAGGATTGCACGCTTTCCGCCGTCATTTCGGTGAAAGCCGGAATCCCTGAACGCCGCCGTGCCGGAATGACGCACACCCGGGTTCATGGGTGCCGGGTCAAGCCCGGCAGGACGGGGCTCAGCCGCCTACTTCCCCGAAGCGAGCGCGGTGCCGCCGCGATCGGTGAGCGCCGCGAGCACCTTGCCGTCGCGGCCGTACATGTCGGCATAGCTCATCGGCGGGCCGTCGCTGGTCGCGGCAACGGTGAAATAGACGATGTAGACCGGCACCGGAGCGGCGAGATTGGCCTGCACCGACTTGCCGGAGGCGACCGTCTGGGTCACCTTCGAATGATCCCATTCGGTGCCTTCGAGAAGCGTCTCGGCGAAGCCCACCGCATCCTCGGTGCGGATGCAGCCGTGGCTGTAGGCGCGGGCCTGGCGGTTGAACAGGTTTCTGGCGTTGGTGTCGTGAAGGTAGATGGCATAGGGATTGCCCATCACCAGCTTGACTCGGCCGAGCGCGTTGCCGGGGCCGGGCGGCTGGCGCCAGCGCACCCCTCCGCCCGGAAGCTTGACGGAGACATAGCCCTTCTTGCCGGCCACTGAGCCGGCGATGCTCGTCGGGACCTCCCACCAGGGGTTGAAGATCGCTCCGGTGATCACCGCGGAGAGCTGCGGGGTCGGCGTCTTCAGCGCCCCCGCGACGGCCCGGCGGCGGTTGAGAGTCTGCCCGTTTTCGACCAGGGCCACCGTGTAGGCGGGCACGTTGACGATGACGTATTTCGACCCGAGGTCGCGCGGCAGCCAGCGCCAGCGATCGAGGTTGATCCGGATCCGGTCGCGGGTCTTCGAATCCACCGAGGAATCGGCGAGCAGCGCCTTCAGCGCCGCATATTGCGGGTGGGTCGGAAGCAGCGAGCCCAGAGTGTCCGCGACATTATGGCCCTTGACCGCGCGGTCGAGCAGGGCCTGCTGGTCGTAGGCGTTGAGGCTGTCGTCGGCGACATGCCAGTCGATCCGGTTGTCGCCGCGGACGTGGCCGAACATGAGGTCGCCGGCCACCTTCAGGAACGTGGCGGTGGCGACCGAGTCGAGCGCCTCGCTCTTGGTCTCGATCGCGTCCCGAAGCGCCGTCGGGTCGTAGTCCGCCGGATCGAGCCCCTCGTCGTCCACGCGCTCGACGAAAGCGAGCAGGTCGGCGGCGTCCTTGCGCGACCAGTCGGCCGCGATCGGAGACGGCGCGGCCACAGGCGGGGCGGCCGACGGCGCTACCGGGGCGGGAGCGTTCTGAGCCAGCGCGGGCATTGCGGCCCCGAGCGCGAGAAGGGCGAGAAAGCGACGGCTGAACATGATCTGTCCCCGTAGGTGGCGGCCGCGAAAACAGCTCCGCGCGGCACGAGCCCCTATCCTGGGATAGTCTTTAAGGCCGCCTGAACCGGGCGGCAAGCGCCTCGGCAAATAGCGGAAAGAAAAGGAAAACGGCCCGGCGCAAGGCCGGACCGTCTCACCTTTGCGACAGTTTAGACGCGGTCGCCGGCCGTGTCGCGATTGACCCAGCCGAAATAGGCCGCGACGAGCGCCAGCAAGGCGTGCAGCCACACGTCGTTGCCGTAGATCGGCACCATGCCGAAAGTGGTGTTGGTCGCGGGCAGGAGGCCCAGGATCGTCAGCAGGCCGTAGATGATCGCGACGGCGCGGAAATAGGTGCGGGCGCCGCCGTAGCTGCGATAGGCGAGAACGCCCCAGATTCCGAACAGCAGGTGGATGATGTTGTGAAGCGTGTTGACCGGGAACAGGCCGAGCTCATGACCATAACCGTGAGTCATGGTGAGGCCCGCCTCGGGCGTGCCGGGCTGAAGCAAACCGGGAATGAAGCCGCCGGCGCCGACGACCAGAAAAACGATTCCGAAAATGAGCGCGAAGGTCCGCGTATTCATGATCCAACTCCCCTGCGTTTCTATGTTTTTACGCTTACTTGAGCTTCCCTTATCGTAATAACGGCTCCGTAACCAGTCGGGTTCCCGGCGTGCGGGCCATGGCCGGCCCCGGCGGCTCAGCCCCGGATCAGTTCCAGCGAAGCGGCCGCGAAGCGCGGTCCGGCGCCCTCGTCATGGACCAGATAAAGGTCCGGCTCGATCAGTTCGAGCTCGATCAGTTGCGGGCCGCCGCCGAGCCCGCGCACCAGGTCGATCCGCGCATAGAGCAGCGGCTCCTCGACCGCGGCGAGGATCCGCGCCGCCGCGTCGCGTTCGTCGGCGGTGGGCGCGTAAGGGGCGATGATTCCATCATATTCGGGCTGCACCCGAAAATCGCCGGGCTGCGGACGCTTGGAGACGGCGTGGCTGAAGGCGCCGCCGAAGAAGATCATCGAAACCTCGCCCGATCGTTCGATCTCCGGCAGGTAGGGCTGGACCATCGCCGCGCCTTCGGGCCCGCCGGCCAGCGCCGCGCCCGGCGACCAGCGGATCGTCTGCCACGCGCTCGACGAGATTCGGGGCTTGGCGACCAGCCGGTCGGTGCCGAAGGCGCTTGCCGCCGCTTCGAGCCGCTCGACGGTCAGCCTCGCTTCGTGCCGTGTCGGCACGACCGGAGCGCCGCGCGCCGCGAGAGTCTCGAGATAGATCTTGTCCGCATTCCACCTCAGCACCGAAGCCGGGTTCCGAAGGCGAACGCCCGCCGCCTCCCAGCGGTCGACCGCCTCGAGCCACTGGCGCGGCGCGAACGGATAGCCCCAGACGAGGAGCGGCAGGACGAGGTCGAACTGGGGGAGATCTTCGGCATCCGCCCAGTCGCGGGCCTCCACCGCCAGCCCTGCCTCGCGGAGCGGCGCCGCGTTGCGCGCCAGCACGTCGGGCCAGCGCGTCCGGTAGCCCTCGCTGGTCTTGTCCGGAGTCAGGATCGCGATCCGGCCGCTCATGGCATCGAGAAGTCGATGCCCTGGGCCAGCGGCAGCTCGCGGCTGTAGTTGATCGTGTTGGTCGCTCTACGCATATAGGCGCGCCAGGCGTCGGAGCCGCTCTCGCGCCCTCCGCCGGTCTCCTTCTCGCCGCCGAACGCGCCGCCGATCTCGGCGCCCGACGGGCCGATATTGACGTTGACGATGCCGCAGTCCGACCCGGCGGCGGAGAGGAAGGTCTCCGCTTCCCGGATATCGGTGGTGAAGATCGAGGAGGCGAGCCCCTGCGGCGCCGCATTGTGCGCGGCGATGGCCTCGTCGAGCGCGCCGTAGCGCATCACGTAGAGGATCGGAGCGAACGTCTCGGTCAGAGTGATCGGAGTCTGGCCCGGCATCTCGACGATGGCGGGCCGGACGTAGAGGCCCTCGATCCGCTCGCCGCCCGCGACCTTGCCGCCCTCGGCTCGCGCCCGCTCCAGCGCGCCCTGCATGGCGTCGATCGCCGTCGCGTCGATCAGCGGCCCGACCAGCACCCCCTCGTCCAGGGGATTGCCGACCGGCACCTCCGCCCAGATCTGCCTCAGCCTCGGTACCAGCCGGTCGTAGACATCGTCGTGCACGAACAGGCGCCGTAAGGTCGTGCAGCGCTGGCCCGCCGTGCCGACGGCGGCGAAGGCGATCGCCCGTTCGGCCAGCGCCAGGTCGGCGCTGGGCGCGACGACCATGCCGTTATTGCCGCCGAGCTCGAGCAGGGTGCGGCCGAAGCGGGCGGCTACCCGGGGCGCGACGACCCGGCCCATCGCGGTGGAGCCGGTCGCGGAGACCAAGGCCACGCGCGGATCGTCGACGAGCGCCTCCCCTGTCTCGCGCGCGCCCTGCACGACCTGACTGAGCCAGGCCGGAGCCTCGCCGAACCGCTCCGCCGCCCGCTCGAACAGGGCCTGCACGGCCACCGCCGTCAGCGGGGTCTTCTCGGAAGGTTTCCACACCACCGAGTCGCCGCAGACGAAGGCCAGGCACGCATTCCACGCCCACACCGCCACCGGGAAGTTGAAGGCCGAGATCACCCCGACGACTCCGAGCGGGTGCCAGGTCTCCATCATCCGGTGGCCTGGCCGCTCGGTGGCGATGGTGAGGCCGTAGAGCTGGCGCGACAGGCCGACGGCGAAGTCGCATATGTCGATCATCTCCTGGACCTCGCCGAGCCCCTCCTGCAGGATCTTGCCGGCCTCGAGGCTGACGAGACGGCCGAGCCCTTCCTTTTCTGCGCGTAGCACCTCGCCGAACAGGCGAACGAGCTCGCCGCGCCGCGGCGGCGGGACCGCCCGCCAGGCGAGGAAGGCCTCCTGCGCACGGCTCACCGCCGCGGCGACATCCGCCGCGGAAGCCGAGGCGACGGCGCCGATCGTCCGGCCGTCGATCGGGGACCGGGATTCGAGATCGCCTCGCGGCGGCGCGATTCCGAGGCGTTCGAACAGGGCCAGCGCCTCGAGGCTTGAATCGAAACTCATGGCGGCCGCTCTAGCCGGTGAACAAGGCTTTGGCAGCCCGCATCCGCTCGATCCCGGCGGCGAGGGTTTCCGGCCGCTTGGCGAAGCACAGGCGCACGACGTTGGTCACCGGCTGCTCGGCATAGAAAGCCGAGAGCGGGATCGCCGCTACCCCGGCCTCGCGCACCGCGCGCTCGCAGAAATGCTCGTCGCCGGCGTCGATCCCGGAAGCCGGCAGGTCGACACCGACGAAATAGGTGCCCTCCGCCGCCAGCGTCGCGAAGCCGGCTTGCTCGAGGCCCGCCACCATCACGTCCCGAGCCGCCGCGAAGCTCGAGCGCATGCCGTCGAACCAGCCCCGGTCCTTGCCCAGGCCGAAGGCCACGGCCGACTGAAGGTTGGGCGCGGTCGCGAAGGTGATGAACTGGTGCGCCTTCGAGATCGGGCCGGAAAGCGCCGGGGGCGCCACCACCCAGCCGACCTTCCAGCCCGTCAGCGAGAATATCTTGCCCGCCGATCCGACCTTCACCGTCCGCTCGGCCATCCCCGGGAAGCTTGCCAGCGGCAGGTGGCGGCGGCCGTCGAAGACGACATGCTCCCAGACCTCGTCGGTCAGTGCGATCGCATCGTGCCGCACGCACGCCTCCGCCAGCCGCTGCAACTCCTCCGGCTCGAACACCCGCGACGACGGATTGTGCGGATTGTTGAAGACGACGAGCTTTGTCCGCTCCGTAAAGGCGGCGTCGAGCGCCTCTGGCGTGATCCGCCAGCCGGGCGGAGTCAGCCTGACGAAGCGCGGCACGCCGCCGGCGCGAAGCACCAGGGGC
Source organism: Sphingomonadales bacterium (assembly GCA_034668585.1). Lineage (GTDB taxonomy): Bacteria > Pseudomonadota > Alphaproteobacteria > Sphingomonadales > Sphingomonadaceae > Allosphingosinicella. The sequence goes on along the minus strand of JAXDPB010000079.1, from coordinate 30,098 downwards.
AGATAGGCGTCGTAAAGCGGCTGGAAGAGCAGGACCTCGTCCCCCGGCTCGATCAGCGCCATCAAAGACGCCGCCAGCGCCTCGGTCGCCCCCGAGGTGACGACGACGGCGTCCGGGTCGGTCTCGACTCCCTGATGCGCCGCATAATGGTCGGAGACCGCCCTCCTGAGCTCCGGCAGCCCGGGCATCGGCGCATATTGGTTGGAGCCGGAGATCAAGGTTTCGGCCGCCTTCGCGACGACGTCGTCCGGCCAGCCGAAGTCGGGAAAGCCCTGCCCCAGATTCACCGCTCCATGCTCCACCGCAAGTGCGGACATGCGGGTGAAGACGGTCGTCGGCAGGCTGGCGAAGAGCGGGTTCATGCGGGCCCGTCTAGTCCTCCCCATCGAAGATGGGGAGGTAGATCATAATCGCCCGATCAGCGCTTCGGCCGCCGCCGGATTGCGCGCCTTGGCCCCCGAGATGAAGAATAGATAGGTCTCCCGGGCCCGCGGCTCCGGGGGGTGCGCGACGTAAGGAAACCCGCCGGGGCTTTCTCCCCGGGCCCAGCCCTTCGCCACCTCGGCCCAGCGGTCGAGATCCGCCCGTGAATAGCCTTTCGCCAGCTTCTCGCGGCTGCGCTGGAGACGGGCATAGACGAAGTCCCCGGACAGATCGGGGATGCAGGGAAACTCCTCGGAATCGGCGAAGACGATCGCCACCCCCGCCGCCCTCGCCATCGCGACGAAGGCGGGGTCGCGAAAGCTTTCGTGGCGCGGCTCCAGGGCATGGCGAAGCGGGATGCCGCCGGTCCTGCGCGGCAGCAGGTCGAGGAAGGCCTGCAGGTCGTCGGGCTCGAACCTCTTGGTGCCCATGAACTGCCACAGCACCGGCCCAAGCTTGTCGCCCAGCTCTGCCAGCCCCTGCCCGCAGAAGCGCTCCACCGCCTCCCCGGCCTCGCCCAGGCTTTTGCGGTTGGAGCAGAAGCGCGAGCCCTTGACGGCGAATTGGAACCCAGCGGGGACCGCCTTCGCCCAGCGCTCGAACAGCTCCGGCTTCTGCAGCTTGTAATAGGTGGCGTTGATCTCGATCGCGGTCAGCCGCTCGGCCATATATCCCAGCTGCCTGGCCTTGGGCAGCCCGGGTGGATAATAGCTCTCCCGCCAGGGATCGAAGTCCCAGCCGCCCACTCCCACCCGAATGCGGCCCGCCGGCTCCTCCGCGATGCGCCCGCCGACCTCAGGGTTCGCCGGCATCGTCGAAATGGTCGTCCATCGGCTCGACCGGCGCCGGTGCCAGGGCCGGCCCGGTCTTGCGGTCGAGCAGCGGCTTGACGAGGGGGTCGCTGGGATTGGTCACCGTCGAGCCCGACCCGAAGGTGGCGTTGAGCACGAAATCAGCCTCGGCCTTGGTGAAGGCGGGATCCCAGTGGGTGTTCTGCGGAACGTGGCTGTGGCCGTAATGGCCGCCTTTCGAGGCCCAGTTGGCCGAGGAGCGGTTGTGGCCGCCCGGATCGCCGCCGGCGGCGGTCGCAGGCTTGGGCGGCCCGGACGGCCAGACCTGGGGCACGCCGTGAGTCGCCTCGATCCAGCGGCAGAGGCGCGCGAGGTTGGTCAGGGCCGCCTTGCTCTTCAATTTGCCGGCGAAGCCGACCAGCTCGATCTGCACCGCGGAATGGCGGTTGGTCTCGATCGTGCCGGCGGGATGGCGCAACGCCCGCGCCGCGACTCCGGTGTCGATATGCTGGAAGATGGCATTGCCGGTGACGGTGAAATGCGGATCGGCCTTCTTCGCCGCATAAGCGGCCATCGCCGCCGCGGCGGTGCTGCCTTCGGTGGTATGGTGGACGATCCTGAACGGCCCGGCGAGGTAGGAGCCCGACGATCCGCTGATCGGCTTTTGCGTCGCGAACGGGCATTTGGGCATCGGCTTATCCCCCCAAGATCGCCTTCAAGCTTTTCGAAGAACGGGTCAGGATAACAGTCTGGCACCGGCATGTGAACTGCGTTAGCCTGCCAATCGGTTGCCAATGGGAAGGGGACGGTGGCGCATGAGTCGTCTTTCCAATACTCGCAAGCTGACGATTTTGGCGCAGGACCCTGCGGTGAGGCTGGGCGGACGCCTCACGTTCGCCGAAGTCGACGTGCCCGCGGAGATCCTTGCCAGCGGCCCGACCGGCTACCGGGTGAAGGTCGTCGACTATGATGCTTCCAGCCGCCTGCTCTATCAGGACAAGATCGACCACGAACCGGTGAACGGCGAGTTCAAGGATCCGTTCGCGCGCGCTCCCGAAGAAGACGACCCGCAATATGAGCAGCGGCTGCTCGGCAATCCCAATTTTCATGCTCAGAATGTCTACGCGATCGTCATGCGCACCCTCGCCCGCTTCGAGTTCGCGCTCGGCCGGAGGGTGGCCTGGAGCTTCGGCGGCCATCAGCTGAACGTCGCCCCGCATGCCTTCTCGGAGGCCAACGCTTTCTATTCGGAGGAGGATAAGGGTCTCTTCTTCGGCTATTTCGACGGCATTACTGGCCGGGTCTTCACCTGCCTCTCCCACGACGTCGTCGCTCACGAGACGACCCACGCTTTGCTGGACGGCCTTCGCACCGGCTTCACCGAGCTGTCGGGGCCGGACCAGTCCGCCTTCCATGAAGCTTTCGCCGACGTCGTCGCCCTGCTCTCGATCTTCTCGCTGCCTCAGATCGTCGCGGCTTTGCTCGATTCCGATTTCCGTCCTCCGCGCGAGGGCAGCGAGGTCCGCCTCATCGATGGTCGCCGGCTGGAGCCGAAGGCGCTGCGCGAGACGAGCCTGATGGCGCTCGCCGAGCAGTTCGGTCGCGAGATCCAAAACGTGCATGGCGACGCTCTGCGTCGGTCGGTGATGATCGAGCCGGCGCGGGACGTACTGTCGCGGATGGAATATCAGGAAGCGCATGCCCGCGGCGAGGTGCTGGCGGCGGCGATGATGAGGACCTTCCTCGACCTGTGGGACCGGCGCATCCGCGAGCTCGGCACGTTCGGCGACAACCAGTACAATCTGGACATGGTGATCGAGGAGGGGGCCAAGGCGGCGGATCATCTGCTCACCATGGCGATCCGGGCGCTCGATTACTGCCCGCCCGTGGATATCGATTTCAGAGCCTTCCTGGCAGCCGCTCTCACCGCCGACGCCGAGCTCATTCCCGGGGACAAATACGGCTATCGTGATTCACTGCGCGAGGCCTTTGCCTCCTATGGAATCGACCCGCCCGAGGAAGGATGCCTCGCCGCCGACGGCACCTGGTGCCCGTTCGATCGGACCGTTCCGATAAGCTATGCGAGCACCAACTTCGAATCCATGCTTCGCGACAAGGAGGAAGTCTTCCGGTTCATCTGGGAGAACCGGGTCGCGCTGGGCATCGAGGTCCGGGGAGTGATCGAGGTCGAATCGGTTCGCCCGAGCGTTCGCCAGGGTCTCGACGGCTTCTTCCTCAAGGAGACCATCGTCACCTACATCCAGCGCGCCGACCTGTTCGGAGCGGAGGTCGGGGCAATCCTCAGCTGCGACCGCCCCGAAGGCCTGCCCACCACCCAGCGCATCACCGCTTTCGGTGGCGGGGTGCTCGTCTTCGACCAATATGGGCAGATCAAATATCACATCACGCACCGGCTGAACGACGCCAAGCGCCAATTTGCGCGCCTCGAATATCTCTGGGAGACCGGCCAGACCAATGCCGGGCTGCGCGGCGCGCGCGACCGCTTCGCCGGCCTTCACCGCGCCCGGGCGGAGGACTAAGTCATGGCCACCGCTCCTACCAGCCTCACCATCTTCTCCTACCAGGTCGGCTTCGGAGACTGCTTCCTGCTGCGTTTCGCCTATGCGGACGGGCCTCGGCATTTGCTGATCGATTTCGGGACGACGAAGCTTCCCGCCGCGGCGCCCAAGGACCAGATGGTGCTGGTCGCCCGCGACATAGCGGACAAATGCTCGGAAGGCGGCCTCACCGCAATCGTCGCCACCCACCGTCATGCCGACCATATCAGCGGCTTCGCCACCAAGGCGGACGGTAGCGGCTCGGGCGACATCATCCGGGCACTCGCTCCCAAGCTCGTTCTCCAGCCCTGGACGGAAGCGCCGGACGAGGCGATCGACTCCCTCGGCCCCATCGTCGACAGCACGGGCAAGAGATCCATGGCGAATCGGCTCGCCGGCCTCAACGCGATGCACCGGATCAGCGCTCAGGTCCTGGGCATGCTCGAGGGCCAATCGCTGAGCCGTGCCGCCCCGGAGGTGCGCGACCAACTCGCCTTCCTCGGCGAGGACAATCTCAGCAATGCCTCGGCGGTCAGGAACTTGATGACCATGGGCGCCGAGCGGGTCTACGCCTATCACGGCTGCGATGCCGGGCTCGCCGACCTGCTGCCCGGGGTCGAGACGATCGTGCTCGGCCCGCCCACCCTTCGCCAGACCGAGACGATCAAGAAGCAGAAATCCCGCGATCCGGACGAATATTGGCACCTCTCGGCGGCGGCGCTCGACTCCGACGCCACGCTCGCCGAGGAGGACCAGTCGCTCTTCCCGGGGCATGACGCTTTCCGGGCGAGCAAGCTGCCGATGGAGACGCGCTGGTTCGCGAAGCGGGTGGACGATGCCCGCGCCGGTCAGTTGCTGTCGCTGGTCCGGTCGCTCGACCAGCAGATGAACAATACCAGCCTCATCCTGCTGTTCGAGGTGGGCGGGAAGAAATTGCTGTTCCCGGGCGACGCCCAGATCGAGAATTGGCGCTATGCGCTCAACTCCGAATTCGCGTCGAAGCTCGACGATGTCGACCTCTACAAGGTCGGCCATCACGGCAGCCTCAACGCCACCCCCAAATCCATGTGGAACCGGTTCAGGAAGCGCGGTGGCGAGAAGCAGAAGGGCCGGCTCAAGACGATGCTCTCCACCATGCCCGGCAAGCACGGGCACGAGAAGGACAATACGGAGGTGCCGAGGCGGACCCTTCTGAAGGACCTGGAGGACAAGTCGGAGCTCCACTCGACGCACCTGCTCGAGCCGGATGCGCTCTACCAGGAAGTCACGATCGAATTTTGACCCCCCGCCGTCCGGAGGTCCTCAGCAGCCCGGGAATCGGGCGAAGTCACGCCTTTTGACCGCCTCCACCTCGGCCCGGTAGCGCTCGTAGGCCGGATGCCCGCGTTCGATCCGGCCCAAGGCCGGCTCGGAGTCGCGATCCGAGCGCACCAGCGCGATCGGCGAAGCGGCGGGCACGAGCTGCGAGCCGTGGCCGACCAGCAAGGTGGTGAGGATGCCGTAGAGCGAGCCGGCGATGGTCGGCCGGCCGAGCACGGCGATCCGATACTGTCCGCCCTCCGCCGTCACCAGGTAGATATGGCCCGACAGATGCGGCATCGACACCCGGCCGTGCTGTTCGAACGAGGAGTCCAGGCGCTCGCTCTCCCGGAAAGCGAGGCAGCTCGCCTCAGCGTCCCATTCGATCGTTGTGACATAGGAATAGACGCCTTGGACATCGTCGAAGAGCGGCCGCAAGGTCAGATAGCGCCCCTCCAGCCAACGGACCGCGTTGCGGGCGTAGGCGCCGAGCTCGTCGGAGGCGTAGGTCGGCGCCGACGGGGCGGCCGGAGCCTTGCCTCTCAGCGGCGTGCCGAGCGCCTCCTCGAGGCGGATCACCGTCGCGAGGGTGAAGGAGCGGCTGCCCCCCAGCGCCTTTTCGAGCGTCGAGATGCTGATCCGGGCCATATCGGCCAGCGCCTGGCGGGAGATTCGGCGACGGGCGAGCTCCTCGCGCACCTTGCGGGCGATGTCGCCGCTGTCCTCGAGCCCTTCCTCCGCCTGCACCGGCCCCTCCCATCCCGTACAAATCCGCACATATCCGCACGCCCGGTCAAAGGCCAGCCTTTCTCCTTCGCTTCCGTGCTGAAACCGCGCGAACTTTCATCGGAATGATCGTGGCTGTGCGGACAGGCGACGCTCTAATTGGAAGGCTCCCTAGAAGGAGCTCGTCCGATGCGCAGCCTCACTTTCTCCCGCCTCCCCTCCCGCCGCGGCGTGATCGGAGCCGCCCTGTTCCTCCTCGTCGCCCTCGCGCTCCTCGCCGCCGGCGCCGCGTCGCGCGCCCAGGGCAGCGAAGAGGAGGCGCCCGTGGAAGCGGGCGCGCTGATGCTCCACCCGCGCGGCGGCGGCGCCGATCTTCCCGCCGTCCGCCTCGGCACCCACGTCGAAGTCACCGTGACGGGCGCCATCGCCCGCACCCGGGTCGTCCAGGCCTTCCGCAATACCGGCAAGGACTGGGCGGCGGCCACCTACCTCTATCCGCTGCCCGAGGACGGGGCGGTCGATTCGCTCAGGATGGTGATCGGCCAGCGCATCGTCGTCGGCGAGATCCGTCGCCGCGAGGAGGCCGCCCAAATCTACGAGCAGGCCAAGGCCAAGGGCCAGAAAGCGGCCCTGGTCGAGGAGGAACGGCCCAACATGTTCGTCAACAAGGTGGCCAACGTCGCCCCCGGCGAGACGGTTCTGATCGAGATCCAGTACCAGGCGCCGGTCGTCCACCGCGGCGGCGACTATTCGCTTCGCCTGCCGCTCGTCGTCGGCCCCCATTATGTGCCGCCGCACACTCTGACCTCGGGCGACGCCGTCGCGGACGCCGAGGCGGTGACCGCTCCGATCCTCGATCCCAGGCACGGCAAGATCAACCCCGTGTCGGTCGAGATCAGGCTCCAGCCCGGCTTCCCGATCGCCAATCTGATGAGCGCCTCCCACCGGATCGCCGTCGAGGCCGAGGGCGAGGCCCGGATCGTGCGCCTCGCCGAGGGCGAAGTGCCGGCCGATCGCGATTTCGTGCTGAGCTGGCGCGCGGCGGCGGCCGATACCACGCTGGGCCTGTTCCGCGAACGGGTCTCGGGCGCCGACTATCTGATGGCGGTGCTCACGCCTCCGGTCGAGGACAGGAAGCGCCCCGTCGGCCCGCGCGAGATGATTTTCGTCATCGACAATAGCGGCTCGATGGCGGGTGATTCGATGGACCAGGCCAAGGCCAGCCTGCGCCACGCGCTGAAGACGCTGACCCCCGCCGACCGCTTCAACGTCATCCGCTTCGACGACACGATGACCGAATTGTTCGAACGGCCCGTGCCGGCGACGCCCGAGCAGGTCGGCATCGCCCAGCGCTTCACCGACGGCCTCGAGTCGAACGGCGGCACGGAGATGCTTCCGGCGCTCAAGGAAGCCTTGGTGGACGATACGCCCGCCGACTCCGGGCGCCTGCGCCAGATCGTCTTCCTCACCGACGGCGAGATCAGCAACGAGGCCGAGATGCTTGCCGAGATCGGCGCCCGCCGCGGCCGGAGCCGGGTGTTCATGGTCGGCATCGGCTCCGCGCCCAACTCCTATCTGATGACCCACATGGCCGAGGTCGGCCGCGGCACCTACACCCATATCGGCGACGTCGCCGAGGTGACGGCGCGGATGACCGATCTTCTCGACCGGCTGGCGCGGCCGGCGGTGACCGGGCTCTCGGCCCGGGTCGAAGGCGGCTCGGCCGAGCTGACCCCGGCCCAGCTGCCGGACCTTTACGCCGGCGAGCCGCTCGTCATCCTGGCGCGCGCCGACCGGCTGGAAGGTCGGCTGGAGGTCAGCGGGACGATCGGCGACAAGCCCTGGTCGAAGTCGGTCGACCTCGCCTCGGCGATCGAAGGGCCCGGCGTCGGCAAGCTGTGGGCGCGGCGCAAGGTCGACGAGACCGAGCTCGCCGCCCAGCTCGGCACGCTCGACGACGAGCAGGCGGAAGCGCGAATCGCCCAGCTCGGCCTCGGCTTCGGCCTCGTCACCCGCGAGACCAGCCTGGTTGCGGTCGACCGCACCCCCTCGCGGCCCAAGGGCGCCCGCCTGACCGAGGAGGAGCTGCCGTTGAACCTCCCCAAGGGCTGGGACTTCGCCTCCCTGTTCGACGGCTCCGGCGACCTCGCCCCGGTCGACCCCAGCACCGGCCAGACCGCCGAGGCGATGGCTCTCCCCCAGACCGCGACCGACTCCGCGGCGCTGATGCAAGGCGGGCTGTGGCTCGCTCTGCTCGGCCTCGCCGGCCTCCTCGCCGTCAGACGCCGGAGGCTGGTATGAGCCGGGCCCGCGAAAAGGGGATAGGGACAGGTACCCCTCCCCCCGCCGCTCCCCCGCTGCCCCGGAGAAAAGGGGACAGTTACGGTAACTGTCCCCAATCCGAAGTCCGCATGAGCTTCGCGCACCCCCGGGGAAAGGGGACAGTTACCGTAACTGTCCCCAATTTCCTGCTTCGCCTTCCCTTCCTGCTCCTGATCGCGGCCGGGCTGGCCCTCGCCGCGCAAGGCGCCTGGATCCCGGCCAAGGCCTGGGCGGCGCAGGTGCTGCTCGACCGCGCCTTCACGCGAGGGCTGGCCCAGCGCGAACCGGTCAAGGCCTGGCCCTGGGCGGACGCCGCGCCGGTCGCCCGCATCTCGGTGCCGCGCCTCGCGGTCTCCGAGATCGTTCTCTCCGGCGGCTCGGGCGAGGCTTTGGCCTTCGGCCCGACCCATCTTCCGGCCAGCGCCGCGATCGGCGGGCGCGGCACGGCCGTCTTCGCCGCCCACCGCGACACCCATTTCCTCTTCCTCGCGCAGGTTCGTCCCGGCGACGAGGTCCGGGTCGAGACTGTGGACGGCCGCGCCTACCGCTACCGAGTCGCCGGCGCCCGGGTCGTCCGCCGCGATTCCTACGCCCCGTCCGGCGACCTCGCCCTCGTCACCTGCTGGCCCTTCGGCGCCACCGAGCACGGGCCGCTGCGCTACGTCGTGACGGCCCGAAGGCTGAGCTGAGGCCGCTTTTCTGCTAGGCCCGGCGGATGAGAAGCCTCGCCGCCGCCGCCGCCTTGCTTGTCGCCGCCTGCGGGAGTTCGCCGCAGCCGGTCGCGACCGGGCCCCGGCTCAAGGCCCAGGCCGCGGCCCGCTTCCGCGATTCCGAGGCGCCCGGCCGCGAGGCGGCCTTCAGCGCCGACGGGCAATGGCTGGCGACCAGCAGCGCGTCGGGCCTCGTCGTGCTTCGTCACCTGCCGGACCTGAAGGTCGCCCGTCGCCTGAACCACGAAGGCGGGGCCACCGCCATCGCCTTCGCGCCCGACGGGAAGCGGCTGGCGACGGCGGGCTATGACGGCATCGTCCGCCTCTGGGATCCCGCGACGCGAAGGCTCGCCCGAGCTCTGAAAGGCGCCCGGGGCACGGTCTGGACCCTCGATTTCTCCCCCGACGGCAGCCGGCTCGCCGCGGCCGGGGAGGACAGGATGATCCGGATCTGGAGCCCATCGGAGGGCCGACTTGTCCACACGCTGGCGGGCCACGAACGCAACGTCTGGGAGGTCCGCTTCAGCCCCGACGGCCGGCGCCTCGCCAGCGGCAGCTTCGATTCGACCGCGCGCCTGTGGGACGGGACGACCGGCGCTCCGCTCGCGACCCTCGCCGATCATGAGGAAGCGGTGGTCGGGCTCGCCTGGAGCCCCGACGGACGCTGGCTCGCCACGAGCAGCGACGATTCCACCATCCGCCTCCGCCGCTCGTCGGATGGAGCGACCCTGCGCCGGCTCGAGGTCGGCAACCACGCCTACAAGCTCGACTTCAGCCCGGACGGACGCTGGCTCGCCAATGCCGGCCGCGCCCGCAGCGGTCCCGGCACCCTGTGGCACAGCCTCACCGGCGCGGGCTCGGATGCCGAGCCCATCCACCTCTGGCGAGTCGCCGACGGTGCGCCGGTGCTGGGCCTGAGGGCGGCCGAGGATGTCGTCGATATCGGCTTCAGTCCCGACGGCCGCTGGCTCGTCACCTCGGGCGAGGACGGCATCGTCACGCTCTGGCGGCTTCGGCTTGGCACCGGGTGAGAGACTGGCCTAAGCTGCTCCGGGGAGATTGCCGATGCAGTCCACGATCGTCGACGCCGTCCTGGTCCTGATCGCCTGCCTCGCCATCACGGTCGTCATCGTCGGCTTCGTCCTGTTGAGGCCGGCGAAGCGGCGGCAGAGGCGGCGCCGGCGGCACTCGACCAGGCACCGGATCGACCTCCTCAAGCCGGCACAGGCTCGAACCGCTTCCGAGCCGGATGCATAAAACGCAGGTTATTGCATAATTATGCAATAACGCCCATGGCCGCGGTCATGATTCGGCTGGCCATCCTCGGTGCATCGGGCTTTGTCGGTGCGGAGCTGTTGCGGCTTTGCGCCCAGCATCCGCGCCTGCGGCCGGTCAAGCTGTTCGGGAGCAGCCGGGCGGGGCAGACCGTCGGCGACGTCCATCCCCAGCTCGCCTTGGCTTATCCGGATGCAGCGGTGAATAGTTATGCACCGGAAGAATTGGACGATGTCGACCTGGTCTTCGCGGCCCTGCCCCACGGGCAGTCCCAGGCGATCGCTCCGGACATCATCTCCCGCGACATCCCGTTCGTCGATCTCGGCGCCGATTTCCGGCTCGGCTCAGCCGAGGATTACGATCGTTGGTATCCGGACCCCCACGGAGCGCCGGAGCTTTTGGGCCGGTTCATCTACGGTATTCCGGAGCTTCACCGGGCTTCCATCTCCGGTTCGTCGACGGTGGCGGCGGCGGGATGCTATGCGACCGCGGCGATCCTCGCCCTGAAGCCGCTGATGGGACTGATCGAGCCGGGCAGCCTCGTCGTCGACGCCGCCTCCGGGGTCAGCGGCGCCGGCAAGGCGCTCAAGGAGGAGACTCATTTCAACAGCGTCGACGAGAGTTACACCGCCTACGGCCTGCTCACCCACCGCCACACCGCCGAGATGGAGATGGCGCTCGGCGGGCAGCTATTGTTCACCCCGCACCTCGTGCCGATGAACCGCGGCATCCTCGCCACCTGTCACGGAGTCGCCACGGGACCCTGCGATCCGCTCCAGGCGTTGCGCGACTTTTATGCCGGCGAGCCTTTCATCCACGTCTCCGAACGCCCGCCGGCGACCAAATGGACTCAGGGCTCGAACGCCGTCCACCTCACCGCGCGCTACGACGAACGCACCGGCCGGGTGCTGGCGATCGCCGCGCTCGACAACCTCGTCAAGGGAGCCGCCGGCCAGATGATCCAGTGCGCCAATCTGATGCTCGGCCTCGAGGAAACGGCCGGCCTCCCGGTCGCGGGGATGTATCCATGAGCGTCACAGCCGCCCAAGGGTTCGTCGCCGCCGGCTGCCACGCCGGGATCAAGCGGCGCCGCTTCGACATGGCGCTGGTCGCGACCGAGGACCGGGCGCCGGTCGCCGCCGCGGCGGTGTTCACCCGCAACAGGTTCGTCGCCCCTCCGGTGGTCCTGTCGCGGCGGCGGCTGGCGGAGAATGGCGGGCGGGCCGCCGCGATCGTCGTCAACAGCGGCAACGCCAATGCCGGGACCGGCGCCGCCGGTCTCGCCGACGCCGAGGCGATGGGCGTGGAAACGGCGCGGGCCCTGAACGTCGCGGCGGAGGACGTCCTGGTCTGCTCGACCGGAATCATCGGCACACCACTGCCGATGGACGTCATCTTGGCGGCGACCCCCAAGCTCGCCAAGAAACTGTCGGTGGGCGGGGCGCACGACGCCGCCCGCGGCATCCTCACCACCGACCACAATGCCAAGGAGGCGGTGGTCGACGGCTCGACCTTCACGCTCGGCGGCATGGCCAAGGGCTGCGGAATGATCGCCCCCGACATGGCGACGATGCTCGCCTTCCTCACCACCGACGCCGACGTCACGGCGGAGGAGATGACCCGGATCCTTCGCGACGCTTCGGACCGGACCTTCAACACCCTCAATGTCGACGGCGCGACCTCGACCAACGACACCGCCATCCTTCTCGCCTCGGCCCGGCGCGGCCGGCCCGATTTGGCCGAGTTCGCCGACGCGGTGCACAGGCTGTGCGAGGATCTCACCTACCGGATGGCGCTCGACGCGGAGGGCATGACCAAGATGGTCGCCCTCTCAGTCACCGGCGCGGCCTCCGACGAGGAGGCCCGGATCGCGGCGAAACGGATCGCCGAGAACAATCTGGTCAAGTGCAGCTGGTATGGCGGCGATCCCTATTGGGGCCGGCTCCTCGCCGCGGCGGGATCGGCGGGGATCGCCTTCGAGACGGAGAAGACGGCGGTGGCCTATGGCGGCACGATCGTCGCCCGCGCCGGCGCCAATGCCGAGCATGATGCCTCCGCCGTCGCCGCGCACATGAAGGGGGAGCGGATCGAGATCGAGGTGGCGCTCGGCCTCGGCAAGGGCCGAGCCCAGGTCATCGGCATCGACCTCGGCCCGGGCTACATCAAAGAGAATTCGAGGACCTCATGAGCCATTCCGTCATCCCGGCGAAAGCCGGGACCTCCGGTCGAGAAGACACTGCGCGTGCCGCCGAGGCCCCGGCTTTAGCCGGGGTGACGGGTGGCCTGCGATGAGGTCCCCCACCGAGACCGCGTCCATCCTGGTCCAGGCTTTGCCCTACATCCAGCGCTTCCACGGCCGCTCGGTGGTGGTCAAGCTGGGCGGCGCCGCGATCGACCGGGAGCTCGACCGGGCGCTGGCGCAGGACGTGCTGCTCCTGAGGAGCGTCGGCGTGCGCTGCGTCCTCGTCCATGGCGGCGGTCCGCAGGTCGACCAGATGATGCGGCGGGTCGGCAAGGAGCCGGAATTCCGGGACGGCCTCAGGGTCACCGACGCGGAGACGCTCGAGATCGTCCGGATGGTGCTGGTCGGCAAGATCAACCGCGACCTCGTCGGAACGATCAACCGGGAAGCGCTCGACGATCCGGTCGCGGTCGGAGTGTCGGGCGAGGATGCCGGCCTGCTCACGGTCACTCCGCGCGAATCCGCCCTGGGCTTCGTCGGCGACGTCAGCTACGTCCGCGCCTCGGTGCTGGAGCGGCTGCTCGACGAGGGTCTCTCGCCGGTCGTCTCGACGATCGGCGCCGACGAATCGGGCCAGCCCTACAACGTCAACGCCGACGAAGCCGCCCGCGCCATCGCGGTCGCGATGGCGGCGGAGAAGATCGTCTACCTGACCGCGGCGCCCGGCCTGCTGGAGGACGTCAACGACGAGACCAGCCTCGTCCCCCGCCTCACCTCCGCCGAGCTGCGCGAGCGGATCGAGCATGACAGCGTCAGCGCCGGCATGATCCCGAAGCTTCGCGCCTGCGCCGACGCGGTCGACTCAGGCGTCGGCACCGCCCACATAATCGACGGCCGGGTGCCGCACGCCCTGCTGATCGAATTGCTCACCGACGAAGGGATCGGGACCATGGTCAAGCGCGAGAAGAGCTGGTGACCCGGCTCCTCACGATCACCGATCTCGGCGCCGAGGGGCTGGACGAGATCCTCGCTTTGTCCGAGCTGCCCGACCTGGGCCTGCCGCTCGCCGGCAAGGGCGTCGCGCTCGTCTTCCAGAAGCCCTCCGCCCGGACCCGCAACTCGATGGAGATGGCGGTCGTCCAGCTGGGAGGCCATCCGGTCTACATCCAGAAGGAGGAGGTCGGCCTCGGCACCCGGGAGAGCGCCGAGGACGTTGCCCGCACCCTCGCCTGCTACCACGCGATCGTCGCCGCCCGGGTCATGGATCATTCCGATCTCGACGCGATGGCCGCGGCGACGCCCAAGCCTATGCTCAACATGCTGTCGGACCGCGCCCACCCGCTGCAGGCGCTGGCCGACCTGCTGACGGTCAGGCAGTTGCTCGGGCGGCTGGAAGGAGCTCGAATCGCCTATGTCGGCGACGGCGACAACAATGTCTGCCGCTCGCTCGCCGAAGCCTGCTCCCTGCTCGGGGTGGAGCTTCGCATCGCCAGTCCCGAAGGGTATCGCCTGGCCGACGCCGCCGCTGAGCATGTGATTCAACTGGACGACCCCGTCGAGGCGGTGGATGGCGCCGACATCGTCTACACCGACGTCTGGGTCTCGATGGGCCAGGACGCCGAGACCGAGGCCCGGACCAGGGCGTTCGAGCGCTTTCGCGTGGACGAGGCCCTGATGGCGCGCTGCCCGGACTCACGCTTCCTCCACTGCCTGCCCGCCCGCCGCGGCGAGGAGGTGAGCGCCGGCGTCATCGACGGCCCGCAAAGCGCGGTCTGGCTCCAGGCCGAGAACCGGATGCACACCGCCCGCGGCGCGCTGGCCTGGCTGATGGGGGTAAGGCCATGAGCTGTTTCGTCGTGCCAGCGAAGGCTGGCATCCATGCGGACTCGGCCCTTCCGTCATGAGCGAGGCCCGGCTCCGCCGCCAGAAGGCGATCGCCGACCTGATCCGCGCCGAGCCGCTCGGCAGCCAGGAGGAGGTGACCGCCCGGCTCGGGGCGATCGGCTTCTCGGTCACCCAGGCGACGGTGTCGCGCGACCTCGACCAGATGGGCGCCGTCAAGGTGAAGCGGGGCGGAGCGCTCGCTTACGCCCTGCCCGACCAGCTCGGCGACAGCGACTGGGCGGCGGCGCGGCTGCAGCGCATCCTCGCCGAGTGGGTGATCTCGATCGAGGCGGCGGCCGGCCTTCTCGTCATCAAGACTCCGCCCGGCTCCGCCCACCTCGTCGGCCTCGCGCTGGACCAGGCCAAGCTGGAGGAGGTGGCCGGGACGATCTGCGGCGACGACACCTTGTTCGTGGCGGTGAGGGACGGAGTCGTCGCGGGCATGATGGCGAACCGGTTCCGCAAGCTGGCGCAGGAGGCGTCGTGACCCCGTCATCCCGGCGCAAGCCGGGATCCATCGGGCGTTCGGGCCCGCATGGAATCAGAATGGACCCCGGCCTTCGCTGGGGCGACGAAGGATGAGACAATGAACCTCCCCGCCCCCAAGAAGGTCGTGCTCGCTTATTCGGGAGGGCTCGACACGTCGATCATCCTCAAATGGCTGCAGACCGAGTATCGCGCCGAGGTCGTCACCTTCACCGCCGATCTCGGCCAGGGCGAGGAGGTCGATCCGGCGCGGCGCAAGGCCGAGTTGCTCGGAATCAAGCCGGAGAACATCTTCATCGAGGATCTGCGCGAGGAGTTCGTCCGCGACTACGTCTTCCCGATGTTTCGGGCGAATACGGTCTACGAGGGCCAGTATCTGCTCGGCACGTCGATCGCCCGGCCGCTGATCGCCAAGCGCCAGATCGAGATCGCGCGTCAGGTCGGCGCCGATGCGGTCTGCCACGGCGCTACCGGCAAGGGCAACGACCAGGTCCGATTCGAGCTCGGCTATTACGCGCTCGAGCCCGACATAAGGGTCATCGCCCCGTGGCGCGAATGGGATTTCGCAAGCCGCGAGCAATTGATCGACTTCGCCGAGAAGCACCAGATTCCGATCTCGAAGGACAAGAGGGGCGAATCTCCCTTCTCGATCGACGCCAACCTCCTCCACTCCTCGTCGGAGGGGAAGGTGCTCGAGGATCCGTCGGTCGAGGCTCCGGAATATGTCCACCAGCGCACCGTTTCGCCTGAAGACGCTCCGAATCGCCCCACTGTGATAGAGATCGGTTTCGAGCGGGGCGATCCGGTCTCGATCGACGGCGAGGCGCTGTCGCCGGCCGGCCTGCTGACGCGACTGAACCAGCTCGGCCACGACAACGGCATCGGCCGCCTCGACCTGGTCGAGAATCGCTTCGTCGGGATGAAGTCGCGCGGCGTTTACGAGACGCCCGGCGGCACCATCCTGCTCGCCGCCCATCGCGGCATCGAATCGATCACCCTCGACGGCGGCGCCGGGCATCTCAAGGACGAGATCATGCCGCGCTACGCCAGCCTCATCTACAACGGCTTCTGGTTCTCGCCCGAGCGCGAGATGCTGCAGGCGCTGATCGACAGGAGCCAGGAATTCGTCACCGGCACCGTCCGAGTGAAGCTCTACAAGGGCAACGCCACGGTGACCGGCCGCGAGAGCCCGCTGGCGCTCTACGACCAGGATCTGGTCACCTTCGAGGAGGGCTCGTCGAGCTACAGCCAGCGCGACGCGGCGGGCTTCATCCGATTGAACGCTCTGCGCCTGAGGATCGCCGCCAACCGCGCGCGCAAGGCCGCCTCGCTATAAGCGGATATTGACTTCGCTTCGGGCGGGTGAGACCTTGTTTCCCGTGTGGGGGCAGGGTCCGAACGGCCTCCAATGAAAAACAGGCAAATCACCGGCCGGCGCGGCTTCGGGCGCAACGGGCCCGTTGCGCCGGCCGCCCTGCCCGGGCCTCCGTTCGGCAAAGGAAGGAGCCACTTATGATCACCGCGTTGAACATGACCGTGCCGCTGAAGCAGGACTCGGAATCGCTGGCCAAGCTGCAGCAGCTCAAGGCCGCCTTCGCCACCCACATCCAGCCCGAGATCGACCGCGCCCTGCGCAAGTCGGGCATCGTCCACTTCGCCCGGGTGCTCGTCATCCACGACAAGTTCCTTCAGGTGATCACCGAATTCGACGGCGATCCGCAGGAATATACGGAATTCTTCCGGCGCGAGCTTCCGCACGTCTTCAAGCCGATCTTCGAGCTGGCGGAAGGCGCGCCGCCATGGGACGAGCTCAACGATCAGGACACCTTCTTCCAGGCCTCGAAGCATCTCAACGTGAAGGCTCTCGGCACCTCCCCCGACGGCCGCGAGGAGCAGGGCTGGCTGTTCAGCTATTTCCCCAAGACCGTCCGCGAGATCGAGGAAGCGCTCGGCGCCGGCGGCGACGCACCGGAGCAACCAGAACAACCAGAACAACCGGAGCAGCCGGAGCAGCCGGAGCAGCCGGAGCAGCCGAAGCCGAGCTACAACTGACCCGAATTCCTGCCCCGGAAATTCGGGGGAGGAACAGGAGACGGCGATGCCGGTCGACACGAGCGATCTCCAGGGAATGGTGCTGGGCAACATCGCCGGCTACCGGCTGGTGCGGCACCTCATCTTCTCGGCGCCCGACGCCGAGGCGCTTCGCCGATTCGTTCCGAAGCTCAGGCCGCTGATCCTGTTCGGCACCAACAAGCCGACCGCGGCGCATGGCTGGGTCGCCAATCTCAGCTTCGCGGCGCGCGCTCTGGAGGGGCTGCTTCCGCCCGAAGTGAACGGCAAGCTCGAAAGCACCTTCCGCGCCGCACCCGACGCGGAGCGGCTCGGCGACCTAGGCGCCAGCGCGCCGTCCAACTGGTGGGAGAAGCAGTTCGCCGGCAGCGAGGTGAGCTGCTTCGTCCACCTCCACGCGGTGGGCGACGAGCAACTCGAGGCGGGGACCGCGGAGGTTCTCGCCGAAGCGGCGGCGGCGGGGCTGGTCGAGAAGATTCCGCGGGCGTCCGGCGGGCGGCTCGACGGCGCCTTCCTCGGCTTCGGTCCGGCCGGCAAGGGCGCCCGGCTCCATTTCGGCTATGTCGACGGGCTCTCCAACGCCAAGGTGTCATGGGACGGCGCTCCGAGCCCGGAACGGCCGGTCGATTTCCGCTCGGTCGTGATCGGCTATTATGACGACCGCTTCCCCTGCGCGCCCGCCCGGGACCCCGCCGCCGAGGTGCTTCGCGATTCGAGCTACCTCGTCTTCCGCTGGATCTATCAGGACGTCGCCACCTTCGAGCGCTTCCTCACCGCCAAGGCGCCGGCGGTCTTCCCGAGGCTGCCCGCGGTGGACGCCCGGGAGCTGCTCGCGGCCAAGATCATGGGCCGCTGGCGCGACGGTACGCCCCTGTGCCTGTCGCCCGACGTCCCGGCGCCGGAGCGCTGCGAGGAGGGCTTCGCTTATGCCGACGACCTTCAGGGCCTCGCCTGCCCCGTTTCCTCCCACGTCCGGGTGATGAACCCGCGCGACCAGAAGCTGTCCGGAATGGCGGTGACCACCGGCGTGCCGCAGATCGTCCGGCGGGGCATGCCCTACGGCCACGAGCTGCGCGGCGAGGTGGACGACGGCGTCGACCGGGGCATATTGGGCCTGTTCGTCTGCGCCTCGATCCGCGAGCAGTTCATGCGGCTGGCCGCCTGGGGGGCGCGCAACAATTTCAGCCAGTCCTTCCCGGCCCACGGCCGCGACCAGGACGCGCTGATCGGCAACCGCTCGGTCCCCGGCGCCACCCGCGAATTCCGAATCCCGAAGGGCGCCGCCGGCGGCGGCACCGTCGCCGGGCTCCCCGACTTCATCCGGACCAAGGCGACTCAATATCTGCTGATGCCCAGCGGGCAGACTCTGACCCGGCTGTTTCCCCTGGACTGAGGCCTTGCCGTCATTCCCGCGAAAGCGGGAATCCATTCCGAGGTCGTGCCAGGAGCAGGACGCATATGGAGTCCCGCTTTCGCGGGAATGACGCGTTTAGGAGTCGAGCGCCTTCTTCGCTTTCTCGACCTGCTCCCTCACCCGCTTCGGCGCGGTTCCGCCATAGCTTGTCCGGCTCCGCACCGACGCGTCGACCGTGAGGGCCCCGCAAGCCCGCTCGTCCAGCCGCGAGTCGATCCGCCGCAACGCCTCGAGATCGAGCTCGGCCAGGCCGATGCCGCGCTCCTCCGCCGCCTTCACCGCCTGCCCGACGATGTGATGGGCTTCGCGGAACGGCACGCCGGCCTCGCGGACCAGCCAGTCCGCGAGGTCGGTCGCCGTGCTGAAGCCGGCCTCGGCCGCGGCGCGCATCCTCGCCGGGTCGAAGCTTGTCGTCTCGATCATCCCCGCGAGCGCCTGGAGCGACAGGATCAGCAAATCGTGGGCCTCGAAGACCGGCGGCTTGTCGTCCTGCATGTCCTTGGAATAGGCTAAGGGCAGGCCCTTCATGATCATCGCCAGGGCCACCATCGCCCCCGCGATTCGGCCCGAATGCCCGCGGACCAGCTCGGCGGCGTCCGGGTTGCGCTTCTGGGGCATGATCGACGAGCCGGTGCTGAAGGCGTCCGGAAGCAAAGCGAAGCCGAAGGGCTGGCTCGCCCAGATGACCAGCTCCTCGGCGAGACGCGACAGATGGAGGGCGCACTGGGTCGCCGCCATCAGGTAATCGAGCGCGAAGTCGCGGTCCGAGACCGCGTCGAGCGAGTTGGCGCATGGGCGGTCGAAGCCGAGCGCCGCTGCGGTGGCATCGCGGTCGATCGGGAAGCTCGTCCCGGCGAGGGCGGCCGCGCCGAGCGGGCTCTCGTTCAGCCGGGCGCGCGCGGCGGCGAAGCGCGAGCGGTCGCGGCGGAGCATCTCGTAATAAGCGAGCAGGTGGTGGCCGAGGGTGACGGGCTGGGCCGACTGGAGGTGGGTGAAGCCGGGCATGACCGTCTCGGCATGCTCTTCGGCGCGGCCGACGAGGACCCGCTGGAAGGCCGAGAGGGCGTCGTCGACCTCGTCGATGGCGCCGCGCACCCAGAGGCGGAAGTCGGTCGCCACCTGGTCGTTGCGTGAGCGGGCGGTGTGAAGTCGGCCGGCGACCGGGCCGATCAGCTCGGCGAGCCGCGCCTCGACATGCATGTGGATGTCCTCGAGGGCGGGATCCTCGTCGACGCCCCCTTGCGCATATTCGTCCTGGATCCGCTCCAGCCCCTCGGCGATCGCCGAGGCATCCGCCTCCGTGACGATCCCCTGGGTCTCCAGCATCGCGACATGGGCGAGCGAGCCGGCAATGTCCTCGCGCCACAACCTCTTGTCGAAGCCGATCGAGGCGTTGATCTCGCGCATCAGGGCCGCCGGCCCGCCGGCGAAGCGGCCGCCCCACATCAGGTTCGACTTGGGCGTGTCGTCGGCGACGGCAGGTCTCCCTTGGAGGGGCGATAGGGCAAAGTTGGGTGAAGGCTCAAGGCGTCCTGAATGCCTCCTCCGAATCGCCCTCCGCCGCGCTTCGCGCGGTCGCCCTCCCCGAGAAAGCTCGGGGAGGAATTTGTACTCTTCTCCCTCCCCCGCTAATCCCGCGCGAATGCGCCAGGCAACCGGAACCCTCGACTTCCACACGCCCCGCCAGGGCCTTCTCGAAATCACCCGCGAGGTCGCCGCCTGGACCGCGGCGCAGGAAATGGACGAGGGCCTGCTCACGCTCTTCTGCCGCCACACCTCGGCCTCGCTCCTCATCCAGGAGAATGCCGCGCCCGAGGTGCGCACCGACATCGAGGCGTGGGTGGCGCGGCTGGCGCCGGAAGACCCGTCCGCCTACGCCCATCGCGACGAGGGGCCGGACGACATGCCCGCCCACCTCAGGACGATCCTCACCCAGGTGCAGCTCGCCATCCCCCTGATAGGAGGCCGCCTCGCGCTCGGCACCTGGCAGGGCGTCTATCTGTTCGAGCATCGCCGCCGCCCCCATCGGCGCTCGCTCGCGCTCCATCTGATCGGGGAATGACGAGGTGAGCCTCGAATCCGTCCGCACCTGGCTCGCCGAGCACGCCCCGGATCTGCCGCTGATCGAGGTGGAGCAGAGCACCGCCACCGTGGAGACCGCGGCGCGCGCGCTCGGCGTCGAGCCGGGCCGGATCGCCAAGACCCTCGCCGTCCGGGTCCGCGACACCGTCTTCCTGCTCGTGGCCCGGGGCGACGCCCGGCTCGACAATGGCAAGACCAAGGCCTCGTTCTCGGCCCGGCCGCGAATGCTCGGCCCGGAGGAGACTCTGGCGCTGACCGGCCATCCCGTCGGCGGAGTCTGCCCATTCGGGCTGGCGACCGCGCTGCCGGTCTATTGCGACGTCTCGCTCAGGGATTTCGATCTCGTCTATCCGGCGGCGGGCTCGCTCAACAGCTCGGTCGAGGTGACTCCCGAGCGGCTGTTCGCCCTGGTCGGCGAGCGCTGGGTCGATCTGTGCCGGTTGCCGGAGCCAGCTTAGAAATCCCCCCAATAGGTCCTGCTGAGCGGCAGTCTCAGGATCCGGCCGCGCCGGGCGATCGCCGCCGCCACCGCCGGCCGAGCCTTCACCGCGGCCATCTGCCGGTCGATGGCCGAGTCCCGGCCGCCGTCGTCGAGCCCGTAATCCTGCAGCTGCACCAGCAGGGAATCGGAATCCTCCCCGTCGAGCCGTTTCAGGAGCAGCCTTTCGGCCGCATCGAGATCTCCATTGCAGAGCAGCGCCCGCATGTGCGCCGGCTGGTTCTCGTCGCTGCTCGCCTCGAGCCGCTTCAGCCACGGCGCGGCCCGCGCCGGCTCGCCGGCCCGGGCGTAGGCGCAGGCCGCGATCGACCACATCCACATATGTCCGTAGACGCTCGCCGCGTCCTTGGCGGTCGCGTACAGATTTTCGGCATAGCGCGCGGCCTCGGCATGCCGCTTCGCGGAATTCAGTATCTCGCCCTGATTGATCGCCATGCTGATCAGATAGGGATGGACGTCCATGTCGAGGGTAATGATCTTCTCCATCGCCGCCACCGCCTCCTCGCCGCGGCCGAGGGCGCGCAGCGCATAGGCCGCTTCGTTGACCAGCCAGAAGGCCTTCTCGCCCCCGGCCTCGGTCCGCTTCATGTCGTCCACCCAGGGCGCGAGGACGGCGAGCGCTTCCTTCTCGCGGCCGAGGCCGCGCAGGAATTGCGCCCGGTCGAGAGCCATGTCCGGATCGTTGGGATTGCGCCGCAACCGCTCCGCCGAGCCTTTGTCGAAGGCCGCGATCGCGGCGTCGAGCCGCCTCAGCCGCTCCGAATCGCCGGCGAAAAGCGAATCGAACCGGTGCGACACGAGGATCGGCAGCAGCACGGCGGGATCGGTCATCTCGGCGAGCAGCGCCCTGGCCCGGGCCACGTCTCCGGGCAGGCTGGCCTTGATCGCCGCCCGCCGCAGGCTGTCGACGATGCCCGGCCGATCCGGGGACGGCCATTGGAGCGCGAGCAGCGCCAGCGACAGGCGGGCATCCTCCGGCTCCGCCTTCGCGTCCTTGAGCTTGATCCGCATCCACCGCACCAGCTCTTCGCTCAACCCTTCCCGAAGCAGCGCCACTTCCGCCGGGTCACGGACCGAGCGAACGGCCCCTTCGAGCAGATCGAGCGCCGCCGAGGGCCGCTCGGCGCGGGCGGCCTGGAACACCGCCCCGGCCTGTATCGAGCCGTCGGCGGGCCTCGCCGCCGCCGCCCTGCGCGCTGCGGCGACGGCCTCCTCCGACCGCTCCAGCGTCGCCAGCGCCGTCGCCCGCAGGATCTCGAAATCGGCGACGAAGGGCTCACTCCCGGCCTGGTTGATGCCGGCGGCAACCCGGAGCAACATCGCTTGCGCATAGGCTTTGTCGGAATGGAGCCTGGCCTGGTCGACGGACCTAAGGGCCACCAGCGCCTCATCCCGCCCGGCGGGCGCCTGGATCGGCTCCGCGGCCTGCCCCCGCACCGGCGCCGCCAGGCTGAGGGCCAGCGCCGCGCTCGCCGCAATCCATTTCATCGCAAGCCCCCCTTGGAACGGCTCGATTATGGCGCGATTCGGCCGGGCCCGACAGGGGGCGAATTGCCGCGCCCCCGTGGCGCCTGCTAGGCTCGGGCCGATGAAGGTCCGCGCTCTCCTCCTCGCCTCGCTCGCCCTCGCCGCCTGCACCTCGACCGGGAGCGGCCCCGCCGCCGCGGTGCCCTCCGTCGCCGGCTGGCGCTCCATCGCCACCAATCCGGACAAGGAGCGGATGCGCAAGTGGAGGACCGCCTGGGTGCGGGCGCTGGAGCAGGCGCGCTCGGCCGGGCGCGGCCCGGAGATCGCCCGCGAAGGCCCGTTGCTCGAGCCCGACTCCGCCCTGAAGAGCGCGGCACCGCCCCCCGGCGACTATCGCTGCCGGACCCTCAAAATGGGCGCGCGAAGCGACGGCATGCTCGACTTCATCGCCTATCCGCCGTTCGACTGCCGCATCTCCGCGGGAGCCGGGGCGATGGACTTCGTCAAGCTCACCGGCTCGCAGCGCCCCGTCGGCCGGCTGTTCGCCGATTCGGACCGGCGGCTGATCTTCCTCGGCACCCTCCAGCTTGGCGACGAGCAGGGCGTGCTTCGCTACGGCCACGACCGTCAGCGCGACATGATCGGACTTCTCGAGCGGATCGGCGAGCGCCGCTGGCGGCTCGCTTTCCCCTATCCCGCCTTCGAATCCACGCTCGACGTGATCGAGCTCGTGCCCAAGGGATGACCGGATGAAACGCCTCCTGCTGCTGCCCCTGCTCGCTTTCGCCGCCCCCGCCGCGGCCGACCCGCTCGCCGACCAGGTGCGCGGCGACCTGCCTTCGCTGATGATCCTCTACCGAGAGCTCCACGCCAGCCCCGAGCTCAGCATGCAGGAGGTGAAGACCTCGGCACGCCTCGCCGCCGAGGCGAGGAAGCTCGGCTTCGAGGTCACCACCGGCGTCGGCAAGACCGGAGTCGTCGCGGTGATGAAGAACGGCCCCGGGCCGGTGCTTCTGATGCGCTCGGACATGGACGCTTTGCCGGTGATCGAGCAGACCGGCCTTCCCTTCGCCAGCAAGGTCAAGGCGACCAGCGTCACCGGAGTCGAGAGCGGGGTGATGCACGCCTGCGGCCACGATACCCACATGACCAGCTGGCTCGGCACGGCGCGGCGGATGGCGGCGATGAAGGGGCAATGGTCCGGAACCCTGGTGATGATCCTCCAGCCGGCCGAGGAGACCGGCGAGGGCGCCAAGGCGATGCTGGACGACGGCCTCTACACCCGCTTCCCGAAGCCGACCCACGCCCTCGCCTTCCACGACAGCGCCTCGCTCCCCGCCGGAGTGCTCGGAATCACCGTCGGCCCCGCTTTCGCCAACGTCGATTCGGTCGACATCCAGGTGAGGGGCGTCGGCGGCCACGGCGCGGTGCCGCAGAACACCCGCGACCCGATCGTCCTCGCCAGCCGGATCGTCGGCACCCTGCAGACCCTGGTCAGCCGGGAGCTCGACCCGCAGGACGCGGCGGTGGTGACCGTGGGCAGCTTCCAAAGCGGCACCAAGCACAACATCATTTCCGACCAGGCGACTTTGCTGCTGACCGTAAGAAGCTACAGCGAGAAGACCCGCCGCGCCCTGCTCGACGGAATCCGGCGCATCGCCCGCGGCGAGGCGATCGCGGCGGGCGTGCCCGAGGACAAGATGCCGGTGGTGACGATCCGCGAGGGCGAGTTCACCCCCGCGGCGGTCAACACCGAAAAGCTCAGCAACGCCACCGCGGCCTTGTTCCGCCAGCGCTTCGGAGCGGACCGGGTCCAGGCGGTGCCGCCGCCGATGGTGGGCGAGGATTTCGGCCGCTATCACCTCGCCGATCCGGGCATCGAGAGCCTGATCTTCTGGGTCGGCGGAGTTCCCCAGGCGAAATGGGACGCGGCCGGCGGCGACACCTCGAAGCTGCCTTCGCTGCACAGCCCCTATTGGGCGCCCGAGGCGGAGACGGTGATCGAGACCGGGATCGAGGCGATGGTGACCGGCGCGATGGGGGTGCTTGGGAAATAGCGCGTCGTCCCAGCGAAGGCTGGGACCCCAGGGGGTGGAAAGCGCCGAGCCTTTCACCCGACGGGGCCCCAGCCTGCGCTGGGGCGAAGGGATGACTACACCACTCCGAACGCCAGCATGGCGTCGGCGACCTTCTTGAAGCCGGCGATGTTGGCGCCCTTCACATAGTCGACATAGGAGTCGCTGACCCGGCCATATTCGATGCAGCGCTCGTGAATTCCGTCCATGATGTCCTTGAGGAGGCGCTGAAGCTCCTCCCCCTTCCAGCTGATCCGGGCGCTGTTCTGACTCATCTCCAGCCCGGAGACGGCGACTCCGCCGGCATTGGCGGCCTTGCCGGGCGCGTAGAGAAGGCCGGCTTCCTTGAAGATATGGACGCCCTCGAGGTCGGTCGGCATGTTGGCGCCCTCCGAAACGGCGACGCAGCCGTTCTTCACCAAAGTCCGTGCATCGCCGCCGAGCAGCTCGTTCTGAGTGGCGCAGGGCAGAGCGACGTCGCACTCGACGCCCCAGGGCCCGCGGCCGGCGTGGAAGGTCGCGCCCTTATATTCCTCGGCATATTCCGAGATTCGGCCGCGGCGCTTGGTCTTGTGCGCCTTGACCCAGTCGATCTTCTCCTGGGTGATCCCGTCGGGATCGTGGATGAAGCCCTCCGAGTCCGAGAGGGTCAGCACCCTGCCGCCGAGCTGGACGACCTTCTCCGCCGCGTGGGTGGCGACGTTGCCCGAACCCGAGATCACGGCCCGCTTGCCGACGAGGTCCTGGCCGCGGGTGGCGAGCATGTTGGCGAGGAAATAGACGGCGCCGTAGCCGGTCGCCTCGGTCCGGATCAATGAGCCGCCATATTCCAGCCCCTTGCCGGTCAGCACCCCTTCCCAGCTGTTGGTGATTCGCTTGTACTGGCCGAACATGTAACCGATCTCGCGCGCTCCGACTCCGATGTCGCCCGCGGGCACGTCGATGTTCGCGCCGATGTGGCGGAACAGCTCGGTCATGAAGCTCTGGCAGAAGCGCATGATCTCGTTGACGCTCTTGCCCTTGGGATTGAAGTTCGCCCCGCCCTTTCCTCCGCCCATCGGCAGTCCGGTGAGCGCGTTCTTGAAGGTCTGCTCGAAGGCCAGGAACTTGAGGATGGATTCGTTCACCGACGGGTGGAAACGGATGCCGCCCTTGTACGGGCCGATCGCATTGTTGTTCTGGACCCGGTAGCCGCGCTGCACCCGGATATTGCCCTTGTCGTCCTCCCAGCAGACCCGGAACGAGACGACCCGGTCGGGCTCCGCCATGCGCCGCAGGATCTGGGCCTCGTGATATTCGGGCTTGCCGGCGGTGAATTCGAACACGTCCTGAGCGACCTCGTAGACGGCCTGGACGAATTCGGGCTGGTGCGGGTTGCGGCGCTTGACGCCCTCCATGAAGCCTTCGAGGTCGACATGACCGTCGTCGCGCGGGGTTCCGGCTCCTCGATTCATGGCAATTCCCCTCGCTTCACACCCCGTTAGCCGGAGTCGCGAGCGGTGGATAACATGTTTCGGGCGGGAACTCGCAAGGCTATGGACTCGGCAGGCGACGGGATCGCAGGGGAGTGAGCCATGCTGCCTAGACTTGCCGCCTTGCTGCTGGCCCTCGCTCCCGTCCCGGCCGCGGCCGGCCTGCGCGCCGTCTACGTGCCGAAGATGGGCGATTCCGCCGAAGTAAAGGTCGCCGACAATGGCGATATCGACGCCGATTTGAGAGTCGGCGAGCGGCGTCTCGTCGTTCGCGGCGGCCGTGCCTATGTCGTCGAGGAGCGGCTTACCGGGCCGATCGTCCACCGCCTCGAGGATCTGGAGGCGCTCGACGGCGAGCGCTCGACCGCCATACCGCGCAAGCCCGCCGCGCCCCCTCCGGTGGCGCTTGGAGCAGTCGTCGTCCAGGGCCGCCCGGGCACCGCCTACGGATGGCCCGACCCTGGGCCCCCGGTCCGGAACCCGCCGGAGCCTCCGCTCGTGCTCAGCGACGATCCCGGGCTGAAGCTGCTGGCAGCGGCCATGCGGCGGGTGTGGCAGGCGCAAGCCCTGCTTGCCATCGTCGAGCATCCGGAATGGCCGAAGGTCGATCCCTACGTCCTGGAGCTGCGCCGAATGCTCGAACGTGGCGCGCCGCTCAAGTTCGGCGACACCGAACTCGTGACGCTGGAGCGGGGCGAGATCACTTTAGCCCCGTTCGACCCGGCCGATGGCGTCGAGTCGCTCGACGCCTTTCGGGCGCGCCTGGAACGCGAGCGCCGACCGAACGAAGCGCCGTCCATCGGGACCGACATCATCCGAGCGGCCTTCGCCGAAGGCCGCCTGTGGCTGGTCGCCCGCGACGGCAAGCTGACCAGCCTTGCCGAAGGCGAAGCGGATCGCCGGCGGGAAGAGCTGGGAGCGCCGGTCGTCGACCTTTGCAGGGGACCGAACGGGCTATTCGCCGTCACCGTGTCGAGCGACGGATCGCAATGGACGATCCGGCGCCGCACCGGCGGCGGCTGGAGCGCCGACCGGCCGGTGCGAAGCGCCGGCGACGTCCTGGTCGCTTTGTCGTGCAAGGGGCCCCGGCCCGTCCTGCTTACCACCAAGCGCCTGATCGAGACCGGCCGCCGTGCGGTGACGCTCTCGGGCGACATGCGGGCTCCGCTGATCGGAGCGGCGGTGCACGAGACGCCGGACCACCTCTTCGTCGGCCTCAATCTCGGCGAATGGGGCGGCGGCCTGTTCCGGATCGAACGCCGCACCGGCCGGAGGATCGCGGTCGAACGCAACGCCACCGGCGAGCTTTGCGACGGCCCCCTCAACACGGCCTGCGATCCCGTCCAGGCGATCGCGACCCTTCCCTGGAAGCCCGGCTGCGTCGCGGTAGCGGTCGGCCTCATCCACTTCATGCCCACCGGCCGGATCGCCGAGGTCTGCGGGACCCATGTCGAATCGCTTTTTACCCAGGCGAGCGACCGCAACCGGACGGACCCGAAGATTCTCGCCGCCGCCGCGAAGGGGCGGTATGGCTCGGTCGCCTTTTTCGGCCTCGAGGCGGTGGGCGACGCCCTGCTGGCCGTCGGCCATGACGGCCTCTACCGGATCGAGCGGAGCGGACGGGCCTCGTTCCAGCCCTGGCCGCGATTCAAGGACGTTGGCGGCCTGCTGGTCAGCTTCGCGCGGCCGGACGTGGTGCTGGTCCTGACCACGGTCAACCGCCGGGCGACGATCAGCGGCGCCGCGCCGATCCTGGTCGTGCGCTGAGGCTCAGGCCGCTCCGTCGAGGATCGCCTCGATCGCGCGCTCGACGTCCTCGATCGGGGCCATTCCATCGACCCGCCGGACGAGGCCGCGCGCGTCGTAATAAGGGAGGATGGGGGCGGTTTTGGCGCGATATTCGGCGAGGCGGGTTCGGACCGTCTCCTCATTGTCGTCGGGCCGGCGCTTGAACTGGTCGGAGCCGCAGACGTCGCACAGGGTGTCCACCTTGGGCAGCTTGTAGCGGTCGTGATAGCCCTCGCCGCATTTGGCGCAGGAGAAGCGGCCCGTGATCCGATCGACGAGCGCGTCGGCATCGACCAGCAGCTCGATGACGTGATCGAGCTTCATGCCGCGTTCGGCGAGGAGGGCGTCGAGCGAGATGGCCTGCGCCTCGGTGCGCGGATAGCCGTCGAAGATGAAGCCGGAGCCGGCATAGCGCTCGGGAAGGTCGAGGCGGTTGGCGATCAGCTCGTTGACGACCTCGTCGGGGACGAGCTCGCCCGCCTCCATGATCGCCTTGGCCCTGAGGCCGATCGGGCTGCCGGCCCTGATCGCCTCGCGAAGCATGTCGCCGGTGGAGAGCTGGACCAGCCCCCTTTCCGCGATCAGCCGGCCCGCCTGGGTCCCCTTGCCTGCGCCCGGAGGCCCGAGCAGGATGATGTTCACCTGCGCGAGCCCCCCTTGAGCTTCGCTTTCTTGATGAGGTCGCCATATTGGTGGGCGATGAGGTGGCTCTGGATCTGGGTCACCGTGTCCATCGTCACGTTGACGACGATGAGCAGGGACGTGCCGCCGAGGTAGAAGCCGATACCCATGCGGGCGATGACGAACTCCGGCACCAGGCAGATCAGGGTCAGATAGGCGGCGCCGATGACGGTGATCCGGGTGAGGACGTAGTCGAGATATTCCTCGGTCCGCTTGCCGGGCCGGATGCCGGGGATGAAGCCGCCGTAGCGCTTCAGATTCTCCGCCGTCTCCTCCGGATTGAACACGACGGCCGTGTAGAAGAAACAGAAGAAGATGATCCCCGCCGCATAGAGCGCCATGTAGAGCGGCGCGCCGTGCTGGAGCGCCGTGGTGATGGTGATGAGGATGTCGCCCCACATGCTCTCGCCGGCGACCCGGTTGCCGGCGAACTGGGCGATGGTGAGCGGCATCAGCAGCAGCGACGAGGCGAAGATCGGCGGGATCACGCCCGACGTGTTGATCTTCAGGGGCAGATGCGACTTCTCCGCCTGCATCTGGCCGCGCGCGGTCTGGCGCTTGGGATATTGGATCAGCACGCGCCGCTGGGCTCGCTCCATGAAGCAGATGAAGAGGATGAGGCCGGCGACCATCGCGATGATGGCCATGATGACGAGCGGCGACATGGTGCCGGTGCGGCCGCTCTCGAACACCTGGACGAGGGTCGTCGGCAGCTGCGCGACGATTCCCGCCATGATGATCAGCGAGACTCCGTTGCCGATGCCTCGGGCGGTGATCTGCTCGCCCAGCCACATCAGGAACATGGTGCCGCCGACGAGGGTGACGACGGTCGTGATCCGGAACATCATGCCCGGATTGAGCACGGCCGAGACGCCGCTGGCCTGGCCCCAGCCTTCGAGGCCGACGGCGATGAAATAGCCCTGGATGGCGCAGAGCAGGACGGTGCCGTAGCGCGTATATTGGTTGAGCTTCTTGCGGCCGCTCTCGCCCTCCTTCTTGAGGGCGCCCAGCGCCGGCGACATCGAGGTCGCCAGCTGCACGACGATGGAAGCGGTGATGTAGGGCATCACGCCGAGCGCGATCAGGCTCATCCTCTGCAGCGAGCCGCCCGAGAACATGTTGAAGAAGTCGAGGACTCCGCCGCGGGTCGTCTGAAAGAGGTTCGCGAGCGCGCGCGGGTCGATGCCGGGCAGCGGCACGAAGCTCAGCAGGCGGAAGACGATGAGGGCGCCGAGGGTGAACCAGAGGCGCTTCTTGAGGTCCGTCGCCTTGGCGAAATTCGCCAGGCTGAGATTGGAAGCCATCGATTCGGCTGCGGATGCCATGTTGGAAATTCCCCTAGACGCTCGGGTTCATATAGGTCGCGCCCCCGTCATTGCGAGGAGCGAAGCGACGAAGCAATCCAGCCCTGCAGCGCCCGAAATGGATAAAGTCGCTCCACTCGCAATGACGGCCCTATGCGTCGCGGCGCTTCTTGACGCTGTTCTTCTTGGCGGCCGCCTTCTCCGACGCCGGCACGACCTCGATCAGCTCGATCGAGCCGCCGGCCGCTTCCACCGCCGCGCGGGCGCCCTTGGACGCCCCGGCGACTCGGAAGGCGAGCTTGGCGGAGAGCGTGCCCTTGCCGAGCAGGCGGATGCCGTCCTTGCCGCCGCGCGACAGGCCCGCGGCCTGAAGCGCCGCCTGGTCGATCGTGCCTTCCGGCTTGAAGCGATCCGCATCGATCGCCTTCTGGATCGCGCCGACATTCACCTCCGCATAATCCTTGGCGAAGATGTTGTTGAAGCCGCGCTTCGGCAGCCGCATGTGGAGCGGCATCTGGCCGCCCTCGAAGCCGAACACCGACACGCCCGAGCGCGACTTGGCGCCCTTCTGGCCGCGGCCGGCGGTCTTG
>JAXDPB010000078.1:0-16142 GCA_034668585.1 Sphingomonadales bacterium | reverse complement strand
ACGGGCTCAACCAATACGGCTCCGCCGGCGACGCGACGTTCGCCTACGACCCCAACGGCAACCTCAAGACCGTGGCGAGCCCGACGCTTGGAACGACAAACTATGTCTATGACGCGGAGAACCGGCTAGTCTCCGCGTCGGGCGCGAAGAACGCCGCCCTCTCCTACGACCCGCTGGGACGGCTGTGGCAGGTCAGCGCCGCTACGGGCACCACCCGGTTCCTCTACGACGGCGACCAGCTGATCCAGGAATATAACGGCGCCGGCACCTTGCTCCGCGACTACGATTTCGGCCCCGGTACCGACGCGCCGCTCATCTGGCACGAATATGCGGGAGGGTTTGCCCGGCGGTTCCTCCATGCGGACCAGCAGGGCTCGATCGTCGAGGTGACGGACACCAGCGGCAACGCCATCGCCATCAACAGCTACGACGAATACGGCATCCCCAAGCTCACCGGGCTCGAAGCGGGCCGGTTCGGCTATACCGGCCAGGCCTGGATCCCCGAGCTCGGCCTCTATTACTACAAGGCGCGATTCTACTCGCCGACGAGCGGGCGGTTCATGCAGACCGATCCGGTGGGGTATAAGGATCAGATCAACCTCTACGCGTATGTAGGGAACGATCCGGTCAACTTTACTGACTCTGACGGCATGAGCAGGGATTGTGTCGTCCTACCGTCTCCGGGCGGGGGTAGAAGTTGTGATGGGAATCCTTTGCCCGACGTCGGATCTATGTTCGCTGGAAAAGCCCAGAAGCGAAAGTCGGAACGGGGGCCTAGGGGCAACCGAGCATCCGCGGAAGCAATCTACGGGGAAACCGGGGGAATCTACCCTGGCAAGGATGAAAAAGGCGCGGTGGACCCACGATCGGCCGCGCAACTCGAAAGTGCGCGTCGGGCCATCGGCTTGATTTCAGAGCGCAACGGTGACGTCTACCGCCGAGACGGTAGCCGGTCGCGCAACCCCATTGAAGCAGACCAATGGAAACGTTCAATGGCCGCGGCTCAGAACAGGACCAATGCACCCATACCTTCGTCCGCCCAATGGTTCTATATCCGTAACCGTGACCGCGAACCATTACCCTCCCTTCATCGCAGGCAGTTAGGTGACGCAGAGTATTGGCGCAGCTTTGGCGTGCACTCTCCTTTCACAAGCGTCGGAGGAGGGGACGTGTGGACCGGAAGCAACATCGTTATTGACATATATCAACTTACTTCGGAGTCGGACTAATGCTTCTCGTCTTAACTTTTCTCGGAGGTCTGTCCAGCGGGACTTCGGTCCAATCCCTAGTGGAAAACCTAGGTCCCAACAGCGATAGTCACTCAATTGAAGCTATTGCTGAATACAATTGCAAAGCTATTCCCTATTTGACGCGTCAACTTCAAGTAGTCCAACCGTCTCAGGTCAACTTTAACGAAGCTGAACTATACCCGGACGAGATGCGGGTCGTCTGGTCGATTGCCGCACTGCGCTATATTTCCGGAAAGGATTTTTACGCGAAACAGGCGAGGAAGGTGACCTTGGACTCTCCACGTGATCAAATGCTCCACTCAGGCGCGCCTCAAGGGCAGACGAAGCTTTTTGGTGTCTGGATGTCGCGGGGCCTTGTCTACTTTGCATCGGCATCTGATCAGGCAAAAATTATAGAGAGTTGGCGACGCTACGAGTCGTCAAAGGCCTGCAAGCCGGGCAGGCGAAAAAATCGAGACATTTCTTTTTGGTTGTATGGAGTAAAAAGTTGAGGCCCGGGTGGCTGTTACTATCCTTAAGATCTCCAATGAGGCTAGCATATCAGGGATCAGCTCGACGATGAGCTACGGCTACGACCCGGTCGGCCGGCTCGCCACCCTGACCCGCGACCTCGCCGGCAGCGGCGACCAGGTGCTCGGGTTCACCTACAACCCGGCCTCGCAGATCGCGACCCGCTCGAGCACCAACGATGCCTACGCCTGGACGGGCTCCTACGCGGTCAACCGGCCCTATGCGACCAACGGGCTCAACCAATACGGCTCCGCCGGCGACGCGGCGTTCGCCTACGACGCCAACGGCAACCTCAAGACCGTGGCGAGCCCGACGCTGGGCACCACCCAGTATGTCTACGACGCGGAGAACCGCCTGGTCTCCGCCTCGGGCGCCCGCAACGCCACCCTCTCCTACGACCCGCTCGGGCGGTTGTGGCAGGTCAGCGCCGCTACGGGCACCACCCGGTTCCTCTACGACGGCGACCAGCTGATCCAGGAATATAACGGCGCCGGCACCCTGCTCAGGGACTATGACTTCGGCCCGGGTACCGACGCGCCGCTCATCTGGCATGAAAATGCCGGCGGGTTCGTGCGCAAGTTCCTCCACGCGGATCAGCAGGGCTCGATCGTCGCGGTGACCGACACGAACGGCGCGGCGATCGCGATCAACAGCTACGACGAATACGGCATCCCCAAGCTCACCGGGCTCGAAGCGGGCCGGTTCGGCTATACCGGGCAGGCCTGGATCCCGGAGCTCGGCCTCTATTACTACAAGGCCCGGTTCTACTCGCCGACGAGCGGGCGATTCATGCAGACCGATCCGGTGGGGTATAAGGACCAGATCAATCTGTATGCCTATGTCGGAAATGATCCCGCCAATAAAGCGGATCCCGATGGAAAGCTCATACAAATAGTAGGGGACGACAACTACAAGAGATTAGTGTGGACACAGCTTAAGGCAATTGAACACACTCGCTCAGGTAAAGGAATGATTACTGAATTGAACCGGTCTACTCATATTATTAGAATAAGCCAGCGAGTGGGAAGTGAGAACTATACAAGTCCCACTGGGCGTGTTGTTAATGGTTTGACTATAGACGCTTATAACGGAAAGGGTACTGGATCAGAAATTGGGTTTGATCCTAAGGATAAACGGGGCGGCCTTGACGATAAAGGTAGTACCATTCGCCCGCCTGCCGTAGGCCTGGCTCATGAACTGGGCCATGCCGTGGACAACCTTCGCGGCCAAGCCTCGTTAGTCATGGATCCGATGCATCCTGGCACGACTCCTCCTGCCGAGCGAACAGCTATCCGAGTGGAGGATGCCTTCAGGAGGGAAACTGGGCTCACTTCCAGATGTTGTTACTATCCTAGGGATCCAGAATGAGGCTAACACATCAGTTGTGTATGGCAGCACTGTTTGTCGGCGCCTGCTCAGCGAATAGCTCCGATTCATCTGAAATTCGGATGGTAAAGGCACTAGAGGAAAGTCTGAGGCTTCCAGAGAGCGCTGAACCTATACAAAAATATAATAGAATCTATGCTATAGGAAAAACAGAAGTTAAAGGGATTCTAACTATTACGTCCGATCAAGGCAAAGTCAGTATAGTACCGGAGACTTATCTATACATGGAAAGAATGGATGGTGGCTGCGGCGCAATTCGAGTCATTTATGACCGAGTGAAGAAACGATGGACGGACGTCGTGTGTAATGGGAGTGCCTAATACGGAGCGTGCCAGTAAACTAATAATTGAATTCGGGGACACAATGCCTAATTGAGCGGCGTGCCGCGGGGGTGGACGGTCGTGCAGACGGTGACCGAGACCAGCTACGACAAGGCCGGCCGGCTGCTCTGCGCGGCGGTGCGGATGAACCCGGCCGAGTTCGCCATGCCGCCGCGCAACGCCTGCCTGACCGGCCTTGTCGACCCCGCCAACGGCCCCGACCGTATCTCGCGTAGCGTCTATGACGAGGCGGGGCAGCCGATCGAGGTGGGACGGGATCGGCACTTCGCTGGCCCGGCGCGAGGCGCTTACGGCTACGATCTCGACGGTCGCAAGACGAGCCTGACCGACGCCCGCGGACAGGACTTCCCCATGTTTTTCCCAGCCTCGAGGGGCTATCGGCCGGGGCGCGGTTCCGGGTTGCCGCGGCTTGGTGGCGGATTGCGCGAGGTTCGAATGGAGCTCGACAGAAAGAGCGTGGCGGATCTGCTGCAGCGGTTCGTCGAAGGCGATGGCCCGCCTTGGGAGCTTGACGACTTTGCTTCGGCCAGATCGAAGGACCCGCTGGTGGAGGCTTGCCGAATGGAGATCCTGCAATTGCCCGGATTATTTCCACCCGAGGAGGGCTCTCATTATACTTCGGGGCAGGGGATTGAGCGAATATTGGAGATGGCCCAACGGCTTCGCGAAGCGGAGGTTTCCGGAGGTTAGTCCCCGGCCTGACCCTGGACCTGCCGGCGGAGCAAGGATGCAGAGCTTCAAGATCGTCTTCATGGTCGCGATGTGGCTCGGGGTCCTCGTCTCGCTTCTCTCCGGCTATCTCTACACGCCCAATTATCGGGTTCGGCGCCGTGACGATCCTCGGGAATTCTGGATCGCCTGGGCTGGCTCGACCGCGCTGGCGGGGATGGCCTCCTACTTCATATTGCAGCTTCCGAGCTGATCATCGGCGACGCGCCCGAGGGGGCGGCGGCCGGCCGCGAACCGCCGCTCAGCCTTCGGGCCGCCAGGGCGGCGGCGAGCCCAGGTCCTTCGGCTCGGGACGGGTGATCTCCCAATTCGCTCGCTCGAAATGGGCGACGACATGATCCGCCAGAGCGGCGTGCACCTGCGGCTTTTCCTCGGGATCCTGGCGCTTGTCCCGCGCCGCCAGCTCATATTTTTCGAGGGCGCGCCAGATGTGCCGGGGCATGACCCGGAGCCAGACCCGAAGGGCTCGTGCCAGCTCGGCGGGGGTGACGGCGATTCGCTTCATACGCGAACATAAGAAGAACATCAACCATCCCGTCAAGAGCTGAGAAGGCCCCGGGCGGCGGCGCCGCGCCGGCCGGCGGCGCCCGCCGAAGCCATATTGAATCTCGATTTATTTATCTATCGCAACCTGTTAGTGGGCCGGCAAGGGCGCGGCGCCGGCCGCGGCGGAGAGGTTTGCGTCATGATTACCGAATTCGCCGCCTCGGCCGAGGCGCATGTCAACACGACCACTCAATCGGAGCAGGACGTGCCCCAGGTGGTGGTCCTCGAATCCGGCAATTACGTCGTCGCGTGGAAGGACTGGTCCGGAGCGCCGGGCAACAGCCGCTTCATCCGCGGCCAGCTCTACGCTCCGGACGGCACCCCGATCGGCGGCGAGTTCCGGCTCGACTCGACCGACGTCCAGCCCTGGTCGAGCTTCGCCCTCGCCGCGCTGCCCGGCGGCGGCTTCATCGCGGCCTGGGGCGGCGACGCCGGGATCCAGAGCGACGACGCCCAGCTGCGGGCGCAGATCTTCAACGCCGACACCAGCAAGGCCGGCGCCGAATTCACCGTCAACACCACCTCCATCGCGCTTCAGGACGACCCGGCCGTCGACGTCCTCGCCAACGGCAACATCGTCGTCACCTGGACCAATTATAGCGGCGAGCAGAGGAGCGGGCCGGACCCGTCCGGAACCAGCGTCATGGGCCAGATCGTCTCGCCCGCCGGAACTCTGATCGGCTCCGAATTCCTGGTCAATTCCTTCACCCAGTCGGCGCAGGAAAATCCGGCCGTCACCGCGCTCGCCGGCGGCGGATTCGTCGCGACCTGGACCGACGGCAGCGGCCGCTACGGCGGCGACACCGACCTCGCCGTCGTCGGCCAGATCTTCTCCGACACGGGCGTCAAGATCGGCGCCGCGTTCCTCGTCAACGCCCAGAAGAGCTTCAGCCAACAGTCGCCCGTGGTCGCGGCGCTTCCCAGCGGCGGCTTCGTCGTGGCCTGGAGCGACAGCTGGACGGGCGAGGTCAAGGCGCGGCTCTTCGATCCGGCCGGAACGGCGGCGGGGGGCGAGATCGTCGTCGGCCCGGGCGGCCTGCCGGTCATCTCCCTGCTCGCCGGCGGCGGGTTCCTGATCGCCCACCTCCGGCAAGGCGCCATCGAGTCGCAGCTGTTCGACGATTCCGGCGCCAAGGTCGGCGGTCCGGTCGTGCTTCGCGATTCGGCGGGCGCGCCGGGCGCTCCGGCGATCGCCGGCCTTGCCGACGGCGGCTTCGTGCTCGCCTACGGGGCGGCTCTCGATCCCGCGACCGGCCAGATAAATGCCGAACGCGGCATCGGCGCGATCCGCTTCGGAGTCGCACGCGACGGGGTGTCGAGCCTCGGTACCGCCGACGCGGACTCGATCGCGGGCACCGACTTCGCGGACTATATCGACGGCCAGGGCGGCGACGACGCGATCGGCGGCGGGGCCGGCGACGACATCCTCTACGGCCGGTCCGGCAACGACGTGCTCGGCGGCGGCGAGGGCGCCGACCGGCTGATCGGCGGGCTCGGCGACGATCTTTATCTCGGCGTGGATGCCGACGACGTCATCGTCGAGGAGGGCGGCATCGACGAGGTCCGGACCGGGCTTGCGTCCTACGCTCTGGCCGGCGGAGTCGAGAATCTGACGGGCCTCTCCGGGACCGGCCAGGCGCTGACCGGCAACGGCCTCGCCAACCGAATCCTCGGCGGCGCGGGGGACGACCGCCTCGAGGGCGCCGGCGGCGACGACAGTCTCGACGGCGGCGGCGGCGCCGACCAGCTGATCGGCGGCCTCGGCAATGATTTCTATGCGGTCGGCGAGGGCGATACGGTGGTCGAGGCGCCCGGCGCCGGGACCGACAGCGTCGCGACAGCGCTCGCCGCTTATGCGCTCGGCGAGAATGTCGAGAATCTCACGGGCCTTTCCGGCGCCGGCCAGGCGCTGACCGGCAATGCGCTTGGCAACCGGATCGTGGGCGGCGCCGGCGCCGACACGCTCGCCGGCGGCGACGGCGCCGACATTCTGGACGGGGGAATGGGAAGCGACCAGCTGAGCGGCGGCGCGGGCAACGACCTGCTCTATTATGTCGCGGACCCCGCCGGCGCGGACGTCGACGCGATCGACGGTGCCGCGGGTCTCGATACCCTGTTCGTGAGCTTCCCCAATCCTGCCGAAGCCGCGGGGGTGACCTGGTCGCTGACCGCCAATCCGCTCGGCGGCTATGACGGCTGGATCGCCAACGGCGCCGGCGACCGGGTCGAATTCACCCAGATCGAGAGGTTCCGACTCTCGGGCACGGCGGTCGCCGACAGCCTGTCGGGCGGCGCGCTCGACGACCTGCTGCTCGGCCTCGGCGGCGACGACGTCCTCGACGGCGGCGACGGCGCCGACGGGCTCGACGGAGGCGAGGGCGCCGACCGGATGACCGGCGGGAGCGGCAACGACAGCTATTATGTCGACTCCGATGGGGACCAGGTCGTCGAGGCCGAAAATGGCGGCACCGACTCCGTCACCACCTCGCTCGCGGTCTATGGGCTCGGCGAGAATGTCGAGCGGCTCTTCGGCGACCTCGCCTCGGGACAGCGACTCACCGGCAACGCCCTTGCCAATGTCGTCGCCGGCGGCGCCGGCAACGACACGCTCGACGGCGGCGCCGGCGCCGATCAGCTGCTGGGCTATGAGGGCGACGACGTCTACTTCCTCGACAATGTCGCGGACTCGATCGGGGAGCTGAGCGGAACCGACGAAGTCCGAACGACTCTCGCCACTCTCGATCTCTCCGGCGCGTGGTTCATCGAGAACATTACCGGGCTGCTGGACAGCGGGCAGGTTCTGATCGGCAACGAGCAGGGCAATGTCATCCGCGGCGGCGGCGGCAGCGATTCGCTCGAGGGGCGCACGGGCAACGACCAGCTGTTCGGCGGCGGGGGCAACGATATCCTCGACGGCGGCCTCGACTCGGACTCGATGCAGGGAGGCCTGGGCGACGACATTTATCTGGTGAACGTCAGCACCGACACGGTCGTCGAATTGTCCGGTGAAGGGATCGACGAGATCAGGACCGCTCTGTCCTTCTACAATTTGCAATCCCTGCCCTTCGTCGAAAATCTGACCGGCCTGTCGAGCCAGCGACAGTGGCTGATCGGCAATGGCGCCGCCAACGTCCTCAAGGGCGGTGCCGGCAACGACACGCTCGAAGGCGGCGGCGGCAACGACAGCCTCGACGGCGGCGCCGGGGCGGACGAGATGAAGGGCGGCTCCGGCAGCGACATCTATTTCGTCGACAATGGCTCCGACAGCGTCGTCGAGCTGTCCGGGCAGGGGGTCGACGAGGTCAGGACGTCGCTCGCGACCTTCAGCCTCGCGGCGCTGACTTTCGTCGAGAATCTGACCGGCACTTCGGCGACCGGCCAGACTCTGATCGGGAACGTCGCCCCGAACGTCCTGACCGGCGGCACCGGCAACGACATTCTCGACGGCGGAGCCGGCGCCGACTCGATGCGCGGCGGCCTCGGCAACGACGTCTATCTCGCCGACAATGCCGGCGACCTCGTCGAGGAGAATGCCGGCGGGGGCACCGACGAGGTCCGAACGGCCCTGGCGGGCTACAGCCTCGCCGCCAACGTCGAGAAGCTGACGGCGATATCGGACTCGCCCCACGACTTCCGCGGCAACGCGACCGACAATGTGCTGACCGGGGGCGCCGGCAACGACCTGCTTCGCCTCAACGACGGCGGCAACGACACGGCTTCGGGCGGCAGCGGCAGCGACGTCCTCTATTTCGGAGGGGCCTTCACCGGCGCGGATATCGCCGACGGCGGCGAGGGGCGCGACGTCCTGGTGCTTCAGGGCAATTATACCCTGACCCTGAGCGCGACCAACCTCGCCGGGATTGAGTCCATCTCGCTGCAGAGCGGGTCGAGGACCACCTGGGGCGATGTCGCGAACAATTTCTACGACTATGCCGTCACCACCAACGACGCGAACGTCGCGGCGGGCCAGCAGCTAATCGTCAATGGCCAGACGCTCCGGGCCGGCGAGGACTTCAGCTTGGACGGCTCGGCGGAGACCGACGGCTATTTCCTCGTCTACGGCGGCCACGGCGTCGATACGCTCAAGGGAGGGGCCGGCAACGACGCCTTCTTCTTCGAGGGCGTGCGCTGGGGGGCTGGCGACAGCGTCGACGGCGGTGCGGGACGCGATGCGGTGATCATCAGCTCGGGGAGCGGCATCAACCATTTCGACTTCGGTGCGAATGCGCTGACTGGCATAGAATCGATCTCGCTCAACAATCGTTACACCACCGATCCGACCCAGAAGCCGTCTTATGAGTTAGTGCTCTCAAACGGCAACGTTGCGCCTGGAGCGACCTTGATCGTCAACGGGAGCTCGCTGGCCGATCCGGGCCAGACGGTGAGCGTCGACGGAAGCGCGGTGCACGACGGCAACCTCATCCTGTTCGGAGGCTTCGGCAAGGACACTTTGACCGGCGGCGACGGCGCTGACCTCATCCAGGGCGGCGAAGGGGTCGACGTGCTGACGGGCGGCGCGGGGGCCGACACGTTCCGCTACGCCGGGCAGTACGACGCCACCGCGCAGCTCCCCGACCGGATCCTCGACTTCGCCTCGGGCGTCGACAAGATCGACCTCACCCGAATCGACGCCGACCTGTTCACAGACGGCGACCAGGCTTTCCACTGGGTCGGCTCGAGCGCCTTTACGGGCGCCGGCGCGGCGTCCGCGGGCGAGCTTCGGGCCTGGCAATATGAAGGCAGCTGGTATGTCGAGGGCGATATGGACGGCAACGGCTCTGCGGACCTGGTCATCCAGCTGACGACTCCGGTCGCGCCGCCCGTTCAGGGCGACTTCCTGCTCTAAGGGGTTCGACCGCCGATGGAATGTCTCGGCTTGGTCGCTAAGCGGTTGGACGCAATTCACAATTTCGGCTAGGGCTGAGAAATATTCGGTCCTCCCGGGGCCGCGCGGGGACTGATTGGTGAACATCGAAGGCACGAATGCGGCGGAAACGCTGAACGGCACCGGCTCCGCCGACGTCATCAACGGCGGCGCGGGCGACGACGTCCTCAACGGGCTCGGCGGCGACGACCGGCTCGACGGCGGCAGCGGCGCCGACCGGATGGCCGGGGGATCGGGCGACGACGTCTACATCGTCGACGACGACAGCACGGCGCTCGAGTGGAACCAAGCCGGCGCCGTGACCCTGCAGGGCGACCAGGTCCTCGAAAATGCGGGCGAGGGCGTCGACGAGGTTCGCAGCCTGGTCTGGCTCTACACCCTGCCCGACAATGTCGAGAACCTGACCGGCACCGACGCGCGGGGCCAGGGTCTCTACGGCAATGCGCTCGACAACGTCATCACCGGCTTCACCGGCTGGGACGGCCTCACCGACACGGCCGGGGGCAACGACCGGCTCTACGGCGGCGACGGCGGCGACGGAATCGCGGTCTCGCGCTACGACAACCATGCCCCGAGCAACCTCCTCCTCGACGGCGGCGACGGCGACGACGTGCTGACCTATTCCGGCTCGCGCTACGTCGACACGGTCAGCCTGATCGGCGGCGCCGGCGACGACAATATCAGCATCTTCCGCGGAGGCGCGGTCACCATCGACGCCGGGGCCGGCGCGGACCGGATCGGACTCAACTTCCTCGGCGCTCAGGTCGTCATCACCCTCGGCGCCGGCAGCGACCGGCTGATCGTCCAGCCGGAGCTCGGCTTCGGAGCCGACGGCGGAAGCATCACCGTCACCGATTTCGAGACCGGCGATAGCGGCGACCGCTTCCAGATCGACTATTATCTGAATTCCGTCATCCCGGGCTGGGACCCGGCCACCAACATCTTCGGAACCGGCTATGTGGACCTCGTCCAGGACGGCGGCGACGTCGTCTTCCGGGTCGACAAGGACGGTCCGGCCGGCGCCGGCGATTTCGTCGACCTCGTCCGCTTCCAGAATCACCAGGTCGCCGACTTCACCCAGTTCAACCTCGCCGGCTATGCGCCCGACGGGGGCACGCCGGGGGGCGTGACGAGGAGCGGCGGCCCGGGCAACGACATTTTGTGGGGCACGTTCGAGGACGATATCCTGCTCGGGCTCGATGGGCATGACGAGCTGAACGGCGGGGCCGGCGACGACCGGCTCGAAGGCGGCGCGGGCCGGGATTTTCTCGACGGCCAGTTCGGCACCGACCTGTTGTTCGGCGGGGACGGCCACGATGCCCTGCTCGACGATGAAGGCGGCAATGACCAGCTGTTCGGCGGCGACGACTGGGACGACATTCTCGTCACCCGGGTCGGCGACGGGCCGGCGACGACGGTCCTTCTCGACGGCGGCAACGGCGGCGACCGGATCTTCTTCACGGCCTTGGGACGCGGCGGCGACATCGCGACCGTGCGCGGCGGCGAGGGTAATGACGACATCTTCATCAACGGCCGAAGCATCATCAGCGTGGATGGCGGCGCCGGCGACGATTATGTCGGAATCAACATCTCCTCGGGCCTTTACAAGGTGGCGCTGGGAGCGGGCTATGACCAGCTCTATCTCGGGGCGTTTCCGGACCGCGACCCCGGCGGGCCCGACCTTTACGACGCGAGGCTCTTCATCACCGATTTCGCGGCGGGCGAGTTCGGCCCGGCCACCGACGTCCTCTTCGTCCGCGATTATCTAAAGGCGGTGCTGCCCGACTGGGACGGCGTCTCGGACCTCTTCGCGGCGGGCTATCTGGAATTGCTTCAGGACGGTCCGGACGCGGTCGTCCGCCTCGATGTCGACGGCCCCTCGGGCGACGACAGCGGGCGCGAGTTCATCCGTCTGAAGGGGGTCGATGCCGGAACCCTGACCGCCTACAACCTCAATGATCTCAAGGCGCTGTCGATCACCGGCAGCGATTTCGGCGAGACGATCACCGCCGCCGCCGGCAACCATCAGCTGGAGGGACTCGGCGGCAACGACCGGCTGAGCGGCGGCGCCGGCGACGACCGTCTGGACGGCGGCGACGGCAACGACCAGCTCTTCGCCGGAACGGGCAGCGACGCTCTTGACGGCGGCGCCGGCAACGACGTCCTCTATTTCGGAGCGGCCTTCACCGGCGCCGACGTCGCCGACGGCGGCTCGGATCGGGACGTCGTCATTCTCCAGGGCGATTATTCGCTGGCGCTGAGCGCGACGAACCTGACCGGCGTGGAGTCGTTGTCGCTGCAAAGCGGGTCGCGCGCGACCTGGGGCGACATCGAGAACAATTATTACGATTATGACATCACCACCCACGACGCCAACGTGGCGGCCGGCCAGCAGCTGATCGTCAACGCTCAGTCGCTTCGGGCCGGCGAGGACTTCAGCTTCGACGGCTCGGCGGAGACCGACGGCTATTTCCTCGTCTATGGTGGCCACGGGGTCGACACCCTGAAGGGTGGAGCGGGCAACGACGCCTTCTTCTTCGAGGGCGACCGCTGGGGCGCGGGCGACAGCGTCGACGGCGGGCTCGGGCGCGACGCCCTCATCATCAGCGCGGGCAACGGCATTACCCATATCGAGTTCGGTGCAACCAGCATCGCCGGCATCGAATCGATCTCGCTCAACGCCCGCTATGCCACCGACCCCACCGCCCGGCCTTCCTACGAGCTGGTGCTCGCGAACGGCAACGTCTTCCCCGGGGCCACCCTGATTGTCAACGGCAGCTCGCTCGCCGACCGCAGCCAGACGGTGAGCATCGACGGCAGCGCCGTCCATGACGGCAACCTCATCCTGTTCGGAGGCTTCGGCAACGACACGCTGAAGGGCGGTGACGGCGCCGACCTCATCCAGGGCGGGGAGGGCATCGATGAGCTGGCCGGAGCGCCGGCGCGGACATCTTCCGCTACGCCGGGCAGTACGACGCCACCGCGCAGCTCCCCGACCGGATTCTCGACTTCGCTTCGGGTACGGACAAGATCGACCTCACCCGAATCGACGCCGACCTGTTCACCGCCGGCGACCAGGCCTTCCACTGGATCGGCTCCAACGCCTTCACCGGTAGCGGCGCGGCTTCGGCCGGTGAGCTCAGGGCTTGGCAGTTCAACGGCAGCTGGTTCGTCGAGGGCGACATGGACGGCAACGGCTCGGCCGACCTCGTCCTCCAGCTGACGACCCCGGTCGCACCGCCGGTGCAGGCGGATTTCCTCTTCTAGCCGGACGGAATTCCTTCCACTGCCGCGCTGCCCCACAAACGGAAATCCGATTTTCCGTTCTTTCATTATGTCGCCCATGCAGTAGCTTAGCGCAGGCGCTTGGCTTGGCGCCTCACGGAGATTCCCGATGGTTCAGCTTTACCGGCGCAAGGGCGACGACCGGCTCGTCAACACGACCACGCTGGCGACCCAAAGCGCGCCTTCCGTCGCCGTGCTCCAGGGTGGCGGCTACGTCGTCGTCTGGACGGACGACAGCAGGACCGGCGGCGACGCCAGCGAAGAGAGCATAAAGGGGCAGCGCTTCGACGCCAACGGCGACAAGGTCGGGGGCGAGTTCCTCGTCAACAGCGCGACGAGCAACGACCAGCTCGACCCATCCGTCGCGGGGCTGCCTTCGGGCCGCTTCGTGGTGACCTGGACCGATCCGAGCGGAGTCGGCGGAGATTTCGACGGGACGGCGATCAAGGGTCAGTTGTTCGAGGCGGACGGCACCCGGGTCGGGAGCGAATTCAGGATCAACACCCAGACCGCGGGCAACCAGGACGATACGGTGGTCACGGAGCTTGAGGGCGGCGGCTTCGTGGTCACCTGGGCCGATTCCGACGAGATCGGAAGCAGCGATTCCACGCCCCCGGCGATCAAGGCCCAGCTGTTCGACGCCGCGGGCGCAAAGGTCGGCGGCGAGATCCTGGTCGATTTGGAAACGCAGGGCTTTCAGGGCGAGCCAAGCGTCACCGGCCTGCCCGGCGGGGGATTCGCCATCGTCTGGACCGACGGGCTGGCCTTCAACGACAAGCTGATCAGGCTCCAGCTGTTCGACTCCGCCGGCGCAAGGATCGGCGGCGAGCAGGTGGTCAACGCCGCGCGCAACGTCGTCGTCAACGGCCCCAACATCGCGGTGCTCGAATCCGGTTTCGTCGTGACCTGGGCGCAGCAGGACCACAGCGAAGGATACGCTTCCACCGACGTCATCGGTCAAAGGTTCGACTTAAGCGGCGCCAAGGTCGGCGCCGAGTTCGTCGTCAACACAGGAACCGCCGGCGCCCAGAGCGACCCGGACGCCCACGCTCTTCCCGGAGGCGGCTTCATCGTCACCTGGATGGGTCATGGCGACGGCCTGTCCGTCCTGAACATCTTCGGCCAGGTCTTCGATGCGGCGGGCAACAAGCAGGGTCCGGCCTTCGTCATCAACACCATCACCGAGGCCAACCAGCTCTGGCCCGAGGTGGAGGTCCTTCCCTCGGGCGACATCGTCGTCGTGTGGCACGACATCAGCCATTCGGGCGACGATCCCAGCGGCGCCGTCAGGGCCCAGATCCTGACGGTTTCGACCGCGCCGGCGACCGACATCGCGCTGTCGGGGACGAGG
The DNA here is from genome assembly GCA_034668585.1 of Sphingomonadales bacterium. Taxonomy (GTDB): domain Bacteria; phylum Pseudomonadota; class Alphaproteobacteria; order Sphingomonadales; family Sphingomonadaceae; genus Allosphingosinicella. The sequence continues at coordinate 1,859 of JAXDPB010000078.1, read as the reverse complement.
ATCAGCGAGACGGCACGGGAAGACGTGCCGCTGATCGTGCTCAAGACCGCCGGGGCTCTGAACTCGAACCCGACCTATTCGATCGTCTCGGATTCCTCGGGCGGCGCGTTCGGGATCGCCGGCGACAAGCTGGTCGTGAACGATCACTCGCTGCTCGATTTCGAAATCACCAACCAGGTCCAGCTGCGCATCCGAACCACCGACGAGAACGGCGTTTCCTACGAGGAGACGATCCAGCTCGCCATCGCCGACGTTCCCGAAGCCGGCTACGCACCCGACGGCGACGAGTTCCTGGTCAACACGACCACCCAGGACAACCAGACCCAGCCCGTCATCGCTTCGCTCGCCTCGGGCGGCTATGTCGCGATCTGGAGCCAGACGCCGCTCGGCGGCGGCTCCCCGGTCGGCAAGGCGCAGATATTCGATGCGGCAGGCAACAAGGTCGGCGGCGAGCTGCCCATCAGAGGCGAGGACGCTGTCGGGCTTCCCGGCGGCGGCTTCGTCACGACCTGGATCGAGCCCGGCGCCAGCGCCAATGTCTCCTTCATCAAGGCTCAGGTCTACGATGCCGCGGGCAATGCGGTCGGAGCCGAGATCACGAACAAAAGTTCGTTCAGCTTCCTTCAGGTAAATCCTTCGGTCGCGACGCTCGCCCCGGGCGGGGCCATGCCGTCCGGCGGCTTCGTGCTTACCTGGAACGAGCCGCTCGATTCCGATTCGAGCGCGGTCATGGCCCAGCTTTATCAGCCGAACGGACAGAAGGTCTTCTTCGGACCGTTCCAGGTCAACTCCTATACGGGCTTCGAGCCCGAGGTGGCCGGTCTCGAAAACGGCAATTACGTCGTCGTCTGGCGGACCGCCGACGGTGAGATCAGGGGCCAGATGTTCACCCCCCTGAACGAGCGCTTCGGGGTTGATTTCGAGGTCAGCACCCTGGCCGGCGCGATCGAGCCGCACGTCGCGGCGCTCGCCGGCGGCGGCTTCGTCGTCACCTACATGGGGAGCTCCGTCTCCGATCTCAGCGCCCAGATATTCGACGCCAACGGAGTCAAGGTCGGCAGCGAAATCCCGATTGCCGAGCTGGGAATATCCCGCCCCGATTCGACCGACGTCGTGGGGCTCCCCTGGGGCGGCTTCGTGGTCAGCTGGAGCGGCCATGAGGATAGCGATGCGTCGACCGACGACGCCGGCACCCGGGCCCGGGTGTTCGACTCCACCGGGGAGCCCCTCGGCCCCGAGCTGGCCGTCAACCAGGCGGCCTTCAACGAACAGACCCAAAGCACGATGGCCGTTCTCGCCTCGGGCGAGGTCATCGTCGGCTGGGCCGATTCCAGCGGCCTCGGCGGCGATCACAGCGGCTACGGCATCAAGGCGCGGCTTCTTCAGCTGGTCGATCCCGGCAATAGTGGGAACGATATCCTCACCGGCGACGGCGGCGACAATCTGCTTCAGGGCGGAGCCGGCGACGACCAGCTTTTCGGCCTCGGCGGCACCGACACTCTGGAAGGCGGGGCCGGGGACGACGTGCTGGACGGCGGCCCCGGAGCCGACACGATGCGCGGCGGCGCCGACGACGACATCTATTATGTCGACGATGCCGGCGACGTGGTCGAAGAGAATGCGGGACAGGGCACCGACGAGGTGCGCACCTCGCTCGACGGCTACAGCCTGCTCGGCACCCAGATCGAGAATCTGACGGCGACCACCAACGGCCCGCACGATCTGCGCGGCAGCGCCGGCGACAATGTCGTGACCGGCGCCGCCGGCAACGACCTGCTCCGGTTGAACGACGGCGGCAACGACAGCGCCTTCGGGGGCGGCGGCAACGACGTCCTCTATTTCGGCGGCGCCTTCACCGG
>JAXDPB010000077.1:0-16542 GCA_034668585.1 Sphingomonadales bacterium | reverse complement strand
GAACCCGTTCCGGTTCAGCCGCCCGCCAGCGGAGCCCTCGCGAGGGCCTAGAGCAGGAAGTCGCTCTGCACCGGAGCGGCCGCCGGAGTCGTCAGCTGGATGACGAGGTCGGCCGAGCCGTTGCCGTCCATGTCGCCCTCGACGAACCAGCTGCCGTTGAACTGCCAGGCCCTGAGCTCGCCGGCCGACGCCGCTCCGCCGCCGGTGAAGGCATTGGAGCCGATCCAGTGGAAAGCCTGGTCGCCGGCGGTGAACAGGTTGGCGTCGATCCCGGCCAGATCGATCTTGTCGGAGCCGCTGGCGAAGTCGAGGATCCGGTCCGGCAACTGCGACGTCGAATCGTACTGGCTGACGTAGCGGAAGTTGTCGGCGCCGGCGCCTCCGGTCAGAACGTCGACCCCTTCGCCGCCCTGGATGATGTCGGCGCCGTCGCCGCCTTTCAGCGTGTCGTTGCCGATTCCTCCGAACAGGATGAGGTTGCCGTCATGGACGGCGCTGCCGTCGATGCTCACCGTCTGGCTGCGGTCGGCGAGCGAGCTTCCGTTGACGATCAGGGTGGCGCCCGGGAAGACGTTGCCGTTCGCGAGCACCAGTTCGTAGGAGGGCTTCTGACTCGGATCGGTGGCGTAGCGGTTGTTCAGCGAGATCGATTCGATGCCGGCGATGCTGGTTGCACCGAACTCGATATGGGTGATGCCGTTGCCGGCGCTGATGATCAGAGCGTCGCGCCCGAGCCCGCCGTTGACGCTGTCGCCGGCACCCCAGCGGTCGCCCTCGAAGAAGAAGGCGTCGTTGCCGGCGCCGCCCATCAGGTTGTCGACGCCATGGCCGCCATAAATGAGGAACGTGCTGTCGGTCTCTGCCGAGCCGTCGAAGGTGAAGTCCTCGCCCGCGCGCAGCGACTGGCCGTTGACGATCAGCTGCTGGCCCGGGGCGACGTTGGCATTGTTGGTGGTGATATTGTAATCGTAGAAATTGTTGGCCGTGTCGCCCCAGGTCGTCCTGTCTCCGCTCTGGAGCGAAAGGGACTCGATCCCGCCCAGGTTGGTCGAGCTCAGAGTCAAAGCGTAATTGCCCTGGAGGATGAGGACGTCGCGGCCCTCGCCGCCGTCGGCGATGTCGGCGCCGGTGAACGCTGCGCCGAAATAGAGGACGTCGTTGCCGGCACCGCCGAGGGCGGTGTCGTCGCCACCGGAGAACGCGCTGATCAGGTCGTTGCCGGCCCCGGAATTGAGGACGTTGTTGGCGACGTTGCCGACGAGCGTGTCGTTGCCGCTGCCCGAAGTGGCGTTCTCGATGACGACTCCGTTGGCGACGGTGAAGCCGCCAAAGATGCCGTAGGCGTAAGAGACGAAGCCGCCGCCGCCCGTCTCATATTGGAGAGTCGCCGGCCTGAGATCGATATTGGCGTTCTTGCTGCCTCCATAGACGATCTCGTCGATGCCCCCAGCATCCCAGATCGACGTATAGAAGGTGCCGGCCGCGTTGACGTCCTTGAGCGTATAGGTGTCGTCGCCGATCGCAGTATCCTCGTTGACTCCGTATTTGTCCTGGATGGCGGCGATGTCGAAGGCCATCAGGCCGCCGAGATAGCCGTAGCCGGCGGTGGTGCTGGCGTTGCCGTAGGGCGAATCCTGCCAGCCGTCCTCGTAGGACATCATCGTGAAGACGCTCTGGTTGAGGTGGTAGTCGCCGGTCGTATAGTCGGCGACGCCGGCGCCCTCCGGTTCGACTCCGTGCATGATGCCCGAATGGCCGCCATTGTCGTGCGGGTGGGCGAGGCCGTGGCCGTGGCCGAATTCGTGGATCAGGGTGACGAAGGAGAAGCCGCCCTGGGCGAGGTCGCGCGCGTTCCAGCGCTCGTCGGCCGAGTTGAACTGGGCGAGGCCCTCGTCGCTCTCGTCGGGCGGGCTCATTGAGCCGAGCAGCGAAACGCCCGGCCCCGGAGTGCCGGCATAGCTGGTATAGATGAAGTCGGCCTGGTTGCGGTCCTGGACTTCGAGATAGACGACGTCCGCGACCTTGGAGAATTGGCCCAGCGCAGTCATCACGGCGTCATGCTCGAACTGCTGGACGCCGACCGCGGTGATGGTGGCGGGCGGCAGGCCGGGGTTGGTCGGATCATTCGAGACGAACGTGTCGCCGGCCTTGGCGAAATAGATGGTGATGACGTTCTTGCCGACGATGTTGACCCCCTGCGCCGCCGCGAGCGTGGCGAGGGTGGTGGCGTCGGAATAATTGGGGGTTCCCTGAGCGTTCCCCGTGGGCCGGGTCCCCTCGTTGCCGTCCGGGTTGGCGACCGACTGGTGGACCTTGTTGACCCGGGTTCCCCAGTCGATCGCGTAGAGCGGGCTGTCGACGTCGTAATAGGGGTGGTAGACGCTGGGGTCGTTGGGATCGACCTCCTGGACGAACACCTCATAGTCGCCGACGCCTTCGCCGGTGGTGCCGTCGACCGGATTGTTGTCGAAGGCGCGGGCGTCGATATAGTAAGTGCCGCTGGTCTCCGGGGTGAAGGTCAGAAGCACGTCGAAGCCGGAATTGACGGCATTGGCGGGGGTGTTGGCGCCGCCGTCCCCGCTCACCACCAGATGGCCCTTGGGCGAGCCGTCGGCGGTGCGGACCTCGATATAGGAATCCTGCAGCGGGGCCCCGCCGGGCCCGCCGGCATAGCCGTACATGCCGATCTGGTAGGTGTGGCCGGCCTGGAGAGCGACCTGGTAGAAATCCTCGTCGCCGTTGGTGTTGATGGTGCCGATCGTGTGGGCGGCGCCGACGGTCAGGGTCGGGTTGCCCGGCGCGACGCCGATGCCGGCGCCGGCTTCGTCGGGGGTGACGACGAGAAGGCCGGAGACGAGCGGCGGCTTGAGGTCGCCGACTCCGTCGATCGCGAAGGCGGTCTGGAGCTTGGCCGCGGAGCGCGGGTCGAGCATGGCGCCGGCGTCGTAACCGTACGTCCCGGCGGAAAAGTTGTCGGCGAAGAGGCGCGACGACATGAGGTTATAGCCTTGCTTCGGCATCCGGAAATCTCCCTGATCAATTTTGCGGCGGGCACGGCCGTGAGACCGCCGAAACCACAGCCCTGTTCAGGGGGTGCGGCATCAAGCCTTGCGCTCGCCTTTCGTGGATGGAATTCGGCTGGAAAGGGGCGATTTCACTGCGCGCGCGAAACGCTTGACGGGTACTCTACGCAAAGACCCTGGAAGCGCGCGGTCGAACCCCAATTTTCGCCTTTCAAACAGCCGAGAGGGTAAGGAAGCTGTTAAGGCTGATGAAACCCGCGCCGTCGCTTTCGGTTCCGGTATGAAGGGAACCTGTTGGAACTACGTAGCTAATTCCTGTGGAATCTACCAGGGAACCGGCGAGGCGCGGGGCTCGGCAGTCGATGAAGTTGGTCACTCGGGTTTTTTGGGAGCTACGGACCGCGCTCCTGCCACCCTTCGGCGGGACGGGGAGCGCGAAGCATGCATTCGGCACAGGAGCTCAAAGGGATGACGGCCGATCGGAAGCCGCTCCATGCAGAAACTCGACGTTCGCCTGCCGCGGCTCAGTTGGCCTGGACGGCTCTCAATTTGAGCTTTGCGTCCTCCCCTTCGTCGAAGGCGTTCGTTTCCTCCAGCATCCTGCGCGCGCCTTCGAAGCTTCTCCAGTCGATCGATGCCGTATACTCCTGGACTGCGTCCAGCATTCGGATCAGCGGCTCGGTGAGGCCGTTCCTCGAGAATGCCTTCAGCGCCCCGAGATAATCGGTCCGGTATGCAGTTGGCACGACGATCCGCTCCTGTCTCCCGGCGACGAGCTCGGCATTCATCATGATTCGGCCTGCCCGGCCGTTGCCGTCGGCAAAGGGGTGAACTTCGCTGACCAGGATCATCATGAAGGCCGCCTTCTGGAATGGCTCCTCGAGGGCGTGATAGAATTCGAAGCCCTTCTCGAGCGTGCCGTTGACCAGTTCCGGAGCCACGAACAAGGTGCTGCCGGCTTGATTGTTCTTGGCCTTGAAGCCGCCCGGATTCTTGTCTGGCCGACTTTCCATGATGGCCGCATGGCGGTGGCGGAGCAGGGCTTCGAATTCGCCAAAGGCCCCCGGGACCTTGCTCATCTCCTGATTGTCGGAAACGATTCGGAAGGTACCGAGGACGTCGTGAGCGTCTTCCGGCCGCTCCGCCGGAATCGCGCCTTCGAAGACGATCTCGCGTGCCTCGCCGACGCTGAATTCGGTCCCTTCGATGAAATTGGAGAAATAGGCCTCGAAAAAGGCGAGGTTGGCGTTGGCCTCGCTGGCGCGATCAGGCGCCGGGCGCGGCGTCGGGATCGCCTCGCGCAGAGCGACGAACAGGCGTTCGAAGAGCGCAATGCGGTCGGGGTCGAAAGGCTGGCCGGCGGCGCGCGCTTTGCCGACATCGCTTCGGGTTTCGACGTCCCGCGTTCCGAGCAACGCTCCAATCAGGTCGTTAAGCTCCTCGAACTCCTTTTCGAGTGCAAGCTTCGGCGCGAGCGAGCGCGCTTCATCGCGCAGCTTGTTCAGAGGGCCTTCGCCTTGCCTTCGGATTAGCGCATCCAGGCGCGTCTCGATCTCTTCTCGAGACAGAGTGCGCCGCACGCGATTGGGGCTGGCGCGGGACTCGCGCATATTCTCGAGATAGGCCCGCGGCGTCGAGGCCAGTCGTGCTCCGCCGATGAACCGTCTGTCGGTAGCGAGGGGCCCCGGTCCCTTGCGGGGACGAAGGGTAATTCCCGGCAACTCGGTCTCCCGCTTCTTGGTCGAGACCAGGCATATCGAGCCGTCGGCCGCCGGCCCGTTCTCGAGCGCCGTGCGATCGGTAATGAGGGCATCGGGATAATAACCCGTGATGAGGTGATACCAGTTGCGGCGGACCAGCCGATCCGGGTCCTCGCTGAGGTTGCGCGTATAGAGGCGCGAGCCGATCTTGCGAAGCTCGCCGCGGGAGGCCGCCTCGGAGACGGCTTTCGAAATTTGGATGTTCGAAACGAACACCTCGGGCCAGGCCGCAGCGGAAAATTTGGGCATTAAGCCTCCTCTACGACCGCCTGTACGGAACTTTCGGGTATTAAGGAAGCATAATTCTGAATAAATGTGGTTTAATCTCTCCTGACGAGAGGCTCAACCCGCACGAAGTCAGAACTTTCGGGAGCTAAGATGGGCTCACTCGGAAGAAACGGGAAATAAGGCGCGACATGCGGACCTCACGGGAGAAGGCCCCCGACTTCGTCGCGATTGATCGAATGCCGGACATGTTTTCCGCCACAGCTGAAAGTGGTGCCGCTTGAGGGACTCGAACCCACGACCCCATCATTACGAATGATGTGCTCTACCAGCTGAGCTAAAGCGGCGCTCCCGGAGGAGGGGCGCGTCTATCAGCGGCGGTGCGGGATGACAAGCGGGGGGCCGGGGGGGCGGGGAAGGAAGCGAACGTCATCCCGGCGGAAAGCCGGGATCTCGCGGAGACGCGCCGCGCCTTCTCGACCTGGGGTCCCGGCTTTCCCCGGGATGACGGCGCCATTTTAAGCTTAACGGTTTCTCAACCACGTCTGGTGCAGGGTTCGTCCACTGGGGAGCTTAAGGACCGCCTGATGGACAGCCTGCGGGCATTTGACGAGCAGCCGGATTACGGCGTCGCCGAGGACGATGGCGGCATCGAGGTTCCGCCGGAGATCGGCCTCGACGAGCGCCGAATGCATGTGCGCGCCTACAATTACTGGGTGGGGCTGCTCGACGGCCGCGCCTATCCCGCGATCGGCGACCTCGAGCCCGATTCCCTGGGCGATTTCGGCCCCAACAGCGTCCTCCTCGACTTCTCCGACGGCAGCGACGATCCCAAGGTCTCCTGGCTCGGCCACGCGCTTCGCGAGGAGTGCGACCTGATCGGCGACGTCCGCCGGATCAGCGAGGTTCCCAAGCGCTCGCTGCTCTCGCGCCTCACCGACCATTATATGCAGATCATCGCCAACAAGGCGCCGATCGGCTTCGAGGCCGAGTTCGTCGGCCAGCGCGGCAAGAACACCATGTATCGCGGCATCCTCATGCCCTTCTCGTCGACCGGCGAGACCATCGATTTCATTTACGGGGTGATCAACTGGAAGGAGATCGCCGACCACGCGACCTCCGCCGCCATCGCCCAGCAGGCCTCGTCCGTGCTCGCCGCCAAGTCGCAGACCGAGGCGAGCCCGGTCTGGGCGGACGGCCCCAATGCCGAGCCGCTCGACATCGACCCGCCCGCCGAGAGCGCCTGGGAGGAGCCGGAGCTCGACCTCGGCGCCGCCCTCGCCGATCGCCTGGGTGCCGCCCGCGACAGCGCCGACGCCGCCAGGGGCGCCGACCAGCGCAGCCGCGCCGCCCTCTACCGCGCGCTCGGCCAGGCCTATGATTTCGCCCTCGCCGCCGAGGCGGATCGCGAAGCTTATGCCGAGCTGCTCGAGGATTCCGGCCTCAAGGCGCAGGAGCGCGCGCCGATGACTCCGGTCGTCAAGCTCGTCTTCGGCACCGGCTACGACAAGGCCCGGCTCACCGAATTCGCCGCCGCCCTGAGCTGGGCCCGCCGCGAGGACCTGCCCGCGGGCGCCTTGCGCGAGCGGCTGGAGGCCGAGGGCCTCAAGGCGCTGGTCCAGGCCGAGCGCCGCGCCCGCCGCCCCGAACCGAAGCCGGACTCGGGCGAGGCCGCCCGCGAACGGCTCCGCGCCGTCCGGCCCCTCGGCCATGTCGACATTCCCGGCGAAGCGGAGTTCGTCCTCCTCATCGCCCGCCGCGACGAGGTCGGCGGCCTCGCCGTCCTCGCCCCGGTCGCGGACGAAGCGATGCTCGAGCGAGCGATCCGGAAGGCGGCGGCTTAAGGCTTCGGCGCCGCCGGTCCGGCCGGGAAGGGATGGCCGACCTGGAATTGCGGCCCGCCTGCATCGCTCCAGAAGACGATCAGGAAAGGCTCCCGGCGGCCGCACAGGCTGACCTCCCAGCGTTCATATCGCGCCCCGGCGGGCCCGATCCGGAAATTCGGATCCGCCGGAACCCAGCCCGCCGGCAGGGGCGACGCCTCGACCCCGTCGATCTGGCTGCACTTGAGCGCCCGTCCGGCGAACCCTCCGACCTCTCCCAAGGCCTCGTGGGCGACCTTCGGGTCGGCGGTCGTGCGACCGGAGATTGCGACCTCGGCGGCGGCGGGCGCCTCGGACGCCGGCGCGACTGCGGCCAGCGAAAAAGCCAGTAAAATCACAATCCCCTCCGGCACTTCATCAGCGGTTGGATGCGGGTGCCGAAATTCTCGGTTCCTTGGATGAAATCGTCGAACGTCAGCAGCACCCCGCCAGTGTTCGGCACCGTCGACGCTTCGTCAAGCATCCGGGCGATGCTTTCGTAGGAGCCGACGAGGGTTCCCATGTTGAGATTGACGGCGCTCTCGCGGTCGGCGAGCTGGCGCACGTTGGTGGTGGCCGAGGTCTTGTCGGCCGCCCCCTGGGCGCCGAGCCAGGCGACCGCCTCCTCGTCGACGCCCTCGCGATAGGAGATCCATTTCTCCATCGCCGCCTCGTCGGTCTCGTCGGCGATGACCATGAACAAGGCGTAGATGCGGACGTCGCGGCCGGTCCTGGCGGTCGCCGCCATCAGCCGCTCGTTGTTCGACGCGAAGGCCGTGGGCGTATTGACGCCCTTGCCGAGACAGAAGGCGTAATCGGCATATTGAGCCGAGAAAGCGAGCCCCTCGTCGGACGAGCCGGCGCAGATGATCTTCATCTCGCCCTCCGGCAGCGGCCGCACCCGGCAATCCTCCATCTTGTAATATTCGCCTTTGAAGTCGGACACCCCGGTCGCCCACAATTCGCGCAGGATATGGGCATATTCGCCGAGCATCTGGTAGCGGTTGCGGAAATGCTCGTCGCCCGGCCACAGCCCCATCTGGCTGTATTCGGGCCGCTGCCAGCCGGTGATCAGGTTGAGGCCGAAGCGGCCGTGGCTGATCGAATCGATCGTGTTGCACATGCGCGCGCAGAAAGCGGGCGGAATGACGAGGGTCGGGCAGGTCGCGTAGATCTTGATCTTCTCGGTGACCGCGGCAAGCGCCGCCATGAGCGTGAAGCTCTCGAGGTTGTACTCCCAGAATTCGGTCTTGCCGCCGAAGCCCCTGAGCTTGATCATCGACAGCAGGAAATCGACTCCGTAGCTCTCCGCTTTCTGGGCGATCTCCTTGTTGAGGTCGAAGCTCGGCATGTACTGGGGCGAGTTTTCCGAGATCAGCCAGCCGTTATTGCCGATGGGCACGAAGATGCCGACTTCCATGGTTCAGCTCCTTAGGAATTCGAGGACGAGGCGATTGAAACCGTCCGGATCGGTCACGTTGCAGGCATGGCCGCCCCAGTCCATCAGCCGGGTCGAGGCGGTCGGGATACGGTCGGCATAAGCCGGAGTGCAGGTCCAGGGCACGAGCATGTCGTCTTTCGCCGCCAGCGCGAGCAGCGGCGTCGCGATCTCGCCGAGCCGGTCGTCGAGATAGAAAGCCTGAAGCGCGGCGACTCGCTTCTCCAGATTCTCGCTGCCCTGGAAATGGGCGAGCTGGTCGTCCAGCTCGGCATCCAGCTCGTTGCGATGCTCGGAGCTCCAGGTCGCCGGGTAGATGAAGATCGGCTGGGCGCGCAGATAGGCTCGCGGGCCGGTGTCTCGGAGAAGGGCCAGCCGAGCTTCGAAGCAGCGCGCGAAATGCGGGTCGAGCCGGGTCCAGCCGTTGACGACGACGAGGCTCGACAGCCGTTCGGGAGCGCGCAGCGCGAGCGTCAGTCCGATCAGCCCACCCGCCGCATGGCCGATCAAATGCGCGCTTGGCAGCCCCAGCCCGTTCATCAGGACGATGACGTCCTCCGCCATGTCCTCCACCATATGGGCCGCCGGCAGCGTCCGGTCGCTTCGGCCCGTGCCGCGATGGTCGTAGAGGATGACTCGATGGTCCCTTGCCAGCGCGGCGAGGTTTGGGCGCCAATAGGCGCCGCTTCCGCCCAGCCCGGCCGACAGGATCACCGGCGGTCCCTCCGCCGGCCCATGCTCCTCGAAGTAGAGCCCGCCGATCACCCGCCGATATGCGCCACGCTGGCGATCTCGACCAGCAGGCCCGGCTTCACGAGACCGCACTGGATGCAGTAGCGCGCCGGCTTCGCACCCGGAAAATATTCGGCGTAGACGGCGTTCATCGCCGGATAATCGGCCCAGTCGGTCAGGAAGATGTGGTTGAAGGCGACGTCGGCCAGGCTCGCCCCGGCGTCCTCGAGCGTGATCCGGATCGTCTCCAGCACGTGCCGGGTCTGGGCGGTCGCGTCGCCCGGGTGGAGGACGGTCCCGCCCGGTCCAAGCGCCAGAGTTCCGGAGACGTAGACCGTATCGCCCGCTTTGGTGCCGGCCGAATAGGGCGCGATCGGAGTCGGGAATTGCGGCGGGTTGATCGGTTCGAACGGCATTGGTGGACTCCTACGTCATTGCGAGCGAAGCGAAGCAATCCAGTCCGCGGCGCCGGAGGCGGGTAGATTGCCGCGTCGCTTCGCTCCTCGCAATGACGGTTTACTCCCCAATCTGCCCGAACGCCCCGCAGAAATCGGCGACGGTCGAGACCCAGCCGAAAAAGGTCTCGACATTGTAGACGCTCGCCTTCTGCAGATAGTCCGGCCCCGCCTGGTGGGTCGCGTCCTCGAGCATGATCCCGAAATATTCGAGGAAGAAGCCGTCGCGCAGGGTCGATTCCACGCAGACGTTGGTGGCGATTCCGACCAGCACGATATTGCGGATGCCGCGCGAGCGAAGCACGCTGTCGAGCTGCGAGTTGAAGAAGCCGGAATAGCGGGTCTTGGGAAGGACGATGTCGCCTTCGTGCGGCGCCAGCGTCTCGACCAGCTCGTAATCCCAGCCGCCGCGGGCGAGCAACTTGCCCTGGAGCTCGGGCCTCGCCCGCATCGTCTTCAGCGCATTGGACTTGTGCCAGTTGGGCGAGCCCGGGCCGCCCGCCTCGACATAGGCTTCGTCCCAGCCGTTCTGGAAATAGATGATCGGCAATCCGACGGCGCGGGCGGTCGCCACCACCTTGGCGGTCTGCTCGATCACCTTGCCCGCGCCGCCTATGTCGAAGCCGGCGAGGTCGAGATAGCCGCCTTGCGAGGCATAGGCGTTCTGCATGTCGACGACGATGACGGCGGTCTCCTCGGCGGCGACGCGGATCGGCTCCGGCCGCGCCGGCAGGGTGACCAGCCGCCGAGATTTGCCTTCGCTCGCCGCGTCCACCGTCATCGCGCGAATGTTGACCAGAAGGAGTGCGGACACAATCCCCTCTCCCGTCATGCCAGCGAAGGGTGGCATCCCAGGGGTGAAAAACACCGCGCCTTTCACCCGCCCGGGCCCCAGCCTGCGCTGGGGCGACGCTATTGGCCCGGCCATCCGCCTCTGAAGGCGAATTCCTGCACCGGCTTCCTCCCGCTTGGAAATTCGCGGGCGCGCAATTTCTCGTCGAGCTGGGCAGGATCGCCGATCCGGCCGATCGCGCAGGCCGCGTTCAGAGTGAAACGCTCGGGAATGCGCAGCTCGGACCGGGCCAGCGCGTATTGAATGCCCGACATGCCGTGGGCGAAATAGCCCATGCGCGTTGCCTGCAAGGCGAGACAGGCCCAGGCCGCGCCTACGTCGAAGCTGTGGGTGCTCGAAGGCTGCGGTTCGCCCGTCTTCCTGTCGGTGAAGGGAAGGCTGTCGGAGAGGATATAGACCAAAGCCGAGGCGCTGTGCGCCCAGCCCTGGTTCCAGGGGATGAGCAGCCCCAGGAAGCGCTCCCAATCGGCATCGCCCCGCCGCGCGTAGAGGAAGCGCCACGGCTGCGAGTTGAACGCGGACGGAGCCCAGCGTGCCGCCTCGAACAGGGTCAGCAGATCCGCCTCGGGCATCTCGGAGCCGTCGAAGGCCCGCGGCGACCAGCGCTCGAGGAACAGCGGATCGACTTCATGGTCGGGCTGACGGCTGGCCATTTTCTTCTCCCGGTACCGGCCGCGCTTCGCGCGCCGGGAAGGCGAAGTCCAGCCCCGCCGGGGGTTGCCCCCTCAGGCCGCCGGGGGCATAGGGCGCGCGACTATGCCGACGGCGCCGTGCGCCGCCCTTCGGGAGCCTCTTATGACCTCGGAAACTGTCGCTGGAGCGGAGGCCGCTTCCCGGGGGAGCGGCGGCGGCGACACGGTTGCGGACGTTCCCGCCGCCGACGTGCAGATCGTCGACGCCCTCGCCCACGCCCTGGTCGCCGGCGCCCTTCCCGGCGAGCTCGCCGAATTCACCGACCCCGACCGGATCGCCGCGGCGCAGTTCATCGCCGCCTGCGCCGGGCGCAGGCCCGCCGGCATCGCCCTGGTCCGGGTCGAGACGCTGGGCGGAGCGCTCGGCCATCGCCGAATGCGCATCGGCATCGTCAACGACGACATGCCGTTCCTGGTCGATTCCGTCGCCAACACGCTCGCCGCCCGCGGCTTGACCGTGCACCGCCTCCTCCACCCGGTCGTCTGCGTCACCCGCGACGATGCGGGGGTGCTCGGCTCGGTCGAGCCGCTCTGCGAAGGGGCGGAGCGGCGCGAATCGATGATGTATCTCGAGGTCGACCGCGCCGACGCGCGGGGCCGCCGCGAGATCGTCGCTGACCTGCACCGGGTTCTCGCCGACGTTCGCGCCGCCGTCACCGACTGGCGGGCGATGCAGGCGCGGATGCGCGCCGACGCCGACGCCGCCGGTAACGAGGAAGGCGCGGCCCTGCTGCGCTGGTTCGCCGACGGCGCGATGACCCTGCTCGGCTACGAGGTCGAGCGGCCCGAAGGCCAGCCCACCGACACGCTCGGCCTGTTCCGAATCCCCGGCGAGCCCACCGATCCGGGCGGAGCGCTGGGCGCGATGCGCTATTTCGAGCAGGGCGGCGACGTCCCGCTTCTCGCCAAGGCGGAGCGCCGCGCCTCGGTCCACCGCCGGGTGCCGCTCGACCTCGTCGTCGTGCCGATCCGGGAGGGCGGCAAGGTGGCGGGCATCGGAGTCCATGCCGGTTTGTGGACCAGCGAAGCCCTGAGCTCCCAGGTCGAGGACGTCCCACTGCTCCGCCGCCGGCTCAAGCAGCTCGAGCGGGAGTTCGGCTTCGATCCGTCGGGCCACAGCGGCAAGGCGCTCCGCCACGCCGTCACCGCCCTTCCGCACGACCTTCTCGTCAGCCTCAGCGTCGAGGCGGTGCGCGAGCTCGTCACCACCGCCATGTCGCTCGCCGACCGGCCGCGGCCGACGCTCGCCCTCGTCCGATCGATCCTCAAGGGCAACATGTTCGCCTTCGTCTGGCTGCCGCGCGACGAGCTGACCACGCGGCGCCGCCTCGCCATCGGCAAGATGATCGAGCAGGCCTCGCAGGGCCGAATTTCCAACTGGTCGGTCGAATTGGGCGACGGCGACCTCGCCCTCATCCGCTACACGCTCTACGTCGGGCCCGAGACTCCGACCCCCGACGTCGTCGCCCTCGACCGCCGTCTCGACGAGATGGTCCGCGGCTGGGAGCCTTCGGTCGAGGAGGCGCTTGGCGAGCTGGTCGGCCCGCAGCGCGCCACCCGCCTCGCTTTGTCCTATCTCGACGATTTCCCCGAGGCGTACCGGATCGCCGTCCCGCCGGCCGAGGCGGCGCAGGACATATTGCGCATCTGCGCCCTGGACAGCGCCGCCCAGCGCGACGCCAGGCTCTACCGTCAGGCCGAGGACGAGCCGAAGCGGCTCAGGCTCAACACCTATCGCCTCGCCGAGATCATCCCGCTTTCGGACGCCGTGCCGGTGTTCGAGAATTTCGGCTTCCGGGTCCTCGAGGAGCATCCGACCGCGCTCGACGAGGGCCGGCTGGGCTACGTCCACGAATTCCTGCTCGAGGTCCGCTCCGGCGAGGCGGCGCACGTGCTCGATCGCGCCGAGCTGGTCGAACGCGCCATCGCCGAAGTGCTCGAGGGGCGAGCCGAGAACGACCCGTTCAACCAGTTGCTCGTCGCCGCCGCCCTGGCGCCGCGCGACGTCGTCCTCTTCCGGGCCTGGTTCCGTTATCTGCGCCAGGGCGGCCTGTCCTACTCGATGGTGACCGTGGTCGAGGCGCTTCGCCGCGCTCCCGAGGTCGCCCACGGGCTGATCGCGCTGTTCGACGCGCTCCACGACCCCAGGCAGGACGATGTGCGCGAGGATTCGGCGGAGGCGGCCGACCGGGTGATACGCGAGGGGCTTTCCCGGGTCGCGGCGATCGACGAGGACCGGATCCTCAGGCTCCTTCACGGCGTCGTCGCCGCCACCTTGCGCACCAACGCCTTCACCCCCGCCGCCCGCGAGGCGCTCGCCTTCAAGCTCGACAGCGCGAAGGTGCCGAACCTTCCGCAACCGCTCCCCTGGCGCGAAATCTGGGTCTACAGCCCGCGCGTCGAGGGCATTCACCTGCGCGGCGGCCCGATCGCCCGCGGCGGCCTGCGCTGGTCCGACCGGCGCGACGACTTCCGCACCGAGATTCTGGGCCTGATGAAGGCTCAGCTGGTCAAGAATGCGGTGATCGTTCCGACCGGCGCGAAGGGAGGCTTCTATCCCAAGCAGCTGCCGCCGGTCTCCGACCGCGACGCCTGGCTCGCCGAAGGCACCGAGAGCTACCGAATCTTCATCCGCGCCTTGCTGTCGGTCACGGACAATATCGTCAGGAACAAGATCGTGCATCCGGACGGCCTCGTCGTCCGCGACGGCGACGACCCCTATTTCGTCGTTGCCGCCGACAAGGGAACCGCGACCTTCTCCGACATCGCCAACGCGATCGCGACCGAGCGAGGCTTCTGGCTCGGCGACGCCTTCGCGTCCGGGGGAAGCTACGGCTACGACCACAAGGCGATGGGGATCACCGCCAAGGGCGCCTGGATCTCGGTCCAGCGCCACTTCCGCGAGCTCGGAATCGACGTCCAGTCGCAGCCGATCCGGGTCGCCGGAGTCGGCGACATGTCGGGCGACGTGTTCGGCAACGGCATGCTTCTGTCGAAGTCGATCAAGCTCGTCGCCGCCTTCGACCACCGCCACATCTTCCTCGATCCCGATCCCGATCCGGCCAAGGGCTGGGACGAGCGCAATCGTCTGTTCGGGCTGCCGCGCTCGAGCTGGGACGATTATGACCGCAAATTGATCTCGAAGGGCGGCGGCGTCTTCCCTCGCAGCCAGAAAGCGATCCCGCTTTCGCCCGAGGTCCGGGCGCTGCTCGGCCTCGAGGCGGAGGAAACCGATCCCGCCACCCTCCTCACCGCCATCCTGGCGGCGCCGGTCGACCTGCTCTGGTTCGGCGGCATCGGCACCTACATAAAGGCCAGGACCGAGAGCAACGCCGAGGTCGGCGACCCGGCCAACGACGCGATCCGGGTCAATGGCGGCGAGCTTCGCTGCAAAGCGCTGGGCGAAGGCGCCAACCTCGCCATCACCCAGGCCGGACGAATCGAGTTCGCGAGCGTCGGCGGGCGCATCAACACCGACTTCATCGACAATAGCGCCGGCGTCGATTGCTCGGACAATGAGGTCAACATCAAGATCCCGCTCAACCGCGAGATGGCCGAAGGCCGGCTGGCGCTCGAGGACCGCAACGCCCTGCTCGCCGAGATGACCGACGAGGTCGCCGAGATCGTTCTCGAGGACAATCGGCTGCAGACCCTGGCCCTCTCGATCGCCGAGCGCAGCGGCGCGGCGGGTCTGCCGCCCCTGCTCAGGGCGATGGAGATGCTGGA
This sequence comes from Sphingomonadales bacterium, assembly GCA_034668585.1. GTDB lineage: Bacteria > Pseudomonadota > Alphaproteobacteria > Sphingomonadales > Sphingomonadaceae > Allosphingosinicella. The sequence goes on along the minus strand of JAXDPB010000077.1, from coordinate 1,776 downwards.
GGAAGGCGGCCGCCTCAACCGCGCCGTCGAGGGCCTCGAATCGAACGAGGAATTGATGCGCCGCGCCCAGGAGAATCGCGGCCTGACCCGTCCCGAGCTCGCCATCCTCCTTTCCACCTCGAAGATGGCGCTCCAGGCCGCGCTCGAGGCCGGCAAGATTACCGAGGATCCGACTCTGACGCCCGAGCTGTGCGCCGCCTTCCCGGAGACGATGCAAAAGCGCCAGGGCGACGCCATCCTCCAGCATCGCCTTCGCCGCGAGATCATCGCCACCAAGATCGCCAACCGCCTCGTCAACCGCCTCGGCATCACCGCGCCCTTCGCTTTGGCCGAGGAGGAAGGCGCCTCGTTCGGCCAGGTCGCCGCCGCCTTCGTCGCGGCCGAACGGCTGTTCGGGATGCGCGACTTCTGGGAGCGGCTCGACACCGCCGATCTGTCCGAGCAGCTGCGCCTCGAATTGTTCGACCAGGCCAGCCAGGCGCTTCAGCTCCACATGGCCGACATCCTCAGGAACACCTCGGCGACGACCAAGCTCGCCGAGTTGGTCGACAATCTCGCCCCCGGCCTCGACTCGCTCGACGAGGCGGTCGAGGGCCTGCTCCGCCGCGAGGTGGCGAGCGAGGCCACGGAACGCCGCCGGCGCCTGACCGAGCTCGGCGCGCCCGATGAAATCGCCCGCAAGATCGTCCGGCTGTTCGAGCTGAACGGCGGCGTCGGCATCGCCGCCTTGAGCAAGCGGCTCGGCGTCGACGTGATCGGCCTCACCAACGCCTATACCAGGCTGGGCGAGGCGCTCGGCCTCGACTGGGCTCAGGGCGCCGCCAACCGCTTCCAGGCCCGCGACCAGTGGGAACGGCTGCTGACCGCCGGCCTCGCCCGCGACTTCGAGCAGCTTCGCCTCGACTTCCTCCACCGGAAGCGCGGCAGCGACCCGACCGAGGCGGTCGACCAATGGGTCGCCGCCCAGGGCCCCCGAATCGACCAGTTCCGCCGGGTGGTCGAGCGGGTCCGCAACGCCCCGGTCACCACCGCCCCGATGCTCGCCCAGATCGCGACCCAGGCGCGGGTGCTTCTCGGGCGCTAGCATCGGACGCTAAGCCTGCGCTATTTCGTCACCCCGGCGAAGGCTGGGGTCCATTCGGGCTTGCCGGATTCCACATCGCGGTCGGCATGGATGCCAGCCTTCGCTGGCATGACGTGAGACATCGGGCGTCGTGACGATTCGGGTATGCGTACCCCGCTCTAAGCGCGGGCGCGCTCGAACAGCCAGACTCGGAGGGCGCTGGCGAGATTGGGCGGATCGGGCGCCTCGATCCGTTCCGCGTCGAGTCGCGAGACGAGCGCGCTCAGCGGAATGCCCTCGGCCTCGGCCGCCTCGCGCAGCGCGTCCCAGAAGACGGGCTCTAGGCTGATCGAGGTCGAGTGACCCGCGATCATCATCGAGCGCTTTACAGGACCGGCCATCCCCACCTCCGTCATTCCAGCGAAGGCTTGCATCCACGCCGACTGCGAGCCCGCACCAACGCCGCATGGACCCCGGCCTTCGCCGGGGTGACGGGATCAGTACATATGCTGGCCGCCGTTGATGCTGAGCGTCGAGCCGGTGATGAAGCCGGCCTCCTCGCCGCACAGGAACACCACCCCCCGAGCGATCTCCTCGGCCTTGCCGAGGCGGCCGACCGGGATGCGGGCGACGATCTTGGCGAGCACCTCCTCGGGCACCGCCGCCACCATCTCGGTGTCGATATAGCCGGGCGCGATCGCGTTCACCGTCAC
>JAXDPB010000076.1:0-33388 GCA_034668585.1 Sphingomonadales bacterium | reverse complement strand
CGGCGGACGGTGGCCTGGAAGACCTCCTCCTCCTCGTTGGTCGGCGCCGGGAATTCCTCTCCGGCCTCGATGCGCGCGCCCCACAGAGCGAACATGGTGGCGTCGCCGCCGTCGTCGAGGATCATATTGCAGGTTTCGCCATTGCCCCAGTCGAAGATGCGCTCGACATAGTCCCAATATTCCTCGAGCGTCTCGCCCTTGACGGCGAAGACCGGAACGCCCGACGCGGCGATGGCGGCGGCGGCATGGTCCTGGGTCGAGAAGATGTTGCACGAGGCCCAGCGGACCTTGGCGCCGAGCGCGGTCAGAGTCTCGATCAGCACCGCCGTCTGGATGGTCATGTGAAGCGAGCCGGTGATGCGGGCGCCGGTGAGCGGCCTGGCCGCTCCGAACTCCTCGCGAAGCGCCATCAGGCCCGGCATCTCGGTTTCGGCGATCTCGATTTCCTTGCGGCCGTAGGCGGCTAGGCCGATGTCGCGGATCACATAATCGTCAAAACGGGTCTGGGCCTGGGTCGCCACGTACGGTCTCCTGTCGCAAAGAAAAGACCGCCGGCAAGGGGGGCGGTCGTGGCAAGCCTCTAGCCGCAGCCGTCCCCGGATGCAAATATAAAGATATCTTTATATGTGGCCTCCCGTCATCCCGGCGGAAGCCGGGACCCCCGCGGGTGAAAGGCATGGCGCCTCCTCTCGACGAGGCCCCGGCTTTCGCCGGGGTGACGGAATCAGCGCGCCGTCAAGGTCACCGGGCAGACTCCGCCGGGAAGCTCCGGCGAACGTCCCGTGCGATCGGCGAGATCGACGAGCCGGCCGACATCCCCTTCCGCCAGCGCGGCCTCCGCGGCGATCGCGGCGGTCTCGTCGCACACTTCGCCGCTGGTCGCGTCGCCGCCATATTGGTTGGCCATGGCGGTGGTGAAGCTGTCGTAGAAGCGCGGTCCCTCGGGGCCATAGCCCTGGTCGAACCGAGCCTTGATGACTCCGTTCGCCTCCTGCAGGGTCGACCGGTTGATCCGTACGAAATCGTTATAGGCGGTCAGAACGTCGATTCCGATCGCCCGGCAGCGCAGGGTCGCCACCATCAGCCGCGACTGCAGGTCTCGAATCTTCGCCGCCGCCGTGTCATGCTCGTCCCAGCACGACATCGTCGCCGAAGCCGGCTGCGCCCAAACCAAAGCCGCCGCCGCCAGGCCGAGCGTACCTCTCAAAGCTCCCTTGTTCATGACCCGTCCCCATCCACACAGGCGGACCGCGCCATGCGAGTCCGCGAGGATAGAGGGTTTCACGACTCGATTGGCGAAGCGTGACGGGAGCTGGTTAACGCCCCCGTCACAAGGGTTTATGCCGTCCCGAAATCCGCCGTCAGCATGCGGGTGTCGACCCCGGCGCTGCGGAAGGCGGCGGCCCAGCGATTGTCGACGTCGCATTCGTAGAGGAGCTCGTCCTCCCCCGGGGTGGCGAACCAGCCGTTGCCGCGCAATTCCTCCTCCAATTGCCCGCTCTGCCACCCGGCATAGCCGAGCGCGGCCAGCCAGCGGCTGGGCCCGCGGCCCTCGGCGATGGCGCGCAGGATGTCGAGGGTCGCGGTGAGCGTCCAGCGCTCGCCGACCTGGATGCTCTCCTCTCCACCCCAGTCGGGCGTGTGGAGGATGAAGCCGCGCTGCGGCTGGACCGGCCCGCCGGCGTGGATGGGGACGTCCGGGGCCTTGCCCGGTTCGATCTCGAGCTGGCCGAGCAGATCGTGAAAGCTGATCCTCGGCACGATCCGGCCGAGGCCGATGCCGAGGGCGCCGTTCCCGTCATGGACGCACATCGCGATGACCGCTTTCTCGAAGCGCGGATCGCCGATGCCGGGCATGGCGAGGAGGAGCTGCCCGGAAAGGAAAGGCGCCTGGTCCATTGCCGCAAGCTATAGGCGGGGACGTTGGGCGCTGCTAGGGCGGCGCCGTTCTTACCGACGAAGCGAAAGGAAGCCGAGATGAGCATCAGCGTGGGCGAGCGCCTTCCCAAGGCCAATCTGGTCAAGGCCAGCGCCGAGGGTCCCCAGCCCCTCGACAGCGAGGAATATTTCCGGGGCCGCCGCGTTGCGCTCTTCTCGGTCCCCGGCGCCTTCACCCCGACCTGCTCGGCGCGCCATCTGCCCGGCTTCGTCGAGCGGGCCGACGAGCTCAAGGGCAAGGGTGTCGACGAAGTGGCCTGCGTGGCCGTCAACGACGCCTTCGTTCTTCAGGCCTGGGCCGAGTCCGCCGGCGCGGTCGGCAAGGTGACGATGCTGGCCGACGGCAACGGCGATTTCGCCCGGGCGCTCGGCCTGACCATGGACGGCTCGAAGTTCGGCCTCGGCGAGCGCGGCTCGCGCTGGTCGGCGATCGTCAACGACGGAGTCGTCGAGCAGCTCAACGTCGAGGAGCCCGGCGCCTTCAACGTCAGCAGCGCCGATTATCTGATGGAACGGCTGTAGCGCGCCGCGGGCCGCGCCATTCTTTGTCGATCCGAGGCAACAGCTGCCTCGCAAGCGCGTTCTAAACCCCGGGTTCGACTGTGAATGCGGGGAAAAGTCGCAATGCCTGGCAAATCCAATCCATCCGGCAATCGGGCCGGCAAGTCAGCGGCCCTGAAGCTCGCCGAGGACATCAAGCGAAGCCCGCTCACCGCGGCGGCCATCGCCGGCGGGGCCGCGGCGGCGGCGGCCGGGGCGGTGCTCGGGGCGCGCGCTCTCGCCCGGCGCAACGGTGCCCGTGAAGGCAGGCCGGTCAACCAGGTCCTCGCCAACGCGATCACCGCCACCGAAGCGGCGGCGGCCTGCCAGCAGACGCCGGACCTCACGACCGTTCCCGAGGCGGGCGCGAACGAGGCCGAGGGGCATCCGAGCTGATCCGTTCCTAATTCGGACCTTGGCTCGCCTGCGAATTGCTCTCCGTCGGCCGTGGCCCGTAAACAAAGTCCGAATCGGATGAAGAAGAGGCCGACTCTTCGAGCTAACATTTGAAGTCAACAACATGCCCGGGGTGGAAGAGCAGGCCGATGCTGTTGCCTGTCGACGGTCGCGGGACTAGCCTTCTTGACGCGGGAGGAAGCGTTTTTGCTTGGTCCGCCTCTTCAGGAGAAGGTCAATGCGCCGTCTACGTGGAACAGGGCTCGGCATCGCCGCCGCCCTTGTCGCAATCACCGCCGTTACGCCGGCCTTTGCCGACAATCGTCTGTTCACTTTCCCCGATCCCGCGATCGTCCTCGTGCGCCGCTTCGCCCCGCAGATGATCGAGATGCAGGACAACGGCCCGGCGCCCTACGCCCAGATCGTCCTGCCGACGACCTACCCGATCGGCACCCAGTTGCGGGTGCGGGGCACCCTCGCCGCGATCGGCGGTTTGGGCGGGACCGTTTTCATCAATGGCGGAGGCGACATCATTACCCTGAGCACATCGGGGAGCTTCGACCAGACGGTCACTCTGAGCACCGCCACCGACCGGCTCATCATCAACGGCTACAGCTACACGAGCGCCCAGTTCACGGCGCTGACGGTCGACGAGGTGATCTAGCCCGCTCCCGCCGGGGCGTGGAGCTGGAGGGCGGCGGCAGGGAGATTCCGCCGCCCTCCCTCCGACCCACGCCACCGGACGACGCCGAGGTCAGGCCTGCCAGCCGCAGCGCCGGCCCTTGTTCTGCTCCTCGAGCCAGGCCTGCAGCGGCCGGAAATATTCGAGCAGAGCCGCGCCCGACATTTCCCGGCTGCCGGTGAACGCCTCCAGCGCGTCGGGCCAGGGCCTGGAGGCGCCCATCGCCAGCATCGCGTTCAGCCGCTGGCCGACCTCCTTGTTGCCGCGGAAATTGCAGCGGTGGAGCGGGCCGGTCCAGCCCGCCTGCTTGCACGCCGCCTGGTAGAATTGGAACTGGAGGATTCGGGCGAGGAAGTAGCGGGCGTAAGGCGTGTTGCCCGGGATGTGATATTTCGCGCCCGGGTCGAAATCGGCCTCGGTACGGGCCACCGGCGGGGTGATCCCCTGATATTGGAGGCGAAGGTCGTTCCAGGCCTGGTTGTAGCCGCCGGTCGGGATCTGGCCGCTGAACACGCCCCAGCGCCATTTGTCGACGAGCAGGCCGAACGGAAGGAAGGCGACCTTGTCCATCGCCTGCCTGAGCAGAAGTCCGATATCCTTGCTCGCCGGCGGCACCTTCGATTCCGGCAGCAGCTGGAGGTCGACGAGGTAATCCGGAGTCACCGACAAAGCGACGAAGTCCCCGATCGCCTCGTGGAAACCGTCATTGGCCCCGTTCTGATAGAGCAAGGGCCGGCCCGCATAAGCGCGCTGGTAGAAATTGTGGCCGAGCTCGTGGTGGATGGTGACGAAATCGTCGGCATTGACCTTGGTGCACATCTTGATGCGCAGATCGTCCTTATTGTCGACGTCCCAGGCCGAGGCGTGGCAGATGACCTCGCGGTCGCGCGGGCGGGTGATCTGCGAGCGCTCCCAGAAGCTCTGCGGGAGCGTCGGGAAGCCCAGCGAGGTGTAGAAGCCCTCGCCCGTCTTCACCATCTTGATCGGATCGTATTTCTTGGCGGCGAGCAGGTCGGTGAGGTCGTAGCCGATATCGCCCGAGCCCTTGGGCGCCACCACGTCGTAGATATTGCCCCATTCCTGGGCCCACATGTTGCCGAGCAGATCGGCGCGGATCGGACCGGTCGCCGGCTGCACCGCATTGCCGTATTTCTGATTGAGCTTGGCGCGGGTGTAGCAGTGGAGCTCGTCGTAGAGCGGCTTGACCTCGCCCCACAGCTTGTCGGTCAGAGCGGCGAACTCGTCGGCGGACATGTCATATTGCGAGCGCCACATCGCGCCGGTGTCGGCATAGCCGAGCTCCTTGGCGCCCTGGTTGGCGATCTCGACGAGGCGGGCATAATCGGCGCGCATCGGCCGGCCGACATTGGTGTGCCAGCTCGTCCACATCTCCTTCAGTTCCTCGGGATTGCGGCTCGTCCCCATCTTCTCTTCGAGGTCGTTGCCCGACATGGGCTGGCCGTGAAGCGTGCCCTTGCCCTTGCCGTAGGTCGAGTTGAGCCGAGTCGCGATCGTGTTGAGCTCCGCGGCGGCGCCAGGCGTCGTCGGCGCCGGCAGGACGAGGCCGCCGCGCAATATGTCGAGCTTGCGGCGAGTGTCGTAATCGAGCCCGGCGACGTTGTTGAACCGCGCCGCGCCGACGGCATATTTGACCGACATCTGGGTGCCGATCGTTCCGAAATAGGCGGCGATCGCATCGGTGTCGTCGGTGATATGGGTGTTGTTCACCCACTGGGCGCGATTGTTGATCAGCGAGAATTCGCCCAGCTCCTTCTCGGCCTGGGCGACGAAGGCGCGGGCCTCGTCGACGGTCGGCGCCGAGCTCGCCGGCGCTGCCGCCGGGATCGCGGAGGCCGTCTCGGCGGAGGTGTCGGCCGAGGCGGTGGTGCAGGCGGTGAGGCAGATGGCGAGGGCGAGAGCGGAGACACTGGCTTTCATGGCACGGACATCCTCGTTTCTGGTCTGGTCGCCGCGGCTATTGCGCCTCCCCTTTTGGAGGGTCAAGCGTCGAGAAAATCGGCGATTTCGCGGCCCAGATCCGACTTCGTCACCGCGCTCATGTGATTGCCCGGGACCTCCACGAAGCGGGCGTCGGGAAGCAGCTCGGCGAGCTCGTGGGCGGGGCCGTTGTCCTGATCCTCTGTGCCCGACAGAACCAGAGTCGGCACCGTGATCGCTCGCAGCTCCGCCTCGCTCGAATCGACGAAGCTGCCGAGCAGAGGCAGCAGCGCCTGGGGATCGCCGCCGGTGGTCTTCAGGAAGGCCTCGGCGAGCCATTCGTTCGAGCCCCGCGGGTGAGTGCCCATGCCGGTCAGCACCTTGCGGAAATGACCGGAGCGGCTGCCGGTGCGGAGCAAGCCCCTGAGCCCCATGCCGCTGACGATCAGCCGCCGCGGCTGCGCGCCCAGGATCACCATCCGCACCGCGGTTCGCGCTCCGAGCGAATAGCCGCCGAGGTCGTAGTCGGCGAGGCCGAGATGCGCGATCAGCTCGAGCCCGTCGCGGGCGAGGATGTCCGGCGGGTAGGAAGCTTGGTCGTGCGGCGCCGCGCTTTTCCCGTGCCCGCGAAGGTCCGGCATGACGACGCGAAAGCCGCGCGAGGCGATTTGGGCGGCGTGGCCGAAGCGGATCCAGTTCGTCTCCGCATTGGAGAACAGGCCGTGAAGGAGGACGACCGGCCTCCCCTCGCCCAGCTCGTGCCAGACCAGGCTGGCGCCGTCGGATACGTTGAAGCTTTGGGTGGTAGGCTGCGTGTCCGGCATAAGGTCGTCCTCAACCGTCATTGCGAGCGAAGCGAAGCAATCCAGTACGGCTTCGGACGTCCGCTGGATTGCCGCGTCGCTTCGCTCCTCGCAATGACGGGCTATTCCGGCATCTTCCCGGTGGCGGCGATCCAGCGGTCGACGAGGGGTTTGTATTCATCGGTGCGATATTCCGGGAGGCCTTCGGTGTTGATCCAGGCGCGGTGAAGGCTCTCCGCGCCGAAATGGTGCCTGGGCCTGAACCGCGAGGGATCGTCGAAGGAGCCGATGGTGAGGTCCATATTCTCGCTGTCCGGGAAAGCGAAGCCGAGCGACGTTCCGCAGTCGCGGCAATAAGGGCGGTGGGCGATCGGCGAGGAGACGTACCAGTCGGGCTCGGACTCCCACGCGACGTCCGTCTTCTTCATGTTCTTGAACGCGATCGAGACGGTGCCGATGGCGCGCTGGCACATCCGGCAGTGGCAGAGATAAGCCTCGTCATTCTCGACCCGCGCCGTGTAACGGACCCGCCCGCAGGCGCAGCCGCCGGTCATTTCATCGACCATCTTCGCCTCCCCAGACGTCATTGCGAGGAGCGAAGCGACGAAGCAATCCAGTTTCGGTCGAGCGTCGTAGCTGGATTGCTTCGCTCCGCTCGCAATGACGAGGCTATGCCGCCTTCTGGAGGTGCTTGCGGCCGAGCAGCTCCGCGATCTGGACCGCGTTCAGCGCCGCGCCCTTTCGCAGATTGTCCGAGACGCACCACAGGTTGAGGCCGTTCTCCACCGTAGGATCCTCGCGCACCCGACTGACGTAGGTGGCATATTCGCCGACCGCCTCGACCGGGGTTACGTATCCGCCGTCCTCGCGCTTGTCGACGAGCATCACCCCGGGCGCCTCGCGCAGGATGGCCTGCGCCTCCTTTGCGGAAATCTCGCGCTCGAATTCGACGTTGATCGATTCGGAATGGCCGACGAAGACCGGCACCCGGACGCAGGTCGCGGTCACCTTGATCTTCGGGTCGAGGATCTTCTTGGTCTCGACCACCATCTTCCATTCCTCCTTGGTCGAGCCGTCGTCGAGGAACTCGTCGATATGGGGGATGACGTTGAAGGCGATCTGCTTGGTGAAGACGGCCGGCTCGTTGGAGTCGCCGACGAAGATGTTGCGGCTCTGCTCGAACAGCTCGTCCATCCCCTTCTTGCCGGCGCCGGAGACCGACTGGTAGGTCGAGACCACCACCCGCCTGATCGTGGCAGCGTCGTGCAGGGGCTTGAGGGCCACCACCATCTGAGCGGTTGAGCAATTGGGGTTGGCGATGATGTTCTTGCGGCGATAGCCGTCGATCGCGTGCGCGTTCACCTCCGGCACGATCAGCGGAACGTCGGGGTCCATTCGGTAGAGCGAGCTGTTGTCGATCACGGTGCAGCCCGCCGCGGCGCACTTGGAGGCATATTCCCGGGATACGGCCGAGCCCGCCGCGAACAGGGCCATGTCCCAGCCCGCGAAGTCGAAATGCTCGATGTTGCGGACCTTGAGCTCGGTGCCGCTGTCGCCGAAATCGATGATGTCGCCGGTCGAGCGCGGCGAGGCGACGGCGGCGATCTCATCCAAGGGGAATTGGCGCTCGGCGAGGATGTTCAGCATCTCGCGCCCGACATTGCCGGTCGCGCCGACGACGACCACCCGATAACCCATGACCTGAAACTCCAGCTTGAAGCCGAACGCCTGCTATCGCACCGGCCCGGCGAAAGCGATATGGCGATGCGGGGACGGGGGACAAGATGAGACGCACCGGGATAGTCGCGGCGCTGCTGCTGCTGTTGATGACCGCCTTCTGGTTCAAGGGCGCTCTGATCGCGCCGCCCGAGGTGCCGGATAGGGTGGCGTCCGGCCATTTCGACACCCACCGGGCGCTGGGCCGTCTGCGGCGAATCCTCGGCGACGAGCGGCCGCATCCGGTCGACAGCGCGGCCGCCGACTCCGTCCGCGAGCGGCTGGTCGCGGAGCTTCGGGCGATCGGGCTGACTCCGGTGGTCACCGACGATTTCGCGTGCAACGGCACCGCCAAGAGCCGAGCCATTTCCTGCGCTCGAATCCGCAACGTCCTCGCCCGGGTCGGGCCGGCGTCCGGGCGGCCGGTGATGATGGTCTCCCATTACGATTCGACCCCGGTCGGGCCCGGGGCCGCCGACGACGGCATCGGCGTCGCGGCGATGCTCGAGGTCGCGGCTTTGCTCGAGGACAGGCCTCTGAAGCGCCCCGTGCTGCTGCTGTTCGACGAAGGCGAGGAAGCGGGCCTGATCGGCGCCCGCGCGTTCCTCGAACACAACCCGCTGGCCCGCGACGTGGAGGCCGTCGTCAACCTCGAAGCGCGCGGAGTCACCGGGCCGGCGCTGATGTTCGAAACGAGCCGGCCCAACGGAGCCGCCATCGCCGCCTTCGCCCGCTCGGCCCAACGCCCTTCGGCCAACAGCGCGAGCGCCGACTTCTACCGGCTGATCCCCAACGACACCGACGTCTCAGTCTTCCGCGACCGGCCGTGGACGATCCTCAACTTCGCCGTCATCGGCAACGAGACTCGCTACCACAGCCCCGGCGACACGCTGGCGGCGCTCGACCCGCGAAGCGTGCGCCACATGGGCGAGCAGGCGCTGGCGGCGACGGCAGGCCTGGCGATCGACGGCGTGCCCAGGGCGGGCGGCGACAAGCTCTACGTCGACCTGTTGGGCCGGGCGCTGGTGGTGTTGCCGATGGCGCTGGGTCTCGCTCTCCTCGCCGCTTTGCTCGTCCTGTTCGGCTGGCTGGCGTGGCGCCGGCGCGGCGGCGCCCTGCCGGCCGCGGCGATCGTCGCGGTCGGCCTGGTCGATGCGGCGATTCTCGGCTTCGTCGGCGAGAAAGCCGCCGGCATGCTGCGCGCCGGCGAATTCTGGCGAGCCCATCCGCAGGCGACCTCGCTGGCGCTGTACCTCGCCGCCCTGGCCGCCTGCGTGGCGACGCTGCTGGTGCTCGCTCCGGCCTTCGCCCGGGACCGCCTTCGGATCGGCTTCTGGCTGCTCTTCCTGCTGTCCGGAGCCGGGCTGAGCTTCGTCGTGCCCGGCACCGCGATCTACTTCCTCGCGCCTCCCCTCGTCGCGGGCGCGGGGATGGTCGCGGGACGATGGGAGCGGCCGGCCGCCCTCGCCGCCTGGGCGCTGCTCTTCCTGATCTGGGGTCCCCTTCTCCACCTCGGCGAGATCCTGCTCGATCTCGGCAATGGCTGGATCTTCGCGACGCTTGCGGCTGTGATCATGTGGCCGCTGGTCATCGAGATGAAGCCGCTTCTCGTCCGGCTGCCGCGCAAGGGCGCGCTGGCGGCGGTCTTCGCGGTGGCGGTGCTGGGATGGGGCGGCGCCTTGCTCGAGCCGGCTTATTCGGAGAACCGCAAGCAGGCCTTCGGCATCGAATATGGCTGGGACCAGGCGGAAGCGCGGGGACGGTGGCTGGTGATCAACGACGGGGCGCCGCTTCCCGCCGGCTTCGGCACCGCGTTCGAGCGGGGCGTCGAGGTGCCCTGGTCGGGTCGGAAGCGCTGGGCGGCGCCCGCGCCCGGCCGGCCGATCGAGCCGCCGCGGGTGGAGGTCGTGGCTCAGCGCGCCACTGCCGCCGGCCGGCTTCTGACGCTGCGGCTGGCGACGAACGGCGCCGAGACCGTGCTGCTTCGGGCGAAGCCGGAGGCGGGGCTGCTGGCGGTCCGAGCCGGCGGCCGGGTTAGGCGGTTCGGCGGCTCCAGGCCCAGGGACGATTACGTCCTGAGGTGCCTCGGCCGAAGCTGCGACGGGGTTCGGATCGAGCTCCTCGTCGGCGCTCGCACGCCGGTGGAAGCGATCGTGATGGGCGTCCGCAGCGGGCTTCCGGCGGCCGCGGCTCCTCTGGTCCGAGCCCGGCCGCGCCTCGCCGCCCCGCAATACAGCCCGGATTCGAGCATCGCGGAGGGCAAGGTTCTGCTGTAGCAGCCCGGGATGACGGAGAAGGCGCCCGCCCTCCCCGTCTCCGGGTTCAACCCTCGGCGGTTTCCGTCTCCGGAGTCGCGGCCTTGGCGGCGGCGGCGGCGGCCTTGTCCGGACGGGTGTCGCGGCGCTCGGCGATTCGGGCGGCCTTGCCGGTGCGGCCGCGCAGATAATAGAGCTTGGCGCGGCGGACGGCGCCGCGGCGGACCACGTCGATCGAATCGATGTTGGGCGAATAGAGCGGGAAGACTCGCTCGACGCCCTCGCCGAAGCTGATCTTCCTGACGGTGAACGAGGAGCCGAGGCCCCGGTTGGCGCGGGCGATGCAGACGCCCTCGAAATTCTGGATCCGGGTGCGCTCGCCTTCGACGACCTTGACTCCGACTCGAAGCGTGTCGCCGGGGCGGAATTCGGGGATGGGGCGCCCTTGCGTCGCCTGCTCGATGGCCTCGGCCTCGAGCTGCTGGATGAGGTTCATTTCTCTTCGCTCTCTTCTTCGCGCTGCGCGCCAGAGGGCGGTGGCCTTCGAGCGTCCCTGTGACGCTCGATCAGGTCCGGCCGCCTTGACCGTGTGTCGGCCGCCGCCATGGCTTCGCGCCAGGCGGCGATCCTCGCATGATCCCCCGATCGCAGCACTTCAGGGATCGTGCGCCCTTCCCATATGACGGGGCGGGTATAATGCGGATATTCGAGAAGCCCGCTCTCGAAGCTCTCTTCCTCTCCGCTGGAGGCCGCGCCCATTACCCCGGGGAGCAGCCGAACGCAAGAGTCGAGCAGGACGAAGGCGCCGATCTCGCCGCCCGACAGCACATAGTCGCCGACCGAGACCGGGATGATCGGCCGCGCCTCGAACAGACGCTCGTCGATGCCCTCGAACCGGCCGCACAGGATCGAGACTCCGGGGCCGGCGGCGAGCTCGCGGACGAAAGCCTGGGTGAGCGGGCGGCCGCGGGGGGTCATGGCGAGAAGCGGGGCATCGGGATGCTGCTCCAAAACATGATCGACGGCCGCGCCGAGGACGTCCGCCCGCATCACCATTCCGGCGCCGCCACCCGCGGGCGTGTCGTCGACGGAACGATGCTTGTCGGTCGCGAAATCGCGGATCTGAAGAGTGTCGAGCGACCAAATGCCTTCCTGCAGCGCCCGCCCGGCGAGGCTGATCCCGAGCGGGCCGGGGAACATCTCCGGGTAAAGGGTGAGAAGCGTCGCCGACCAGCTCACGCTGTGGCCCAGTTCTCGACTCTCAAGCCGGGAATATCCGCAAAATGGGCGACGTTGTCCGTCACCACCGTCAGGTCATGTGACAGAGCATGGGCCCCAATCAGGCGGTCGAAGCTCCCGCGCTTGAATGGCAGCGAGGCATAGGAGTCCGCGGCCTTGAAGTCGAAGGCGAGAACCGGCACTTCTTCTACGAAGGACTGCAGTCGCTCGGGCGGAGGCGGCTTGCCCGCAGCGGATCCTAACGCCACTTCCGCATAGGCGACCGACGAAGTCACCACTTCGTCCTCATCGCATTGCGAGAGCCGCTGCAGGAGCTGCTCGCCGGTTCCGCCGAGAGCGAGGATGATGATGTTCGCATCAAGCATGTATTTCACCGCGGTTCCTCCGCCCAGCCGGGCCATTGGGGATCATCCCACGGCCGTCGCGACGGCTCGAACTCCCTGTCTTCGGGGGCGATAAGCTTCAGCCCCGGCACGCTCCCCCAGAATTTGGCCACGTTCAGTTTGCGCTTCGGACGCTCGACCGATTCGAACGAGAAAAATTCCCCGTTCTCGACCCGCAAGTTCATCTCCATGCCCGCAGTCAGGCCCAAGCCGGCGGGGAGCCGCAGGGCCAGCGAATTACCCGACTTGAAGACCTTCGCCCTGAACGACTTGACCTCCTTGGTCTTAAGCCATGGCATCGACCCGGACAGTCGCCCGATGCGCTTGCGATATTCCTCCTGCTCCTCCTTAACCCTGCTCATATCCGATCTCCGTATATACTTCATGTATATACTTTTTTGGCCGATCGTGCAAGGAACCTCGCTCGATGCAAAGCGCTCCGCCGCCATGACCGAACCCGATTTCGACTGCCTGATCGTCGGCGGCGGCCCCGCCGGGCTGACCGCGGCCATCTATCTCACCCGCTTCCACCTCTCGATCAAGGTCGTCGACGCTGGCAAGAGCCGGGCGAGCCTCATTCCCTGCACCCACAATCATGCCGGCTATCCGGACGGCATTTCCGGCGAGGAGCTGATCGCCCGGATGAAGGGGCAGGCGCAGAAATACGGAGCGTCGATCGTCACCGCGCGAGTCACCCGCCTCGACCGGATCGAATGCGGCTTCCGGGCGGAATGGGGCGAGGGTTCGGTGACGGTCAGGACGGTGCTTCTCGCCACCGGAGTCACCAACCGCCGCCCGCCGATGGACGAGGATCTTCACGACGAGGCGCTCGCCCGAGGCCTGATCCGCTATTGCCCGATCTGCGACGGCTATGAGGTGACCGACAAGGCGGTCGGCGTGATCGGCGACGATTCCCACGGCGTCGCGGAAGCAGTGTTCCTGCGCGGGTTTACCAGGGACATCACGTTGATCGCTCCGCACACCGCCCACGATCTGAGCGCCGAGGACCAAGCGAGGCTCGAGGAATTTGGAATCCGCACCGTCGACGGCCCCTGCTCGGCGGTCGCGGCGCACGAGGATTGCATCGTCGTCGACACCGCCGACGGCCATTACACGTTCGACAGCGTCTATCCCGCGCTCGGCTCCGACACCCATAACGAGCTCGCCCAGCAGGTCGACGCCGATCTTTCGAAGGATACGGGCTGCATCCTCGTCGACAGCCACCAGCGCACCAGCGTCCCCGGCCTCTATGCCGCCGGCGACGTCGTCCTCGGCCTCGACCAGATCAGCCACGCCATGGGCGAAGGCGGGGTCGCGGCGACCACGATCCGCAACGATCTGGCCAGCGAGCGTCCGATCAAGCGCGAGGCGCTGAGCGGTTCGATTCGGGCGAAAGGTTCGGCGGAAGGTTCGGAAGCTACATAAAGTTCGGCTTCCCTAGAGACCGAAATCCTTCCTGAAACTTCGGAGCCATCGGTTCCGGTTCCGCCATTCACAGTTTAAAGAGCCATAAGGAACATAGCAGAAACGGATGCGTCAGGCCAGGAAATCCGGGTCGGCGACAACGCGCCCCGCGACAAGGTCCGCTATCCCGGCTCGGAACGGCACCATGGTCCGCCGCCCGTCCGGCTTTTCGATCTCGAGCAGGTCGCCGGCGCCGAAATCCTCGACCGCGACGACATGGCCGAGCGGCTCGCCGGCTTCGGTCTCGCAAGGCAGTCCGATCAGATCGGCGTGATAATATTCGCCCTCCTCCAGCGGCGGCAGGGCCGAGCGGGGGACGGTGACGACCTGGCCGCGCAGGGCCTCAGCCGCATTGCGGTCGGCGATTTCGGCGAAGCGCGCGATCGGAGTGCGGTCGCCCTTGAGCGCGGCCAGGGTGAGGAGGCGATCCCCTACCCTCACCTGCTTGTAACGCTTCAGGCTGTCCGCGCTCTCCGCGAACAGCTTCAGGCGCACCTCGCCGCCAATGCCGTGCGCTCCGGCGATTGCGGCGAGGGCGACCTGATCGTCGGGCAAGACTATTGGGCCTTTTCGGCGCCCTCGGCGGGAGCGGCTTCGTCGGATCCTTCGGCCGGCTCGCTGGTCGAAACGCCCTCATTGGTCGCTTCGTCGGCGGGAGTCGCGTCGCTCTCGGCGGCAGGAGATTCCTCCGCAACCGGAGCCTCCTCGGCGGCCGGAGCCTCCTCGGCAACGGGACCTTCCTCAGCAGCGGGAGCCTCCTCGGCGACGGGAGCCTCCTCGGCGACGGGAGCCTCCTCGGCAGCCGGAGCTTCCTCGGCAGCCGGAGCTTCCTCGGCAGCGGGGGCCTCTTCGGCGGCGGGAGCCTCTTCAGCCGCAGGAGCCTCTTCAGCGCCCGGGGCCTCTTCAGCCGCCGGAGCTTCCTCAGCGACCGGGACCTCCTCGGCGGCCGGGGTCTCGGCGGCGGCTTCTTCGGCGACGACCTCGTCGGCGGCCGGGGCCTCCTCGACCGCGGGGGTCTCTTCCTCGGCCGGGGCGGCGGCGGCTTCGGCCTCGCGGGTGGCGCGCTCCTCGGCGCGCTCCTTGGCCTTGTCGCCCGGAACGCCCTTGTTCGGGTTGTTGCGGGCGGCGCGCTCGCGGACTCCGGCGGCGTCGAGGAAGCGGGCGACCCGGTCGCTCGGCTGGGCGCCGACCGAGAGCCAGTGGCGGGCGCGCTCGGCGTCGAGCTTCACCCTTTCCGGGCTGTCCTTGGGGAGCAGCGGATTGTAGCTGCCGATCCGCTCGATGAACTTGCCGTCGCGCGAGGTGCGGGCGTCGGCGACGACGATCTTGTAATAGGGACGCTTCTTCGCGCCGCCCCGGGAAAGCCGGATTGAAACTGCCATTTTCTTGTCCTTTCGATGAGCCGTCACCCCAGCGAAAGCTGGGGTCCATGTTGACTCAGCATGGATTCCAGCTTTCGCTGGAATGACGAGTGGTTAAAATCACTTCTTCATGAACTTTTCGAAGCCGGGCGGGAGGTTCATCGGCGCGGCGCCTGAGCCGGGAAGCCCGGGCATCCCGCCCGCTCCGCCGCCGCCCGGGCCGCCGAGACCGCCCATGCCGCCCATGCCGCCTCCGCCGAACATCGCTCCGAGCTTGCCGAGGCCGCCCATCTTGCGGAGCTTCTTCATCATTCCGGCCATGTCCTGGTGCATCTTGAGGAGCTTGTTGACCTCCTGCACCGTCCGGCCCGAGCCCTTGGCGACCCTGATCTTGCGTTTGGCGTTCAACAGCTCGGGCCGCTTGCGCTCCTTGGGAGTCATCGAGCCGATGATCGCGTCGAGGTGAACGAGCACCTTGTTGTCGACGCCGCTCGCCTCCATCGCTCCCGAAATCTTCTTCATCCCCGGAAGCATCGCGGCGAGGCCGGTGATCCCGCCCATGCGCTGCATCTGGCCGAGCTGGGCGCGCAGGTCGTCGAGGTCGAACTGGCCCTTGGCCATCTTGCGCGCGAGGGCTTCCGCCTCCTCGACCTGGATCGTCTCCTGGGCTCGCTCGACCAGGCTGACGACGTCGCCCATCCCGAGGATCCGGCCGGCGACGCGCTCGGGGTGGAAGGCCTCGAGGGCGTCGATCGCCTCGCCGACGCCGGCGAACTTGATCGGCCTCCCGGTGACGGCGCGCATCGACAGGGCCGCGCCGCCGCGGGCGTCGCCGTCGAGCCGGGTAAGGACGATTCCGGTCAGCGGCACCTGCGCGGAGAAGCTGGAAGCGACGTTGACCGCGTCCTGGCCGGTCAAAGCGTCGACGACGAGCAGGATCTCGGCCGGGTTGGAGACGTCGGCGACCGCCTTCATCTCGTCCATCAGCGCCTGATCGACATGGAGCCGGCCCGCCGTGTCGAGCAGAAGCACGTCATAGCCCTGGAGGCGGGCGGCCTGGAGGGCGCGGCGGGCGATGTCGACGGGCTGCTGGCCGGCGACGACCGGCAGGGTCGCGACCTCGGCCTGCTCGCCGAGCACGCGCAATTGCTCCTGCGCGGCCGGGCGAGCGACGTCGAGCGAGGCCATCATCACCTTCTTGCCGCCCTTTTCACGCAGCCTTTTGGCGATCTTGGCCGTGCTCGTGGTCTTGCCCGAGCCCTGGAGGCCGACCATCATCACCACGGCGGGCGGGGTGACGTCGATTTCGAGCTCGGAGGCGTCGGCGCCGAGCATCTCGACGAGCGCGTCGTGGACGATCTTGACGACCTGCTGCCCCGGAGTGACCGACCTCAGCACCTGCTGCCCGACCGCCTGCTCGGTCGCCTTGTCGACGAACTCGCGAACCACGGGCAGAGCGACGTCGGCCTCGAGCAGGGCGATCCGCACCTCGCGCATCGCTCCGCGAACGTCCGCTTCGGTGAGCGCGCCGCGGCCGCGCAGCCGGTCGAAGACGGCGCCGAGGCGGTCGCTCAGACTGTCGAACATGCTCTTCCTTCCACGGCCCGTGCCGAACGCGAAAAACGCCGGCGGGCGAAACTCGCCGGCCAGCGCGCGCCCCCTGAGGCGCTGTACTTATCCCTCGAGGGATGTGGGGCGCATAGCGGCGAGGGGAAGGAATGGCAAGCTTCAGCCGCCGGCGAAACCCGCGGGGCGCCGTCAGCCGATCCGATAGACGCTCGTCGGATCGCTGGCCGGGAAGGTTTCCTTCAAGGCTTCGTCGAGCAGCTCGTCCTGCGTTGGACCGCCCGGCCTTTCGCGCAGCTCCCGGGCGCGGGGCTTTCCGAGGTCGTCCGACCGCGGCGCGGGATCGAGCTTGTCGGTCATGGCGACGGCGTAGATTGCCCCGGCCGAAATTGCTATCCCGGTCCTGCCCGGCCGCGCTGGCCGACGACGAGCGAAGGGCATTCCGAATGGACGAGACCGGAGCCGTCGAGGACGAGCCGTTGGCGGTCGGCCAACTGCTCGAGACTCCCGATCTGGCGCATGCGCTGGAGAGCGAGCGGTTCAAGCAGTTTCTCGACCATGTCCCGGTGGCGATCGCGGTGTCGGAGCTGCGCGCGCGAGAATGCGTGGTCTATGCCAATATCGAGTTCGAACGGCTGACGGGCCGGCCCTCGGCCGAGATCGTCGGACGGGCCTGGGCGATGCTCCCCGGGCGCGCTTCGGCACCCGACGATCCGCGCGGCCTGGGCGAGGCGGTCGCCGCCGGCGAGGAGCATGTCGGAGTATTCACCATTGACCGGGCCGGCCGGACGCTCAGCGTCGACGCCTGGTCCAACCTCATCGAGGACGAGGACGGGACGCCCCTGTTCCGGCTCGTGGCCCTGGCGGAGAAGGGGCAACGCAGCGAGGCGCATCGGCAGGAGCTCGAGCGGCTGATCGAGGAGAAGGACGTCCTGCTGCGCGAGCTGCAGCACCGGGTGAAGAACAACCTTCAGATGATCACCGCGCTCATCCGCCTGGAGGCGCGCAACCTGCCGGACGATTCCACCGGCTCGCGTTTCGACCGGCTGGCCGGGCGGATCGAGGCGCTGGCCTTGCTTTATCGCTCGCTGTCCGACGACGTCGACGCCGAGACCATCGATCTCGGCGTCTATCTGAGCGAGATCGCCTCGGCGGTGATGCGCGCCCACGCCCCGGAGGGGATCAGGCTCGATCTCAAGGTCGACACATGGCCGGTCTCGGTCAACGTCGCCATGCCGACCGGCCTCGTCGTCAACGAATTGCTGACCAACGCGCTCAAGCACGCCTTTCCGGGCCGCGAGGGCGGCACCGTTACCCTGCACAGCCTGGTCGAGGCGGGCGGCTGCCGGGTGACGGTGGCGGACGACGGCGTCGGCCTCGCGGCGGACAGCGCCTGGCCCCGGCCCGGCAAGCTGGGCGCGATGATCGTCCAGTCGCTTCGACAGAACGCCAAGGCCCGGCTGGACGTGCGCTCGGCGCCGGGCGAGGGGATGCGAGTCACCATCTTCTTCGACCGCGCCGACGCGGCTCCCTCTCAATCCTCGTAAGCGAGCGAAGGATACCAGTCCGTCCCCCGCCCGCCCGGGGTCAGATCGAGGATGTTCCACAAAGGCGTGGGATCGGGCGCGAGGTGCGCGTCCTGGCCGGGATCGGCGGTCCCGCTCGATTCCGAGGCGCCCCAGAAATGGCGGACGATCCCGTCCTTTTTCGTCCAGACGTCGAACGACGCCCATTCGTCGCCATTGGGGGCAAGGCCGCGATAGTCGCGCGCGAAATCGTCCGGGGCGACGTAGAATCGCAGGTTCCGCCAGCCGCGCTCGCGGGCGAAAGCGAGCTGGCGTTCGACCGGAGAGCGGCCGATCACCGCCAGCGCGACACGCTGCGTGATGTCGGGCGCCGGAATGTCGAGGGAGCCGACGAAGGACGTGCACATCGGACAGGGCCGCTCGCGCTCCGGGCCGAACATCCAGAAATAGGTGACCAGCGTGTCGTGGGCGCCGAACAGGTCGGAGAAGCGCACACTCCGTCCCTGTTCGTCGCCGAGCTCGTAATCCTGCGCGATCTCGCCGCCCGGAGGTAAAGCCCGGCGTTGAGCGGCGACTCGCCCGATGTGGCGCCTGAGCTCGATCTCCTCGGCGAGCAAGGCGGTGCGGGCCGCTCGATATTCGGCGCTGTCGTTGGGATAGGGCTTGCTCGCCCTTTCGGCGAGCGCCTTCGCGGACTCGAGATCGGCCATATATGCTCCTTGCGACGGACAACAGGCATCCAGCCTAGAAGATTGCGCGCCCCGGACAAATAGGCCGATAGGGCGTCGGGGGAGGACCGGAAATGACCAACGGCCTGGGTTTGGCGACGATCGGCCTGCTGCTCGCTTTTTCCGGCGCCGACGCCGCCGCGAAGGGGCCGAGCCCGGCCGGCCATTACCGACTCACCGGCGAGCAGGACGTCGTCTCCGAGCTGCTGATCAAGCCCGACGGCCATTTCTCCTATGGCCTGATCGCCGGGGCTCTCGACGAGCGGGCGGAGGGCCGGTGGCGGCGCGAGGGCGGCTCCATCTTCCTCACCACCGAGCCCAGGCCGGTGCCGGCCGCCTTCTCGGCGGGCGAGGCCACCCGCAGCGATGCCGCGCCGCTGGCTCTGCGGGTGGTCTGGCCCGACGGACGCGGCGTCGCGGGCACCGACCTGCGCGTCGGCTTCGCCGAGGGCGACCCGGTCGAGGATTATACGCAGGAGGATGGTTGGGCCCTGTCCGCCGACGAGCGCAGGATTCCCGTCTGGGTGGAGTTGTCGCTTCACATGTTCGGCCTTCCCGCGACCCGCTTCCCGATCGACGTCGGGCGGGCCCATTCCCTCACCTTCCTGCTGACCCCGAACGATCTCGGCACGTTCGACTTTCAGGACATGCGGGCCGATCTCGCGCCCGGGCGGCTGGTGCTTCACCGGGGCGAAGGGCGCCTCGTCTATCTGCGCGTGAGGAAGTGAGCGAGCCGCCCCTCATCCTCGTCGATGCCGACGCCTGCCCGGTCAAGGAGGAGATCTACAAGGTCGCCTTCCGTCACGGCTCGGCCGTCAGGATCGTCAGCAACGCCCATCTCAGGGTGCCTGCGCATCCGCTGATCGAGCGGGTCACGGTGGGAGCCGAGTTCGATGCCGCCGACGACTGGATCGCGGAACGGGCCGGCGCGCGGACGGTGGTGGTGACCGGCGACATCCTCCTCGCCGACCGCTGCCTCAAGGCGGGCGCGGCCGTCATCGGCCCGAACGGAAGGCCGTTCACCGCCGCCTCGATCGGAGCCGCGGTTGCGACCCGGGCGATCATGGCCGACCTTCGCGCCGGCATGGACGGGCCGGGCGGCGGCCCCGCCCCCTTCGCCAAGGCGGACCGCTCGCGCTTCCTGTCGGCGCTCGACGAGGCGCTGGTGCGGCTGAAGCGCGGCTAGGCGCCGACGGCGGCCCGCAAATGGGCCTCCAGCTCGGCGGCGTTGCGGTCCCAGCTCAATCCCTCGACGCAAGCGGCCACGGCGGCGGGAGCCGGCGGGCGTTCGATCAGCGCTCGAATGGCGGCGGCGATCGTCGCCGCGTCGGGAGGAACGACGAAGCCGGCTTCCCGGCGATCGATCATTTCTCTCGCGGCGCCAGCTGCCGTGGTCACGACGGGTGTGCCGCACGCCAGCGACTCCACCCAGGCGTTGGACAGCCCTTCGACTTCGGAGGTGTGAAGGGTCACGTCCGCGGCCGCGTAGAAGAAGGGGAGGAGCGGTTGGGGAAGCGAACCCATGAACCGAACCCGATCCTCGACCCCAAGATCGCGGGCGTGCCGCTCGAGCGCGGAGCGATCGGGACCGCCTCCGACGAGGATCAGGATCGCCTCCCCGAGACAGGCCAGAGTCTCTATCGCCAGGCGCTGGCGCTTGCGCGGGACGAGGTTGCCGACGTTCAGAAGCACCGGGCCGTCGAGCCTGAGCGCGGTCCTGGCCGCTTCCCGGTCGCGAAGCTTGAACTGAGTGCGGTCGAGGCCGGTCCGGTGAACGGCGATCCGTTCGGCGGGCAGGCCGCGGCGGACCATGGCCGCGCGGAGCGTTTCGCTCACCGCCAGCAGGCAGGCCGCTTTCTCTCCCGCCTCCATCACCAGCCTTTGCGCCCAGCCGTATCCCGCCGCGGGGCGCTCGAAATCGCCTCCTCGGGCCTTGATCGAGAAGGGCACTCCGAAGGCTTCCGCGAGCCGCATGGCGGCCGGCCCGTCCGGCCAGAAGAATTCGGCCTGGATGATATCGAACGGGAAGCGCCGCCGGATGGCGCTCAGGGTCGGATGCGCGGCCCGGGCCATGGAGTCCGAGCGCCAGCGTCTTCCCAAGGGGAGCATCCGATAGCGGGGACGATGGACCGTGAGCCCGTTCACCCGATCGAGAGGTCGAAGCCCCCGCTCGCGCCGGTGTCGCGGAGCGAGCGACAGCGGGAAGGGTGGCAGGCCGGCGGGCGCCACCACCTCCACTTCAACCCCGGGCCGGGCGAAGAGCGCGCGCAGCTGATGCTCCACGAAGCTGCCGGCGCCGGGCCATTCGGCATCCGGATAGGCGCTGGTCAAGGAGAGCAGGCGGAGCACGGGCCGACTATAGTGGCCCTCCGCCACAGGGCGAGCCTATGCAGTCCGTCTTTTGGGCGCGCGGGAGGTGACGGCCTCGCTCGCCTGCGGTACAGATGGCCGCGACCGCAACGATCGAGGGAAACGCAATGCGCAAGCCTGATGCAAGCACCGCACCGAAAACATGGGCGAAACCGGAATTTCGGCGGATCGCGAGCGGATCGGCGGCATTCGCCGGAAGCACGAGCGTCGACGGCAGCGGAACCCAATCCTAACGACCCGGCGATCGAGCGGCGGCGGATCGCGCGGCGATGGCCGCGCGCAAATGAAGCTCCAGCGCCTCGGCCTGGACGCCCCAGCCGTAACCCAGAATCGCGGCTCGAACCTCTCCGGGCTGCGGAGGATCGGCGAGTAGAGCACGCACCGCGGCGGCGATCGCCTCCGGATCCGCCTCGACGATCCGGCCCGCCGCCGGGCGATCCACGATGAGCGCTCCATCGCCCACCGACGTGGTGACGAGCGGGGTGCCGCAGGCGAGCGATTCCAAACGGACGTTGCCGAAGCCCTCGACCCGCGAGGGATGGACCGTCACGTCCGCCGCCGCGTAGATCGACGGCAGCAGATCGTGCGGGACGGACCCCGTCAGGCGCAGCCTTTCGCTGACGCCGAGATCTCGGGCCCGGGCGAGCAGGGAGCGCCGCTCGGGCCCCGCACCGGCGACGATCAGGGTGGCGCCTTCGAGCAGCGCCAGCGCCTCGATGGCCAGGCGATGTCCCTTTTGCGGAATCAGGTTGCCGACCGCGAGGAGAAGCGGCCCCGATATTCCCAGCCGGGCCTTGGCGGCCTCCCGATCGCCGGGCCGGAACAGCTTCGAGTCCACGGCGGGTCGATGGACGGCGATCCGCTCCCCCGGGAGGCCCGCCGAGACCATCGCCCGCTTCACGCTCTCGCTCACCGCGAGCAGTCCCTGCGCCGCTTCGCCCGCCGCGACGAGCTGGCGGCGGATCGAGGCCGACCGGGCACGACCCTCGAACTCCATGCCGCGCGCCTTGATCACGACCGCCACGCCCAGGGCCCGCCCGAGGGCGACGGCCGCCGGCCCGTCGGGCCAGGAAAATTCGGCGGAGACGATATCGAACGGAAAGCGCCGCCGTATCGACCTCGCCAGCGGCAGCAGCCGCCGCGCCAGGGCGCCCGGGCGCAGTCGCGGAAAATAAGGCAGCGCCGCGAAACGCGGCCGATGGACCGGAAGAGTCTTCCACATCTCCTCCTCCGGCAGGCCGTCGAGCATGCCCGAGCCTGCCAGGGAGAATGGAAAGGGCGCGCGGCCGATCGGGGCGATCACCTCCACCTCGATTCCGGGCCGGGCGGCGAGCTCCAGCGTCTGGCGCTCGACGAAATTTCCGAGATTGGGGCGCAGGCGATCGGGGAAGCGGCTGGTGAGGACGAGGACTCGCAGCATCGCCGCTCAGCGCCGCCGGCGCGGGCTCAGCGGCCCCTTCCGGCTTCCACGGCGCCGAACGGCTGCCCGACCACCACCGGCTCGATGCAGTCGCCGACCCGGTTGACGACCGTCAGGGTGAGGTTGCCGGGCGGAAGCTCATCGAGGCGCTTGAGCTGAGGCGGGCCCGGCGAGGCGGCGTTGCGCACTCCCATGGCGTCGGAGCAGATGCGGGCCGGAGCCGAGACCTTCGCGGCCGGGCGCGCCGACGGCGCTTCGGCCGAACCGGCCACCGGCAAGGCGAGTGCGAGAGCGACGAGTGCAAGGCGCATGACGTCTCCTTTCGAAGCGCTATGATAGCCTTGTCGACGCGAAAAGGGAGAGGGAGATGGACGAGCGGACGGCGAGCTGCCGCTGCGGCGCGCTCAAGGCCAGGACCAGCGGTGCGCCCGTACGGCTTTCGGTCTGCCACTGTCTCGCCTGCAAGGCGCGCTCCGGCAGCGCCTTCTCGTGGAACGCCACGTACAAGGAGGAGCAGGTCGAGACCGACGGAGACTCGCACAGCTGGACTCGAATCGCCGAGGAAGGCGGGCGCTGGTGCAACTATCATTTCTGCCCCACCTGCGGATCGACCGCCTGGTACCGGATCGAGGCCCGGCCCGGCCTCGTGACGATACCGGCCGGCAATTTCGCCGATCCCGGATTCCGCGAGCCGTCCGTGTCCTGGTTTGTCGAGCGGCAATGCCCGTGGCTCCGGATCGAAACCGAAGGCCCGCTGCGCGAGGGCTGAGGTGGACTTGCCCCCCTCCCCTCCCTAGATGCTCCGCGCGATGAAGCGGCACTTCCTCAAGATGCACGGCCTCGGCAACGACTTCGCCATCTTCGACGCGCGCGAGGCGCCGCTGGAGATGAGTGCGGAGCGCGCCCGGGCGCTGGCCGACCGGCGCACCGGCATCGGCTTCGACCAGCTGATCCTGCTCGAGCCGAGCGCCGTCGCCGACGTCAGGATGCGGATCTGGAACAGCGACGGCGGCGAGGTCGAGGCCTGCGGCAATGCGGCGCGCTGCGTGGCGCTCCTCATCGGCGGCGACGCGCGCATCGAGACGGCGGGCGGGCTCCTCTCCGCCTCGGCCAACGGCAGTTCGGCCACGATCGACATGGGAATGCCGCGCTTCGGCTGGGAGGAGATCCCGCTCGCCTACCCGATGAACCCGGCGGCGATGCCGGTCGGCTGGGAAGATCTGCGCGAGCCCTTCGCGGTCAATGTCGGCAACCCGCACGTCGTCTTCTTCGTCGGCGATGCCCAGGCGGTGGACCTCGAGCGGCTCGGGCCGCTGATCGAGAACGACCCCCTCTTCCCCGAACGGGTCAACGTCAACATCGCCTCGATCGAGGACGGCGCCATCCGCCTGCGGGTCTGGGAGCGAGGGGCCGGGCTGACCCGCGCCTGCGGCACCGGCGCCTGCGCCGCCGCGGTGGCGGCGCTGAGCCTCAAGCTCGCGGCGAGCCCGGTCGAGGTCCGGCTCCCCGGCGGGGCTCTGACCATAGACTGGACGCCCGGCGGCCCGATCCGGATGAGCGGTCCCGCCGCCCACGTCTATGCGGGCGAGGTGGCGCTGTGAGCGGAGCGGAGGTGATCACCCTCGGCTGCCGCCTCAACGCCGCCGAGAGCGAGGCGATGCGGGCCCTCGCCGGCGCCGAGGACGATCTCATCATCGTCAACAGCTGCGCCGTCACCAACGAGGCGGTGCGGCAGACCCGCCAGGCGATCCGCCGGGCCAAAAGGGCACGGCCCGAAGCGCGGGTGGTGGTGACGGGCTGCGCCGCGCAGGTCGAGCCGGAGACGTTCGCTTCGATGCCAGAGGTGGCTCGGGTGGTGGGGAATGCGGAGAAGTTCGACCTCTCGTCATACCGGCGAAAGCCGGTACCTCATGGAGGTGAAGGCGCCGCGGCCAATCCCTCCGAGATCCCGGCTTTCGCCGGGATGACGGTGTCCGACATCTTCGCCGTCCGCGACACCGCCCCCCACCTCGTCGCCGGCTTCTCCGAACGCTCCCGCGCCTTCGTCGAGGTGCAGAACGGGTGCGACCATCGCTGCACCTTCTGCATCATTCCCTACGGACGCGGGAACAGCCGAAGCGTGCCGGCGGGCCTGGTGGTCGAGCGGGTCAGGGCGCTCGTCGCCCAAGGCTTCCGCGAGGTGGTGCTGACCGGAGTGGATGTCACGAGCTACGGGCCGGACCTTCCCGGCTCGCCGACGCTGGGGATGCTCGTCGAGCGGATCCTGAAGCACGTTCCGGAGCTGCCTCGGCTTCGGCTCTCGTCGCTCGACTGCATCGAGATCGACGAGCGCCTGGAGGAGATCGTCGCCCACGAGCCGCGCTTCATGCCCCACCTCCATATGAGCTTCCAGGCGGGCGACGATCTGGTGCTGAAGCGGATGAAGCGCCGGCACAGCCGGGCGCAGGCGGTCGAGACGGTGGCGCGGCTGAAGTCGAAAAGGCCGGAGCTGGCGATCGGCGCCGACCTCATCGCCGGCTTCCCGACCGAGACCGAGGCGATGCACGAGAACAGCGTGGCGCTGATCGACGAGTGCGACATCGTCATGGGCCATATTTTTCCCTTCTCGCCGAAGCGCGGGACTCCGGCGGCGCGGATGCCGCCGGTCGAGCCGGCGGTGGTCAAGGAGCGGGCACGGCGGCTGCGCGAGGCTTGTGCGCGGCGCAAGGCGGCCTGGCTGCAGGGGTTGATCGGGACGCGGCAGCGTGTGCTGGTGGAGAAAGACGGCCGGGGCCATGCGGAGAATTTCGCGTCGGTCCGCCTTCGTCATCCCGGCGAAAGCCGGGACCTCGGGGCGGAAAGTCACGGCGGGTCTCTCAAAGGCCCCGGCTTTCGCCGGGGTGACGGGGAGGTGGTCGACACTCTCATCACAGCCGTCGATTCCGACACCCTCGCCGGGATCCCCGCATGAGCGAGGCGACGTGGCTCGACCGGCTGCAGGCCGGGTTCAAGAAGACTTCGGAGCGGCTCGGCGACAATCTCACCGGCCTGTTCACCAGGGCGGCGCTGGACGAAGAAACGCTCGACGAGGTCGAGGAAGCCCTGATCGCCTCCGACCTCGGGCCGGCGACCGCGGGCAAGATCCGCTCCCGGCTGGCCGCCGAGCGCTTCGAGCGGGGCCTTTCCGAATATGCGGTGCGCGAGATCGTGGCCGAGGAGCTGGAGAAGATCCTCGCGCGGGTGGCCCTGCCCCTGCAGATCGACGCCTTTCCGAGGCCGCAGGTGATCCTCGTCGTCGGAGTCAACGGCTCGGGCAAGACCACCACCATCGCCAAGCTCGGCCATCTGCTGCTCGAGCAGGATTATGGAGTGCTGCTCGCGGCGGGAGACACCTTCCGGGCGGCGGCGATCGAGCAATTGAAGATCTGGGCCGACCGAATCGGCGTTCCGGTCATTTCCGGGCCGGAGGGCGGCGACAGCTCGGCGATCGTCTTCGACGGGGTCAGGAAGGGCACGGCGGAGGGCATCGACACCCTGATCGTCGACACCGCCGGCCGGCTCCAGAACAAGAAGGTGCTGATGGACGAGCTCGCCAAGATAAGGCGGGTGCTCGGCCGGTTGAACCCGGAGGCGCCGCACAATGTCGTGCTGGTGCTCGACGCGACGACCGGGCAGAACGCGCTCAGCCAGATCGAGGTGTTCCGGGAAGTGGCCGGGGTTACCGGGCTCGTTATGACCAAGCTGGACGGAACCGCGCGCGGCGGCGTCCTGGTCGCGGCGGCGGAGCAGTTCGGGCTGCCGATCCACGCGATCGGCATCGGCGAGGGCATCGACGATCTGAGGCCGTTCGACGCGCGCGAGACGGCGCGGGCGATCGCGGGACTGGGAAGAGAGTGAGCGTGACGGCAGAAACGGAAAAAAGAGAGCCCTCGGTCGCCGCGCGGCTGTTGATCGACCTCGGGCCGTTGCTGGTCTTCTTCCTGGTCAATTTCTTCGCGCCCGTCCCGGACATGCTCAAGATCTTCTACGCGACCGGGGCCTTCATGGCGGCGATGATCGTCGCGATGATGATCTCCTACCTGCGCTACCGCCATATTTCGCCCTTGCTCTGGTTCTCGGGGATCATGGTGGTGATCCTCGGCGGAGTGACGATCTGGCTTCACAACGACGTCTTCATCAAGATGAAGCCGACCCTCTATTACGTGCTCATCGCGAGCATCCTCGGCTTCGGCCTCGCGACCGGGCGAAACCTGCTCAAGATGGTGCTCGGCGCCGCCTATCCGGGCCTGTCGGAGCGGGGCTGGAAGCTCCTGACCCGGAACTGGGCGGTCTTCTTCGTCGTCATGGCGGTGGTCAACGAGGCGGTGTGGCGCAACAGCAGCACGAGCTTCTGGATCGGCTTCAAGCTCTGGGGCTTCCTCCCCGCCACCTTCCTCTTCGCCATCGCCAACGTCCCGATGCTGATGAAGCACGGCATGGTGCTGGAGAAAGGCAAGGAGGAGCCGCCGGTGCCGCCGTCGCAATGAGCAGGGCGCCATCATTGCGAGCGGAGCTTCGTCATGCCAGCGAAGGCTGGCATCCATGCGGACTCGGCATGGACCCCAGCCTTCGCTGGGGTGACGGTGAAGTGACGATGGCCGAGTTCTATGCCTGACGATCCCACCCCTCCCGTCGTTTCCATCCGGCACCTGTCGAAGCGCTATGAAGGCGGCCACGAGGCGCTGAAGGACGTCAGCCTCGACATCGCGCGCGGCGAGATCTTCGCCCTGCTCGGTCCCAACGGCGCCGGCAAGACGACGCTGATCAGCATCGTCTGCGGCATCGTCACCCCCACCGCGGGCGAGGTCGAGGTGGACGGCCACGACATCGGCCGCGACTATCGCGAAGCCCGCACCCGCATCGGCCTGGTTCCTCAGGAGCTTCACACCGACGCCTTCGAGAGCGTCTGGTCGACGGTGAGCTTCAGCCGCGGCCTGTTCGGCAAGCCGCCCTCGCCGGCGCATATCGAGAAGGTGCTGAAGGACCTGTCGCTGTGGGACAAGCGCAAGGCGAAGATCATGGAATTGTCCGGCGGAATGAAGCGCCGGGTGATGATCGCCAAGGCGCTCAGCCACGAGCCCGACATCCTCTTTCTCGACGAACCGACCGCGGGCGTCGACGTCGAATTGAGGCGCGATATGTGGGCTCTGGTGCGGCGATTGAGGGAGAGCGGAGTCACCATCATCCTCACCACCCATTATATCGAGGAGGCGGAGGAGATGGCCGACCGGGTCGGAGTCATCTCGCGCGGCGAGCTGATCCTGGTGGAACGCAAGGCCGAGCTGATGAAGAAGCTCGGCAAGAAGGAGCTGACCCTGCAGCTGGCCGAACCGCTCGCCGCGGTGCCGCCGGAGCTGGCCGAGTGGCAGGTCGAGCTTCGCGCCGGCGGCCACGAGCTGCTCTACGTCTTCGACGGCCAAGCGGATCGGACCGGAATCCCCTCGCTGCTCGGCCGGATGCGCGACATCGGCCTCGCCTTCAAGGACCTAAACACTCGGCAAAGCTCGCTCGAAGACATTTTCGTCAGCCTGGTGCACGACCGGTGAGCGCACCCGCCTTCAACCGTCACGGCGTCTGGGCGATCTACCGCTTCGAGATGGCGCGGGCGCTGCGCACGCTGTGGCAGAGCCTGGTCACGCCGGTGATCACCACCTCGCTCTATTTCGTCGTGTTCGGAGCCGCGATCGGATCGCGCATGACCCAGGTCCAGGACGTGCCCTATGGCGCGTTCATCGTGCCCGGGCTGATCATGCTGTCCCTGTTCACTCAGAGCATCTTCAACGCCTCGTTCGGAATCTTCTTCCCCAAGTTCACGGGCACGATCTACGAGATCCTCTCGGCGCCGATCTCGCCGCTCGAGATCGTCATCGGCTATGTCGGCGCGGCCGCGACCAAATCGGTCGCGCTCGGCCTCGTCATCCTCGCCACCGCCGCCTTCTTCGTGCCGATGCAGATCCTCCATCCGGTCTGGATGATCGCCTTCCTGGTGCTGATCGCGTCGACCTTCAGCCTGTTCGGCTTCATCATCGGCATCTGGGGCAAGAATTTCGAGCAGATCCAGTTCGTGCCGATGCTGATCGTGACTCCCCTGACCTTTCTCGGCGGCGCCTTCTACTCGGTCGACATGCTCCCCGAGCCGTGGCGGACGGCGACCTTGTTCAACCCCGTCGTCTATCTGATCAGCGGGTTTCGCTGGAGCTTCTACGGGGTGGGCGACGTCGCCGTGGGGATCAGCCTGGCCGCGACCCTGGGATTCCTGCTGGCCTGCCTGGTCGTCGTCGCGTGGATCTTCAGGACGGGGTACCGGCTGAAGAGTTGATGAACTCCTCCCGTCGGAGACGGCATCAGGCGGAGCCTGGTGGAGGGATAAGGCCCGGAAATCAACAGGTTCTCGCAGGAACCTCGCATGCCTGCGCCTTCTATCCCTCCACCCCCTCCCCACCGCTTCGCGGCAGGGAGGACGACGGCCTACTCCACCTTGAACCGCGCAAGCTCGTTTTGCGGCTCGCGCCATTTGGGGTCGAGGCGGCTGGCCTGGCGATAGTCGTAATAAGCCGCGCGGACCTGGCCGGTCATCTCGTTGGCGACCGCCCGGCCGTAATAAGCGAGCTCGGGCCGCCGGGTCTTCTTCTCGATCGCGGTGTCGAACATCGGCCTGGCCTGGTCCGCCGCCTCGGGGAGGTGGAGGAGCGCGAAGCCCTTGTTGAGATAGGCCTCGGGCTCGTCCGGATTGCGGCTGAGGGCGGCGTCGTAATCCTGGATCGCATCGTCGACATTGCCGAGGCGGGCCTTGAGGATGCCGCGGTTCACGTAGGTCGCGACGACATCGTAATGGCTGAGCGATTCCTGGCTGAGCGCCTCGTCGCAGGTTCTGATTACGCTCATCGTCGGCGGGGTCCGGGCTTCCGCCGCCTCGAAGCAGCTGCGGGCCGACGAATTGCCGATGACCGTGACCGCGCCGGCGGCCGGAGTGGCGGCGATCAGGGCCGCGGCGGCGAGAAGGAATTTACTGCGCATGGCGAGTCCTCCTGTGATCGGAAGACCGTAGCAGAATCGTTATCATTACGCCAACGACAGGCGGCCGGCTTCGTCGCAGGACGCTCGGCTTTGGTCGACGGGCCTAGCCCTGGAGCTGGTGGCGCTTCATCGCGTGGCGGAGCTGATCGTAGCTCAGGCTCAGCGCCGTCGCCGCCGCGCGCTGGTTCCAGCGGCATTTCTCGAGCGCCGCGGCGAGGATCGCTTTCTCATATTCGGCGATGGCGAGGCGGAAATCGGCGCAGCTTTCCGGGTCCCACACGCTGATCGGCGGAGTGCCCGGGGCCGCCGCGGCGGGAGGAAGAATTTCGGCCGGCGCGTTCTGGTTGGCCGGCTGCGGGCGCCAGGGCGATTCGAACGGGTCGAACTGGATCCGGTCGATCGGCCGCTGATGGTCCTCCCAGCGATAGACGGCGCGCTCGACGACGTTCCTCAGCTCGCGGACGTTGCCCGGCCAGGTATAGTTTAGCAGCCTGTCCATCGCTCCGTTGCTGAAGCCGGGCCAGCTCGGCCATTCGAGCTCGAGCGCCATCCGGCGCGCGAAATGGTCGGTGAGGACGGGGATGTCGCTGCTTCGGTGGCGGAGCGGCGGCAGGGTGACCACCTCGAAGGACAGGCGGTCGAGCAAATCGGCGCGGAAGCGATTGCGCTCGGCGAGGCGCGGCAGGTCCTCGTTGGTGGCGGCGACGATTCGAACGTCGACGGTAACGGGGCGGGAGGCGCCGATCCGGGTCACCTCGCCATATTCGACGACTCGAAGCAGCCGCTCCTGCGCCGCCTGGCTCAACGTCGCCAGCTCGTCGAGGAAGAGGGTGCCGCCGTCGGCCTCCTCGAAGCGGCCGGCGCGCGCCTTGGTGGCGCCGGTGAAGGCGCCCGCCTCGTGGCCGAACAGCTCCGCCTCGATCAGGGTCTCGGGCAAGGCGGCGCAGTTCATCGCCACCAGCGGCCCGTCCCAGCGCGAGGAGAGATGGTGGAGGCGCTCGGCGATCAGCTCCTTGCCGGTGCCGCGCTCGCCGATGACGAGGACGGGCCGGTCGAGCGGCGCGGCCCGGCTCGCCCGCTCGACCGCGTCGAGGAAGGAAGAGGATTGGCCGACCAATTGGGTATTGCGTTCCACGGCCAATGTTTGGGAGGATTTCCCATGCTTTGGCAAGAGTAAAGCATCGCCCGGAGGTGCTTGAAGCCTGAAAATGGCGGTTTTCCGCCACTCCCGAGAACTGGCACGACCCTTGTAAAGGATGAGGCATGCCGCCGCAGGGCGGAACGGATTTCAGGGAGGAAGACATGATCGACATGAGCAAGCTGGGGCAGACTTTGATTTCCACCGTGGCGGCGGTGCTTCTGACCGTGACGGCGGTAACCGCCGCGGTCGGGCCGGCCCGGGCGATCGAAACCGCTCCGGTCAGCCTTGTGGCGGCACCGGTTTCGGGCCAGGCTTACGCCTGACCCGCGGGGCGGCGGTACGGGAAGGTTGGCCCCCTCGCCTTTCCGGCCGCTGCTTCAATCTTATGCGTAAGGAGTGATTGAATGGGTATTTTCTCCCGCACCCGCGACATCGTCGCCGCCAATTTCGCCGACCTTCTCGACAAGGCCGAGGATCCCGCGAAGATGATCCGGATGATCATCCTCGAAATGGAGGAGACCCTGGTCGAGGTCCGCGCCAGCGCCGCGCGCACGATCGCCGACCAGAAGGAGATGCGCCGGCAGATTTCGCGCCTCGACAAGCTCCAGGAGAGCTGGACCGAGAAGGCCGAGCTGGCTCTGTCCAAGGATCGCGAGGACCTCGCCAAGGCGGCCCTCGTCGAAAAGCAGAAGGCGGCCGACATGGGCGACAGCCTGAGGAGCGAGATCGAGGTTCTGGACGACGCCTTGCGCGCGTCCGAGGCCGACATCGCCAAGCTCCAGGGCAAGCTGCGCGAGGCGCGCACCCGCCAGAACGCGATCCAGAGCCGCCTCGACAGCGCCAACCAGCGGGTCCGGCTTCGCGAAATGTATGCCGGGCCCAAGGTCGACGAGGCCTTCTCGCGCTTCGACGTGCTCGAGCGCCGCGCCGATCATGCCGAGGGCCGCGCCGACGCGCTCGCGCTCGGCGCTCCGCCCAAGACGCTCGACGAGGAGATCGCCGAGCTTCGCAACGCCGAGAAGGTCGATGCGGAACTGGAAGCTCTGAAGGCCCGCCTCGGCGGCAAGAAGGAAGGCTGAGGCCATGGAAGCCATCATCATCGTTCCAATCGTAGTGATCGGGCTGCCGTGGCTGGTCTTCCACTACATCACCCGCTGGAAAACGGCGGCGACCCTGACCAACGACGACGAGAAGCTGATGGAGGAGCTTTACGACCTCGCCCAGCGGCTCGACGAGCGCATGTGCTCGATCGAGCGGATCATGACCGCCGAGAATCCGAACTGGCAGGCGATCGCCTGCGATCCCGCGGCCACCGGCATCGAGGACCGCACCGCCGGCCTCGGCGACCGCATCGTCACCAATCGAGCCGCGGAAAGGATCGGCCGATGAGCGCCCCCCACACCAAATTCTACCTCGATAAGGAAAACAGGAAGTGGAAGGGCGTGTGCTCGGGGATCGCCGATTATACCGGCGTCGACGTCACCGTCATCCGCATCGGCATGGTCGTCCTGACCTTCGTCGGCGGCTTTCCCTGGACCTTCATCGCTTACTGGGTCGCCGCCTGGCTGGCGCCGGTCAAGCCGCATGCCATCGCCAACGAAACGCCGGAGCAGACCAAGTTCTGGCAGGGCGTGCGCGCCTCCCCGGCGCGGACGGTGCGCGACGTCCGCTCCCGCTTCCGGGAGATCGACCGCCGCCTCGCCGAGGTCGAGACCTATGTCACGAGCTCGAACAGCCGCCTCGCCCGCGAAATCGAGCAGCTGCGCTGAACGATCAACAAGGGGTACGATCATGAATTTCGGAATCCTGATCCCGATCGTCGCCATCCTCGCGACCGCCGGAGTCATCGTCCAGGTCCTCAAGTTCCTGCAGAACCGGCATCGCTTCACGGCCGCGGTCGCCGGCGATGCCGCCGAGGCGCGGGAAAATGCCCGCCTGGGCCACGAGAACGAGGTTCTGAGGCACACGGTCAAAAGGCTCGAGGAGCGAATGGGCGTGCTCGAGCGGATCGCCACCGATCCGGCCGAACGCACCGCGCGCGAGATCGAGAGCCTGCGCTGACGCGGGAGATCGAAGCCCTGCGCCTGGCGAAGAATTAGGAGGAAGAATTGGTTGGAAGCTGGATCTGGGTGCTCATCCCCATCGTCGCGATTCTCGCCGGCGTGATGAAGCATTATCTGAAGCTCAAGGAGCGGCAGATCGACGCCGTCACCCACCAGTCGGCGGAGAAGGCGGCGCAATATGCCGCCCATACCGAGCGGCTCGAACAGCGTATGCGGGTGCTGGAGCGAATCGTCACCGACAAGGGCATCGACGTCGCCGACGAGATCGAGCGGCTGCGCGACCGGCCGGTCAACTGAAACCGGCTTCGCAGGAGATACGGGCATGAACCAGTACGAAATGGTCGTGATCATCGTCGCGATCGTCATGTTCGCCGGCGTTCTGCGCTCGGCGTTCGGCGGGGGCCGCCGTCGGAGCCGGCACGACCGCGACGAAATCCCCGTGGCCGCGGCCGCGGAGAATGACCGCCTCAAGGGGGAAGTGCAGGCGCTCCGCGACCGAATCGCGGTGCTCGAGCGGATCACGGTCGAAAAGGAAAACAGCCTCGAGCGCGAGATCGAGAAGCTTCGCGACGGCTAGAGCATCGGACGCAGGTTTCGATGTCTCACGTCATGCCAGCGAAGGCTGGCATCCATGCCGATTGCGATGTGAAATCCGGCGAGCCCGCATGGACCCCGGCCTTCGCCGGGGTGACGAGATGATGAAGGCTTAGGTGTCTCACGTCATGCCAGCGAAGGCTGGCATCCATGCCGATTGCGATGTGAAATCCGGCGAGCCCGCATGGACCCCGGCCTTCGCCGGGGTGACGAGATGATGAAGGCTTAGG
>JAXDPB010000075.1:0-4913 GCA_034668585.1 Sphingomonadales bacterium | reverse complement strand
ACACGATCTGGTCGCCGGCCAAGGCGGCCGAGTTCGTCGGCCGGATGGAGGCGGGCGAGATCGACATCGTCGTCGGCACCCAGCTCGTCACCAAGGGCTATCATTTCCCCAACCTCACCCTGGTCGGCGTGGTCGACGCCGATCTCGGCCTCCAGGGCGGCGACCTGCGGGCCGCCGAACGCAGCTTCCAGCAGATCGCTCAGGTCGCCGGCCGGGCGGGGAGGGGAGAGAAGCCGGGCCGGGTGCTCGTCCAGACCCACGAACCGTCGGCGCCGGTGATCGAAGCCCTGGTGAGCGGCGACGCCGAAAGCTTCTACGCGGCCGAGACCGAGGCGCGGCGCGAGGCGGCGATGCCGCCTTTCGGCCGGCTCGCCGGAATCGTCGTCTCCTCGGAGGATCTGGCCGAAGCGACGGAGACGGCCCGGCTCATCGGGCGAAGCGCGCCGCGGGTGGAGAATATGGCGGTGTTCGGCCCGGCCCCCGCGCCGCTGGCGATGCTTCGGGGCCGCCACCGCCAGCGCCTGCTCGTCCACGCCGCCCGTTCGCTGGACGTCCAGGACGTGATCCGCGAATGGCTCGGCAAGCTCGACTGGCCCCGCGGCGTCAGGGTCGCGGTGGACGTCGACCCCTATTCCTTTCTGTAGGCGCACGAAGTTCACTATTGTGTGCTTCACGAGCGGTTATCCGCGGCCGCGAGGCGCCTTCGGACGGCCGCCAGGCGCCAGCCGGGGGCCTGCTCCCCTCTGCGGCGGGGCGCCGGGACGCGGCGGGAAGGCCGTTCGGGGCGGTTCACGAAGTTCACGAAATCCGGGTTGCGAGTGCTTCGCATTCGCTCCGCCTCGAGAGCCTCGATCCGCGCCGCCAGCCGCTTGAGCCGCTTCCTGAGCTTCCCTTGGGCGCGGATGCCGGCGGTTCGGCCGTAGAGCTCGGGCTTCTCGCCCTCGAGCAGCCTCGCGAGCAGATAGTCTGAGGGCGGACGCGTGACCCGCCGCTCAACCCCATTGACGATCACCGTCTCCGCCGTCCCGTCCACTGCGCGCATGAAGACGAGGAGGTCGAGCGGCAGCCTGGAGGCGCGGCGGGCGAGCGCCCAGCCGCGGGCGAAGTCCGGATCGATCCTGCGGTGGTTGTAGGCGGTGCGGTTGGAAACCCCGACACGCGCGCAGGCCGCCAGCACCGAATCGCCTTGCGCGATCGCGGCGAGGAACAGCCGCTTGCGCTCGTCCGTGAACCCGTCCTGCCGCTGTGCCCGCTCTTCCGCCATGGCTGCCTCCCTCAAAAGGGACAGCGAAAGCCGACGAAATCCTACTTTTCAAGATTAATGTTCTATTTATGTTCCCGTCGCGCGAGCGGAGCTAGCGCTCCTGCCGTCCAGCGGCTTCGCGCTTCAGCAGCTCGACCTTGCGTTCGAGGCCGTAGGCATAGCCGCCCATCGATCCGTCGCCGCGGATGACCCGGTGGCAGGGGATGAGCACCGCCACATGGTTCGCCCCGTTGGCCGAGCCGGCGGCGCGGACCGCGGCCGGGCGGCCGACGGCGGCGGCGATCTGGGTGTAGCTGCGCGTCTCTCCCGGCGGGATGCGGGAGAGCTCGCGCCATACCGCTTCCTGGAAAGCGGTGCCGCGAACGTCGAGCGGGAGGTCGTGGGGGCGGTCCGGGGCCTCGACGGCGGCGACGGTCCGCTCGACGAGATCGGCCATCGCCGCGCCGCCGGGCTCGATCCGGGCCAGGGGGAAGCGGCGGCGCAGCGACTCCTCGTCCTCGTCGAAGGAGAGGCGGCAGATGCCCTTGTCCGTCGCGGCGACGAGCATCGGGCCGAGCGAGGTTTCGGCCGTCGCCCAGCGGATCGTCTCGCCCTTGCCGCCGCCCCGCCAGGCGGTCGGGGTCATTCCGAGCCGCGCCTTGGCCTCGGCATAGAAGCGCCCGGGACCGGAATAGCCGGCGTCGTAGATGGCGTCGGTCACTCGGCCTTGAGTCTCGAGGGTCATGATCATGCTCCTGGCCCGCTTGCCGCGGGCATAGGCGGCCGGGGTAAGGCCGGTGGCGCGCTTGAAGAGGCGGTGGAAATGGAAGGGGGAGTAGCCGGCGGCCTCGGCCAGCGAGTCGAGGCTCGGAGGGGTCTCGGCTTCGTCGAGGAGCTTGAACGCCTTCTCCAGGGCCAGCGCCTCGCGGGTCACCTCGTC
Source organism: Sphingomonadales bacterium (assembly GCA_034668585.1). GTDB lineage: Bacteria > Pseudomonadota > Alphaproteobacteria > Sphingomonadales > Sphingomonadaceae > Allosphingosinicella. The sequence goes on along the minus strand of JAXDPB010000075.1, from coordinate 2,730 downwards.
CGGCCTGCATCGGAGGCAGGCCCTCAGTCCGGCGTTCGCCGCCTCGACGCCCGAGGCGAAGAAGCGGACATTCTCGCGCCTGGGATGGCGGGCGGCGCAGGAGGGGCGGCAGTAGATTCCGGTGGTGAGGACGCCGGTGACGAAGCGGCCGTCCAGGGCGCGGTCCCGGCGGAGCACGGCCCGCCAGGCCGAGTCGTCATCGAAGGGTTCGGGTGAGAGGAGAGTCGCCATGGCTCAGTCTCGCACAATCTTCGCCGCGAAGCAGCCGGCGGCGGCGTTATGGGCGTGGATCGTCTGAATCTCCGGACGCTCGAAAAGCGCCCGGATCTTCTCGTCCGCCTCGCGGGGAAGGGCTAGCAGGGCGCCGCTCAGCATGCCTTGAGCGTCGAAGCCGCGAAGCCCTAGGGCGCGGCCGGCGAAGACCGGCGGGGTCTCATCGACATAGCAGGCGGGTGCGCCGGCGCTCTCGCGCACATAGATCGCATAGGCGCTTCGGAACGGGGTCGGGACATCGTGGGAGACGTGGTTGAACAGGATCAGGCTCTCGCCGGGCTCGGCGTCCTCCAGCGTGACCCGGCAGGGGAAGCCCGGCTTCGAGTTTGCGGTCACACGGCAGGCATGGCGCCGGGCGAGCGCCTCGTCGTCGAGCTCGATCAACCCCGCATAGGCGTCGCGGCCCAGCCCTTCGATCCTGTAGGTCATTCTTTTGCTCCGGTCGTGGCGTGGTAATGGCCGATTCGAGACCCGCCCGCGTCCCGCCGCTTGCTGTCAAACTATTCCCGCCCCTGCCCGGGGCGGTTGCATCGCAGCAAAGCCCCTGCTAGGGCGCCCGCGACCCAATCCGAAGCGCCCGCGCGCGCTTCTTATCATGGGTCAAATTCCGATCTGGGAGTAGAGCGCGCGTGGAGAATTCCGGCGGCATTCAGGCAAGTCTGGCGGGGCGCTACGCGACCGCCCTGTTCGAGCTGGCCCGCGACGAGAAGCAGCTCGAGGCGGTGGGCGCCAGCCTTGCCGCCCTTCGCGACGCGCTGCGCGATTCCGACGATCTGCGGGAGCTCACCACCAGCCCGCTGGTCGGCCGCGAGGATGCGCTGAAGGGGATTGGAGCGACCGCCGAGGCGATGAAGCTCGATCCGATCACTTCGAAATTCCTCGGCGTGCTGGCCCAGAACCGGCGGCTTAACCAGCTTCCGCAGGTGATCCGCTTCTTCAACCTGCTCTCGGCCTTCCACCGCGGCGAGACGACCGCCGAGGTGGTTTCCGCCCGGCCGCTGGACGACGACCAGGTCGCCGCGCTCAAATCGAACCTCAAGACCCGAATCGGCCGCGACGTCGCCGTCGATCTCACCGTCGATCCCGCCATCCTGGGCGGGCTCGTGGTCAAGATCGGCTCCCAGATGATCGACGGCTCCATCCGCACTAAACTCAATAGTCTCGCGCAGGCGATGAAAGGCTGAAAATGGACATCCGCGCCGCTGAAATCTCCAAGGTCATCCGCGACCAGATCGCCAGCTTCGGCACCGACGCCGAGGTGTCGGAGGTCGGCACGGTGCTGTCGGTCGGCGACGGCATCGCGCGAATCTACGGGCTCGATAACGTCCAGGCCGGCGAGATGGTGCAGTTCGACGGCGGCATCAAAGGCATGGCGCTCAACCTCGAGGCCGACAACGTCGGCGTCGTCATCTTCGGCAACGACAGCGCCATCCGCGAAGGCGACACCTGCCGCCGCACCGGCACTATCGTCGACGTCCCCGTCGGCAAGGGCCTTCTCGGCCGGGTCGTCGACGGCCTCGGCAACCCGATCGACGGCAAGGGGCCGATCGAGTCCACCGAGCGCCGCCGGGTCGAGGTCAAGGCGCCGGGAATCATCCCGAGGAAGTCGGTTCACGAGCCGGTGCAGACCGGCCTCAAGGCGCTCGACGCGCTCGTCCCGGTCGGCCGCGGCCAGCGCGAGCTGATCATCGGCGACCGCCAGACCGGCAAGTCGGCGGTCGCGCTCGATACCTTCATCAACCAGCGCGAGATCAACAAATCGGGCGCGGAGAGCGAGAAGCTCTACTGCATCTACGTCGCCATCGGCCAGAAGCGCTCGACCGTCGCCCAGATCGTCCGCGCGCTCGAAGAGAATGGCGCGATGGAATATTCGATCGTCGTCGCCGCCACGGCTAGCGAGCCGGCCCCGCTCCAGTTCCTGGCACCCTATACCGGCTGCACGATGGGGGAATATTTCCGCGACAACGGGATGCACGCGGTCATCGTCTACGACGACCTTTCCAAGCAGGCCGTCGCCTACCGGCAGATGTCGCTCCTCCTTCGCCGTCCGCCGGGCCGCGAGGCCTATCCGGGCGACGTCTTCTACCTCCATTCGCGCCTGCTCGAGCGCGCCGCCAAGATGAACGAAGCCAACGGCTCCGGCTCGCTGACCGCTCTGCCGATCATCGAGACCCAGGCGGGCGACGTGTCGGCCTATATCCCGACCAACGTCATCTCGATCACCGACGGCCAGATCTTCCTCGAGACCGAGCTTTTCTACCAGGGCATCCGCCCGGCCATCAACGTCGGCCTCTCGGTCAGCCGGGTCGGCTCGGCCGCCCAGACCAAGGCGATGAAGTAGGTCGCCTGCTCGATCTAGCTGGAGCTCGCCCAGTATCGCGAGATGTCCGCCTTCGCCCAGTTCGGCTCCGATCTCGACGCCTCGACCCAGAGCCTCCTCAACCGCGGCGCCCGGCT
>JAXDPB010000074.1:0-10989 GCA_034668585.1 Sphingomonadales bacterium | reverse complement strand
GCCCTCCATCTCCATCGCCTGGAAGGCGGCGCGGTCGAGCGTGGCGCCGCCATGCTCCGCCAGCACCCGGTCGCGGGCGGGGTCGAGAAGGTCGATCCAGTGGGCGATGAAATGGCCCTCGCCGTCGCGGGCGGCGTCGAACTGGCCGGTCAGCGAGGCCGCGCAGCCGCCGCAGAAGCCGTGGCCCATGACCAGCACTTCCTTGACCTCGAGCTGGGTCACCGCGAACTCCAACGCCGCCGAGACGCCGTGATAGTTCGAGTCCGGCTGGTAGGGCGGCACGAGAGCCGCGACGTTCCTCACCACGAACATCTCGCCCGGCCGCGTGTCGAAGATGGTGGCGGGGTCGACCCGGCTGTCGGAGCAGGCGATCACCATCACCTCCGGGCTCTGCCCCTCCGCGAGGTCCGACCAGCGCTCCCGCTCGCGCGCCCAGCCGGTCTCGCGGAAGCGGCGGTATCCGTCGATCAGAGTGTCGAGGCTGCCCATGGGTCGCCGCTAGCCGCAGGAGGGGAGGGGTGGCAAGACCCGGCGCGGATCGCTATCTGGCCGGCATGAGCGAAGCCGACCCGATCCTGACGCCGCCGATGCCCGGGCGCCAGCGCAAGCCCGACTGGATCCGGGTCAAGGCGCCGACCAGCGCCGGCTTCGCCGAGACGAAGAAGCTGATGCGCAGCCTAAACCTCGCCACCGTCTGCGAGGAGGCGGCCTGCCCCAATATCGGCGAGTGCTGGACCAAGAAGCACGCCACGGTAATGATCCTCGGCGACACCTGCACCCGCGCCTGCGCCTTCTGCAACGTCAAGACGGGCATGCCGCGGGCCGTCGACCCGCTCGAGCCCGAGCATGTCGCCACCGCCGCGGCGGTATTGGGCCTCACCCACATCGTCGTCACCTCGGTCGACCGCGACGACCTGCCCGACGGCGGCGCGAGGCAGTTCGTCAAGGTGATCGAGGCGCTCCGCCGAAACACGCCCTCGACGACGATCGAGATTCTCACCCCGGATTTCCGCAACAAGCCGGAAAGCGCCATTGAGGCGATCGTCGCCGCCCGCCCCGACGTCTACAACCACAATCTCGAGACTGTGCCGAGGCTCTATCCCACCATCCGCCCCGGCGCCCGCTACTACGCGTCGCTTCGCCTGCTCGAGAGCGTCAAGCGGCAGGACCCGACCATCTTCACCAAGTCCGGCGTCATGGTCGGGCTCGGCGAGCAGCGCCTCGAAGTGCATCAGGTCATGGACGACATGCGCTCGGCCGACGTCGATTTCCTGACCATGGGCCAGTATCTCCAGCCGACCCCGCGGCACGCAAAGGTGGAGGAGTTCGTCACCCCCGCAGCCTTTTCCGCCTATGGCGCGATTGCGCGCGCGAAAGGCTTCCTGCTCGTCGCCGCCTCGCCGCTGACGCGGTCGAGCTACCATGCCGGCGACGACTTCGCGAAGATGAAGGCGGCGCGGGAAGCGAAGGTGGGGGTTGGGCGTTAGAGGGGGATGATGGGCCCGCGCTTCTTCGTCGCCCCAGCGAAGGCTGGGGCCCCGGCGGGTGAAGACCGTCGGCATCTTTCACACCCTGGGGTCCCAGCCTTCGCTGGGACGACGTAATGCCGCGCCACACCGAGACCCGGCGAATGCCCTACACGCCCGAGCAGATGTTCGATCTGGTCGCGGACGTGAAGCGCTACCAGGAATTCCTGCCCTGGGTGGCGGCGACCCGGGTGCGCTCCGATAGCGAGACCCTGATGATCGCCGACCTCGTCGTCGGCTTCAAGGCGATCAAGGAGACCTTCACCTCGCGGGTCGAGAAGCAGCGGCCGACCCGGATCCACACCGAATATATCGAGGGCCCGCTCAAATATCTCCAGAACAGCTGGGTGTTCAAACCGGACGGGGAGGGCGGCACCGAGATCGATTTCTGCGTCGACTTCGCCTTCAGGAACCGGATTTTCGAGAGCCTCGCCGGCCAGATGTTCGACCGCGCTCTGAGAAGGATGATCGGGGCCTTCGAGGATCGGGCGAGGGAGCTTTACGGCGACGGCGGAGCCGAGAGTCAGACCGCCGCCTGATACTTAAACGTCATTCCCGCGAAAGCGGGAATGACGTAGTTAGTCCGTCTCCACCTTTCCCACCGGCATCAGCAATTCCAGCGCGCACAGGGCCGCCTGGAGCCGCACCCCGCCGCGGCCGAGGTCGCCGAAATGCTTGGTGTCGGCGACGATCTCCTTGGGGTCGGCGCCGCGGCGCGCGCGCGCGAAGATGACGGTGCCGACCGGCTTCTTGTCGCTGCCGCCGCCGGGCCCGGCAATGCCGGTGACCGCCACCGCCGTGTCGGCTCCCGTGCGCTTCAGCGCGCCTTGAGCCATTCCCCAGGCGACCGCGATCGATACCGCCCCGAACGTGTCGACCACTTCCTCGCTGACTCCCAGCAGGCCGATCTTCGCCTCGTTGGCGTAGGTGACGAAGCCGGCCTCGAGCACGTCCGACGAGCCCGGTATCTCGGTCAGAGCCGCGGCGACCAGGCCGCCGGTGCAGCTTTCAGCCACCGCCAGCCGGAGCCCGGCGGCCCGGCTCGCGTCGACGACCCTTCGCGCCGCCTCCAGCAATTCGGGCGGAAGGACGTAGTCGCGAACATCGTTCACGGCCGCGGCGCCGGGCAGACGAACGGCCGCTGCTTCGCCTTCCCGTCCTCGCTCGCAATCTCAACCGCCATGACCGCGAGACCGGCCAGATTGGCCGATGGCAAAGGCGAGAGCAGGTCGGCCGCCCGGTTGATCCGGCCGCATTGCAGGGGCGTCGTCTGCTTGAGCAAATCGTTGAGGGCCAGATCGTGGATCAGGCCGCGCGCCGTCGACTCGCTGAGGCCGCTCGGAAATTTGTCCTTTGCTATGACCGCCAAGGCGGCGCTGGCCCGGGCCCAGCGATCCTTGCTGCCGGCCGCGAGCGACCGGGCGAGCTCGCGGCCGCCGTTGGCCAGATAGGCGTCGGCCGGAAGGACAGGAGCGCATTTGGTTGCCGCCGCCTCGAGCAGCGGGGGCAGCGCGAACAAGGTGAGATCCTCGATCTGGGCCTGGCTGAGACAGGGGCGCTGTGCCGGCTCGGCAGGGGTGGCGGCGAGCAAGGCGGCGATGATGAGTGACTTCACGAATCTTCCTCCGGCAAACGGATGGTGGCGATCGCCTGGGCGGCCAGGCCTTCGCCGCGTCCGGTGAAGCCGAGGTGCTCGGTCGTCGTCGCCTTGATGCTAACCCGCGTGGGCGCCAGCCGCAACAAGGCGGCGATGGCCGTGCGCATCGAGTCCCGATGCGGGCCGATGCGCGGCTCTTCGCAGATCAGGGTAAGGTCGACATGATCGATCCGGCCGCCGCGGGCGAGGATCAGGTCGCGCGCATGCTCGACGAAGAGGGCGGAGGCGGCGCCGCGCCAGCGCGGGTCGGACGGTGGGAAATGGTCGCCAATGTCCCCCTCGCCGGCGGCGCCGAGCAGGGCGTCGGTGAGGGCGTGGAGGGCGGCGTCGGCGTCGCTATGGCCCTTGAGGCCGCGGTGGTGGGGGATTCGCACCCCGCCGAGCCACAATTCCTCCCCCGCCGCAAAGGCGTGCACGTCGAAGCCGAGTCCGGTTCGGCTGGTCAGCCGCGCCGCCAGCCGCGCCTCGGCGCGGACGAAATCCTCCTCGAAGGTGAGCTTCTCGAGCGCCGGGTCGCCGGCGACGGCGGCGACCTCCAGGCCGGCGGCGCGGGCGATCTGGGCGTCGTCGCTCGCCGCGCCGCCGCCCCAGCCGCGGTGGGCGGCGAGGATGGAGTCGAAGCGGAAGGCCTGCGGGGTCTGCACCCGTACCAGCCCGGCCCGCTCGACGAGGTCGCCCAGCCCGGTACCGACCCTGGCAAGAGTATCGACCACCGGCAGCACCGGCACCGCCCCGTCCGAGGTCGCAAGGGCCTCCTCGAGCCGGCCGACCACCGCGGCGGGCAGGAAAGGCCGAGCGGCGTCGTGGATCAGCACCCGGTCGGCGCCGCCCGCCGTCGCCACCGCTTCCAGGCCGTTGCGGACGGAATCCTGTCGCTCGGCGCCGCCGGCAACGGGCGAGGGGAGGGATCGGCCCGCCACGGCCCGGGCGTAAAGCGTCTCCTGGCCGGGTCCGATCACCACCCTGACCTCGTCCAGACCCGCCCGCTCGAGCCCGTCCAGCGCATGGGCGAGAAGCGGCTTGCCGGCGAGCGCTCGATATTGCTTGGGAAGCCCGCCGCCGGCGCGGCTGCCGCTTCCCGCCGCGACCAGCAAGGCGACCGTCCTCGTCATGGCGCATTTCCTAGCCGGGGGCAGCCTTGCCCGCCAGCGTCTTTGCCCCTATCTCCCCGCCTCCCATGACCTGTCCAGCGTCCCTCCAAATCGGCCCGGTCCGAATCGACGCGCCCGTTATCCTGGCGCCGATGACCGGAGTCACCGACCGGCCGTTCCGGCGGGCGGTCAAGAGCTACGGCGCCGGCCTCACCGTGACCGAGATGATCGCGTCCCAGGCGATGATCCGCGAGACCCGCCAGTCGCTCCAGAAGGCGGCCTGGGATCCGATCGAGGAGCCGGTGTCGATGCAGCTCGCCGGCTGCACGCCCGGCGAGATGGCGGAGGCGGCGAAGCTCAACGAGGATCGCGGCGCGGCGATCATCGACATCAACATGGGCTGCCCGGTCCGCAAGGTGGTCAATGGCGACGCCGGCTCGGCGCTGATGCGTGACCTGAAGCTGGCGGCGCAAATCATTGATTCGACGGTCAAAGCTGTGAAGGTGCCGGTCACCCTGAAGATGCGGATGGGCTGGGACCATAAGAGCCTGAACGCCCCCGAGCTCGCCCGGATCGCGGTCGATCTTGGAGTCAGGTTGATCACCGTCCACGGCCGCACGCGCTGCCAGATGTACAAGGGCGAGGCCGACTGGGCCTTCGTCCGCAGGGTCAAGGACTCGGTCGACGTGCCGGTGATCGTCAACGGCGACATCGGCTCGATCGACGACGTCGCCGCCGCCCTCGTCCAGTCCGGCGCCGACGGAGTCATGATCGGCCGCGGCGCCTACGGGCGCCCGTGGTTCCTCGCCCAGGCGATCCACTGGCTCCGCACCGGCGAGCGCCTTCCCGACCCGAGCCTCGACGAGCAGTTCGCGGTGATAATCGAGCAATATCGGGCGATGCTCGAGCTCTACGGCCCCGAAGTGGGCGTCAATTGCGCGAGGAAGCATATCGGCTGGTACACAAGGGGCCTCCACGGCTCGGCCGAATTCCGCAATGCTTTCAACCAGCAAGCTGACCCCAAGCGGGCCCAGGCGATGCTCTACGAATTCTACGCGCCCTGGCTGAGCCGGGCGGCCGCCTGAAGCCCTTGCCCCGTTTTGATGCGGCCAAAAGAGCCGTTGACGCCACATACTGTGTTCTTTTTACCACAGCCTTGTGGTAGCTAATCCGGGTGAACGCCGAAGCGCCCTTCCGGATCGAAGCCAAGCCCCGCTGGCGGCGGCGGCTGACGGTGGCGCTGCGACGCCAGAGCTTCATTCCGGCGATCGAGGGGCTCACCGTTCTGGCGCTCGTGGCGATTGCCACGATCAGCTACTTCATCATCACCAAGGAGGGTTCGCCGGAGACCGTGCTGACCCCCGCTCTCGTGGCGGGTTTGCTGGTTGCCAACCTCGCTCCGGCCATGGCCTTGATGGTGCTGGTGGCGCGGCGCATGGCGATGCGGCGAGCGGCTCGCTCGCCGATCGGGGGCAGGGGCCGGCTTCACGTCCGCCTTGTGGCCCTGTTTTCGGTCATTGCCAGCGTGCCGACCCTGCTCGTCGTGATTTTCGCGTCCCTGCTGTTCCAGAGCGGGCTGGATTTCTGGCTTTCCGACCGTGCTCAAACGGTCATCAAGAATGCCCAGGAAGTGGCTGGCCAGTATCGGAAAGATCAGCGCGACGAAGTCCAGCTCGAGGTCCAGACGATGGGCAAGGACGTCGTCGGCTGGGTCAACGAGCGCGGAATCGACGATCCGCAGTTCGGCGACTTCATGGTCGATCAGACGGCGCGACGCGGCCTTTTGGAAACGGCGCTACTCACGATTACCCGCACGGGGGTCATCCAGATGCAGGGGGGTGTGAACCTCTACGACCGGCCGCTCGAGGACCGTTTTGCCGCGTCCATCTTGATGAAGCTGAAGGCCGGGCAGGCGATTGCGAAAGAGGAAGGGGGGGATCGAGTCGAAGCCGTCGTTCGGCTGGACCCCCAGGCCAAGGTCTACGTCTATGGCGCTCGCCAGGTGAATGCGCGGCTGTTGAGGCTGGCCGAGGAAGCTCAAAGCGCCGCCAGCGACTATCAAAAGACGCTCACTCGCGCTCGGACCCTGCAGTTTCGCTTCAACGCTGTCATGTACCTCGTTTCGCTGCTGATCGTCGGCATTTCCATCTGGATTGCGCTGCAGCTTGCCGATCGCCTGGTCAGGCCGGTCGGCGAATTGGTCGATGCGGCCCGCCGCGTCACCGCGGGCGACCTTACGGCGCGCGTCACCGCGGGCGACCGCTCGGCCCGTCCTCCGGGCCTTCGGGTCCAGGACGAGATCGGCATTCTCGGCAGGGCGTTCAATCGAATGACGGGCCGGCTTGAGGAGCAGACCGGAGCGCTTGTTTCGGCGAACGCCCAGCTCGACAGCCGCCGCGCCTTCATCGAGGCCGTCCTTGCGGGAGTCACCGCAGGCATCATCTCGCTCGACCAGGAACGCAACGTCCGCCTCATCAACAGCTCCGCCGAGGCGCTGCTGAAGACCGACAAGGACCGCGCCGTCGGCCACAAGCTCGCCGACCTCGCGCCCGAGCTAGACGCGCATCTCGACAGCGACGCTCGCGAGGACATCATTCAGTTCGCCTCGGGCGGCGAGCCGCGCACGCTCGCGGTGAAGCGGGTGCGCGTCGAGGGGGGCCATGTGCTGACCTTTGACGACATCACCGAGCAATTGCTCGACCAGCGCCGCGCGGCCTGGTCCGACGTCGCCCGGCGCATCGCTCATGAGATCAAGAACCCGCTGACTCCGATCCAGCTCGCGGCCGAGCGGCTGCAGCGGCGCTACGGCAAGGAGATCGCCGAGGATGGCGGCACCTTCGAAAAGCTGACCGGGACGATCGTCCGGCAGGTCGGCGACCTCAGGCGAATGGTCGACGAATTCTCGTCCTTCGCGCGGATGCCCAAGCCCGTCTTCCACGAGGAGAAGATCGCCGACATCATCCGCGAGTCGCTGTTCCTCCACCAGGTCGCCCATCCCGACATCGCCTTCACCCTCGACTCGCCAGAGCCTTCGCCTCTGCTCGTCTGCGACCGGCGCCAGCTCGGCCAGGCGCTTACCAACGTCGTCAAGAACGCGGTCGAGGCGATCCAGCAGAGGCGCGAGGACGGCGGCAAGAGCGGCAAGGATCGGGTCGCGGTCACCCTGCGCTCGACCGACAGCCGAATCTGCATCGACGTGACCGACAGCGGCATCGGGCTCCCCAAGGAGCGCGGCCGGCTGACCGAACCCTATATGACGACCCGGGCGAAGGGGACGGGGCTCGGCCTCGCCATCGTCAAGAAGATCGTCGAAGAGCATTTCGGAAGCATCGAGTTCGACGACGCGCCGGGGGGCGGAACCCTCGTCCGGCTCGTCTTCGATGCCGAATCGCTCGCCCGCCTCGACGGCGCGGCGGCGAGCCAGATCCAAGACACAGCGGCGGACGGATAGATATGGCCCTCGACATACTCATCGTCGACGACGAGCAGGACATCAGAGACCTGGTCTCGGGCGTGCTCGAGGACGAAGGCTATTCGTGCCGCACCGCCGCCAACAGCGGCGAGGCGCTGCAGGCGCTCGCCGACCGGAGGCCCTCCTTGCTTCTGCTCGACGTCTGGCTGCAGGGCTCGAAGCTCGACGGGCTGCAGCTGCTCGAGGAGGTGAAGCGCCGCGATCCGACCCTGCCGGTGCTGATGATCTCCGGCCACGGCAATCTCGACACGGCGGTCGCCGCCATCCGCCAGGGCGCCGCCGACTTCATCGAGAAGCCGTTCGAGGCCGGCCACCTCATCCACCTCGTCGCCCGCGCCACCGAGACCGACCGGCTTCGGCGCGAGAATGCCAGCCTCAAGGCCCAGATCGGCCAGGAGACCGAGCTGACCGGCTCGAGCGTTGCCATCAACGCGGTCAGGGCCACCCTGAAGCGGGTGGCGGGGACCGGCAGCCGGGTCCTCATCTCCGGGCCGGCCGGGGTCGGCAAGGAAGTGGCGGCGCGCCTGCTACACGACTGGAGCAACCGCGCCAGCGCGCCCTTCATCGTCGTCAGCGCCGCCCGCATGACGCCGGAGCGGGTCGAGGAGGAATTGTTCGGGGTGGAGGAGGGGGGCGAGCTCGCCCGGCCGGGCCTGCTCGAGCAGGCCCATGGCGGCACCCTTTTCCTCGACGAGATCGCCGACATGCCGATCCCGGCGCAGGCCAAGATCCTGCGGGTGCTGACCGACCAGAGCTTCACCCGGGTCGGCGGCCAGCGCATGGTCAAGGTCGACATGCGGGTGGTCTCGTCCACCTCCCGCACCCTCGCCGACGAGATTGCCGGAGGCCGCTTCCGCGAGGACCTCTTCTACCGGCTCAACGTCGTCCCGGTGCACCTGCCCGCGCTCGCCGAGCGGCGCGAGGACATTCCGGCGCTGACCGCCCATTTCGCCGCCCGCTACGCCGCCGAGCAGCGCCTGCCGACGCCCGATTTCTCCGCCGACGCGATCGCCGCGTTGCAGGCCTATGACTGGCCCGGCAACGTGCGCCAGCTCCGCAACGTCATCGAGCGAACCATCATCCTCGCTCCGGGCGCCCGGGTCGGCTGCATCGAGCTCGACATGCTTCCGCCCGAAATCCTCAACGAGCAGGCGAGCCTCAGCTCCGGCGAGGCGGTCAAGGCGATCATGGGGACTCCGCTCCGCGAAGCGCGCGAGACCTTCGAACGCGAATATCTCAAGGTCCAGATCCGCCGCTTCTCCGGCAACATCTCGCGGACCGCCACCTTCATCGGGATGGAGCGCTCGGCGCTCCACCGCAAATTGAAGGCGCTCGGCATCGGCGATTCCAAGGGCGAGCCGGAGGAATAGCCGTCATTGCGAGGAGCGAAGCGACGAAGCAAACCAGTCGGCGCTTGGCTGGACCGCCGTGGCTGGATGGCTTCGCTGAGCTCGCAACGACGGGAGGACGCCCGCGCCAGGCTGCTGGCGCACGACCTGCGCCGGTGCTATTGCATCTCGCGGCTGCGCTCCCAGCTATGAAAGACGCCTGAGGCGGGCGCCGACGCGGACAACGATCCGCCAATAAGGAGAGTGGGTAATGGCCGACAAGGTCAACAACCTCCAGGATATGTTCTTGAACGGCCTGCGCCGCTCGAAAACCCCGGTGACGATGTTCCTGGTCAAGGGCGTCAAGCTCCAGGGCATCATCACCTGGTTCGACAATTTCTCGGTGCTGCTGCGCCGCGACGGCCAGGCCCAGCTCATCTACAAGCACGCCATCTCGACGATCATGCCCGCTCACCCGCTCGACACCGGCGAGATCGAGCGCGCCTTCGAGGAGGGCGGCGGCAATGCCAGGAAGCCGGCTTTGCTTCAGGAGGCCTTCCTCGGCGCGGTCCGGCGCTCCGGCGAGCCCGTCACCATGTTCCTGGTCAACGGAGTCATGCTGCAGGGCGAGATCGTCGCCTTCGACCTGTTCTGCATGCTGCTCGCGCGCGACGGCCTTTCGCAGCTCGTCTACAAGCACGCCATCTCGACGGTGCAGCCCGAGCGGCCGCTGAATTTCATGGAACAGGAAGACGAGGAGCCGGCCGCCTGAGCGTCACCCCACAGACGACCGACGGCGAGTTCACCCGCGGCGCCAAGGCGATCGTCGCCCTTCCCGACATGAAGGCGGGGAGGGGACGCCGCGACGTCGAGGCTCGCCTCGAGGAGGCGGCCGGGCTGGCCGAGGCGATCGGAGTGGAAGTCTCCGAGCGGCTCCACTTCCGGATCCGCTCGCCGCGCCCCGCCACCTTGTTCGGATCGGGCCAGGTCGAGTCGATCGCCGAAGCGGTGGCGAGGGACGAGGCGGAGCTGGTCATCGTCGACGCGCCGATCACTCCGATCCAGCAGAAGAATCTCGAAACCGCCACCAAGGCCAAGGTGATCGACCGAACCGGGCTTATCCTGGAGATATTCGGCGAACGCGCGGCGACCTCCGAGGGCCGGCTTCAGGTCGAGCTCGCCCATCTCGACTATCAGGCGGGGCGGCTGGTCAGGAGCTGGACCCATCTCGAGCGCCAGCGCGGCGGCTTCGGCTTCCTCGGCGGCCCCGGCGAGACCCAGATCGAGGCCGACCGGCGGCTGATCCGCGACCGAATGGCCAAGTTGAAGAAGGAGCTGGAGCAGGTCACCCGCACCCGCGCCCTTCACCGCGCCCGCCGCCAGCGCGCGCCGTGGCCGGTCATCGCTCTGGTCGGCTACACCAACGCCGGCAAGTCGACCCTGTTCAACCGACTCACCGACGCCAAGGTGATGGCGGAGAACCTGCTGTTCGCGACTCTCGATCCGACGATGCGCGAGATCGGGCTGCCCGGCTTCGACAAGGCCATCCTCTCCGACACGGTCGGATTCATCTCCGAGCTTCCGACCCAGCTCGTCGCCGCCTTCCGCGCGACTCTGGAGGAAGTCATCTCGGCCGATCTCATCGTCCACGTCCGCGACATTTCCCATCCCGACACCGAAGCCCAAAGCGAGGACGTCGAGCGGGTGCTGAAGGAGATCGGCGCCGGTGGGGAAGGGGAAGGAGGCCAGAAGAGGCTGGAAGCCTGGAACAAGATCGACCTGCTGGGCGGCGAGGACCTGACGCGGGTCCGGTCCGAGGCGCAGCGCCGCGAGGACGTGGTGCTCGTCTCGGCGATCGGCGGGGAGGGGGTCGAGGAGCTTCTGGAGCGCGCCGGAAATCTCCTTCGCAAGGGCG
>JAXDPB010000073.1:0-9035 GCA_034668585.1 Sphingomonadales bacterium | reverse complement strand
CGCCCGGCTCGCGGGGCTCAATCCGTCCGGCGTGATCTGCGAGATCATGAAGGAAGACGGGACGATGGCGCGAATGGACGATCTCGTCGCCTTCGCCCAGCTCCACGGCCTCAAGGTCGGCACGATCCGCGATCTCATCGCTTACCGGCTCAAGAAGGACCATCTCGTCGAGCAGACCGGCGAGGCGAGCTTCGAGAGCCGCTGGGGCGGGACCTGGACGGCGAGGAGCTTCCTCAACAAGGCGCTCGGGACCGAGCAGGTGGCCCTGGTCAAGGGGGCGATCGATCCGGCGAAGCCGACCCTGGTGCGGATGCACCAGCTCAGCCTCTTTTCCGACGCCTTCGGCGAGGAAAGCGGCCGCGGCGGAATGCTTCGGGGCGCGATGAAGATCATCGGCGAGGAGGGAAGCGGGGTCATCGTCGTGCTCAACCGCGCCATGCCCGACGCTTTGTCGGCGGCGCTCAACCTCCGCTCCGGCAAGGCGGCGGCGAAGGGCCCCGACGAGCTTCGCGACTATGGCGGCGGCGCCCAGATCCTTTCCGCCTTGGGCGTGCACGACATGATCCTGCTCACCAACACCCATCATACGCCGGTCGCGCTCGGCGGCTACGGCCTCGCCATCGTCGGCGAGCGGCCGATCCCGACGGAGGAATGAGCATGGCGCGGCTGCTCATCGTCGAGGCGCGCTTCTACGAGCATCTCAACGACCTGCTGCTGGCCGGCGCCCGAGCCGCGATCGAGGCGGCGGGGCACGTCCACGAGACCGTGACCGTGCCGGGCGCTCTCGAAGTGCCGGCGGCAATCGCGCTGGCCGCCGAGACGGAGCGCTATGACGGATTCGTCGCGTTGGGCGTGGTCATCCGGGGCGAGACCTATCATTTCGAGATCGTCGCCGGGGAAAGCGCGCGCGGGATCATGGCGCTGACCCTCGACGGGCTGGCGATCGGCAACGGCATTTTGACGGTCGAGGACGAGGCTCAGGCCCTTGCGCGGGCTCGGCCGGCGGAGAAGGACAAAGGCGGCGACGCGGCCAAGGCGGCGCTGGCGATGATGGCGCTGCGTTCGTCCTTGCGAGCGTAGCGAAGCCATCCGGCAGTTCGGGCGCCCGGGAGCTGGATTGCTTCGTCGCTACGCTCCTCGCAACGACGGTTCAGCGCCGAAGCCAGCGCCTTCTCGCGAACCAGGCGAGCACCGCCGCGCCGACGAGGACGCAGAACACCACCACGCCCCAGAACGCCCAGTGGGTATGCGCATAGGGAATTCCCTCGACGTTCATTCCGAGCAGGCCGGTGATGAAGGTCAGCGGAAGGAAGATGAAGGCGATCACCGAGATCAGCAGCGATCTCTGGTCGAGATCCTCGGCGCGAAGGTCGGTGAGCTGCTCGTGGAGCAAGGCGGCGCGTTCCCGAACCGCCTCGAGCTCCTCCGCCATCCGGGCGAAGCGGTCGGCGGCTTCGCGGATGTGGAGCCGGTCCTCGTCCGCGAGCCACTCGAAGTCGAGCTGGGCGAGGGTCAGCAGGGCGTCGCGGTCGGGGGCGACGAAGCGGCGGAAGGCGATCGCCTCGGAGCGGATTTTCGCGATCATGCTGCGCAGCCGCCAGACCTGGCGCGGGTCCATCTGGGTCTCGCAATCGTCGAGCGTATCGCCGAGCGCGGCGACCTGGGGGTCGAGCTGCTTGCTGATCGTTCGGGCGAAGGCCGCGACGAGATCGCCGGGGTCGAGGATGAGGCCCGCCTTCATCTGCTCGACGACCAGGCCGGTGGCGGCGAGGGGGAGGCGGGTCACCGAATTGACCTTGGCCCGCCTCACCCACATCCGAATCGAGAGCAGCCGATCGCTTTCCTCGATCCCCTCGGCGGCGGGGCCGCGCAGGTTGACGATCGCGCCGTCCTCGATGCGATCGCAGCGCGGCCGGGTCTCGGTCGCGATCAGGGCGTTGGCGGCGACATCGGGAATGTCGGGCCCGAGCAGGGCGGAGCGTTCCGCTTCGTTGTCGCTCTCGACATGGATCCAGATGAAGCCGGGGCCGGCATAGACGGCGCCCTCCTCCGGCGTGACCGCCCGGACCGGACCGTCGTCGACGAGAAGGGCGAGGCAGCTCATCCTTTTTCGGCGAGGAAGGCGCGGATCGCGGGCGCGAGGTCGTCGCGTTTCAGGCCGAGGGCGAGATTGGCGAGGACGAAGCCCAGCTTGTGCCCGCAATCGTGGCGCTCGCCGTCGAAGATCAGGCCGTGGAAGGTCTGGGTTCCGATCAGGGCGGCCATGGCGTCGGTGAGCTGGATCTCGCCGCCGGCCCCCTTTCCGATCTCGCCGAGCGCCTTCATGATCTCGGGCTGGAGGACGTAGCGGCCCGGGAGCATCAGGTTCGAGGGCGCCGTGCCGGGCTCCGGCTTCTCGACCAGGCCGAGGATTTCCGTGAGCCGCCCCTTGGTCTCGCCCGGGCGGACCACGCCATATTTATGGGTTTCCTCGGCCGGCACCTCGAGCATCGCCACGACGTTGCCGCCGACCTGCTCATAGGCGTCGACCAGCTGGCGGGTGCAATTCGGGCTGCCGACCATCACCTCGTCCGGGAGGAAGACCGCGAACGGCTCGTCACCGACGATGTCGCGCGCGCACCAGACCGCGTGGCCGAGCCCGAGCGGTTCCTGCTGGCGGATGGAGACGACCGAGCCCGGCGGCAGCCGGGTGCCGTCGAGGGCGTCGAGCGGCTTGCCGCGGCCGCGCATCGTGGCTTCGAGCTCGTAGGCGATGTCGAAATGGTCCTCGAGCGCGGTCTTGCCCCGGCCGGTGACGAAGATCATCTGCTCGATCCCGGCCTCGAGCGCCTCCTCGACCGCATATTGGATCAGCGGACGGTCGACGACGGTCAGCATCTCCTTGGGTACGGCCTTGGTCGCGGGCAGGAAGCGGGTACCGAGGCCGGCGACGGGGAAGACCGCCTTTCTGACTTTCTTCAACGGGCTCTCCGGAAAAATCGTGCTTGGCCGCCGGCGGAAATCAGCCGGTCGGGGGAAGGTCGAAGGGATCGTCCTCGCGCTCCTCGGAGCGCCGCAGGCCGTCGTCCTGGCGGGCGGGGCGGGCGTTCGGGGGCGGGGTCAGCAGCTCGTCGGTGGTCGGGGCCCGCGCCGCCATGGCCGGCTTGGCGGGCATTCCCTGGCCGGCCCTGGGCTGCAGCGGCTCCATATTGCCGCAGGCGGCGAGGAGGCCGAGGCCGAGGAGGGACAGGAGGATGCGCATGGTGACGCCGACGCCATAGCCCAAGCCGGCGCGGACGGCCAAGGCGAATCCTAGGGCAGTGGAGGGACTCTCAACCGGGATTGCGGCCGGCGCCCGTCCGACCTAGGCGGCGGCATGCGGCCGGTTCTGCTCCTGCTCCTCGTCCTGTGCGCCTGCAGCCCGGCGGCCGACGACACCAATCGGGTCGCGCCGGACCAGCCCGGCTGGGCGGGGCCGCAGGAAGCACCTCCGACGGGCAAGCTCGACCGCTCCCACGCCGGCAGCGTCGCCCCGGCCACTTCATTCCAGGATCCGGACGGCGCCCCGGCGAGCCTGGCCGAGTTCCGCGGCACACCCGTCCTCGTCAACCTCTGGGCGACCTGGTGCGCTCCTTGCGTCGCCGAGATGCCGACGCTCGACGCGCTCGCGGGACGGGAGGGGGAGCGGCTGCGCGTGCTGACGATCAGCCAGGATCTGGACGGTCGCGACAAGGTCGAGAGCTTCTTCCGCAAGCAGGGCTATCGCAACCTCGAGACCTGGCTCGACCCGCAAATGGCGCTGATGGCCGAGCTCAAGGTGGACACTCTGCCGACGACCATCTTCTACGACCGCGACGGCCGCGAGCTGTGGCGGGTCACCGGCATGGAGGATTGGGAGAGCGGCCGCGCGGCGCTGCTGCTCAAAGAGGGCCTCAGTCCCGAAGCAGCTCGTTGATGCTGGTCTTTGAGCGGGTGCGGGCGTCGACGCGCTTGACGATGACCGCGCAGGCGAGGGCCGGCCCGCCGTCCCGGCCGGGAAGGGCGCCCGGGACGACGACCGAATAAGCCGGGACCCGGCCCATGAAGATTTCGCCGCTCGAGCGGTCGACGATCTTGGTCGAGGCGCCGATGAAGACGCCCATCGAGAGGACAGCGCCCTGCTCGACCACCACCCCCTCGGCCACTTCCGAGCGGGCGCCGATGAAGCAATCGTCCTCGACGATGACGGGCCCCGCCTGAAGCGGCTCGAGCACTCCGCCGATGCCGGTGCCGCCCGATATATGGACGTTCCTTCCGATCTGGGCGCAACTCCCGACCGTCGCCCAGGTGTCGACCATCGTGCCCTCGCCGACGAAGGCGCCGATGTTGACGAAGCTCGGCATCAGCACCGCGCCCTTGCCGATGAAGGCGCCGCGGCGGACGATCGCGCCGGGAACCGCGCGGAATCCGGCGCCGGTGAAGCGGTTCGGGCCCCAGCCGTCGAACTTGGAGGGCACCTTGTCCCACCAATGGGCGCCGCCCGGGCCGCCCGGTATCGCCTCCATCGGAGTAAGCCGGAAGGAAAGGAGGACGGCCTTCTTGAGCCACTGGTTGACGTGCCAGCCGCCCTCGCTCTTTTCGGCGACCCGGGCCTCGCCCGAATCGAGCAGGGCGATCGCCGTCTCGACGGCCTGCTTGACGTCCGGTTCGTCCGCCCCGAGCGTCTCGCGCCTCTCCCAGGCGTCTTCGACAATGGCCTTCAGAGCCTCGCTCATGCCGCCTCCCCTCCCGTGATCTCGGTCAGCCAGTCGCCGATATCGTCAATGCGATAGTCGATAAAGGCGGGATCCGCGTCGTGGCTCGCCTGTTCGGAGCCGTTGTCGACCCAGACGGTCGTCATTCCCAGCTGCTTCGCCGGGACGAGGTTGCGCGCCATGTCCTCGGCGAAGAGCGCGCGCTCCGGCGCGATGGAGTGCCGTTCGCACATCGCCGCATAAGCGCGCGGGTCGGGTTTCGGGACATAATCCATGGCGTGGATGTCATGGACTCCGTCGAAGGCGTTGGCGAGGCCGAGGCGGTCGAGCACGCGCCGCGCATAGGCCTCGTCGCCGTTGGTGAAGACGAACTTGCGCCCCGGCAGCCTGTCCAGCGCCGCGACCACCCGCGGATCCGCGGTGAGACGGGCGAAATCGATGTCGTGGACATAGTCGAGAAAGTCGCGCGGCTCGACGCCATGTTCCTTCATCAGCCCGGCGAGGGTGGTGCCGTGGTCGCGAAAGAAGCCCTTCTGGACGATTCTCGCTTCCGCGACCGTACAGCCGAGCCGTTTTGAGATATACTCGCCCATGCGAACGTCGATCAGCTCGAACAGGTTCGCGGAAGCGGGATAGAGGCTGTTGTCGAGGTCGAAGATCCAGCAATCGATCGAGGCGAGGGGGGCGGGCAGCATGACCGCGCCTCATAGGCCGCAGGGCGCCTTCAGCAAATTGAAAGCATCGCATGAATAAGGAGAAACTGGAAAATCCTAAAATTTAGAACCGGTTAGCCGAAGAGGCCGCGATGAACGCCAGGCTCACACGCAAGATGCTGCTCATGACCGCCTGCGCGGCCGCGCTCGTCCTTTCGGGCTGCGGCGGCGGCGGCGGCGGTGGCGGCGGTCCCGCACCGATCGCGGCGCCTCCCCCGGCCCCCCCCGCCCCGCCTCCGCCCCCGCCGCCCCCGCCCCCCCCTCCGCCTCCGCCGCCCCCGCCCGCCGCGCCGATGGGGACGAATTTCAATGACGCGGAGTATCAGCGTTCGAACGGCGCCAGCTCCCATGCAGCGATCAGCGCCTATAATGCCGGCGCGACCGGGCGAGGCGTGAAGATCGGAGTCGTGGATTCGGGCCTCAACCCGAATCTTCCCGAGTTCGCGGGCAAGGTCGATCCGGCCAGCCGCGACATCGTCGCCAATCGCGGCATCTCCGACACCGAAGGCCATGGCACCGCGGTCTCGGCCGTGGCGGCGGCCGCGCGCGACGGCGGCGGCATCCTGGGAGTCGCCTTCGATTCGACCATATTGTCGTTCAACACCTCGGATCCCAACGATTGCGATCCCGACGACGGGTGCAACCACAGGGACCCCGATATCGCGGCGGCGATCGACCTCGCCCGGACCAACGGCGCCAAGGTGATCAACATCTCGCTGGGCGGTCCCGATTCGAGCAGCATCGTCAATGCCGCGATCGCCCGGGCGGCGGCGGCGGGAGTCCTCGTCGTCATGTCGGCGGGCAATTCGGGCGAGGATCCCGGGGGCGAGAATCCCGAGGGCTTCGCCTTGTCCGCGTCCAATGCCGGCAACGTCATCATCGCCGGCGCGATCGACTCGACGCGCAACATGGCGAGCTTTTCGAACAAGGCCGGCACCGGGGCGTCGCGCTTTCTCGTCGCGATCGGGGTGCGGGTCCGGGCGCCCGACCATACCGGCGCGACCTTCCTGTGGTCCGGCACGTCCTTCTCGGCGCCGGTGATCACCGGCGCGGCGGCCTTGCTCGCCAGCGCCTTCCCCAACCTCACCGGCCAGCAGATCATGGCGATCCTGCTGGGCAGCGCCGACGATGCCGGGGCTCCCGGCACCGACTCCGTTTTCGGCCGCGGCATCCTCAACATCGATCGGGCCTTCCAGCCCCAGGGCAGCCTCAGCCTCCCCGGCGGCCAGGCGATCGACATCGCGGCCGGCGCCGGCCAGGGGTCGACGACGATGGGCGACGCCAAGGCCGGGGTCGAGGGAATGATCGTCCTCGACGGCTATTCGCGGGCCTATGCCATGACCCTCGTCTCCGCGCTTCGGCGGGCGCAGCAGGAGCAGCCGCTCCGCCAGGCGCTTCAGCCCGGCCTCAGCACCGCCACCGCCGGCGCGCGCGGAGTCGCCGTCTCGATCACGGTCGCGCGCAAGCTTACCGGCCAGCCCGAGGTCGGCCTCGCCCAGCTCGGCCTGACCTACGAGGATGCGCGCAAGGCGCGGGTGCTGTCCGGAGTGGCGATCAGCCGGCTGACTCCGCGAATGGCGGTGGCGATGGGCCTCGCCGAAAGCGGCAAGACGCTCGAACGGCGCCTCACCGGCCATTATCGGGACTCATTCCTCGTCGCCCGCGATCCGACCGGCCGGATGGGCTTCTCCGGCGACTCGGCCGGCGCCCTGGGCGTCCGGCGTCGTCTGGGGCGGATCGGAATGACCGTGACCGCCGAGCGCGGCGAGGTGCAGCAGCCGGGCTTCGAACGCGCCATCGCCCAGCCGCGCTACGGCATCGGCTCGCTGAGCATCGACCGCCGCTTCGGCCCCGCGACGATCAGCCTCGGCGCCAGCCGGCTGAGCGAGCAGGCGACCGTGCTCGGCGCCCGCTTCTCGCCCACCTTCGGCGCCGGCGGCGGCACCAGCTGGTTCGCCGATGCCGGCGTTTCCTTCGACCTCGGCCGAGGCTGGGACGCCGCGGCCGCCTATCGCCGCGGCTGGACCGGGCTTCGCGGCGGCGGGGGGCTGGCGCAGGGCGGCCGGCTCGCCACCGATGCCTGGTCCTTCGATCTCGCCAAGAGCCATGCCCTTCGAGCCGGCGACCGTTTCGCGCTTCGGGTGATGCAGCCGCTGCGCGTGCGTTCCGGCGGCTTCGACCTCAGCGTCCCCGTCTCCTACAGCTACGACACGCTGAAAGCGGGCTACGAGGACCGTTTCTTCAACCTCGCCCCGACCGGGCGCGAGATCGACCTCGAGGCGGCCTATGGCGTCGACCTGCTGCGCAACTCCGGCCATCTCAGCGCCAACGCCTTTGCCCGCCGCGATCCGGGGAATGTCGCGGCGATGAAGGACGATCTCGGGGCGGCGATCAGGTTCACCCTGGGGTTCTGACGGTCAGTCGGAGCCTCCCGGCATCACGATCAGCACCTCGAGGTCCCGGTCCGGCCGCCAGTTCCTCCGGACCATCTCGAACCGAGTCGGCGAGACCTTGCGAACCCCCTCGCCGCAGAAGCTGACCAGATTCTCCGCCGCGCCCTTGTCCACCACCAGCCGGAAGGTGCCGATCGGCGCCCGCCAGTTGGCGCCGGTGGTCAGCACGTAGCCGATCCTTTGCTCCGGCACCGTCCCGCCCGCCCGGCGCGCCAGCCGGTCGACGCCGGCCAGGAAGGAGGCATCGACGCAATAATCGGCAAGCATCCGGCGGCCTTCGGGGGAAGCCCGGAATTCCGCCATCGCCAGGGCCGTGCCGACGCTGCCGCCGGTGCCGGGCCTGTAGGAATGCTCGACGACGAGGTCGCGGCCGGCGGGGAAGACCTGCTCCCAATGCCAGGTCTCCTTCACCGTCCAGGCGGGGACGAGATGGCGTTCCCAGCCCTTGCCGCCGTCATATTCGTCGATGACGGCGAGACCCATGGTCTCCAGCCGCGCCCGCTGGGCCGCGGGGAGCCGGTCGAGCGCCCCGAACTCCGACTGGGGCGTCAGTCCCATGGCGGCCAGCAGGCCGGTTTGGTCGGCGCCGCCGTGCAGCGCCCGCCGCTCGACCGCCATGGCGACTGGGCGGCCGTCCACCAGGGTTCGGAAATCCTCGGGATAGGCGACGTCGCTGAAATGCGCCTCGGTGAGATCGCGGTCGGGCATCGGGAAGGCCACGACGGTTCGGACCGGCCTCGCGGACCGGTTGCGGAAGACGTAGCGCACCCGCACCTGGTCGGCGGACAGGAACAGGTCTTCGGAGACCATGTCGATGTCGGCGCTTCGGGTCAGGACGAGGCCGCCCGCCGAATGCCCGGCCGTGCTGTCGTTGGCGGCGACGGGCGCGGCCAGCGCCAGCGCCGCGGCGATCGCTGAAATTCGCTTCATCGCTCCCCCCCCTCCCGCGGGACAGACTAGGGTCCGGACTCATTAGAGCCACCAGATGACGGCGGCGGCAAGGGCGACGGCGCTGAAGAAGGTGCTGAGCTTGCGGTCGTAGCGGGTGGCGATTCGTCGCCAGTCCTTGAGGCGGCAGAACATGCGCTCGATGATGTTGCGCTGCCGGTAGACGGCGCGGTCGTAGACATATTGGACCTTGCGGTAGCGGCGCGGCG
>JAXDPB010000072.1:0-36035 GCA_034668585.1 Sphingomonadales bacterium | reverse complement strand
CACCCTTCGCGCTTCCTCAGCCCCTCGGAGACCAGGCCGATCGCAATCTCCGCGACTTCCCCGGGGGAGAGATCCTCGTTCCACAGGCCGTAGCGCATGCCGAGGAAGACGCTCATCCCGATCAGCGCCCAGGCCCGCGGCTCGTCGGCGCTGTCGGGGCCATCGGCGATCTCGCCGCGCGCACGCGCTCCGGCGAGGTTGCGGCGATAGGCTTCGGCGAAGGTGAGATAATGTTCGCGATAGACATCCTCGGCGACGAACTGCGCTTCCTCGATGATCCGGTAGAGTTCGGGATGCCGGCGGGTGAAGGCGATGAACGCCTCGAGACCGATCCGCTCGGCCGCGAGTCGGTCGGGCGCGCCCTTGACGGCCTCGGCGACATGGGCGCGGGTGGCGCGGCTCATGTCGAGGACGAGGGCCCGGAAGACCTCCTCCTTGCTCTCGAAATAGGTGTAGAAGGTGCCGAGCGCGACTCCGGCGCGGCGGGTGATGCCGGTGATCGCCGCCTCGTGGAAGCCGCGCTCGCCGAACTCCGCCGCGGCCGCCTCGATCAGCCGCCGAAGGGTCTTGCGGCCGCGCTCGGTGCGCGGCTCCTTGTCGCCACCGGCCGTCGCCGCGCTCGAAGTCGCCATGGATCCTCCCCCGGCGAAGTTGAACCGGATTTCACCTTTGCGCAAGCGCGCGACCGTTCAGTCGATCTCCGCGCAGGCCTTGCCGCCCGCGCAGCGCAGGGTGACGAAGCTTTCGTTGATCAGCCGCCAGCCGCCGCCGCGGGGTACCCAGGTCGCCTGGTAGACGCCGGTAAGGCGAATCTCGCCGTCGGCCTTGCGCCAGAGGCCGACCCAGGTCCCGGTCTCGGCCGCGCGCCTGCCCGAGGCGGCGACGACGATTCGCCCCGGATTGCGGACGTAGGTGACGAAGGTCGGGTCGGTGAAGGCCGCGGCGAGGCGGGTTTCGGTCTCCGCGGCGGTGAGCGGCCGGCCGGAGGAACCGGGCAAGGCCGTATAATCGTCGGTGAAAAGCCGGCGCACCTCGTCGGCGCGGTGGGCGGCGATGGCGGCATTGGATACAGCCCTGAGCTGCCGGATATCGGCGGCCGCCCCGCTCGTGGCGGCGGCGGCCAGGAGCAAGGCGAGCATCACCGGCGCGCGCTGAAAACGTGGGCCGACATGGCGGCGTCGACCGGATCGCCGCAGCGGGCGACCAGCGCGGCGACGGCCGCCGCGGTCGCTTCGGCGAGCCGCTCCGGGGCGCGGGCCTCGATCTCGGCGCGCAGCGGCGAGCCTTCGCACAGGCCCGGCGCCAGCTCGAGCGCGGCCCCGCGGCTGCGCTTCGCCACCGTCTCGGCCTCGATCTCGGCGAAGCCGGCGGCGCGAAGGTCCGCCTCGACCCGCCCCTTGTCGTGATAGCCGAAGGGGACCCGTTCGATGAACCGCGGCGGATCGCCCGGGAACAGTGCGGCGACCGCGTCCGAGACAGCCTGCGAGGCCGGATTGGCTTCGAGCCGGTCCCAGATGTTGAGCAGGAAAGTCCCGCCGGGTCGAAGCACTCGGCGCGCCTCGCGATAGGCGGCGACCCGGTCCGGGAAGAACATCGCTCCGAACTGGCAGACGACGAGGTCGAACGCCCCGTCCGGGAAGGGGAGCGCCTGGGCGTCGGCCGGAGCGAAGGTGACTCGCGGCGATTCCACCTTGCCGCCCGCCACCGCGAGCATGTCGGGGTTGAGGTCGGTGGCGAAGATCTCGGCATCGGGCATCACCCGGACGAGCTCGGCCGTGACGATTCCGGTGCCGGCCGCGGTCTCGAGGATCCGGCCGGGTTTCAGGGCGGCCGCGCGGGCGGCGAGATCGGCGGCATAGGGCTCGAACAGGAAGGGGCCGAGGCAGCGGTGGTAATATTCCGGGATCGACCCGGCGAACTGGGTGTCCGTCGCTTCCATGAGCGAAGCCTAGGCTGGACCTATTCCCCTGTCGAGCGGTCGCGCCCCGGCAGCGGCAGCAGATCGTGGCGAATGCTGACGAAGCGCGCCGCCAGCCGGATTTCGGCGAGAAAGAGGGTGAGGCCGACGATGAGCAGGCTCATCGCGACGATGAACAGGACGGCGATCGGGCGCGCGAACGCGATCTGCGCGAGATCGGCGACGAACAGGATCGCGACCACGATGCAGACGAACAGGGCGCTTGCGGTGCAGGCGGTGATGGCCAGGTTCACTATGCGCATCCGCCGGATGATGATGAGCAATTCCTCGCTGGCCCGCTCCCTGGTGGCTTCGTCGAACGAGGCGAAGTCGCGCTCGAGGCCGCGGCCCCGGTCGACCACCCGCGCCAGACGCTGGGCCAGGACGTTCAGGATGCCGGCGATTCCGGCGAGCAGGAAGACGGGCGCTATCGCCAGCTGGATCAAATGGGCGATGGTCGAAACGGGCAGCGCCTGGTCCATGAGCCGCCAACACCGCCCTAGCCGGGCGCTTGTCAAGATCAGGAAAGCGCTTCCCTCTCCCTCCCGCGCCCCGCTATGGCGCCGCCCATGTCGCCTTCCTCCACCCGTTCGCGTTCCCGCTCCGCCGCCCGGCTCGCCGCCGTCCAGGCGCTCTACCAGCGCGAGATGGAGCAGACGCCGGTTCCGCAATTGCTCCACGAATTCCACCATCACCGGCTCGGCGCCACCATCGAGGGCGTCGAATATGAGGAGGCGGAGGTCGATTTCTTCGACGATCTGGTCAGCGGAGTCGCCGCCCGCCAGGCGGAGCTGGACGGCCTCGTCGCGGCTCGGCTGACCCCGGACTGGCCGCTCCACCGGCTCGACCGGCCGATGCGCCAGATCTTGCGCGCCGGCGCCTACGAGCTCGCCGCCCGAATCGACGTTCCGACCGGGAGCGTCATTTCCGAATATGTCGACGTGGCGAAGGCCTTTTACGGCCAGAAGGAGGCCGGGTTCGTCAACGGCATCCTCGACGCGGTGGCGAAGGACGTGAGGAAGTGACCCCGGTTCCTCCCCGGAACGGGGAGGAACGGGTGAGCGAATCCGCCTTCATCGATTCCCTGCGGGCCCTGGCGACGCATCCCGCCGCGCGCGGCCTGCTCGACGACGCCGCCGTCCTCGATGTCGCCGGCCGCACCCTCGTCCTCACCCACGACATGCTGGTCGAGGGCGTCCACTATCTCCCCGGCGACCCGCCTGCCGACGTCGCCTGGAAGCTCCTCGCCGTGAACCTCTCCGACCTCGCCGCCAAGGGCGCGCGGCCGCTGGGCGTGCTGCTCGGCTACAGCCTCGGCGAGGAGGATTGGGATGCCGCCTTCGTCGACGGGCTTCGCACCGCGCTCGGTGCTTTCGGCCTTGCCCTGCTGGGCGGCGACACGGTTCGGGGCGCGGGGGCGCGGACGCTGGCTCTGACCGCGATCGGCGAGGCGGACGGGCCGGTGCCGTCGCGCGCCGGCGGACGGCCCGGCGACCACCTCTGGGTGAGCGGGTCGATCGGCGACTCCGGCGCCGGCCTCCGCGGCCTCGGCGAGACCCTGGTCGAACGCTATCGCAACCCCCGGCCCAGGCTCGAGGCGGGGCAGAAGCTGGCTCCGCTCGTCAGCGCAATGATGGACGTCTCGGACGGGCTGCTCATAGACGTGTCGCGCCTCGCGGCGGCAAGCGGAGTCGCGGCCGAGATCGACCTCGCTTTGGTGCCGTTGTCGAAGGCTCTCCTCGCCGCCCTGGGCGATGGCCTGGAAACGCGGCTGGCGGCGGCCACCGCGGGGGACGATTACGAATTGCTGTTCGCCGCCCCGGCGGAGCGCGCGACGGAGATCCTGGCGCTGCAGGACGAGATCGGCCTGCCCCTGAGCCGCATTGGCGCCCTCGCCGAAGGGACCGGGCTCCACCTCGCGGACGGTGGCGAGGCTCTGCCGCTGCCGCCGCGGCTTGGCTGGGAACACCGCTGAAGCGCCGCACGGTTGAAAAAACGGCTTGTTCCATCTATGTTCCTTCGGCCGAAGCGATCCGGAGCCGCTTCATGCCTTGCCTTCGACATGGCTGGACCCGCTTGCCGCCGCGCACCGGCGCTCGACTGAAAAGAAAGGAGTCTTCGGCCCGACATGCGGGTCTTTCGTGTCTTTTGCCGATTGGCGTCGGCGCGCGAAAAAAACGCGATGCCGTGTGAAAGTCGTGCATGTCATGAAGTTCGGGCGTCTTCTCCGCCGACGGGGCAACGGAAGCCGCCGCGGACGGTTGAATCCCGCGCTCAAGCCCCCTAAAGGGCGCGGCACATCCGGGCGCGTCCGCGCCGGGGCCTTAGCCCTGCCCGGCTTTTCGAATTCCAAGGGGAAGGAAACCTTTTCATGACCGTCGTGCTCATTGCCATCGCCTGCGGAGTGGCCGCGGTGCTCTACGGCATCGTCACCAGCCGCCAGGTGCTCGCCTCCTCGGCCGGCAACGAACGGATGATCGCCGTCGCTTCCGCGATCCAGGAGGGCGCCAAGGCCTATCTGTTCCGGCAGTACAGCACGATCGCGGTCGTCGGCGTGGTCATGGCCGTGCTGGTCTGGGTCTTCCTCGACCGGATGGGCACGCCCATTTCAGCGTCCGGCTTCGTGCTCGGCTCGCTGCTCTCCGGTGCCGCCGGCTTCATCGGCATGAATATCTCGGTCCGCTCCAACGTACGGACCGCCGAGGCCGCCCGCACCAGCCTGCAGAAGGGCCTTACCGTCGCCTTTCGCGCCGGCGCGATCACCGGAATGCTGGTCGCGGGCCTCGCTTTGCTCGCCATCTCGGTCTTCTTCTACGTCCTGGTCGGAGTGTACCATTTCGCCCCCAACGACCGCACCGTGGTCGAGGCGCTGGTCGCCCTCGCCTTCGGAGCATCGCTGATCTCGATCTTCGCCCGTCTCGGCGGCGGTATCTTCACCAAGGCGGCCGACGTCGGCGCCGATCTCGTCGGCAAGGTCGAGGCCGGAATCCCCGAGGACGACCCCCGCAACCCGGCCGTCATCGCCGACAACGTGGGCGACAATGTCGGCGACTGCGCCGGAATGGCCGCCGACCTGTTCGAGACCTATGTCGTCACCGTCGGCGCCACCATGGTTCTGATCGCCCTTCTCGTCCGCGCCAGCGGCGAGCAGATGCTGGCGCTGATGAGCCTGCCGCTGATCATCGGCGGAGTCTGCATCATCACCTCGATCATCGGCACCTATTTCGTCCGCCTCGGCCGCAAGCAGTCGATCATGGGCGCTCTCTACAAGGGCTTCTGGACCACCGCCGCTCTGTCGATCCCGGCCATCTTCTACGTGATGTGGCAGACTCTGGACGGCGACATGAACGCCGTCATCGGCAGCGGCGCCGAATCGGCCGGCCCGGAAGCGGGCCCGGCGATCGCCGGCGCGGCCGGAAGCTTCACCGGCATGGACCTCTTCTACTCGGCTCTGGTCGGCCTCGCCGTCACCGGCCTGATCGTCTGGATCACCGAATATTATACCGGCACCAACTACCGCCCGGTCCGGTCGATCGCCAAGGCGTCGCAGACCGGCCACGGCACCAACGTCATCCAGGGCCTTGCCGTCAGCCTCGAATCGACCGCGCTCCCGACGCTCGTCATCTGCGTCGGAATCGTCGTCGCCTTCAAGCTCGCCGGCCTGATCGGAATCGCCTTCGCCGCGACCGCGATGCTGGCGCTGGCCGGAATGGTCGTCGCCCTCGACGCCTACGGCCCGGTCACCGACAATGCCGGCGGCATCGCCGAGATGGCGGGCATGGAGGAGGACGTGCGCACCCGCACCGATGCCCTCGATGCGGTCGGCAACACCACCAAGGCGGTGACCAAGGGCTATGCGATCGGCTCGGCGGCGCTGGGCGCCCTGGTGCTGTTCGGAGCCTATACGACCGACCTCCAGCATTATGCCGGCCAGCTCGGCATCGGCGACGTCAACTTCGCCCTGTCCAATCCCTATGTCGTCGTCGGCCTGCTGCTCGGAGCGCTCCTCCCCTATCTGTTCGGGGCGATGGGGATGACCGCCGTCGGCCGCGCCGCCGGCAACGTCGTCCTCGACGTTCGCGAGCAGTTCCGCACCAACAGCGGCATCATGGACGGAACGTCGCGGCCCGATTACGCCCGCACCGTCGATCTCGTCACCAAGGCGGCGATCAAGGAGATGATCGTCCCGTCGCTGCTTCCGGTGCTCACCCCGATCGTCGTCTATTTCGTCATCGCCTGGGTCGCCGGCCGCGAGCAGGGCTTCGCCGCCCTCGGCGCCCTGCTCCTCGGAGTCATCGTCTCCGGCCTGTTCGTCGCGATCTCGATGACCTCGGGCGGCGGCGCCTGGGACAATGCCAAGAAATATATCGAGGACGGCAATTACGGCGGCAAGGGCTCGGAGGCCCACAAGGCCGCCGTCACCGGCGACACGGTCGGCGATCCGTACAAGGATACGGCGGGCCCGGCGGTCAACCCGATGATCAAGATCACCAACATCGTCGCTTTGCTGCTGCTTGCGGCGCTGGCCGGCCACGGCGGCTGATCGCCTGTTCCCGATAAGGGTCGAAACGCCCCGCCCGGACTCGCTTCGGGCGGGGTTTTTCGTGGCGGTCGGAAGGGCTGGCCCCATCGAAGCGTGCACGGCAATATGAGGCCGTGAGCCTGCTCCCGCTCCTCGCTCTGACCGGCGCCGCGCTCGCAGGCCCGGCGCCCGGCCCCGCTCCGCCGGACCTGCGCGCCGAGCTCGCCGCCGCCTGCCGGCTGCCCGACCCACGGCGCGACAGCCTCACCGACATCGACATCGTCGACTATGCCGGGATGCTCGCCAGCGACCGCCCGAGCCGGTTTTGCCGGCGCCGGGATCAGGGACTGGCGCTTCGGCTGACTCGCTTCATCGCCGAGGCGCCGAGCTCGGCGAGCGGCGGCGCCTATGCCCTCCTCGCGGTCTTTTACGAAGGCGCCCACGGCATGAAGCGGGACCCGGCGCTGGCGCAGCTCTACCGGCGGCGGGCGTGGCTGCTCGGCTCCGAGCCGACGCCCCTGTTCAAGACCCCCGAGGAGGCGCGGGCCTACCTCACCGACGCCGGGAGCATCGCCTTCCTGCGCGAGCGGATCGCGCGGGGCGCGCCGCCGAAGGAGCGAGTACGGCTCGCCGAGGCGCTGCTGGCGCGCCGGCGGCCCGAAGACCGATCCGAAGCGTGGGCGGTGCTGAAGGCGCCGGAGACGGCGGGGGAGCGCCAGGCGCGCCTGCTGATGGCGAAGACGGCGCTGGAGTCGGAGGCGACTCCGGCGGAGGTCGCCGAGGCGGCGGCGAGGCTTCGCCCCGTGGCGCCCTTCCCCTGGGGCGGCGCCGATGCCCGCTCCCTGATCCTTCGCCTCGCGCGGCTGCAGCTCGTCCAGGCGAGGACGACGGAGGAAAAATGGGATGGGGTCCAGTCCCTCGCCGCGGCCGCTTACGCGGCCGAGCCCGAGCCCCTTCGGGCCTTCCTCGAGGCGCTGCTCGCCGCGAACGGCGGACTCGAGCCCGCGGCGGTCGACGCCGCCGCTCCCCCTCCACGCATCCTGGGCGACGACTATCCCTCGCTGGCGATGCGCAAGGGCATCTCCGGCCAAATACGGCTGCGAGCGCTGGTCGACCCGCGAGGGCGGATCATCTTCACCGAATCCGCGCAGCCGGGCCAGCCGGCGGCGCTCGTCGACGCCGTGCGGCGGGTCTATGCCAGCCGGCCCGTGGCGCCGCTGGCCATCCCCGTGCCGCGTCCGACGCCCTATGTCTGGGTAAGGGTGCCGCCCGTCAATTTTCAGATGTCGGAGTAAAAACCGGTCTCGTCCGGATGCGGACAATGGCTGTGCGATTGTGCTCGCTAAAACTCGGCGGAAATTCCCAATAGTTGAAGCGGCGAATTACGGCTTCGGCCGAGGCCCAGGATGAAAATGGCTGTTTTCCGCCATTCCTGCAATTTGGCACGCTCTCTGCAACAGTGCTGGCATGGCCGTCGGATCAACCGCCGGCCGGTTTCAGGGAGACAGACAATGACCTTCAATCTCAGCAACATCCAGCAGTTCGCGGTTTCGGCCATCGGCGCCATCTTCGCCGCGACCCTGTTCATCTCCGCCGCCGTCGGCCCGGCCGGTCAGCTCATCTGACGTCCGGCCCACGGGCGAAGACCTGAACCTCAACCCAGGAAGGAAAGGCGCCATGAACGGTCCTTTCACCCTCGACAAAGCCAATGGCAAAGTGATGGGCGTCTGCGCCGGCCTCGCCGATGCGACGGGAGCCGACGCGACGCTCATCCGCCTGGCCGCCCTGCTCAGCCTGTTCGTGCTGGGCCCGGTCGCCCTTCTCCTCTACCTCGTCGCCGGCTGGGTCGCCCCCGAGCGGGGCTGAGCCGGCCTCTGCGAAGCGCAGAGCTCCGGCTCCCTCCCGCCCGTCGCACCGGGCTTTTCCGCGCCGCTAGGCCTCGTCGAGGAGAAGCCGCGCGTTGACCGTCGGATTGCCTGCCTTCGACAGCGGGAAGGCTTTGCCCTCCTCCTCATGCGTCGGCACCTCGATGGCGACCGACAAGGTGCGCCCCTGAAGCTCCTCGACGGGCACCCGGAAATTGACGTTGACGAGACCGTGCTCGCGGCAATTGGCGCATTTGCGCGGATTGGTCGGCTGGAAGAAGGCGCGCTTCCGGATCGGCTCGCCGTCGGCCAGGAGATGGACGATGAAGGTTCCGGGGATGCTGAGCCGGTCGATGCCCTTCACCATCACCGAGGCCGGAGTCGAAGCGTCGACGGTGAAGGCGCGCGACGCTTCGATGCTGCCCATCTTGTTCTCGAGCATCGGGGTCGCCTCCGTCGCGAGCTTGTCGTAATCGGCTCCCGAATCCGGGATGGTGTCGGCGGCGGTGGCGCTCCAGGGCGCCAGCGGCGGGAAGGTGAGCCAGCCCGTGTCGCCCGATGGCAGGGTTGTGGTGAACGTATCGAGCGTGGTCGCGCCGACCAGATTCTGCCAGCTCCAGAAGACGCGCTCCCAATTGCAGTGGAAGAACCAGAAGATCGGATCGAAGGACGCGACCCCCTGATCGATCATCGTATGGCCGGTGGCCGCATGGCCGCCGTCATGCGCCGCGATGATCGCGTCCTGGAAGCCGTTGACCCCATAGGCGCCCCATATCGACTGCCTGAGGCCGAGCTCGACATTCTGAGTGACCTCGTAATCCGCAAGATTGGCTTCGATCTGGTCGTTGCGGAACCGGCTGGTCGTATAAGGGATCGTATATTGGGGATCGTTGATGCTGGTCTCGATCGTATATTTGTCGAAGGGAGCCTGGGAAAACAGCGCCGGGACGGACGGCTCGGTGATGTCCCAATAGGGAAGGGTCACGTCCTCGCAGCCCGGGATGCTGCGAAGCGCGTCCTCGAACGTATTGATGTAGTAGCGGTGCCATGGATTGTACGGGTCGACATGGTGCAGGCAGTAATTGCCGGGATATCCGTGGATCCCCGCCAGCGCCATGTAGCTGTTCGGGTTCGAGGGATCGAGCGCCATGATGCCGTTGAAGGCGTTCGTCAGGGTCTCGATCTCCTGCGCGCTGAGGCTGTTGACGTTCTTGCGGACCCGGCCCCCGGCCGTCGACGCGGCCATCGGCGCCGGCCCGGCCTGGACCGTCGCGGTGCCCTGAGGGCAGCCAGCCATGATCCAATTCTTGAAGTTGAGGGAGCGGTTCGCGCTCCACTTGTCGCGCTGCGGCGCAGGGGGAGGGTCGCTCGGCGGCATTGGCGCGTTGGGCATGAGGGTGATCATGTAGATCTTGGCGGCGTTGTGCTTCACGCCCTGATAGGTGCCGAGGTCGTATCCCTTCGACGCCATGTGGGCGACGTCGTCGGCCGTGAAGCAATTGCGGATATAGCCCATGTAGGTCGGATTGGGCACGATCGGGTCGTTGTCGGTAGGAGCCCCGGAGTCGTTTCCATTTGGCAAGTCGGTCATATCAGCCTCCCCCTTCAGGCGGCCGACGGCATGGATTTAGCCGCCGGTCAAAAATACGTTTCGGATGCGAAGTCATTAGCCGGCGGCGGAGCCTCTTTCCGCGCCGCACGGATCGCCGCGATCCGGAACGCATGCTCGGCGTCGAGCGCGGCAAGCCGTTCGAGCACCGAGCGAATCTCCTCAGGCCCGGTAAAATCGCCGCGCGGCAGCTCCGCCTTGAGCTCCGCGCCGCACTTCATGCAGCCCTCGTCCCCGGCGAAGGAATAATGGCCGCATTCGCGGCACAGCAGGATGTCGCCGTTCGGATCCTTCGGCTGGGGCGAAACCGGGTAAGCGCTCTCCGGCAGCGGCGCGCCGTCGAGCGTCTCGAG
Source organism: Sphingomonadales bacterium (assembly GCA_034668585.1). Taxonomy (GTDB): domain Bacteria; phylum Pseudomonadota; class Alphaproteobacteria; order Sphingomonadales; family Sphingomonadaceae; genus Allosphingosinicella. The sequence goes on along the minus strand of JAXDPB010000072.1, from coordinate 25,729 downwards.
CGCGAGCCTCCACAGGCCCTGCGCGAACGGCTCGTCCGGCGCCGCCGAGACCTGCTCGAAGCGCTCGCGCATTCCGGAGTCGCGAAGCGTTCGGGCGCGATGGTCGCACATCGGGTTGTTGCCGGGCACTCCGAGCAGCGCCCCCGCCGTCCAGGTGCAGCCCGATTTGCACACCGATTTGTAATAGCAGGTGCCGCAAAAGCCCCAGGCCGGCCGCTCGACATTGGGCCGCACCGACTCCTGCATCGCCAGCCAGATGTCGGTCAGCGAGCCGTCGCGGATATTGCCGCCGCCATATTCGCCCTTGTGGAGCGAGGGGCAGCCCTTGACGACGCCGTCCGCCTCGATCGCCATGCCGCTCTCGGCCGCGCCGCAACCGTCCCAGTAAGCCGGCTCGTCGGTCATCGTCCGCCAGAGGTGCTCGTAAGGGCCGAAATAGCCGATATTGTTGCCGGAGAAGAGCCGGAAGCCGGCCTTGCGGCCGCGCTCGAACAGCCGGGCGAGCGTGTCGTACGTCTCCGGTATCTGCCAGGGCTGGAGGATGAGGTCGACCTGCTCGGCGGCGTTGCCGGCGGGGACGGTGAGCTGGATCTGCCACATCCGCGCTCCGGCGGCGTAGATGGCTTCGTACGTCTCCTCGAGCACCGGCGCGGAGAGCCGGTTGACCTGGGTGTTGGAGCTCGGAGTGATTCCGGCGCGGGCGAATTCCTCGATCGCCGTCAGCGCCTGGCGGAAGCTGCCGGGAACCCCGCGAAGCCGGTCGTGCACCGCCTCGTTGCCGTCGACCGAGACTCCGGCCGAGGAAAGGCCCGCATCGACCGCGGCCTCGATCTTGGCGCGGCTCAGCGCCCGGCCGCCGGTCTGAAGCCCGCATTTGATTCCGGAATCCGCCACGGCCCTGATGATGTCGAGCCAGTCGCGGCGCAGATAGGCTTCGCCGCCGATCAGGCTGATCTCCCGCGTTCCCAGCGCCGCCAGCTCGGCGACGATTCCGCGAATCTCGTCGGTAGTCAGCTCGTCGCTGCGCGGGCGGCCGGCGCGGGAGCCGCAATGGGCGCAGCGCAAATTGCAGGCGAGCGTCAGCTCCCAGACGACATGGACGGGATGGCGGAGCCGGCGGTCGGCCTCGGAGCGGATCCGCACCGGCTCCGCCCGAGTGCCGCCGGCATCCGCCATGACGTCAGTATCCGCCGCCGCGGCGCTCGATCTCGCGATCGAGCCGCTCCAGGGCGGCCTTGAGATCGCCCTGGGCGGCCAGCACCTCGCGGGCATGATCGCGATGGGCGATCAGCTCCTCCCTGCTGGTGTTCGGGTCCTTCAGGGCGTCGGCAATCGCCACGCCATAGGGCGGAACTGCCCCCCCGGCTCGAGTCGTCATATCGGCTACTCCCCTTTTCGCGCCGGTCAGCGCCGGTCGATCTCGGCCTCGAGCCGCTCGAGCGAGCCCGCGAGATCGCCCTGCTCGTCGAGCTGGCGGCGGCCCTGGTCGCGCAGCGCGTTCAGCTGCTCGAGCGTCGTCTGCGGATCGCCCAGGGCGTCGTAGATAGCGACCCCGTAGAGCGGCTGCAGCCCGCCCGCCGGCCTGGCTCCGCCGCCGCCGCTGCGGCGGTTGATCTCGTCCTCGAGCTTGGCGAGCGCTCCGGGAAGGTCGCCCTGCTCCTCGAGCTCGCGGCGAGCCTGGTCGCGCAGCGCGTTCAGATCCTCGAGCGTCGAAGCGGGATCCGCGAGCGCATCGCTGATCGCCACGCCATAAGGCCTTACCTGCCCGCCGGTCGGGTTTGCCATGGAATCCTCCCTTGTTTCTGGTCCGGTATGTTAACCACGCCGAAACGATCGTGTCGCCCCTCAATTGCCGCCGAATTGGTTCTTTATTCCCGCGGCCCGGCCCGGCGCACTCCATGCGGCTCGTTCCAGCCTCTTTTTGTCGTTCGGCGGGCGCAAGCGGGTGACGGCCCGGCTGATCCACGTTAACGATCCCGCGAGGAAGCGAAGAAGCATGGAAGCGACCGAAACCATCGCCCTGATCGCGTCGCTGCTGGGGGCGGCGATCGTGATACCGCTGACCGCGATCGCGCTGCACCAGCGCAAGCGGCGCGCGTTCGAGCGGCGCGCCGGCATGCGCCGCAAGGAAAAGATCCGCCTTTAATCATCCGGAGCCGTGGCCGAAAAGGTCCCGCAAAAGGTCCCGCAAATGGGGCCCCGCAAAATTTTTTGCGAGGCGCCGGCTCGCTTCGCCGCTGCTCTCGAACGGCTCGTCGCCGCGGATTTCCGCGATTTTCGGCCGCTCGCGCGGGGGCCGGGGCCTCGACCGCGGGGCTCTGTTCATCTTAACGCCATGAAACTCTTCAGACTCGTCGCTCGTTAGGGCCGCAAGTAAGTGGAAAGGAGCCAATGTAATGGCGACGAGTATCCTAGAGGCGCGTGGCGGCTGCATCATCCCCCAGGCCGACAAGCGCGGCTATCATATCGTTTATCGCGAGCATGAGACGAACTACTGCCCCGGCTGCGGCCGCACCCATTGGTATATCGGCCGGTCGATGGCGGAGTGCGCCTTCTGCACCACCGCTTTGCCGCTCGAGAACGCGCCGATGATCGCCGGCGGCGCGATCGTCCGCACCATCCGTCGCCCGGTGTTCGGCGCCGAGCAGGCCTACGCGGCCTGAATTCGCTGGCGGCGCCCTTCGAGGCGGCCGCCGTCGCGCCGGCCCCTTAATCTCCCTACGCGAGGGGCCGGCGCGTAACTCCGAAAAAGGGGACAGTTACCGTAACTGTCCCCTTTTTCCGCCCCTCAAACCCCGGCGGCGCCGTTCGAGGCGGCCGCCGTCGCGCCGGGCCCTTGTCTTCCTACGCGAGGGGCCCGCGCGTAGCTTCGGAAAAAGGGGACAGTTACGGTAACTGTCCCCTTACCAGGAAGCCTCAGGAGGTCTCCGCCAGGTCCCGGCTTGCGCCGGGATGACGTTATTGCGCCACTTTCCTCACTGGCACCTGCGCGTTGCAGATGTCGACTCCGCCGGCCGGACGCTGGAAGAACTCGCCGCCGCGATTGGCCCGGCCGGTCAGGAACTGGCTGAAGGCGAGGCTGTCCGAGCGAAGCGCCTGAAAGGCCGGCCGCTCGGCGGCGGGCATGTCGGCCGCGAGGCGGGCGCGGGCGATCGGAATGTTCTGGGCCGGATCCTTGTAGAAGCCGAGCGCCTCGGTTCCGCGCGGGCGGGCCGAGAGCAAGGCCATGCCTTCGACCACCCGGCCGATCAGAGCGATGTTGAGATCGAGATGGCGCGGCGCGTGGCCGATCACCGCGTAGAGCTCGCCGCCCGTTCCGGTGTCCGGAGCGAGATCGCGCCCCACCCCGACATAGCCGTAGCAATGGGTGAGCCAGGCTCGGCCCTCCTCGGGATCGTAGGCCACCGGCCAGCCATTGGCGTGGCCGACCATCGGCGCATAGCTGTCGGGAAAGCCGAGCGGCCGCACCTGCAGCCCGGCGAGGTCGCGATAATATTCGGCCGGCGGCTGCCGAACCACGCCGGCGGGCAATGCCGTCTTGGAGTCGCCATTGCCCCATTGCGCCACATAATTGTCCTGGACCCGGTAAACGGCCGCACCGTTCCACCAGCCGGCGCGGGCGAAGGCTCGGACGTTGGCGACATGGACCGGAGCGAAATCGGGCGCCAGCTCGATGACGATCCGGCCGCCTTCCTTGAGGTCGATGACGAGGAGGTCGGCGGGATCGACCGGCCGCCAGGCCTCGGCCGGGGCCTCCTGCACGACCTTGTTCGGATCCGGAGCGTCCACCACCGGCGCCGGGCGCCAGAAGGAATAGCGCGCGTCGGCGGCGGGCGCGGCGGGCGGCGGCCTGGTCGCGCAGCCGGCGAGGCAGGAGGCGGCGAGGGCGGCGAACAGAATGTGGCGCATCGTCAGTCCTCCTGGCGGAAGGCCTCACTGACCCAAGCCCGGGCTTCGGGCAAGCCGTCACTCGAAAGTCACAGGGCCCGAACTATCCGGCTTTATTTGTCCGACCACGGAACCGGCCGCCGTCGAGGCCTTTTAATTCATGTTAGGCCCCGTCGAGGGCGCCGGCAGAGCGGGCGAAAGAGACTGAATGACCGATAGAAGCGCCGTTGCCGGCCTCCACTCCGCTTTTGCCTCGCTCGACCCCGGGCCCTTGCTCGCCGCCCCGCCGACTCTGATCGAGTTCCTCCCCGTCGCCGTCTGCGCCTGCGACGCCAGCGGCCGCATCTGCTGGTTCAACGCGAAGGCGGCCGAGATTTGGGGCCGGGCGCCGGAGACGGGGGAAAAGGCCGATTTTTCCGGCGGCTCGCAGCGGGTCTATGGCTTCGACGGCGGCCTCGTGGCGAATCCTGAAACCGCGACGGCCTATGCCCTTCGCACCGGCGAGAGCGTCGACGGCCGCACCGCCGTCTTCGAGCGGCCCGACGGCAGCCGGGTCACGGCGATGGTTCACGTCACCGCTCTCAAGGACGTCGCCGGCAACATCGTCGGAGCGGTCAATTGCTTCCACGACGTCACCGAGCAGCTCCGGGAGGACCGCGCCGCCCGCGAGAGCGAGCGCCGGCTTCGCGAGATCCTCGACGCGCTCCCGGTCGCCCTCTACACGACCGACCCCGACGGCCGGATCACTTATTATAACGAGGCCGCGGTCGAGATGTCGGGCCGCCGGCCGGCGCTCGGCGACGACCAATGGTGCGTCACCTGGAAGCTGCACTGGCCCGACGGCACTCCGCTCGCCCATGACCAATGCCCGATGGCGGTGGCGCTGAGGGAGCAGAGGCCGGTGCGCGGCGCGGAGGCGGTGGCGGAGCGGCCCGACGGCAGCCGGGTGCCCTTCATCCCCTATCCGACGCCCCTGTTCGACTCGGCGGGGCGGATGGTCGGCGCGGTCAACGTGCTGGTCGACATCGGCCACCGCAAGGAGGCCGAGACCCGGCAGGGCCTGCTCTTCGCCGAGCTCAACCACCGCATCAAGAACAACATGCAGATGCTCTACGCCCTGCTCGCGGCGGCGCGGCGGGAGAGCGGGAGCGAGGATGCCCGCGACGCCCTCGACGAAGCGGCGCGGCGGGTGGCGGCGGTGGCGGCGGCTCAGACCGCGCTCTACCAGTCGGACAATCTCAGCCGCTTCGACAGCCAGGCGTTCATGACCTCGGTCTGCGCGGCCGCCGCGGGAGCCTGCGGCGACGGGGTCCGGGTCGACCTCGACGCCGACGCCGGCAAGCTCGCCAACGACAGCGCCGTGCCGCTGGCGCTGATCCTCAACGAGCTGATCGCCAACGCCGCCAAATACGGCGCCGACGCGGACCGGCGCGGCGCCATCCGGGTCGAGCTCAAGGGCGCCGAAGGCCGCTTCACCCTCGTCGTCGAGGATGACGGGCCCGGCTTCGACCTCAGCGAGGTCCGCCGCCGCTCGTCGGGACTCGGCCTGGTCATGGGCCTGGCCCGGCAGATCGGCGGCACCTTCCGGGTCGAACCCGGCGCCGGCGCGCGCTGCATTCTCGAATTTACCGGGCCGGCGGCCTAGCATGTTCACACGCCTCCGGACGATCGCCGAGGCCATGCTGATCGAGGGCTCGGAGGCGCCGGAAGGCTCGGCCGAGCCGATCGGCCAATCCGCTCCCCGGGAAGCGCCCGAACCCGCCGCGGGCCCGTGCATCCTTCTCGTCGAGGATGATTTCCTGGTCGGAATGGAGGTCGAGACGGGGCTCGAGGAGGCCGGCTACGAAGTGGCCGGAATCGCCTCGACGGCCGAGGAAGCGGTCGAGCTGGCCAGGGCCCGGGGGCCGGCGCTGGTGGTCATGGACATACGCCTGGCGGGCGAGCGCGACGGGGTCGACGCCGCGCTCGAAATCTTCCGCACCCTCGGCATCCGCTCGCTCTTCGCCTCCGCCCATGGCGACGCCCAGATCCGGGCCCGGGCCGAGGCCGCGCGGCCGCTCGGCTGGGTCGCCAAGCCCTATCGGGTCGAGACCTTGCTGAAGGCGATCGAGGCGGCGCTGGGGGAGGTCTAGCTTGCCTGCCCATGGATCGACGAGGCGGCGGATTCGTCGCGGCACAGCGCGCGCATCCGGTCGAGATGCTGCTCGGCGAGCCGGAGGTGGCAGCGCGCGGCATGGACGTCGGCGCAGCTTCGCGCCCGGTCGAGCTCGGCCAGCGCGCGACTCGAATGATAGCTGATCTCGTCGTCCACGCCGGCAGCTTGATCCAGGCTTCGAACGCCGTCGCTGATATGCATTAGCTTGCAGCTAATTAACTGATTAATCTGGGTTTCCTATTCGACAAGCCGAAGTTTCGGCTCCTCGGGAATCTCGCTCAGCGCCTTCATGCGGCCCAGATGGAGCTCCGACAGCCCGAGATGGGCGATCGCCGCCTCGGGCGAGGCCGCGCTGCGCGCAAGGTCGAGCTCCTCGAAGGCGCGGTCCACGTGGTGGTTGATTCGGTCATGGCGGGACATATCACCGATCCCCCGACTCGGGGTGGTACTCTACAGCGGCGCGAATCTCCCTTATTCGATCCGGGGACGCAACCACATGGATCAGCCGCGCTCGCGGCCGCCGTTCATCGCGTCGTGGTGGAGATAGCGTTCGTTGAAATCGCCGGCGGCCCGCATCCTGTTCCAGTCCTCGATTCTGATCGAGCGGCGATTGCGGCTGATCAGGCCCTCCTCGCCCAATTGCTTGAGCACGCGGTTGACGTGGACCGAGGTCAGGCCGACCGCGTCGGCGAGTTGCTCCTGGGTCATCGGCAACTCGTAATGATGGTTGCTGGCGAGCCCCGCCGCCTCGAGCCGAAGCGAGAATTCGCACAGCAGATGAGCGACTCGGGAACGGCTGTCGCGGCGGCCGACATTCACGACCCATTCGCGGAAGATCGAGGCGTCGATCAGGGTGTCGATCCATAAGGCTCGGCCCAGGGCGGGGCGAGTCAGCGCCAGCTCCTCGAGGGCACCGGAGGGAATCAGCGCGATTTCGGCTTCGGTCAGCATCTGGACGCTGTGGTCGGCGACGCCCAGGAAGCCGTTCTGCAGGTCCAGGAACTCGCTGGCCACATGGAAGGAGATGATCTGTCGTCCCCCTTCGCCGGTCAGCTTGTAGCGATAGGCGAAGCCGGAGAGGATCAGGCTGCAATGCTCGACCGGATCGCCGTCGCGCACGACGTGGGCGCCGGCGGCGAGCTTCTTGACGGTGTGCGGCAGCGCCAACAACGCGCCCCGGTCGCTCTCCTCAAGAGGCGAGCGGCGCTCCAGTCGGCGCACCATCTTCTCGAATGTCGGATGCAGGTCCGGCATGGTCATTTCCCGCCCATAACGATTACGACCGACCCTGGTTTCATGCGGACGCCCCCTTGAGCCGCATGCATAAGCGGCGGGCGAATCGCGCGTCTCTTATCCAGATTAAGTCGCGATTTTTATCTGCATTTTCCAGCGCTTGTCCGGCGCGAGGACCGGCGGCGAGGGCCCGGACAGGGCTAGCGGGCGGATTGGAAATTGTTCGGGCCGCCTACCTCGAGATGGAGATAGCGTAGGTTGAAATCGCCGATGTCCTGGAGCCGGCCCCATTCGGTGATCGCCACAGAGCGTTTCTCGCGCTCGATCACCCCGAGCCGGCCGAGCTCCTTGAGAACCCGGTTGACGTGGACCGGGGTGAGGCCGGTGCAGTCGGCGATCTGCTCCTGAGTCATCGGCATTTCGTAGCGGTGATTGCGCGCCAGGCCCGCCGCTTCGAGCCGGAGCGCGAATTCGCAAAGCAGGTGGGCGATTCGAGTGATCGAATCGCGGCGGCCGACATTGACGATCCATTCGCGGAAGATGGCGGCGTCGATCAGGGTCTCGATCCACATCGCCCGGCCGACGACGGGATGGTCCTGGGCGAGCGCGCGCAGCGCTGGGACCGCCACCTCGGCTATTTCGCAGCGGGTCAGGGCCTGGACGTTGTGGTCGGCCACCTTGAGGAAGCTGTTTTGCAGGTCGAGGAACTCGCCCGCCATGTGCACCGACATGATCTGGCGCTCGCCCTCGCCGGTGACCTTGTGGCGGTAGGCGAAGCCGGTAAGCAGCACGGCGCACATTTCGGGCGGCTCGCCCTCGCGCACGAGGTAGGCGGCGGGCTCCAGGGTGCGGTAGTGGAACGGCAGGGCGCGGATCGCCGCGCGGTCCGCTTCGCTGAGCGGACCGCGAGTTTCCAGGCGACGCACGACGCGTTCAACGCCTTCGCAGGCAGCCATGGTTCGCTCTCCGCACGAGGATGGGGCGGGAGCGCCTAAACTCTCGGCCACCGGCGCCCTGATGACCTGCCGGTGATGCAATCCTCCTAAAGCAAGTTCATCCAGACGTATTTCATTCAGGATAGAGAGGTTGTGTCTAACATGGATTAGTCACGATGTGCCTGAAGCATTGGACGCGCGTACCCATAAGGCTTAATCTGGATCAGTGGCCACAGTCACCGCACAGTCGGGCGACGAGGCGCCCATTCCGCTTATCGCGAAGCTGGAGACGGTCGTGCGGCTGCCGGACGAGGACCGCCGGGCGCTGGCGGCCCTGGGCGTCAACGCCCGGGAGATGGGGGCCCGCCGCAACATCATCCGCGAGGGCGACCGGCCCGACCATGTCCACCTGATCGTCGAGGGCTGGGCGGCCCGCTACAAATTGCTCCCGGACGGAGCGCGCCAGATCACGGCCTTCCTCATCCCCGGCGACTTTTGCGACCTCCACGTCACCATATTGGGCGAGATGGATCACGGCATCGCCACGCTCACCCGCTCGCGCGTCGCCTTCATTCCCCACTCGGTCATGGAAGCGCTCACTCAGCGCCCGGCGCTGATCAAGGCTTTCTGGTGGGCGACCCTGGTCGACGAGGCGGTGCTTCGCAGCTGGATCGTCAATGTCGGCCGCCGCGATGCGTTCGAGGCGGTCGGGCACCTGCTGTGCGAGCTTTACGTCCGGATGAAAAATGTCGGCCTGGTCGAGGATCACCGTTTCGACCTGCCTCTCACTCAGGAGGAGATCGGCGACGCGCTCGGCCTCACCTCAGTCCACGTCAACCGGGTGCTTCAGCGGCTTCGCGCGGAGGACCTGATCAGCTTGCGGCACGGGCACCTTACCATCCACGATTATCGACGGCTCGAGAAAGCGGCGGGGTTCAATCCCAATTACCTGCATATCGAGCGGCGCGTCCAGGCTCCGGCTTCGCGCGGACCCGTCACGCTCTAGCGCTGACTTAAAATCCATTGGTCACACGGAACTTAATCTATATCATAGCCGCTTGGTCTCCGGCAGCGTCGGTCCCTAGGCCGCTGCGCCCGGTAAGGCGTCCGCGGGGCGGGGAGTTTCCGCGGACGCCTCTAGCTTCAGGCGCCGCTTTGATCGGAGATCCGACATGACTGCCCCACGAGTCTCATCCCGCGCCAAGGCCGCGGGATGAGTGAAAGCGCCGCCTCGCTGCGCGCGCTCGCTTACCGGTGCCGGCAGGCGGCGGCGGGCGCCAGCCTGGACGGGGTCGCCGCCTCGCTCAACGAGATCGCCCACGATTACGAGCGTCAGGCCGACCGCGCCGACCGGGCCGAGGCGCGGACGCGCGATCTGCTCTCCGATCCGCCGGGCGGCGCGGGGGAACCCCCGGCTCGCCGCCGTTAAGCCGGCGATCATCGCTCTTCGCTATGCTCCCGGCTGACCCGTTCGTAAGGTGGCGCCGATGCGTATCCTCGTCCTTCCCGCCCTCGCTCTGGCTCTGGCGGGCTGCCTCGCCAAGACCGCGGTCGACGTCGTCACCCTGCCGGTCAAGGTCGCGTCGGCCGGAGTGGACGCCGTCGTCACCACCCAGGCCGAGTCGGACCGGAAACGCGGCCGCAAGATCCGCGAGCAGGAAGAATGTATCGGCAAGGAAGATCGCCAGGCCCGCAAGCAGGACCGCGAGCCGGATTACTCGAAGTGCGACCCCAAGGCCTGACCGTCATCCCGGCGAAAGCCGGGACCTCAGGACGTCCAGGCCGGAGCGCGCTCGCTTCAGGTTGAACCGTCACCCCGGATCTGATCCCGGGTCCATCTTCCTCAAGTCCGCCAGGCCCCGGCCTTCGCCGCGACGACGATCGCTATTTCTTCCCCACCAGCCTGATATGCGGCCCTTCGACGGCCCAAAGCCTCTTGCCGGTGACCACGAAGATCGGCTTCTTCATCCACATCGACACGAAGACGTGGATCTCGGTCGGCGTCGGGTCGAGCAGATGGGCCACGACCAAGGCTTCCGGACTGCCCTTGCCGGCCGCCGCGGCGGTGTTGAGGTTCATGCAGCTTTTCATGAACGGCCGGTGGGAGACGATCTTGCCGCCGTCGATCCGAAGCCGAAAATGACCTCCGAGCGGATAGACGTTCCGCTCGGTCTGGGAGCTCAGGAGATAGGCGTCGATCGGCTCGCCCGCCGCCGGAGGGACGACGGCGACGTTGAACCGGTTCGGAGTGCAAGGCTGATATTCGGAGAAGGCCCGGGCGGCGTCCGTCGCCTGCTTGAGCCGAAGCTGGGCGGCGGTGAGCGGCGGGCGAGCACCCTCGGCGAACAGCTCGCCCGAGACGACCTTGCCGCCGCGCACGACCCCCGAATAAAAGGCCGCCGGGCCCGTGTCGTCGTCGTCGCCGCCATCGCCGAAATAGGTGACGACATAGCCGTCGCCGTTCGCGGTCCGCTCGATCACCCAGCCCTTGATGGGCACGTCCCTTCGCCCGCCGAGCCTGGCCAGCATGTCGTCCGTCGTCATCCAGGCGGCCTGATCGAGCTCGAACAGCAGCCGCCCCCGGTCGATCGCGGCCTGGACCTGAACCTGCTCGGCCGGGGTCATTTGCGCCGGCGCGGCGGCGACCAAAGCGGGGGCGAGGACGAATGCCCCGAGGCTGCGCTGCAATAGGTTCATGGCGCGAGCTTCGCGTCTGCCGCGCGTCTTGGCAAGCCCTCCGGCTCAGGCCAGGATCGAACGCGCGGCCTCCACCGTCTGCTCCGGATCGGCTCGGGGCGGGATGGCGACGCCTTTCTGCACCGCCGGCCGCGCCCGCACCGCCTCGAGCCAGCGCTGCAGATGATCGAGGCCGTCGACCGGGACTCCGGGCCAGGGGTGGGTCTGCACCCAGCACCAATTGGCGATGTCGGCGATCGAATAATCGCCGGCCAGCCATTCGTGGGTCGCGAGGTGCTTGTCGAGCACCTCGAAGAGCCGCCGGCTCTCGCGCCGGTAGCGGTCGATGACGCTCGGTATCTGCTCCGGGAAATAGCGGGTGAAGACGTTGGCCTGGCCCATCATCGGGCCGACTCCGCCCATCTGGAACATCAGCCATTGCATGACCCGGCTTCGGCCCCTGGGATCGGACGGAATCAGCTTCCCCGCCTTCTCGGCGAGGTAGATCATGATCGCGCCCGATTCGAAGACGGCGAAATTACCCTCGTCGCGATCGACGATGGCGGGGATCCGGCCGTTGGGGTTGATGGCGGTGAACCACGGCTCCTTCTGCGCTCCCGAGCGCAGGTCGAGGACGTGGAGCTCGTAGGGCAGGCCCAGCTCCTCGAGCAGGATCGAGACCTTCCAGCCGTTCGGCGTGGCGGCGGTATAGAGGTCGATCATTCATCCTCCCTCGAGAGCGATACGCCATGCCGGGCTTGATCCGGGATCCATGAACTCGGACGTGCCCGCAACTTTCGAGGTCGGTGTTCATGGGTCCCGGGTCAAGCCCGGGATGACGCGCTATAGCGCGCGAAGCGCCCGCGCGGGCCTGGCCGCCAAGGCTGGGAGAGACCCAAGCAGCCCCAGCGCCAGAGTCACCAGCGCTCCAAGCGCCAGCGTAGCCGCGACCGAGCCCCAGCCGGGCGCCCAGTCGAGCTCGAAGATCTTCACCACCACCCACCAGCCCGCGCCGGCGCCGAGCGCCAGCGCGACCAGGCTGACGACCAGCGCCAGCGCCGCGAACTCGGCCGCCTGGGCGGCGAGGATTCGGCCGCGCGTCGCGCCGAGCATCTTGAGGACGACGCTGTCGTACGTGCGGGCCCGGCGGCTGGCGGCGAGCGCCCCGACCCGCACGGCCATTCCGGCGAGGATCGCCACCGAGGCGGCGGCGCGAACGGCGACGGCGAGCTGCGAGAGCATCCCCGCCACCGTCTCGACCACCTCCTTGACCCGGATCGCCGAAACGCTCGGGAAGGCGCTCGAGACGGCGCGAGCGAACGGGCGCTCCTGGGCCTCCGGCATCGAGATGGTCGCCATGAAGCTGTGCGGAGCGCTTTCGAGCGTGCCGGGCGCGAAGACGATGACGAAGTTGAAGCCCATCGTGTCCCAGTCGATCTCGCGCAGCGACTCGATCCGGGCCTCGATCTCCCGGCCGAGCACCGAGACGGTGAGCGAGTCGCCCACCTTCAGCCCCACCGCCCGCGCCGCGGCGGCGTCGAGCGAGACCAGAGGAGGCCCCGAATAATCGCGCGGCCACCATTTGCCGGCGACGATCCGGCTGCCTTCGGGGAGCGTCGCGGAATAGGTCAGCCCGCGATCGCCGCGCAGGAACCATGCCTCGGGCGGGATCTCGGCCATGTCGGCGACCCGCCGGCCGCCGAGGGCGACGACCGAGCCGCGCAGCGAGGGGATGGTGACGAGGTCGCCCGCCGGCGCCGCCTTGGCCGCCAGCGCCCGGAAGCGGCCGATCTCCTCGACCGGTATATCGAGCATGAAGAAGCTCGGCGCCCGGGCGGGAATGGCGGTTCGGATCTGGCCGGCAAGGTTGCTCTCGACCACCGCCAGGGTCGTGAACAGGGTCAGGCCGAGCCCGAGCGCCACCACCAGCCGCCCGGTCTGCGCTCCGGGGCGGTGGAGGTTCGCGAGGGCGATGCGGAACACCGGATGCCTCGGCCGCGGCAGCCTCGAGGCGGCGGCGCGGATCAGCCATCCCAGCAGGGTGAGGAGCAGGACCAGGCCCAGCGCCGAAGCGATGAAGCCGGCGGCGAAGGCGGGCTCGCGCGCGCTGCCGATGGCGAGGCCGGCAATCGCGGCGGCGGCGGCGAGGACGATGAGAAGGACGGCCCAGCCCGGCCGCCGTGACGGCTCGAGGTCGCCCCGAAACAGGGTCGCCGCCGGCACCCTGCGCGCCCGGGCGACCGGCACCAGCGCGAACACCGCCGCGATCAGCAGCCCGTAGGCGGCGCTGGCGAGGAGGGGCGGCCAGTAGAGCGCCAGCGTCGGCGGCACGGGCAGCGAGTCGCCCGCGACCGCGACGACGACGGCCGGCACCAGCGCGCCCGCCGCCAGGCCGGCGGCGGTCGCGGCGGCGGCGACCAAGCCGACCTGGGCGAGGTAGGAAAGGAACAGGGTCCGGCTGGTCGCTCCAAGCAGCTTCAGGGTCGCGATCGTGCCGCGCTTGCCGTCGAGATAGGAAGCGACCCCGTTGCCGACGCCGATCCCGGCGACGATCAGGGCGGCGAGCCCGACCAGGGTGAGGAACTGGCCGAGCCGCTCGATGAAGCGGCGCGTGCCGGGGGCCCCGTCGGTGCGGTCCTGGACCTGGTAGCCGGCCGCGCCGAAGCTCTTCCTGAGCCGCTCCGCCACCGTCTTGGGGTCGCGGCCCGCGGGCAGAAGCAGCCGGTAGGCGCTGGTGTAGAGGCTGCCCGGCTGGACGAGGCCGGTGGCGGCGAGGCCGGCGCGGTCGACCAGCAAGGTCGAGCCGAGGGTGAAGCCCTGCCCCACCCGGTCCGGCTCCTGGGCGATCAGGCCGGAGATGCGGAGCTCCGCCCCGCCGACTCGGACCCGGTCGCCCACCCCGAGTCCGAGCCGATCGGCCAGTTCCGGCCCGACCGCGGCCTGCCCCTCGCTCGGCCGCGCTCCCGGCCGGGCTCGAAAGGTCCCGAACAGCGGCCAGGCCTCGTCGACGCCCTTGAGCTCGACCAGCACGCTCTCCTCGCCGTCGGGCCGGGCGGCCATCGCCCGCATTCGGGTGATGTGGCTGACCCGCCCCTCGCGGGCGAAGGCGGCCAGCTCCCGCGCCGTCGCCTCGCGCTGCGCGACGACCAGCTGCACGTCGCCGCCGAGTATCTCCTGCCCCCGCTCGGCCAGCGAGGCGACGATCGCGGCCGAGAGCGAGCCGACTCCGGCCAGCGCCAGGACGCCGAGGAACAGGCAGACCGCGAGCAGCCGCAGCCCGGCAAGCCCCCCGCGCAGGTCGCGCCAGGCGAGGCGAAGCGGGAGGCTCAAGGCGCCCCCATATCCCCAACGATCCGCCCGTCCTGCATCTCAAGCACCCGCCCGCACCGCGCCGCCAAGGCGGGATCGTGGGTGATGACCAGCAGCGTCGTCCCCGTCCCCCGCTTGCGCTCGAACAGCAGGTCGAGGATCGCCGTCCCGGTCGCGGCGTCGAGATTGCCGGTCGGCTCGTCGGCGAACAGCAGGGCCGGGCGCGGCGCCGTCGCCCGGGCGATGGCGACCCGCTGCTGCTCGCCGCCCGACAATTGCGCGGGATAATGGCCGAGGCGATGGCCGAGGCCGACCGCCTCGAGCTCGGCACGGGCGAGGTCGAACGCCCCGGCCCTTCCGGCCAGCTCCAGCGGCACCGCGACATTCTCAAGCGCCGTCATCGTCGGCAGCAGGTGGAAGGCTTGGAGGACGATTCCGATCCGCCCCTGCCGGGCCCGGGCCAGATCGTCCTCGCCGAGCGCGGTGAAGTCCGCCCCGGCGATCCGGATCGTCCCGCCGGTCGCCCGCTCGAGACCGGTCAGGACCGCCATCAGCGACGATTTCCCGCTCCCCGAAGGCCCCAGCAGCGCAACGCTTTCGCCGCTCGCGACTTGTAGGCCGACGCCGCGCAAGATCTCGACCCGGCCGGCGCCGGAGCCGAGCGACAGCGTGACATTCGAAGCGTCGATAACGTAGGAGCCGGGCATGAAGGGGAATGAAATCCGATGGCGTTACCAATCCCATATGGGGCGCTTCGCCGGCTTGTCTACGCGCTGATTCTGATGGCCGCCCCCGCCGTGCCGGCCGCGGCGAAGGACGTCCACGTCCTCGCCTTCGGCGACAGCCTCACCGCGGGCTACGGACTGCCCCCGGGCCAGGGCTTCGCGCCGCAGCTCGAGGCGATGCTGAGGCGCCAGGGCGTGCGCGCCTTCGTCACCAACGCGGGGGTATCGGGCAATACCGCCGCTCAGGGCCGGGCCCGGCTCAAATGGACTCTGGACGGTCTCGGCCACAAGCCCGACCTCGCCATCGTCGCGCTCGGCGCCAACGACATGCTCCGCGGCCTTCCGCCGAAGCAGACCCGCGCCGAGCTCGACTCCATCCTCGTCGAGCTTAAGCGGCGCGGCATCCCGGTGCTGATCGCGGGCATGCTGGCCGCGCCCAATCTCGGCAGCCGCTACCGCACCGAATATGATTCGATATTCCCGGCCCTCGCCCGCGAGCACGGCGCCGCGCTCTACCCGTTCTTCCTGGCGGGCGTGGCGGGCCATCCGGCGCTGGCGCTGCCGGATCGGGTCCATCCCAACTTCCAGGGGATCAAACGGATGGTGAGCGGGATCACTCCGACGGTGCTTCGGGCTTTGGGGAAGTAATCCCGGCGAACGCGCACTCGTCATCCCGGCGAACGCGCACTCGTAATCGCGGCGAACGCGCACTCGTCATCCCGGCGAAAGCCGGGACCTCGGGACGAGAAGTCTCGGCGGGTCTCCACGAGGTCCCGGCTTTCGCCGGGATGACGCCCCCTCCGCCTTAGCCCAATACCATCTCATGCCCGAAATTGAGCCCGATGCGGCCGTCGCGGGCCCAGCGGACGAAAGCGTGGATTCGGCTGCATTCGGGGAATTCGACCACCACCGTCTCGCCCAGCCGCGGGGCGAGCTCGCTTTCGATCATCGTGCCCCGGGTCGAGATGTTGAGCACCGGCACTCTATGGCGCTCGCCGCGGAACAGGATGATGGCGCTTTCGATCAGGCCTTCGTGGCGCGGCTCGGAGCGGCGGTCTTCGAAGCCTTGCTCCTGGTGCTGGACGCGCATCGCACTCTCCTGATCCCTCGGGAGAGCATGACACGAAAAAGGTTACCGATTTCCTACCCGGTGAATCTGCCTAACCTGCTTTAGAGGCAGGGGCTTCGGGCGGAACCGCAGCTTTGCGAGCGGTGTTCGTTACCCGACCGCCACAATCGAACGGACAGGAATGACGGCCCAAAGACGCGACACGCCTCCACCGGAGTTATGGGGAGGCGCCGAATGCACCATTGTCCGCCTCAACGACGAGTATCGAGACCAGGCAGCGGAGACCGGCCACAAGGACCGGCGAAGCGACATCGACCTGATGGCCGAGCTCGGCCTGACGACGGTGCGCTTCCCGATCCTGTGGGAAAATGTGGCTCCGGAGCGGCCCGACCGGCTCGATTTCGGCTGGACCGACGACCGCCTGGCGATGCTTCGCGAACGCGGCATCAAGGTGATCGGCGGCCTGCTCCACCACGGCTCCGGCCCCCGATATACCGATCTGCTCGATCCGGACTTCCCGACCAGGCTCGCCGATTATGCGGCGCGGGTCGCCGAGCGCTATCCGTGGATCGAGATGTGGACTCCGGTGAACGAGCCGCTGACCACGGCCCGTTTCTCGGCCCTTTACGGTCACTGGTATCCGCACGCGCGCAATTACGGCGCGTTCCTGAGGGCGCTGGTCAACGAGTGCAAGGGCACGTTCGAGGCGATGCGGGCGATCCGCGAACGAATCCCCGGCGCCCGGCTCGTCCAGACCGAGGATCTCGGCAAGACCTTCTCGACCGCGCCCCTGCGCTATCAGGCCGTCCACGAGAATGACCGGCGCTGGCTGAGCCTCGATCTGCTCTGCGGCCGGGTCGACGAGCGGCACCCCTTCTTCTCCTTCTTTCGCTGCGCCGGCATCGGCTACGGCGCGCTCGACCGGCTGGCGACGGGGGAGGCCAGGCCCGACATCCTCGGGATCAACCATTATCTGACGTCCGAGCGATTCCTCGATCATCGGGTGCACCTCTATCCGGAGCATTTCCACGGCGGCAACGGGCGCGACACCTACGCCGACGCCGAAGCGGTGCGGGTGAAGCGCCTCGAGGACGATACCGGCTTCGCCCCGCGGCTCCGCGAGGCGTGGGAGCGCTACCGGATCCCGATCGCGATCACCGAGGTCCATCATGGCTGCCACCGCGACGAGCAGCTGCGCTGGTTCGCCGAAGTCTGGCGGACGGCCAACCGGCTTCGCGGCGAAGGCATGGACCTGCGCGCGGTGACGCTCTGGTCGATGTTCGGCAACGTCGACTGGCGCGTCCTGCTGACGGAGCGCAACGGGATCTACGACACCGGCGCCTTCGATGTCCGCAACGGCACGCCGCGGCCGACGATCATCGCCCGAGCCGCCAAGGCCTATGCCGGCGGCGAGGATTTCGACCATCCGGTGCTCGATTCCCCCGGCTGGTGGCGGCGCGGGCCCCGCCTCTACCCCTGGAGCGGGCGCTGCAAGCCGCTCGACCGGAGCGGCCGCAAGCTTCTGATCACCGGCGCCACCGGAACGCTCGGCAACGCCTTCGCCCGAATCTGCGAGGAGCGGGCCTTGCCCTTCTCGCTCACCGGCCGCGACGAGCTGGATCTGGCCGATCCGGAGTCGGCCGCGGCGGCGATCCGGGAGCACCGGCCCTGGGCGGTGATCAACACGGCGGGCTTCGTCCGGGTCGCGGATGCGGAGCTCGAACGCGACGCCTGCATGGCGGCCAATGCCGACGGCGCCGCAACCATGGCCAGGGCCTGCGCCGAGGCCGGCATCCCGCTCGTCGCCTTCTCCTCCGACCTCGTCTTCGACGGCCGCCTCGGCCGCCGCTACGACGAGGGTGACGAGACCTGTCCCACCACCGTCTACGGGCAAAGCAAGGCCGAGGCCGAGCGGCGCGTGCTCGCCGCCGGCGGCGAGCCCTTGGTCGTTCGCACCAGCGCCTTCTTCGGCCCCTGGGACCGGCACAATTTCGCCTGGCACGTGCTGGGCGCCCTCGCCCGGGGCGAGACGGTTCGAGCCTGCTCGCGGACGCGCGTGTCGCCGACCTGGGTGCCCGACCTCTGCCACGTCGCGCTCGACCTGCTGATCGACGGCGAGACCGGGATTTGGCACCTCGCCAATGACGGCGAGGTCAGCTGGCACGAATTCGCTCGGCGGGTGGCGGAAGGGGCGGGCTACGATCCGGCGCTGGTCGTGGCGGAGGACGGGCCGGAAGCGCTGAGCACCGCTTTGACCAGCCGGCGCGGAATGTTGCTGAGGAGCTTCGACTCGGCGCTGGACGATTTCCTGCGCCAGGTCGTCGTCGAGGAAGAGACCGCGGTCGCGGCGGAATAACTATAGCTCGTTCGCTGAATCTGCCTTGTCACGTCATGCCGGGCTTGACTCGGCATCCACCTTCTTTCGTCAAACGCCGACTTTCGTCAAACGCCGACGAAGAAGTGGACCGGGTCAAGCCCGGGGTGACGAAACCGGTTCGGTGAAGTCGCTCCGAACCTTGGCGAGACTATCTCTGGAGGATTGCGCGACTTACTCCGCGGCCTCGGTCCACATCGACCCGCGGCTGCCGCCGGCTTCGACCTGCCGGGCGGCATCGAGGCGGCGGAAGGTGGCGAGCGCCTGGCCGACCACCTGGTCCATATTGTAATAGCGGTAGGTCGCAAGCCGGCCGACGAAGGTCACGCCCGGAGTCTTGTCCGCAAGCGCCTCGTACTTCTTGAACAGCGCCTGGTTCTCCGGCCTCGGGATCGGATAATAAGGATCGCCCTCCGCCGACGGATATTCGTAGGTGATGCTGGTCCTGGCATGGGCCTGGCCGGTGAGGTGCTTATATTCGGTGATCCGGGTGTAGGGCACCTGGGGGTCCGGATAGTTGACCACCGCGACGGGCTGATACTGACCCTGGTCGACCACCTTATGCTCGAAGCGCAGGCTGCGGTAGGGAAGCTTGCCGTAGCGGAACTCGAAATATTCGTCGATCGGCCCGGTGAAGACGATATGGCCCGCGTCGATCTCGTCCACCACGTCCTGATAGTCGGTCGAGAGCAGCACATCGATGTTCGGATGGTCGAGCATGCGGTTGAACATGGCGGTGTAGCCATTCTTCGGCATGATCTGGTGCTTGTCGCCGAAATAACGGTCGTCGGTGTTGGTCCGCGTCGGGATTCGAGCCGTCACCGCCTTGTCGAGACCCGACGGGTCGATGCCCCACTGCTTGCGGGTATAGCCCTGGAAGAACAATTCGTAGAGCTCGCGCCCGACGGCGTTGATCACGACGTCCTCGGACGTCCTGATCTCCTCGACCGTCTCGGCGCGCGAGGCGAGATAGGCCGCCGCTTCCTCGTCGGTCTTCAGCTCGAGGCCGAAAAGCAGGTTGAGCGTCGTGCGGTTGATCGGGATCGGCACCAGCTGGCCGCGCACCTCGGCGAGCACCCTGTGCTCATAGGGCCGCCATTCGGTGAATTGCGAGAGATAGTCGACGATCTCGTCCGAATTGGTGTGGAAGATGTGCGGCCCATATTGGTGGATCAGCACGCCCGCCTCGTCGAGATGATCGTAGGCATTGCCGCCGACATGCGGCCTCCGGTCGACGATCAGCACGTGCGCGTCGTGCTGGCTGGCGAGCCGCTCGGCGATTACCGAGCCGGCAAAGCCCGCGCCGACGACGAGATAGTCGTAGGCCTTCTTGGTCGCCGACTTGACGATGTTCGGCCCGGCGCTGGGCACCGCGATCGACTCGTGCACCAGGCCCGCCATTCGGGCGTAGGTGATGTCCCAGCTCAGATTGGCGAGCTTGAGGTCCACTTCCTGCAGCCATTCGTCGCCGCCGCGGACGAGGGCGAGCGCCTGCTCGCAGCCCTCGATGAAGGCTTCGGCGCCGTCGGCGATGAACACCGACTCCAGATCGCCATAATGGCGGATGACGTCGGTGATCGGAGTCGAGACGACCGGCCGGCCGCCGGCAAGATATTCGGGCGTCTTGGTCGGCGAGATGAACTTCGTCGAATCGTTGATCGCGAACGGCATCAGGGCGACGTCCCAGCCACCGAGATAGACCGGCAGCTCCTCATATTTCTTGTTGCCGAGATAATGGATGTTGGGGCGATGCGGCAGATCGGCCGGGTCGATCTTGACCACCGGCCCGACCATGACGATCGACCATTCCGGATGGGCATCGGCGACCGCCGCGACCATCTCCAGGTCCATTC
This sequence comes from Sphingomonadales bacterium, assembly GCA_034668585.1. Classification (GTDB taxonomy): domain Bacteria; phylum Pseudomonadota; class Alphaproteobacteria; order Sphingomonadales; family Sphingomonadaceae; genus Allosphingosinicella. The sequence continues at coordinate 5,512 of JAXDPB010000072.1, read as the reverse complement.
GCTCGTCGATGACCCCGTAGAAGCCGAAACGCGGCCGCGGCAGCGAGCATTGGTCGTCAGGCGCCGCGTCCATCGCGCGCGCGCGGCCGAAATGGGCGCGGTCGACGCTCGAGGGGAAGGGGTGGATGTTGGAATGAAGGCCCTTCTTGGCCTCGTAGAGGCTGTAGCCGCCGGTGAAGACGACGTCGGCCGTCGCGATCAATTCGCGCTCGAGCGGCAGCAGCTCCGGCGGCGCGAAGCGGAAGTTGGCGAGCTCGTCCATGCAATCGTAGACGGTGCAGGCCGCCTCGATATGCCTCGAGAAAGGCAGCATCATCGGCGTGTAATACCAGCGGATGAAGGGCCCCTGCTCGCCGGCGAGGTAGGAATCGAGCAGCGACTTCAGGGTCGCTTCGCGCTCATCGGCGGAGAGGGTCTCGGGCAGCGACGGAGTCACCACGATGACACCGGTTTCGGCGCAGGTGCGGACGCCCAGCGCCGGCTCCATCTCCGGCAGCGCGGCCTCGGGCTCCTCCCAGAAGATCACCCGACCCGCCTCGGCAAACCGGCTCATCAGATGCTGCGGCCGCTGGAACACGAAATTCCAGCGGAGGTGCGAGAAGCAGATGAGACTGTGGTCGGCAGCCGTCTGGGGGGCGAAGTGGCTTTGCCCCAGCGTCGAGGCGGTCGATAACGTGATCAACGCTATTATACCTTATGGTTTGAAGGACTTCCGGTGAACGTCTGTTCGGGCTCCGAAGTTCCCGCACTGCAGCATGAATCTCACTGATTTAGGTCAGGACTTAGCTGGGTTGTTTCGGAGCCAATACGTTCCGCTGCCGACTCGATTTGTATGATTTAAGCCCCGTCATTGCGAGGAGCGAAGCGACGCGGCAATCCAGCGGCGCGGGAAGACCGCTCCGGATGGCTTCGCTACGCTCGCAATACCGGGGACAGCGAGCCCGGGCCGTCAGCGCTAATCGTCGAACGCCGCCTTCAATTCGTCGAGCCACGGCTTGGCGTTGCCGTCCGAAGGCGCCCGCCAGTCGCCGCGCGGGCTCAGCGCTCCGCCCGCCGACACCTTGGGGGAATTGGGGATGGCGGTGCGCTTGAACTGGCTGATCTGGAAGAAGCGGTAGAGGAAAACCTCCAGCCATTTGCGGATGGTCGGCAGGTCGTAGGCGCGCTTCAGGGCGTCGGGATAGCCGAGCGGCCATTGCCCCGCCCCGGCGTCGCGCCACGCCTGCCAGGCGAGGAAGGCGACCTTCGACGGCGGCTGGCCCGAGCGAAGGATGTGGAAGAGAAAGAAATCGTGAAGCTCGTAGGGGCCGATCGTGCCTTCGGTCGACTGCATCTCGCCCTTGTCGTCGGCCGGGATCAGCTCGGGCGAGATCTTGGTGGCGAGGATCGCCTCCAGGATGGAGTCCGTATCCGGGTCGAACTGGCCGGTCTTCACCGCCCAGCGGATCAGGTACTGGATCAGGGTCTTGGGAACGCCGGCATTGACCCCGTAATGGCTCATCTGGTCGCCGACGCCGTAGGTCGACCAGCCCAGCGCCACCTCGGACAGATTGCCGGTGCCGATGACGAACCCGGCGCGCTGGTTGGCGAGGCGGAAGAGATAATCGGTCCTCAGCCCCGCCTGGACGTTCTCGAAGGCGATGTCGTAGACGGGCTTCCCCTCCGCGAAGGGGTGGCCCATGTCCTTGAGCATCTGCATCGCGGCCGGGCGGATGTCGATCTCCTCGCCGACCACGCCGAGCGCCTTCATCAGCGCCCAGGCATTGCCTTTGGTCGTGTCGCCGGTGGCGAAGCCGGGCATGGTGAAGCCGAGGATGGTCGTCCTGGGCAGCTTCAGGAAGTCGCACATTTTCGCGGTGACGATCAGCGCATGGGTCGAATCGAGCCCGCCCGACACTCCGATGACGAGACGGCTCCCGCTCGTCGCCATGAACCGCCGCGCCAGCCCCTGCACCTGGATGTTGAACGCCTCGTAGCAATCCTGGTCGAGCTGCTCCGGCCGGTTGGGCACATAGGGGAAGCGGCGAAGCCGGCGGCTGAAGCCGATCCCGGCGAAGCTTGGGCGGTGCTCGAAATGGATCCTGCGGGCGCTCTTCTCCGGGTGGCCGGCGGCGACGGCATTGTCGTTGAAGGTCGGCATCCGCATCCGCTCGAGCCGAAGCCTTTGAGCGTCGACGTCGGCCACGCACAGCTCCGGCTCCATGTCGAAGCGGCTCGATTCGCAGAGCAGCTCGCCGATCTCGTAGATCGCGCTCTGCCCGTCCCAGGCGAGGTCGGTGGTGCTCTCGCCCGGGCCGGAGGCGGCGTAGACATAGGCCGCGGTGCAGCGAGTCGACTGCGAGGCGCAGAGCAGCTTCCTCTCGTCCGCCTTGCCGATCGTGATGTTGGACGCCGAGAGGTTGCACAGGATCAGCGCTCCGGCGAGCGCTCCGACCGTGGACGGCGGCTGCGGCGCCCAATAATCCTCGCAGATCTCGACGTGGAAGATGAAGTCGTCGAGGTCCTGCGCGGCGAAGATGAGGTCGGTCCCGAACGGCACTGTCTCGCCCGCCACGGCGATGTCGATGCCGTTGAGGCCGATTCCGGAGACGAACCAGCGTTTCTCGTAATATTCGCGGTAATTGGGCAGGAAGCTCTTCGGCACCACGCCGAGGATCCGTCCCCGCGCGATGACGAGGGCTGTATTGTAGAGCCGGCCGTTGCGCCTCAGCGGCGCCCCGATCACCAGCACCGGGGCGAGCTTCGCGGTCGCCTCGCGAAAGCGCGCCACCCCCGCCTCGGCGGCGTCCAGGAAGGCCTCCTGAAGGAACAAATCGTCGACGGCGTAGGAGGAGATGTTGAGCTCGGGAAAGACGACGAGGTCGCAGCCTTTGCCGTCGGCCTCCTCGGCCAGGGCGATCGCCTGGTCGACGTTGAAGCCGATGTCGCCCGACGAGCCGGTCGGGCTCGCCGCCGCGACCCGGACGAAGCCGTGGCGGTGGATCGCTTCGAACGGGGCGCGCGCCGGCTTGCTTCGGGCCATCACAGCATCTCCGTCATCATCTCAACGGCGACCTTCATGCATTTGACGCGCGTAGCACCTCTGCCGCCGGGGCCGAAATGTTCCTCGCGGTGGGCGGTCGCCCGGCCGGCGCGGGCACAGGCGAAATGGACGAGGCCCGGCTCCTCGCCGGCATCGGCGAAACCGGTGATCGACAGCGCGATATTGGCTCGCGACCGCTCCAGCGCGCCCTCCGCCATGGCGATCGCGACCTCCCGCGAGACCGCGTCCTTCGCCTCGATCAGCGCCATCGCCACGCCCAGCATCTCGTTCTTGGCCTCGTTCGTATAAGTCACGAAGCCGCGCTCGAAAGGGTGGGCGACGCCCTGCACGTCGGTGAGCAGCGAGGCGAGCATTCCGCCGGTGCAGCTCTCCGCCGTCGCCAGCCGAAGGCCCCGCTCGGACGCCTTCTGGAGCAGCCGCCGGGTCGCCTCCTCGGTCTCGTCCGGGAGAACGGGCGAGAGGGTCTCGGTATCGTTCAAAACTCTTTCCTCTGGCGCTTTTCGCCAAGGAACCGGTCCCTAGCGCCGAATGTTCCAGACCCCAAATGAGGAGAGCAACGATGGTCACCGCACGCGACATGGACGCCACCCACCTGCTGGCGCAGGATCACCGCAAGGTCGAGGAGCTGTTCGAGCAGTTCGAGAAAGCGAGCGGCGACGGCCGCAAGGAGAAGATCGCCCGCCAGATCTGCACCGAGCTCAAGGTCCACTCGATGATCGAGGAGGAGATTTTCTACCCCGCTCTGCGCGGCAAGATCTCGGACGACGACCTCGACGAGGCCTATGTCGAGCATGACGGCGCCAAGGTTCTGATCAACGAGATCGAGGCCGGCGGCCCGGACGAGGATTATTACGACGCCAAGGTGAAGGTGCTCCAGGAGCAGATCGAGCACCATGTCGAGGAGGAGGAGAAGAGCCGGGGCAATCTCTTCCAGCAGGCCCGAGCCACCGACGTCGACCTCGAGGCGCTCGGCCGCCAGATGGCCGCCCGCAAGGAAGAGCTGATGCGGCTCGCCGACGTCGAGGGCCTGCCGCCGGCGCAGCCGGCGACGATGTCGACGGAGGGCTGAAGATGAGGAAGGGGGCCCTTCTCACCGGCCTCGCCGCCGCCGCGGCGGCGGGGCTCGGCTACGTCGCCACCCGGCTGTGGCGGCGCCGTCCCGCGGAGGGCGGCGGCCCCGGCTCCCGCCCGGCGATCAGCGGCACCGGAGGCCATGGCGCCGTCGGCGAATCCGGCGCCGCCCGCTCGGCCGGCCCGGACGCCATGCGCGATCCGCCCCGGGATTGGGAAAAGGTCGACCAGGCCTCGGACGAAAGCTTCCCCGCCAGCGACCCGCCGGCGATCAACCCGCACGTCGACTGACACGGCCCGTCATTGCGAGCGAAGCGAAGCCATCCCGTTCGGCCTCCGAGGCCCGCTGGACGGCTTCGCCGCGTCGCTCCCCGCAACGACGAGCCAGGCGAAGCCTCTGCGCCTCGGCGAGGCGATCCCTGTCCGGCCCGTCCCTGGAAAAAGGGGACAGTTACCGTAACTGTCCCCTTTTCTCGCACCCAGGAAAAAGGGGACAGTTACGGTAACTGTCCCCTTTTGATGTCCCCCAGGCGGCGCCGGGGGCGTCTACCGTAGCGCATCCTTGTCGGGGCCGTCCTTGAGGATCGTCTCCCGAGCCGCGCGCAGCTCGCGAATCGCCGCGGCGGTCGCCGCGCCCCACACCAGGTGGACCGCGATCATCAGCAGGTTGCGGCGCGCCGGATGCCGGGTCGCCGGCTCGAGCGTCCCCACCGCGGGAATCCAGCCCATGTAGCTGGCCAGCCAGACGGCGACCCCGGCCGCCGCGCCGGTGCGCTTCCTCGGGTCCGGGTTCAGAGCCGAAATCACCGCCCCCATCGCCGCGCCGTAGGCGAAATGGGCGGCGGTGGTGACGTCCTTGGCGACCTCGCCGGCGAGCGGAATGCCGAGCTGCTTCGAACCCGAATCGACGATCTCGCGCGGGGTCAGCGGATAGCTTTCCTCCTCGGGCAGCCGCCGGTGCAGCCGCCGCATCGCCGCGGTCATCGCCATCGTGCCGACGAACCCGGCGATACCGCCGAGGATGAGCCGGCTACGAAGCTTCAGCCTGTCGTCCTTCGAAATTTCGTTCCGCTCGGCCATCGCCGCCCCTTTAGAGGCCGGCGCGGCGTCTGCGAAGGCACTTCGTCATTCCGGCGAAAGCCGGAAATCCATGAGCACGGACTCTTCGGGCAGGCTTCGGTTCATGGATCCCGGATCAAGTCCGGGATGACGTCTCATTCGTATCTCAGCGCGTGGATCGGATTGGCGCGGGCTACCCGGATGGCGTGGCTGGCGATGGTGCCGAGCGCGATGGCGAGAGCGAGGCCGCCGGCGAGGAGGAAGGGCACCGGCCCGAGCGCGATCCGGCTGTCGAAGCCGTTCAGCCAGTCGCGCATCACCCACCAGGCGACCGGCCAG
>JAXDPB010000071.1:0-19227 GCA_034668585.1 Sphingomonadales bacterium | reverse complement strand
CGTCATTGCGAGCGAAGCGAAGCAATCCAGTGCGGCCTCCGACGCCCGCTGGATTGCTTCCTCGCTTCGCTCGCAATGACGCGATCGCGTCAAAACTTCTGCTGGCGCTCGTAGAGGCTCTTGTAATGCTGGATCCGAGTGACCCGGAGCCCCGGCATTCCCGAGCGGTCGACCGCGCGCTGCCAGGAGGCGAACTCCTCGAGGCTCAACGTGTAGCGCTCGCACGCCTCGTCGACGGAGAGCAGCCCGCCATTGACCGCGGCGACCACCTCGGCCTTGCGGCGAACGACCCATCGGGTCGTCGAAGGCGGCGGCAGCGAATCGAGAGTCAACGGCTCCCCCAGCGGTCCGATGACCTGCACCGGGCGCGGGGCGCGCGTCTCGATCGCGTCATACTCAAGGACATTCACAGTCATTCGTCTCCTGCCTCCCTCGGGCCGCCTTAGCGGGCGGCCTTGAAGGAAGGCTGAAATGCCAAGGTAAACGGGCCGGTCATCTCAATTGACGGCTCCTTGTCGGGCGAAGGCGGGATTGAAGCATCCGCGCTGCGCCGCCACCGCCTCTCGCCAGGCCGGGCCGGCCAGCAGAATCTCGGCGATCGGATCGGCGAAGCGCTCGGTCGAAACCGGATCGGCCGCCCCGGACGCCGCCGCCGGCGCGGACTCGCGCTGCAGGCGAAGGGTCGCGACGAGCATGCCGAAATCGAGGCGGGCGGGCGTGCGGCTCGCGAACCTGTGTTCGGCCCGGCGGAAGAAGCTCAGGTCCATGGCCGCCCTTCTAGCGGCGAGGGTCTAAGACGCGGTTAAAGGGCCATTAGGGTAGGCTTTACCCAGGTTAACTGCGCGCCTTGAGACCCGCGCCCCGTCATTGCGAGCGAAGCGAAGCCATCCAGCGGCCCCGGCCTCCGAGGCTGGATTGCTTCGTCGCTTCGCTCCTCGCAATGACGGGCCGGCTCAGGCTGGGCTTTGAACCCCATCCGCTTTATGGAGCGGCCGCCATGACCGCCGATTTCCAGCTCGACCGACAACCTTCGCAGGCGAGGATCGTCGTCGCCATGTCGGGCGGGGTCGACAGCTCGGTCGTGGCCGCGCTCGCCGCCAGGACCGGCGCCGAGGTCATCGGAATCACCCTCCAGCTCTACGATCATGGCGAGGCGATCGGCCGCTCGAAGACCTGCTGCGCCGGCCGCGACATCTACGACGCTCGAACCGTCGCCGAGCGGCTCGGAATCGCCCATTACGTCTTCGATTACGAGACCCGCTTCAAAGGCAGCGTCATCGATCGCTTCGCCGACGAATATGCGCGGGGCCGAACGCCCATCCCCTGCGTGTCGTGCAACCAGTCGGTCAAGTTCACCGACCTGCTCGCCCTCGCCCGCGACCTCGGCGCCGACTGCCTCGCCACGGGGCATTACGTCCGCCGAGTCGCCGGGCCCAACGGACCGGAGCTTCACCGCGCCGCCGATCCGGCCCGCGACCAGAGCTATTTCCTGTTCGCCACGACCCGCGAGCAGCTCGATTACCTCCGCTTCCCGCTGGGCGGCCTGCCCAAGCCGACGGTGCGCGAGATCGCCCGCGAGCTCGGGCTGGCGGTGGCGGACAAGCCCGACAGCCAGGATATCTGCTTCGTCCCCGACGGCGACTATGCGTCGGTGGTGAAGAGGGTACGGCCCGAGGCGGCCCAGCCCGGCGAGATCGTCGACCTCGACGGGCGCGTGCTGGGCGGGCATCGCGGCCTCATCCATTTCACCGTGGGCCAGCGGCGCGGCCTCGACCTAGGCGGCCAGGCCGAGCCGCTCTACGTCGTTCGCCTCGAGCCCGAGGCCCGGCGGGTCGTGGTCGGGCCGAAGGCGGCGCTCGCGGTGGCGGCGGCCCGTCTCTCCGGCCTCAATTGGCTCGGGGAGCGGCAGCGCGACGGCCTCGCCGCCAAGGTCCGCTCGATGGCGCGGCCGGCGGCGGCGGCCTTCGACGGCGAGCGCATCCATTTCGAAGCTCCGGAATATGGAGTCGCGCCGGGACAGGCGGCGGTCCTCTATGAGGGCTCGCGGGTGCTCGGCGGAGGCTGGATCGAGGAGACGATCCCCTTCCGCCTGGACAGCCTCGCCGCGGCGTAGAGCGCAGTCCCGGCCGCGGCGAGGATCAGCAGCATCCGCCAGCTCGGCCAGGCCGATTGCGACGCCGCCCAGACGCAGACGGCGACGGCGGCGGCGATCATGATCCAGACGAGGGCGCCGGGCCGCTCCCCACCCGTCACCCCGGCGAAAGCCGGAGCCTCGCGGAGACCCGCCGGGACTTCTTGTCCCGAGGTCCCGGCTTGCGCCGGGATGACGGGTTTGGCCAGCGAGGCGATGCTGATCGAATAGACAAACATCCGCGCCAGCGTGGAGACCACCGCCAGCCAGACGAAGCTGCCGCTCAGCGCCAGCACCGCGATCAGGGCGCCCATGAAGGCGACCGAATTGGCCGGGGTCGCGAAGCGGGGGCTGACCCGGCCGAACCAGGCCGGAAGCAGGCCGTCGCGGCCCATCGCATAGCTGGTTCGGGAGGTGCCGGTGAGTCCCCCGCCGATATTGCCGAGCAGCGAGAAGACCGCCGCGGCGACGAGCAGCAGGCCGCCGGCCGGGCCCATCAGAGCCGTGCCGAACGCCACCATCGGCGCATCGCCGCCGGCGCCGGGCTCCATCACCGCGACATAAGAGAGCTGGACGAGGAAGTAGAGGCCGGCGGTGGCGACGATCGTGGCGATCAGGGCGCGCGGGATGTTCCGCTTCGGATCGGCGGTCTCGCCGGCCGGAGTGACGCTGTTCTCGAAGCCGACGAAGGCATAGAGGATGAGCAGGGCCGCAGCCTCGAGGTCGGAGAGCGGCGGCACCCGTGTCGGGGCCTCGATCGCCCCGCCGGCGGCGACCAGGCCGAGCAGGGCGACCAGGACCAGGGGCGCGGCCTTGAGCAGGGTGAGCGCGTCGATCAGCCGCACCGCCTGTCTGACTCCGACGACGTTGATCCCCACCAGCAGCCCGCAGACCGCGAGGATGATCGCGGCCCGAGGCAGTCCCTCGCCCAGCGGCGGCCAGAGGACCGCCAGATAGGTGACCAGCAAGGTCAGGTTCGCCGCCAGCGCGGTGGCCCGGGCGACATAGTAGATCCAGCCCGCCTGGAAGGCGGCGGCGGGGCCGAAGGCGGCGGCGTAGACGACGGGGCCGCCGGAGACGGGATGCCGGGCGGCCACCCGGGCGAACGGCAAGGCGACGACCAGCACCAGCAGCCCGAACAAGGGGAAGAGGAACGGGCTGAACGCTCCGAAGCGCTCGTGGAGAGTCCCCGGCAGAGCGAATATCCCCGCCCCGACCATGCCGTTGAACGACAGGAAAGCGGAGCCGAAGATTCCGATGTCGCGGCGGAGGGGTTCGTCCTGCTCCGCGCCCACTCATTCCTCCCCACCGGTTCGCGACCGGTTCTGGTCGCGCCGCCCTTTCCCGGCAAGCGCTTAGTATTTGGTGCCTGACACGGATTCTCGTTAGGCTGGGCGAATGGAAGCGCTTCACGAGCTGGGATTGGCGGAAGCGTCGCGGCGAATGCGCGAGGGCGCGCTTTCGCCCGTCGCCCTGGCCGAGGCGATGCTCGAGCGCATCGCCGCGCTCGAGCCGAAGCTCCATGCCTTCGCCCGGGTCACGGACGAGCGGGCCCTGGAGGATGCGCACCGCGCGGAGGCCGAGCTCGCCCGCGGCCAATGGCGCGGGCCGCTTCACGGCGTTCCGATCGCGCTCAAGGACCTGGTGGATACCGCCGGCATCGCGACCGAGGCGGGGATGAAGGCTCTGCGCGGACGCGTACCCGACGAGGATTCGACCGTGGCCGCGCGCCTGCGCGAGGCCGGGGCGGTGCTGCTCGGCAAGCTGGCGATGACCGAGGGCGCCTTCGCCGAGCATCATCCGGAGGTCCAGCCGCCGCTCAATCCGTGGCGAGGCGAGCATTGGACGGGAGTCTCGTCGAGCGGCTCGGGAGTCGCCGTCGCGGCGGGCCTCTGCCTCGGCGCGCTCGGCAGCGACACCGGCGGCTCCATCCGCTTTCCGTCCGCCGCCTGCGGGATCACCGGCCTCAAGCCGACCTGGGGCCGGGTCAGCCGCCACGGCATCTTTCCGCTCGCGCCCTCGCTCGACCATGTCGGGCCGATGGCGCGAAGCGCCGAGGACGCCGCGTTGCTGCTCGGCGCGATCGCCGGGGCCGATCCGAGCGACCCGACCGCGCTGCGAGCCCCGACCGAGGATTATGCCGGAGCGCTCGACCGGGGCATCAGGGGCGTGACGGTCGGAATCGACCGGGACTGGTGCCTCGCGGGGGTGGACGGCGAAGTCGCCGACTCGTTCGACGCCGCGCTGGACTCGCTCGCCTCCGCCGGCGCCGAGCTGCGCGCCGTGCGGATGCCGGACACGACGGCGCTCGCCGCCGGCTGGGTGGCCGCCTGCGCCGTCGAAGCGGCGCTGGCGCACGAGGCGATCTTCCGCGAGCGCGGCGGCGACTACGGACCGGCCCTCGCCGCCCTCGTCCATATCGGCGGCACCCTCCCGGCCGTCGAATATGCCCGGATCGGCGCGGCTCGGCTCGAGATAGGGGCTCGGCTCGCCGCCCTGTTCGACGAGGTGGCGCTGCTGGCGACGCCCGCCTTGCCTCTCCCCGTGCCGACTCTCGCCGAAGCGGCCGCCGGAACCGCCGAGCCGGCGCAGATGCTGCGCTTCACCGCCTTGTGGAACTTCGCCGGCAACCCGACCCTGTCGCTGCCCTGCGGGTTCGACCGCGCCGGGCTTCCGATCGGCTTCCAGATCGTCGGCCCGGCCCTTGGCGAGGCGGCCCTGCTCGCGGCCGGCGCCGCCTTCCAGCGCATCACCGACTGGCATCGACGTCGTCCCCCGGTGGCAAGGCTCTGATTTTTTTCGCCTAACATCGATCAACGCGGTTGAGGTGGCCGCTCACCGCCCGGTTGTGATAGCAACTTGCCGGGGAGCGGGGGAAGTTGCGAAGGCTGATCACGATCGATTTGCCGCGGCGCCTGTCGCGCCGGCTGCCGAAGCCGGTGACAGAGCTCGCCGTAGGCCTCGGGATCACCGCGATCTTCGTCGGGTTGCGCGTGGCCATGACTCCGCTCGTGGGCGAGGTCGCACCTTTCGCCCTGTCCATCATCGCCGTCCTCCTCGCCGCCCTCGTCGGAGGTTGGCGCGCCGGGCTGGTGTCGATGGTGCTGGGGACGATTCTCATCTGGTATCTGATCCTGCCCGTCCCAGGCAGCTTCGAGATCGAGTCGGCCGCGACGGCGATCATTCTCGGCGCCGGGATCCTTACCGAAGCGGTGATCATCGTCGCTCTGGGTCTTTACCAGCGCGAGGTGCGGGCGGGCCAGCTCGAGCGGACGCGACGGATCAACTTCCTCGGGCACGCGCTGAGGGAGATGGACCACCGCACGAAGAACAATTTCCAGATCGTCACCAGCCTGTTGACCATGCAGGCCGCCCGCTCGGGCAGCGAGGAGGTGAAGGCGGCGCTGAGCGAGGCGGCCGAGCGGCTGAAGGCGGTCGCCGCGGTCTACGATGCTCTCGCGCCGAGCAGCCAGGGGCTCGCCACGGTTCGGCTGCAGGATCAGCTGCACGAGATATGCGACCAGATCAGGCGCGGCATCATGCCTGACGGAATCGCGCTCGGCGCCGAGATCGAGCCGATGCTGGTGCCCCACGAGACCGCGGTGGCGATCGGAATCGTCGTCAACGAGCTCGTCACCAACGCCTGCAAGCACGCCTTCGGCGAGGGCGGCGGCTCGATCCTGGTGAAAGCGTGGCGCGAGGACGGAGTGGCGGTGGTCGAGGTCGCCGACGACGGCAAGGGCTTCGTCGCCGGCGAGGCGAGGACGGGCCTCGGCAGCCGGCTCGTCGGCGCCTTCATGCAGCGGGTCAAGGGCAGGAGCGAGGTCGCCTCCTCGCCGGAGGGCACCGTCCACCGCCTGCGGGTACCGCTGGCCTAGTGTCCGCGAGAAGCGCCGGCATCCTGCTCTACCGGCGCGGCCCGGACGGGCTGAGCGTCCTTCTCATCCATCCCGGCGGGCCGTTCTGGCGCGGCCGGGACGACGGGGCGTGGATGATCCCCAAGGGCCTGGTCGAGCCGGGCGAGGAGCCGCTCGCCGCGGCCATTCGCGAGTTCGAGGAGGAATTGGGCACTGCTCCGGCCGGCGAGCCGCGGGCGCTATGCACGGTTCGGCAGGCGGGCGGGAAATGGGTGGAGGCGTTTGCGCTCGAAGGGGATTTCGACCCGGCCGCCCTGAGGAGCAACGAATTCACCATCGAATATCCGCCGAAGAGCGGCAGCTTCCAGGCCTTCCCCGAGGCCGACGAGGCGCGCTGGTTCACCCTCGAGGAGGCGCGGGCGAAGATCCTCAGGAGCCAGGGGCCGATCCTGGAGGCGCTGGAGCCAATGCTCGGCTCCCCCCCCGTCATCCGGGCGAAAGCCGGGACCTCAGGCCTAGGCTGTATCGATATTCCGCCGGGTAGCGAGGAATCCCTCTCCCCGGCGGGGAGAGGGTAGGGAGAGGGGGCTCGGCCTTGGGGGTGAGCCGCGGACGCCGAACCCCCTCACCCCAACCCTCTCCCCAAGGGGAGAGGGGGGCCACCCCGCCCGGCCTTCGCCGGAATGACGGGGGTCAGAAGCTCAGCGTCCCCTCGATGACCGTCACGCACCTCCCGCCCAGCACCGCCCGGTCCCCTTCCCGCCGGCATTCGACCTGCCCCCCGCGGCGGCTCGCCTGGTAGGCGGTGAAGCTCTCGCGGCCGAGGCGGTCGCACCAGAACGGGGTAAGGGCGGCGTGGGCGGAGCCGGTCACCGGGTCCTCGTCCACCCCCCAGGCGGGGACGAAGACCCGGCTGACGACGTCGTAGCCGGCGCCCGGGTCCCCCGCAGCGGTGGCGATGACCATATAGTCGATCTCGCCGAGTTGCTTCATGTCGGGCCTGAGCCGGCGGATCGCGGCCTCGCCGGCGAACAGCAGGACGGCGACGCCTTCCGCTCCTTCGTAGCTGATGAACAGCTCCGGCGGGGCGGCATCGCTGGCTCCGTCGCGGCTGACGATGTCGACGATGCCCGCTCCGTCCCGGGCGATGACGTCCGCCATCTGCGCCTCGGTGGCCGGCGCGACGCGCGTCTGCGGCAAATCGAGCGCATAGCCGTCGCCATCCCGGGCGACCACCAGCAGGCCCGCCTGCCGAGTGCGGAAGCGCAGCCGCTCGCCGGTCCCGAGCAGCACATGCCCGGAAGCCAGCGTGGCATGGCCGCAGAGCGCGACCTCGACCGTCGGAGTGAACCAGCGCAGCTCATAATCCGCCTCGCCGTCGGTCGCCGGCACGGTGAAGGCGGTTTCGGAGAGGTTGTTCTCCTCCGCGATCGCCTGAAGGATCTCGTCCGGCAGCCATTGCTCGAGCGGCACGACGGCGGCGGGGTTGCCGGTGAAGGGGCGATCGGCGAAGGCGTCGACCTGGACGAGGCGAAGCTCAGGCATCGGGTTGTGTCTCCGGGACGGCGGTGAGGTCGGTCTCGACCAGCGGGTTGCCGGGATGGTCCACCTGCCCGACCGGATCGATATGGATGAGGATCTCGCAGCCGGGGAATTCGGACTCGAGCTTGCCTTCCACCTCGTCGAGCACGCGGTGGGCGTCGGCGACGCTCATCGCCGGGTCCATCCAGACGTGGAACTGGACGAAATCGTGGGCGCCGCTGGTTCGGGTCCTGAGGTCGTGGAGGCCCTTCAGCTCGGGATGGCGGCCGGCGACCTCGACGAAGCGGCGGCGCTTCTCCTCGGGCCATTCCTTGTCCATCAGCTGGTCGACGGCGCGGCTCGACGCCCGCCAGGCGCCCCAGAGCAACCTCAAGGCGATGGCGATTCCGAACAACGCGTCGGCGCCCACCAGCCCGAGATATTGCTCGAGCACCAGCGCCGCGATCACCGACAGGTTGAGAAGCAGGTCGCTCTGGTAATGGACGTAGTCGGTGCCGATCGCGACGGACTGGGTTCGGGCGATGATCCGGCGCTGGTAGGCGAGCAGCCCGAGAGTCCCGACGATGGCGACGATCGAGACCGCGATGCCATATTCGGCATGGGCCGTCGCCTGGTGGCCGAGCAGGCGGTCGACCGCCCGCCAGGCGATGCCGAGGGCGGAGAAGGCGATGATTCCGACCTGGGCCAGCGCCGCCAGCGCTTCCGCCTTGCCGTGGCCGAAGCGATGCTCGCGGTCCGCCGGCTCCGCCGCGACTCGGACTCCGTAGAGGGTGATCAGGGAGGCGAGGACGTCGAGGCCGGTATCGGCGAGCGAGCCCAGCATCGCCACCGAGCCCGTCGCCCATGCGGCATAGGCCTTGAGCAGAAGGAGGAAGAGCGCGGTCGAGACGCTGGCGAGCGCCGCCCGGGCGGTCAGCGAGCTATGCGCCCGGTGCTTCGGGTGGGAAGGGCTCACGGGTAGAGCAGGCCTTCTTTCCAGCCGCTGCCCTCGCGGGTGAAGAGCCGGCGCTCGTGGAGGCGGTGGTCGCGGCTGGTCCAGAATTCGATCCGCTCGGCCATCACCCGCCAGCCCGACCAGCGCGGCGGGCGCGGGACGTCGCCACCCTCGAAGCGGCTTCGCGTCTCCTCGTAGCGAGCCTCGAAGGCGGCGCGGCTGGCCAGCGGGCGCGACTGATCCGAAGCCCAGGCGCCGAGCTGCGAATCGCGGGCTCGGCTGGCGAAATAGGAGTCGGCCTCCTCGGGCGTCACCGGCTCGATCGGACCTTCGATCCGGACCTGGCGGCGAAGCGATTTCCAGTGGAAGAGCAAGGCCGCTCGGGGATTGGCGGCGAGCTCCCCGCCCTTGCGGCTGTCGAGATTGGTATAGAAGACGAAGCCGCGCGGATCGTGCCCCTTCATCAGCACCATCCGAACCGCGGGCCGGCCCTCCGAGTCGGCCGTCGCCAGAGCCATGGCCGTGGGGTCGTTCGGCTCCGTCCGCCGCGCCTCCGCCAGCCACTCGTCGAACAGCTCGTGCGGGTCGTCGGCCATGCCGCCTCTTGCCGATTGTGGGGTTCGGGCACAAGCACACCCGTCACCCCGGCGAAAGCCGGGGCCTCGGGCCCAGAGGTCGCGGCGGCGTCTCCCCGAGCTTCCGGCTTTCGCCGGAATGACGGGGGAGCGCTTGCGCCCTTGAGGTGCATTACCCATCTGATACAGCACTGCCGCGCGGCAGGTGTGGACATTTGCGGCGGTCTGGAGAACGAAGCGGGCGATGGCCGATCTCTATTCACAGCTGGGCGTGAAGCGCGACGCGGGCGAGGCCGAGATCAAGAAGGCCTATCGCAAGCTCGCCAAGGAGCTTCACCCGGACAAGAACAAGGATAATCCGAAGGCCTCGGAGCGCTTCTCCAGGGTCACCCAGGCTTACGACATCCTCAGCGACAAGGACAAACGCGCCCGCTACGACCGCGGCGAGATCGACGAGGACGGCAAGCCGAGAGCGCCCTTCGGCTATGGCGGCGGTGCCGGCCAGCGTCCGGCAGGCGCCTCCGGCGGGTTCCGGCGCGGCCCGACACCCGATTTCGGCGGCGGGGAGGAGATCGATCTTTCGGATCTGTTCGACGGCCTCTTCGGCAGCGGCGGCGAGGCTCAGCGCCGGGCCGGCGGAGGCGGCTTCGGCGGCTTCGGCTCCCGCCGCCCGCCGCCGCCCCCTCAGAAGGGCGCCGACGTCGCCTATCGCCTCCCGGTCAGCTTCGAGGATGCGGCTGCGCTGAAGGAGCAGCGAGTGACGCTGGCCGGCGGCAAGACGGTATCGATCAAGCTTCCCGCCGGAGTCGAAGAGGGCAGCAAGATCCGACTCGCCGGGCAGGGCCAGGCGGGGCCCGGCGGCAATGGCGACGCCATCGTCACCATCTCGATCAAGCCGCACCGCTTCTTCGTCCGCGACGGCGACAATATCCGCCTCGATTTGCCCATATCGCTCGACGAAGCGGTGCTCGGCGCCAAGGTCAAGGTGCCGACCGTCGACGGGCCGGTGATGCTGAGCGTGCCGGCCGGCACCAGCTCGGGCAAGGTCCTTCGCCTGAAGGCCAGGGGCTTCACCGCCAAGGGCGGCCAGCGCGGCGACCAGCTGGTCACCCTGATGATCGACGTGCCCGGCGGCGATGCCGAGCTCGCCCGCTTCGTCGAAGGCTGGAGCCGCAAGGGCGAGGGCAACCCACGAGCAGGGCTGGGCGTCTAGCAGCCTGATGAACCGTCATTGCGAGCGAAGCGAGGCAATCCAGTCGCCCCGACCTCCGAAGCTGGATTGCTTCGTCGCCTCGCTCCTCGCAATGACGGGACGACAACAGATGATCGGACGTTAGTCGCCTGATGCAGGACATTTCCCCCGAATCGCCGGAAGCAAGACGCAAGCGTCTCGCGAGAACCCGGGCCCGGCTGGGCAAGATGCGTCGAAAGATGAAGCCCGGCCAATATCCGTTCGAGGTGCTGAAACGGGTGGCCGTCGGAGTCTATAATGACGGTTTCATCCACGCCGGCAACCTCGCCTATCTGGCGCTGATGTCGCTCTTCCCCTTCGTCATCGTCGCGGCCGCGGTGGCGCGCCTGTTCGGCCAGACCCAGGAGGGGCTCGCCGCGGTCAACGGCCTCCTCCAGACCATGCCGCACGACGTCGCCGACGTCCTGCGCAAGCCGATCCACGACGTCATCACCGCCCGCTCGGGCGGCCTGCTTTGGCTCGGCGCCGTGGTCGGGCTGTGGACCACGGGCAGCTTCATCGAGACGATCCGCGACATCATCCGCCGCGCCTACGGAGTCACCTTCACCCGCCCCTTCTGGGAGCAGCGCCTGAGCGCCGCCGGAATCATCGTCGCCTCGGTGATCCTGGCCATGGTCGCCTTCAGCCTGTCCGTGCTGCTCTCAGGCGTGCAGCAATTCGTCGTCGCCCTCATTCCCCGGGGCGAGGAGCTGGTCGGGCTCGTCAGCCTGCTGAGGATCCTGCCGGCGCTGATGCTGTTCGCCTCGCTCTACATGCTCTTCTACCTGCTCA
Source organism: Sphingomonadales bacterium (assembly GCA_034668585.1). Lineage (GTDB taxonomy): Bacteria > Pseudomonadota > Alphaproteobacteria > Sphingomonadales > Sphingomonadaceae > Allosphingosinicella. The sequence continues at coordinate 8,165 of JAXDPB010000071.1, read as the reverse complement.
CGCCGAAGCGCTACCGGCGCACCGGCTGCCCGAAATGGCCAGGCCCCGCCTTCGTCACGATCTGGTGGCTGGCGACCACGGCCCTGCTCCCCATCGCCCTCTCCGGGCTGGGCGGCTACGACCTCACCTATGGCAGCCTCGCCGGAGTGATCATCGGCCTCACCTTCTTCTTCATCGTCGGGCTGGGCGTGGTGATCGGGGCCGAGCTCAACGCGGCGCTGGCGGAGACGCCCGAAGAAGCCCTAAAGGAGGGCGAAGAGCCCTTCTACCACAGGGAAAGCATCGGATGACCGGATTGATGAGCGGAAAGCGCGGCCTCATCATGGGCCTCGCCAACGACAAGTCGCTGGCCTGGGGGATTTCGAAGAGATTGGCGGCCGAGGGCGCGGAGCTCGCTTTCTCCTACCAAGGGGAGGCGCTGCAGAAGCGGGTCGGGCCGCTCGCCGCCGAAGTCCGCTCGGACTTCATGATCGAATGCGACGTCGCCGACATGGCCGATCTCGACCGATTGTTCGAAAACCTGAAGGCGCGCTGGGAGACGATCGACTTCGTCGTCCACGCCATCGGCTTCTCCGACAAGAACGAGCTCCGCGGCAAATATGTCGATACCAGCCTCGACAATTTCCTCATGTCGATGAACATCTCGGCCTACAGCTTCACCGCCGTCGCCCGGAGGGCGCGCGAGATGATGCCGAACGGCGGGAGCCTTCTCACCCTCTCTTATTACGGCGCCGAGAAGGTGATCCCGCATTACAACGTTATGGGCCTCGCCAAGGCCGCGCTCGAGACCAGCGTCAAATATCTCGCCATGGACCTCGGCCCGGAGAATATCCGGGTCAACGCCATCTCCGCCGGGCCGATCAAGACTCTGGCGGCGAGCGGGATCGGCGACTTCCGCTACATCCTCAAATGGAACGAATATAACAGCCCGCTGCGCCGCAACGTCACCATCGAGGACGTCGGCGGAGCCGGCCTCTACCTCCTCTCCGACCTCGCCTCGGGCGTGACCGGCGAGATCCACCATGTCGACGCGGGCTACAACGTCGTCGGCATGAAGGCGGAGGACGCGCCGGACATCGCCACCACCTGATGCCAGGCTTCGCCATCGACCACGTCCAGATCGCCATTCCGGCTGGGGGAGAGGATCTGGGGCGCGGCTTCTTCGGCGATCTGCTCGGGCTCGAGGAGATCGCCAAGCCGGCGGAGATGAAGGGCCGCGGCGGCTGCTGGTTCGACCTCGGCGGCGCCCAGCTTCACCTCGGCGTCGACCCCGACTTCCGCCCCGCCCGCAAGGCGCACGTCGCGCTCCAGGCCGATAACCTCGACTCGCTCCGGGAGCGCCTGCGGGCCGCCGGCCATGAAACGCTCGACGAGGGCGGCCGCTTCTTCACCCACGACCCGTTCGGCAATCGCCTCGAATTCGTCGAGCGGTCGAAGTGAGCCGCAACAGCTTCGGCCACGTCTTCCGCTTCACCAGCTGGGGCGAGAGCCACGGCCCCGCCATCGGCGCGGTGGTCGACGGCTGCCCCCCCGGCCTCGCGCTCAGCGAAGCCGACATCCAGCTTTGGCTCGACCGCCGCCGCCCGGGGATCTCCAGGAACACCTCTCCGCGACAGGAGCCCGACCGAGTCCGGATCCTCTCCGGCACCTACGAAGGCCGGACCACCGGAACCCCGATCAGCCTCGTCATCGAAAACGTCGACGCTCGGCCGAAAGACTATGCCGATCTGCCGCCGCGCGCCGGCCATGCGGACGCGGCGTACCAGGCCAAATACGGCCTGCGCGATCCGCGCGGCGGCGGCCGCGCCTCGGCGCGCGAGACGGCGGCGCGGGTCGCCGCCGGAGCGATCGCCCGGCTGGTCGTCCCGGAAGTCCGAATCGAGGCCCGGGTCGCCGAGATCGGCGGCTCGCCCGACGAGTCGCGATGGGAGGCGATGCTCGACGAGGCGCGCGCGGCGGGAAGCTCGCTCGGGGCCCTCATCGAATGCGTCGCCGACGGAGTCCCCGCCGGCTGGGGTGCGCCCGTCTACGCCAAGCTCGACGCCGAGCTCGCGGGCGCGCTCATGTCGATCAACGCCGTGAAAGCCGTCGAGATCGGCGCCGGCTTCGACGCCGCCCGCCTTCGCGGCGAGGACAATGCCGACCCCGCTCTGGCGGGCGGAATCACCGGCGGCCTCTCGACCGGCGAGCCGATCCTCGTCCGTGCCGCCTTCAAGCCGACCTCGTCGGTCGCCGCGCTCGGCGTCACGGGCCGCCACGACCCGTGCGTCGGCATCCGCGGAGCCCCGGTGGTGGAGGCGATGGTCGCGCTCGTCCTCGCCGACCACAAATTGCTCCACCGGGCGCAGTGCGGATGAGCGGCTGCCGGATGCGGATCCACGGCCGGGTGCAGGGCGTCTTCTTCCGCAACTGGGCGATGGAGCGGGCGCGCTCGCTCGGCGTCCGCGGCTGGGTCCGCAACCGCCGCGACGGCAGCGTCGAGCTGGTCGCCTTCGGGGAGGACGAGGCGGTGGAAGCCCTCACCGCCGCCTGCCGGATCGGACCGCCCGCCGCCAAGGTGGACCGGATCGAGGTGGAGATCGTCGAAGGCGACGGTCCGCCCGCGGGTTTCCGGGTGACGGCGACGGCGTAATCAGCCTTCCCGGTTCATCCCAGGCAAGGACTGTTGATATCCTTATTCGTCCGTGTCTTTCGATGTCCTAGCGTCGACGACTTTTCCGGTAACGAAAATCCCGACGACGGCGACGATGGTGAAGATCGCGACTCGGGCCGCCCAGGCGATTTCGCCGAGCGCCGCGAGGCATCCAGAGAAGGCCAAGAGGAGCACCATAGACGTAATCGCGAGCGTCTGGCCGCGGTGCTTCAGCTGGTAGTCTCGATCGAGGGCATTTTCGATCACCTCGTGCCGATGCTTCTGCTCCCGCTCCGGCATAGCGACAATTCGCTCAGCCAAGCCGGGCAAAATGGTCTCATAGGCCGCAAGGTCGTCTGGCGTCGGCAGCCAACCGGAATGGCTGACAGTTTTCTCGATCACCGCAAGAAGCTCGCCCCGCTTCTCCGGGGGCAAGAGCTCCGCGATCTGCTCTAGCTTTGCCTCGTCTTCCGGATCGACCTTGGCGAGTGATTTATTGAGCGCGGAGTCCGACTCGGGAGCGGGAGCCGATTCCTCGGCTTCGTCCTTATCAGGCGGGTTTGAACTCACCCTGGAGGCGCTTGTAGGCGCGCTTGGCATCGCGCTTCAGGGCTTCTCCGTCCTCCCGCAAGGCCTCGTCCGTCGTCTGGATGCGAAACGAGATTTTCCCCGGGGTCAACGTGAACGTCGCAACGCCGGAAGCCATCAAGGAGGATGCAGAACGCCGACGGCGGAGGTGCGGGAGCTTTTTCGCTGCCGTTTTCATTGTTCGAACCTGCTCATGACTGTTTACGCTGTCAACATAAGATGTTTGCGAGCATTCCCTAGGGGTACCCGCGCATGGCTTGAGGCGGGGTTAATCGAATGTGGCCCGACGAGGGCCTTGAGCGCCGGGTATGAACGCCGTCCACCATCGTCTCGCATCCCCGAGTCCCGCAAGCTTCACCAGCGGGAAGCAAGAATCAGACTAGGTCGGCCAGATAGTCGCTGAGGCGGTCGCTGCCATGATCGGTCAGCAGGATCGCATTGCCCCGGTTGTGGCTGCGGATGACGAGTCCGGCATTGATCAGACGCTCGATCAGCATCGGGCCGTCGCGCGGCTCGATCTTCGCCGCTTCATAGGCTTCATCCAGGGTGAAGTGCCGCCCGTCGTCCTGGGCGATGAAGAGGGCGAGCAGAAGGTCCCAGGCCGGCTCGCCGAACAGGCCGAGCGGGAAATATTCGTCGCGCTTGCGGCGCTCGGCGTAGAGCCGCTCAGCCACGGCGCGCAGCGTGTGCCCGACTTCGGGCGACTTCGGATCGGACAGCAAGCCGACGCGCACCGAGGCCTGGCGAAGGATCGCCAGCGCGGCTTCCAGTCTTGCGGAGTCGATTTCTTCCACGGACTCTTCCCCGCGCGCACAGTATCGCATTTTGCGGCGATGAATAGAGGATTTTTACGGGCCTCATATCCGGGCCCCCGCGGGCTGCAGAAGCCCAAGCGCGCGGAAGCTCGACCAGCCCGAGCGGGCGACGATGACATGGTCGTGGATGCAGATGTCGAGCGCACGGCCGGCATCGGCGATCCGGCGGGTGGCGTCGATGTCGCCCCGGCTCGGAGTCGGATCGCCCGAGGGATGGTTGTGGGCCAGGATCAGCGCCGTCGCCCCGACCTCGAGCGCTCGCCGCATGATTTCGCGCGGGTAGACGGGGGTCTCGCTGACGGAGCCTTCGGACATGGTCTCGTCGTAGAGCAGCCGGTTGCTGGTGTTGAGGAAGAGCACGCGCAGCCGCTCGGTCGGGAGCAACGCCATGTCGAGGGAGAGATAGTCGATCAGCTTCTGCGAATCGTCGAGAGTCGGGCGGGCGAAGGCCTCGGTGCGCAAGGCATGAAGCATGGCATCGCGCACCGTCCCGAGGAGGTGAACTGCCGCCGCCCCGTCACCCAGCGCTCGCGCCTGAGCGGAGGGCGGCGCCGCCAGCGTTCCCGCGAGCGAGCCGAACTGAGCGACTAGCCGATCGGCCCACCCGGCGGCCGCCGGTCCCAGCGGTCGGAGAAGTTCGACCAGGATTTGTCGACACCGAACTTGGCCAGGCGCTTCTGGTGATTCCACGTGCCGACCACAAGCAGAAGAATCATTGGGTAACCCCAGAGACGCAGAGCGAACGCGTAAGCGTAAGGCAGTACTTGCGGATCCACCAGCTTCACGGCGTGCCCAGCTGTCCCGACAATTTGCAGCGCTGTTATGCATAGCGGCCACAGCCGGTCAGCGCGCAGGGCGAGCACAAGAAACGCGAGAAACGTCGCGACGTCCACGAGGAACACTCCAACCTCAAGTGAGCGGTAGACCGCAGCACGTTCTGAAAGCAGCGCTGCGAAAGTGAGGAGCGAGCCCACCGTGAGTATCGCCGCCCCAATTCGCTCCGGCGGGCCACCACGCCACTCGGCGTAGAACCAGCATCCGAATAGGAGGGCCAAATAAACGAGAGTGTTGACCACACTCGAAACCGACCACGGAGCGGCAAACCGGTCAAGGTGAATATCCTAACGCTAAACAGCTCACGCCACGACTGAAAGATGGCTGCTACCAGTCAGTCCCGCAGGGGGCTTGGGCCCAGCGTCGCCAACGGACACGGTTCTGAGGCCAATCTGAATCTTGGCCTCGCTCAGCCTCTTATGCGTCTCGATGATGTCACAGCGGGCGCGGGCGAGAGCCGCGAAGGCGGAGGCCGCGACCTCGAAGGCGTCGTGTGCGATAAGCGCGGACACGTTAGCGTCGGCTCGGGCCGTAATGAGCGTGCCGTGGAATTCAGCGGCGCTGGCGAGCGCCGCGTCGATGGCTTTCTCGGTCGCGAAGAGGCTTTCGGCCACCTTCATGGCCGCATCTCGGCGTGCTTTGAGCATGATTTCTCCCTGTTCGCGAGGCAGGGCCCCGCGATTTCTGCGTCCAGTAATTTGGGTGCCTTGCTAGCCCCTGGTCAGCCTGCCGAGCGCTTCGATCCCGGAGACGAGAGCTCCGAAGGCCATTGCCACTCCGATGGCGATGACCGCGATCCACGCCAGCCTCGCCAACCCGTGGAGGTCGCCCGGCCTCGTAGTGCCGATCGGGAGCGGGAGCGTGGGAGCCCCTCCCGGCATTGCGACTTGGAAGGCGGCTTATTCCTCCCTCATCACTCCGCCGGACACCCGCTGAATGCACCCGCTCTCGATCGGTGGATCGAATTTGCCGCAATCGGCTGTTGGGGCAATGGCCAGTGGTTGGTATACCAATGGCTGGATTCGAATCGGCGCGGGCGAGCTTGCCCCCTTCGTCGAGCAGATCGGCGTTATGGTTTGTGGGAGGCGCTACGTGGCGAAGGTGGTAATTACCAAGCTGAAGGCGAAAACCGCTCGTGAGATAAGCGCCAAGGGTGCCACCGTAACCACCAAGCGCGTCGCCAACGGCGCGGGGCGGTTCACGACGATACGGACGTTGGATTCCGGCAGCGCGTCGTTCGGCACCGACTTCACTCGCGTTTTCGGCGCCAACGTGAAAAAGGCGCGCGAGGAAAATAAGCGGCTTACCGGCGCGGCGGATGGTGTCCCTGACAAGTGCTGAGCAACCGGTATTCCTGATTGTCGCCGGGCCAAACGGCTCCGGCAAGAGCAGTTCCTATCGCGATACAGACATCGAGCAGTCCGGGCGGACCATCTGGATCGTCAATCCGGATGTGCTCACGTCGCGGATCCAGCAAGTCGAATCGATGGCGTTGCTGGAGGCCAACCGGGCCGCGGTGGAGCGGATAGAGGCTTGGCTCGAAGCCTCGATGGATGTTCATAAGAGCATCGGCGTGGAGACCGTGCTGTCGACCGACAAGTATCGGCGACTTGTAGCGAAGGCAAAGGCTCTGGGGTTCGCTGTTTGGCTGATTTACGTGGTGCTCGACACCCCCGAGCGAAACATCGAGCGCGTGCGCCTCCGCGTTCGCAAGGGCGGGCACGATGTGCCGGAGCACAAAATTCGGACCCGCTACGCTCGATCGCTGGCCCAATTACCCTGGTTTCTGGATCAGGCGGATGAGGCCTGGATCTACGACAATAGCGGGGCGCAGCCCCGGCGCATCGGAGAAAAGAGTGCGGGCGTCATCGCGCTTGATGAGCGAACGCTACCAGTTGTTGTCGAAGCCGTAAGAACGATCGAGAAGGAATGAGCTTCCGGCCGGTCCTATGATTCGGTGGGGTAGCAGGTCAGACCGCCGGTCAGACCCGCGAACAAAGGCCGGAAGGAACCCTCGGTCGCATTAGAATTCAAAACGCGCGGACTATCCCCTTGTCAGCCGACCGAGGGCTTCAATGCCGGAGACGAGGGCGCCGAAGGCCAACGCCACTCCGATGGCGATGGCGACGATCCAGGCGAGCCGGGTCACCCAGCCGAGGTCGCTGGGCTTCGTCGAGCCGAGTGGGAATGGGAGCGTCGGAGTCCCGGCGGGCGTCGCGACTCGGAAGAAAGCCTGTTCTTCCCGCATCGCCCCGCCGGATGAGGCGCCCGGCTGCCACCCGCTCTCAATCGGCGGTCCGAAGGTCGACCGATCGGGCAGGTCGCCCGGGTCCAGCGACGGGTAGACGATATGAGGTCCAGCCTCCCGCGCCTCGTGCTCCGCAAGCACCCGAGCCGCCGTCCGGCGGTCCGGGACGTCGAGGGTCTTCATCGCCGCCTTGATGTGCTGGTCGACCGAGCCGGGCTCGATCCCCATCAGCGGAGCGATCTCCTTGGACGTCAGATGTGCGTAGACGTACCTGAGGCAGGCACGCTGTTGCTCCGTCAGCCTGGCGATACGATAAGGGTCCATCGCGGAATGTGATTATCGCTTAGGACGGGCTCCGGCACAATGGGGCAGGATTACCCGCAATTCGGGGATAGTTAACGCACGTCGCGGCCGTCGGTTGCGCCCTTCCGTAGGGTCGGATCCGCATCGCCGCCGCCGAAATGTTCAGGCGGCGAAGCCGGTTACGAACTCGGCGGTGGCGGCCCTGAAGCGGGTGAGCCGGTCGTCGACATTGGCGAAGCCGCTCTCCACCGCGTCGATCTCGCTGGCCACGCTCTCGGTGTCGCGGCGGATCGCGGCGATGGTCGCCGACATCGAGTCGGCGGCGAGCGCGGTCTCGTCGACCGCGGCGGTGATCATCGTCACCGTCCGAGCCTGCACCTCCATCGCCTCGCGAATCCGCTCGGCGGAGGTCTGGACCTCCTCGACCGTCTTCTGGATCGATCCGTTGGCGTCCACGGTCTGGCGGGTGGCCTGCTGGATGGCGGTGATCTTCGCGGTGATGTCGTCGGTGGCCCGGGCGGTCTGGCTGGCCAGCGACTTCACCTCCTGGGCGACGACGGCGAAGCCGCGCCCGGCATCGCCCGCGCGCGCCGCTTCGATGGTGGCGTTGAGCGCGAGGAGGTTGGTCTGGCCCGCGATGTCGCGGATCAGCGAAAGGATTGATTCGATTGCCTCGACGTGGGCGCTGAGGGCCTGGCTGACTTTGACCGCTTCGCTCGCCTGGTCGCCGGCGCGGGTCGCGACG
>JAXDPB010000070.1:0-17423 GCA_034668585.1 Sphingomonadales bacterium | reverse complement strand
CTCCCAGGGGGGGTGTGGGTGGGGGTGTGGGGGATCGGCGTCCGCGGCTCACCCCCAAGCCCGGAGGCCGCCGTGCCATCGGGGGACGGATGAGCGTCGAGCAAGTTGACCGGCGAGGCGCCGCGGTGCCATGGTTCGGAGCCTTCGGGCATGGAGGCGCCGATGCGCATCATCTTCTTCCTGGCGGCAGCGGCCGGCGCGGCGGCGGCGAGCGGCCCGGCCCCGGCCCAGACCTCGAGCATGGGACCTCGAAGCGGTCACCCGCACGCCTCGGCGGCCAATGGCAGCGCGGGCTGGATCCTGCGGTCCAATCCGGATTTCCGGCGCGGGCGGCCCGGCTGCGATCACGACCGCCGCCACGACCGGTTCGGCCGCGGCGGCGAGGGCTTGCTATATTCGTACGGCTTTGACGGCGCTCCCGACAGGGTCGATCCGCACGGCAACGGCTTCTTCGCCGGCGGCGGCGGGGGCGTCGTCATGCGCGCCGGCCGCCCGCTTTACGATTACGACCGCTCCTATCCCTACGAATGGGCGCCCTCGGCCGCCGGCCCCGGCGCCGGGATCGCGAGCGAGGGTGAAGACCGGTCCGAACCGTTCTGCAGCCTCGAGCGGGGCGTGAGGGTCTGCCGCGCCCGCAGGTGACCGGCCGAGGTCAGGCGAGGGCCTCGACGATCGTCACGTTGGCGAGCCCGCCCCCCTCGCACATCGTCTGCAGGCCGTAGCGCTTGCCGCGCGCCTTGAGGGCGTGGACAAGCGTGGTCATCAGCTTGGTGCCCGAGGCTCCGAGCGGATGGCCGAGCGCGATGGCGCCGCCATTGACGTTGAGCCGGGCCGGGTCGGCGCCGATCTCGCGAAGCCAGGCGAGCGGGACCGGGGCGAAGGCTTCGTTGACTTCGTAGAGGTCGATTTGGGCGATGTTCATGCCGCTGCGCTGAAGCGCCCTCCGAGTGGCCGGGATGACTTCCTCGAGCATGATGACCGGATCGCCGCCGGTGACGGTCAGGTTGACGATTCGGGCAAGCGGCGTGAGCTTGTGCTCGTTCAGCGCCCGCTCGCTGACGACGACGACACCCGAGGCGCCGTCGCAGATTTGCGAGGCGTTGGCGGCGGTGATCCTGCCGCCCTCCTTGAGCAGCTTGACCGAAGCGATGCTGTCGAGCGTGGCGTCGTAGCGTATGCCTTCATCCCGGGTGTGGAGAGTCTCGTTGCCGCCGGCATCGACGATCCTGAGCGGCACGATCTCGTCGTCGAAGGCGCCCGCCTCGGTAGCTCGAGCGGCCTTGCGGTGGCTGTCGAGGGCGAAGGAATCGAGCTCTCCTTTGAGGAACTGGTATTTCTCGGCGATCATCTCGGCGCCGATGAACTGGCTGAACATGGGCACTCCGAAGCGGTCCTGGATTCGCTTCGAGAAGGGGCCGGTGCCGATCCCGTGCTGCATGGGGAGGGTGACGGGGAGGCCCATCGGCACCCGGGTCATCGATTCGACGCCGGCCGCGATGACCACGTCCTGGGTGCCGCTCATCACCGCCTGGGCGGCGAACTGGACCGCCTGCTGCGACGAGCCGCACTGGCGGTCGATGGTGACGGCGGGGACCGAGGTGGGGAGGCTGGAGGCGAGAACGGCATTGCGGCCGATGTGGAAGGCCTGCTCGCCGGCCTGGCCGACGCAGCCCATGATAACGTCCTCGACGAGGGCGGGATCGAGCGCGGCTCGGTCGATCAGGGCGTCGAGCACCTCGGCGGCCATGTCGGCCGGGTGCCAGTCCTTGAGCGCTCCGCCGCGGCGGCCGCCGGCGGTGCGGGCGGCGGCGACGATATAGGCTTCCGGCATGGGCGGCGCTCCTGCGAAGTTCGGGGGAGATGTAGTGCGGCGGGGGATGAGAGGGCAAGATCGTCATCCCGGCGAAAGCCGGGACCTCGATCCGTTAAGGCGCCGCCGCCACTTTCCCTGAGGTCCCGGCTTGCGCCGGGATGACGCGTTTCTATTCGCTGGCGGGACAATGGACGCCGCGATATAGGTCCGAAATGGCGGAAAATCCTTTCACGAAGCACCCCCGGGACGTGGGGGAGGGCTATGCCGAGCATTTCGGAGTCGCGGCCGGCTTCGGGCTGAGGATGATTGCCGGCGGGCTCGGATGTCTCGTCCACGCCATCTTCCCCTTCCTGTGCGAGCGGACCGGCAGCGATACGGTGCGCGGCTTGAATGCGAGCCTGGGCAAGCGCGCCGACAAGCCGAACTGGGAGCGGCACCCGATCATCTGAGCGGCGGGCGGGCGTCATATCCCCCTGGCGCAGCTTGAAGACGATCCCCCCGGCAGTCCGGAAGCCCGTCCGATAACGGACAAGAGCTGTTCGGCCCCGCACAAGGTGCGTGTCGTTTGTCGACCTGTGGAGGAGGTTCGTCGCGGACGCCTGGGCATGGGGCCGTGGCCTGTTTCTTGCACATAGCTGCCCAAACCAGAAAAGAAGGGGTAGCCGGTGGCGAACAAGGCGTTTTTGGCGGGCGTGGCCGCGGCCGCCATGCTTTTCGGCACCGGCGTCCCGGCGGTCGCGGCTCAGGCGGCGGGCGCGGACGGGCGGACCGTTTACGAGGCCGCCTATTTCAGCCAGTTCTCCCCGTCCAACGCGCTTCAGATCGTCCAGCGCGTGCCCGGCTTCACCCTCGAGGTCGGCAACCAGGACGTGCGCGGCTTCGGGCAGGCGGCGGGCAACGTCGTCATCAACGGCCAGCGGCCGAGCTCCAAGAGCGATACGCTGGAGACCATCCTCGCCCGGATCCCGGCGAGCCGGGTGGCGCGAGTCGAGGTCGGGCCGGGCGATCTGTTCGGTTCGGAATTCTCCGGCAAGCCGGTGGTCGTCAACCTGGTCACCACCGCCGCCGGCGGCCTCGCCGGAACGTTCGACGGAACGTTGCGGCGGACCTATGCCGGCCATGTCGAGCCCGATGCGACGGTTTCGGCGCTGCTCAGGCGCGGCAAATCGACCTTCAACGCCTCGGCCGGCTTTCAGGGTTTCCCGACCAAAGAAGAAGGTTTCGATCGGGTGACCGCGCTGCCGAGCGGCGATCTCGTCGAATTCCGCCGCAAGACCAACACCTATAACGATCGCACCGCCTTTCTCTCGGGATCCTGGACCCTGAACGACGGCGACAACCGCACCGCGCACCTCAACTTCCGGGTCTCCCAGAACTGGTTCCTGCTCAAGCAGACCAACGACGTCTTCCCGACCGGCGGAACCGTGCGCGACGACCGGCTCGTCCAGGATTACGACAACCGCGCCTACGAGCTGGGCGGCGACGTCACCCGGCCGTTGTTGGGCGGCGGCATCAAGCTGATCGCCCTCGCCACGCGCAGGCACCGGCACAATGTCGAGACCTCGCTCAACCGGGTGCGAAGCGTCGTCACCCGCGGAGTCGTCCAGGACCTCGACAATCAGCGCGAGGAAACGGTGGCGCGGCTGGTGTGGAACCGGTCGAATCTCGGCGCCTGGAGCGTGGAGACCGGGGTCGAGGGCGTGATCAACAAGCTCGACAGCGACGTCAACATCGTCGTCACCGACGCCGGCGGCGCCCAGACGCGGATCGACCTGCCCGTCGACCAGGCGGTGGTGAAGGAATATCGGGGCGAGGCCTTCGTCAACGCCGGTCGGCCGCTGTCGAAGACTCTGCGGCTCGACATGGGGCTCACCTACGAAGCCTCGCGCCTCACCGTCAGCGGGGATGCCGAGGCGGAGAGGGTGCTGAAGTTCCTCAAGCCCAAGGCGAGCCTCGACTATCGCGACAAATCGGGCTGGCATGCCCAGCTTTCGATCGCCCGCACCATCGCGCAGCTCAATTTCGAGGATTTCATCAGCACCGCCGAGCTGACCAACGACCGGGTCAACGGCGGCAATGCCGACCTCGTGCCCCAGCGGGCCTGGGAGCTGCTGGCGACGCTCGAGCAGCCGATCCTCGGCGACGGCCTCGTCAAGGTCGAGGCGGGCTACAACCGAATCTCGCTGGTCCAGGACCGAATCCCGACTCCGGAGGGCTTCGATGCCCCGGGCAATCTCGGCAACGGGCGGAGCTTCACATTGCGCAGCACGATCGACGCGCCGCTGGCGAAGCTGGGTATCAAGGGCGGACGGCTTACCGTGCACAGCTCGCTGATCGATACCTCGGTCGAGGATCCGTACACGCACCGCAAGCGGCATTTCTCGGGCTTCAATCTCTATTCGGCCGACGCCAGCTTCCGGCAGGACCTCGGCAAATGGGCCTATGGCGCGACCTTCTCCGTCAACTCGCCGACCTTCTTCTTCCGCCAGGACGAGATCGACCGGCCGTTCAGCGACAACCCCTACGTGACCGCGTTCGTCGAATATCGGCCGACCCCCAAGACCACGATCACCTTCAGCCTCGACAACGCCACCAACGCCGCGGCCCTGCGCAGCCGCACCTTCTTCACGCCCGACCGAAGCAACCCGTTTCCCGACACGTTCGAGCTGAGGCACCGCAACAAGCATATCGTCCCGGCGATCGGCCTGAAGCACAGCTTCGGGTGAGCCGTAATCCCGGCGCAAGCCGGGACCCCGGGCCTAGAGCGGGGTGCGCAATAGCTGAATCGTCACGAGGCCGACGTCTCCCCGTCATGCCAGCGAAGGCCGGCATCCATGCCGACCGCGTGTGGAATGCGGCAAGCCCGAATGGACCCCGGCCTTCGCCGGGGTGACGAGAGGATGCAGGTTTAAATGTCTCACCGTCATGCCAGCGAAGGCTGGCATCCATGCCGACCGCGACGTGGAATTCGGCGAGCCCGAATGGACCCCGGCCTTCGCCGGGGTGACGAGATGCAGGTTTAGCGTCCGATGCTCTAGAAGTCTCCGCGGCCTCGATGAGGTTCCCGCTGCCGGCGGGATGACGGTCAGGTTCCCCAGGCGATGAAAGGGGGGTTGAGGAAGCTACGGTCCGTCTTGCCGTAGGTGAGCGGGCCGGTTTCCGCGCCCGTCTCGTCCAGCGCCAGGACCCGGCCGCCGGCCGCTTCGAGGATCGCCTGGCCTGCGGCGGTGTCCCATTCGGCGGTGGTTCCGTGGCGCGGATAGACGTCGGCCGTCCCCTCCGCGACGAGGCAGAATTTGAGCGAAGAGCTGGACGCGACGAACTCGGCGATGGCGAGATGGGCGCTCTTTTCGGCGGTGCCGTGGGAAGCGTGGCTGCGGCTGCCGACCGCGACGAGGCCGGCGGACGGGCGGGGCCGTGGGCGGATCGGCTCCGGCGCTCGCCCGTCCCCAACCCGAAAGGCGCCCTCGCCGCGGCTGCCGTAATAGAGAAGCCGTCCGTCGGGCGCGTAGATCACCCCGGCGACCGGCGCGCCGTCGTCGATCAGGCCGATGTTCACGGTGAACTCGCCGGTGCGCTGAACGAACCCGCGGGTGCCGTCGAGCGGGTCGACGCAGAAGAAGCGGCGGCCGAGCTCGGGGATCCGGCCGGCCGCGGCTTCCTCCTCGGCGAGGACCGGAACATCCGGGAAGGCGGCGCCGAGCCGCTCCAGGATGATCGCCTCGGCGTGGCGATCCGCGATGGTGACGGGAGACCCGTCCGCCTTCGCCTCCGCCTCGCAGCCTTCGGCATAGATACGCTCGATCTCGGCCCCGGCGGCGAGCGCGGCTTCGATCAGGGCCGGGAGGAGGTTGGGGATCATGTCGAGAGCCGCTCCCAATGCCAGCGCAGATGGTCCTCCATGAAGGTCGAGATGAAGAAATAGCTGTGGTCGTAACCCTCCCGCATCCTCAGCGTCAGAGCGATGCCGGCCTCGCGGCAGGCGGCTTCGAGAAGCTCGGGCCTGAGCTCGCGCTCGAGGAAGCTGTCCGACGTGCCCTGGTCGACGAGGATTTCCGGGACTCGGGCTCCGTCCTCGATCAGCGCCACCGCGTCATGGCAGCGCCAGGCGGCGCGGTCGGGACCGAGATAGCGGCCGAGCGCCTTCTCGCCCCACGGCACCCGGCCGGGGGCGGCGATGGGGGCGAAAGCGGAGACGCCTCGGTAGCGGCCGGGGTGGCGCAGGGCCAGGGTGAGGGCACCGTGGCCGCCCATCGAATGGCCGGTAATGGCTTGCCGGCCCATGTCGGCGGGGAAGTTGGCGGCGATGAGGTCGGGCAGCTCTTCGGCGACGTAGCTGTGCATCCGATAATTTGCGGCGAAGGGTTGCCGAGCCGCGTCGACGTAGAAGCCGGCCCCCTGCCCGAAATCGTAATCGGGATCGTCGGGCACGTCGGCGCCGCGCGGGCTGGTATCGGGAGCGACGAAAATCAGCCCCAGCTCGGCGCAGACGCGCTGGAAGCCGCCTTTCTCGACGACGTTGGCGTGGGTGCAGGTGAGGCCGGAGAGGTACCAGAGGACCGGCAGCGGCGCTCCGGCTTGGGCCTGGGGCGGCAGGTAGATGCCGAACACCATGTCCGTGCCGGTTTCGCGGCTGGCATGGCGGCAGGCGAGCTGGGTGCCGCCGAAGCTGTTGGCGGAAGAGAGTGTTTCGAGGGTCATCGGTTCCTCACGCCATCCCGGCGAAAGCCGGGACGTCAGGACGGAAATGCACATCGGGTCTCCGCGAGCGGCCGAAATCAGCCCGCTCATGGGCGTGGTCTTGGCCGGCATGGCTGCGATTGACTGTCATTGGGGCTTCTTTCGGGTCATTCCGGCTGCGGCGCAACGCCTGTCGCGGGTCGGGCTCCCCGGCACCAGGCCCAGGGTCCGTCCCCGATCTAAGCTTTCGGTCGGACGAATTATGAATAGGGGACGAATCAACTGACTAAGCTTAAATCGTGAGGGGTGGCTTTCGAAAGGAGTGGAACGATGTTGAGGGTCAGGCGTAGAACTCATCGAGTTTGTGGCGTTCCGTCGAGTCCGATGTTTGTGAACAAAGCTTATAGCGCGCTTGGCGCTTTGCTCCTGGCCTCCTGCAGCTCGGCTCCCGATTCCGGGAACCGCGAGGATGAGTCTCCCCCCGCCAATGTGAATTTGCCGGCTACGGAAACGAGCCAGCCCACTCCGGAATTCCGTGGGCCCCTTCCCCTGATCCTGAACGAGCGTGTCGATCACCCCTTGCCGCTCGCGCTTCAGATGGGGACGCTGAGCGTCGAGGGGGCCTGTCTCGTCTTCACGGCGGGGGAGCGGCGATCGACGCCGGTATGGCCCCTGGGGACGAAGTGGGCGGGCACCGCCGAGCGTCCCCGAGTTCGGCTTCCCAACGGGGCCGAATTCGCGCTCGGGGCACGGGTCAACCTTCCGGGCGGGCGGTTCGGTCGTCCGGGCGCGACCGATTTACGGCTGAGCGAGGCTCCCGGACCGGGCTGCCCGCAGGATCTCTATGCCATCAACGGTACATGAGGATGTGAAATGAACCGGTTCCCCGTGGTGCGTTGCTTCATTTCGGCTCTGGCTCTTCTTGGGAGCGCGAGCCTTGCCCAGAACCCGGCTCAGGCGCCTCAGGCGCCGCCCAAACCGAAGGAGGCCACGAAGTCGGAGGTTCCGCCCGGCGCCAATTATCTGGCGTCGACCTATGGGATCAGCGTCGCGGACGCCGCCGAGCGGATTCGGCTGCAGGACGAGATCTCCGGGCTGGCGGCCCAGGTGTTCAAGGACGACGATCCAAGTTTCGCGGGAATCTGGGTTCAGCAGACGCCCGTGTTCAAGATCGTGATCGGCTTCACCGATCCCGACGACCGCAAGCTGCTCAAATACCAGATCGATCCCAAGATCCGGCGCTACGTCCAGCTCAAGAAGATGCCGCGCCCGCGCAAGGCGGTGCTCGCCGAGCAGGACGATGTGAACCGGCGCGTCCAGGGGGCTGGGATCAAGAAGTTTACGAGCTGGATCGAGGAGGAGACCGGCACGCTCGCCGTTCGGGTGGAGAGCGCCGGCGAGGCTGACAAGGTGAGGGCGGCGCTTGCCGGCCTTTCGCCCGCTCCTCGGGTCGAGGTCGGTGCGATCCCGACTCCGACATCCGCGCCGGTCGGCGTCCAGGTCGGCGATTATATCTATGGCGGGTTCAATTACTGGCAGACCAACCAGATCGATCCGGTCAATCCCGATCCCTACAAGGGCTGCTCCTTTTCCTTCCCGGCGACGCTCGGGACGACCCAGGGGATATTGACCGCCGGCCATTGTGAGCCGGGCCCGGACGGCAAATACTGGTATTCGGTCGAGGGGCATTGGGTGCAGCTGCCCAATCCCACCATTGCTCGCTGGGCCTATGGCACCAAATACGATTATCAGTTCCACGAGACCACCGGCATGGATACCGGCTCATGGGTCTATTATGAGAATTACGCGACCGAGCCGGCTTATCCGCGCGGCGGTTATTTCTATGTGACCGGAACGGTGGGCTATTACGGCCAGACGGCGGGCATGGCGATCTGCAAGTCGGGCTGGAAGACGGGCCTCGTCTGCGGGACGATCGACAACGGCGCCTACACCTATAACGGCGTCAAGGGCTGGATCCATGCGGTGCGGTCTTCCGGCTCGTTGATCGCCGCCCCCGGAGACAGCGGCGGTGCTGTCTTCTCGCCCGCGGATTCGGCCGGCAACATCAAGGCTTATGGGATCATTACCGCCGGCGGCGCCACCAGCGGCGGCGCGAGCCAGATCGTCTACATGCCGATCGATTATATCGACGACGAGGTCGCCATCCGGGTGATGGTCAATAACTGACCGTCCGTCCGCCGTTTTGAGTGAAGCGAAGTGAACTCGGGTGCGGGGGCGGTCGGTCCCGGCTCGCGGATGACGGTCAGTAGACGACGACGGAGCGGATGCTCTCGCCCGCGTGCATCAGGTCGAAGGCCTTGTTGATGTCGTCGAGCGGCATGGTGTGGGTGATCAGCGGATCGATCTCGATTCTTCCGTCCATGTACCAGTCGACGATCCTCGGAACGTCGGTACGTCCCCTGGCGCCGCCGAAGGCCGAGCCCTTCCAGACCCGCCCGGTGACGAGCTGGAAGGGGCGGGTCGAGATTTCGCGGCCGGCCTCGGCGACTCCGATGATGGTCGAGACGCCCCAGCCGCGGTGGCAGCATTCGAGGGCGGCGCGCATCACGTCGGTATTGCCGGTGCAGTCGAAGCTGTAGTCGGCGCCGCCGCCGGTGAGATCGAGGATCGCCTGGACGACCTTGTCCGCGCCCACTTCGGCCGGGTTGATGAAGTCGGTCATTCCGAAGGCCTCGGCCATGGCGCGCTTGGCGGGGTTGACGTCGACTCCGACGATCTTCCCCGCGCCGACCAGTTTCGCGCCCTGGATGACGTTGAGGCCGATTCCGCCGAGGCCGAAGACGACGACGTTCGCACCGGGCTCGACGCCGGCGGTCCAGATCACCGCTCCGACGCCGGTCGTCACTCCGCAGCCTATGTAGCAGATCTTGTCGAACGGCGCGTCGTCGCGGACCTTGGCGACGGCGATCTCCGGCAACACCGTGAAGTTCGAGAAGGTCGAGCAGCCCATATAATGATGGATCGTCTCTGAGCCGAGGCGGAAGCGGCTGGTGCCGTCCGGCATCACGCCCTTGCCCTGGGTGGCGCGGATCGCGGTGCAAAGGTTCGTCTTGCGGCTGAGGCAGGATTTACACTGGCGGCATTCTGGCGTGTAGAGCGGAATGACGTGGTCGCCGACGGCCACCGAGCTCACGCCTTCGCCCACTTCGCGGACGATGCCGGCGCCCTCGTGGCCCAGGATCGAGGGGAAGAGGCCCTCGCTGTCCTTGCCTTCGAGCGTATAGGCATCGGTGTGGCACACGCCCGTCGCCATGATCTCGACCAGCACCTCGCCGGCGCGGGGACCGTCGAGATCGACCTCGTGTATCTCGAGCGGCCGGTTGGGAGCGACGGCGATGGCGGCGCGGGTCTTCATCCTCGGTCCTCTGTCTGCGCAGGGCGGCGGGCCCTCCTTGTCACCACGCCGGGCAGGATTACAACCGGTAACGAAGAGGATTCGCCATGCTGATCGCGCTCGCTCTCGCCGCCTCCGCCGCGCTCGCCGCGTCGCCGCCGCCGCCCTGCTCGACGCCGGAATATCGCGCGCTGGATTTCTGGGTGGGCGACTGGGACGCCGAGTTCGCGCTTCCCGGCGGCCAGACCGGACATGCGGTCAACCGAATCACCAAGGACGAATTCGGCACCTGCGTGATCAGCGAGCATTTCGACCAGGCCGCCACCAATTATGTCGGAGCCTCCCACAGCACCTGGGATCCCGCCAGGAAGAAATGGGTGCAGACCTGGGTCGACAATGGCGGGGCCTACATCACTCTGGTCGGCGGGCCGGTCGAGGGGCAGCCCTACAGCTTCGAGCTTGTCACGGTGGAGCCAAAAGGCCCGAAGCAGGTCCATTCGCGGATGATCTGGGAGGACGTGAAGCCGGACAGCTTCACCTGGCGCTGGCAGGGGCAGCAAGCGGATGGGAGCTGGGCGGACAGCTGGGTGATCCACTATACGAGGCGGAAATAATGCGTCACCCCGGCGAAAGCCGGGGCCTCAGGCCGGACAGGTGCCCTGCCTCGACGAGGTCCCGGCTGTCGCCGGGATGACGGGTCAGGCTTTTCGCCACTTTCTCCGGTCCGCCAGGATGGCTTTCGCGGCATTATGGCCCGGGGCGCCGGTCACCCCGCCGCCCGGATGCGCCCCGGAGCCGCACAGATAGAGGCCCGGCAGGGGCATCCGGTAATCGGCATGGCCGAGCAGCGGGCGGGCGGAGAAGAGCTGGTCGAGGCCCATCTTGCCGTGGAAGATGTCGCCGCGCGGGACTCCGAAGCGCTGCTCGAGGTGCCAGGGCGACAGTGCGAGGCGGCCGATCACCGACGCCTTGAAGCCCGGCGCGAAGCGGTCGACATGAGCGATGATATGGTCCGCCGCCTCGTCGGCCCGCGCCTCCCAGCCGCCCTCCACCTCGTAGGGGAAATGCTGGCAGAACAGGCTGGCGACGTGGCTTCCCGACGGCGCCAGCGAGTCGTCGAGGGTCGAGGGGATGAGCATCTCGACGATCGGTTCGCTCGACCACCCTTGCGTGCGGGCGCTGGTATAGGCGCGGTCCATATAGCCGAGCGAGGGAGCCATGATGATTCCCGCGGTGAGGTGGTCGCCGGGCTCGGGCAGGCTGGTGAAGCGGGGCAGCTCCGAAAGCGCGACGTTGATCCGGAAGGTGGCGGATTCGGCCCCCCAGCCCGCCATCCGCCGCGAGATTTCCGGAGCGACCGAGCCCTCGGGAAGCAGGCTGCCGAACAGGAAATGGGGATTGACGTTGGCGGCCACGGCCTTGGCGCGGTAGGGCTTTCCTCCCGCGACCGCCCCGGCCGCGCGGCCGCGCTCGACGATGATCTCCTCGACCGGCGCATCGACGACGATTTCGACGCCCTTTGCGCGAGCGGCCCTGGCCATGGCCTGGGTGATCGCGCCCATCCCGCCGATCGCGTGGCCCCAGGCGCCGGCGACTCCCGCCGCCTCGCCGAACAGATGGTGGAGAAGGACGTAGGCGGAGCCGGCATCGTAGGGGCTTGCATAATTGCCGACGACCGCGTCGAAGCCGAACAGCGCCTGGACGATGTCGGTGGTGAAATAGCGGCCGAGGATGTCGGCGGCGGATTTGGTGAAGAAATCGAGCAGGTTGCGCTGCTCCTCGATCGTCATGCCGCGAACCGCATTGCCGAGCTTCAAGGCCGCCAGAACGTCGGCCACTCCGCCGCCGGCGTTGGGCGGCGCGCGCAGGATCCAGTCGCGAAGGATCGCGACCACCGAGCCGAGCGCGGCCGAATAAGCGTCATAGCCCTCCGCGTCACTGAGCGAATGGCGGGCGATCTCGCGCCGGGTGAGGCCGCCGCGGCCGGAGAGGAGGTGATCCGGCCCCAATGTGGGAAGGAAATTGTCGATCTTCCGAAGCACGACCCTGAGGCCGTGCTCGTAGAGCTTCATGTCCTCGATCACCTTGGGGTTGAGCAGGCTCACCGTGTAGCTCGCCGTCGAATTGCGGAAGCCTGGGTGGAACTCCTCGGTCACGGCCGCCCCGCCGACGATGGGACGCCGTTCGAGCATCGTCACTTTCAGCCCCCGGGAGGCGAGATAATAAGCGCAGACGAGGCCGTTATGGCCGGCGCCGATGATGAGGACGTCGGTGTTCATGGCGTCCGACTATAGCAACGCGAGAGTGGAGCAAATGGAGACCGTCGTCCCAGCGAAGGCTGGGACCCCAGCGGGTGAAAGGCACCCGAGTTCGTCACCCCCCGGGCCCCAGCCTTCGCTGGGGCGACGAGCCCTCACCCGGCCAGCTGGTCCAGCGGCAGCGCCAGGCTCGCCTTGAGGCGGCGCTTGACGAAGCTGGTCTCGTAGCGGCGGACCGCGCGCTGGCCGGCGAGCATGTCGTCGGCGAACAGGTTGAACGAGTCCATGCCGGCGACGACGACGAGCAGGAGGATGTCGAAAGCGCCCGAAATCTCGAGGCAGAACTGGACGTTGTCGCAGGCCGCGAGCTGGCGCTTGAAGCTCGCCACCTCGGTCAAAGCGTGGCGCTCGAGCTGGATGTGGATGATCGCGGAGAGGGGGTGGCCGAGCGCCTGCTCGGCGACGATGGCGACGTCGGCGGCGATCGCCCGCGCCGAGCGCAGCTGCCGAAGGCGGCGGGCGACCGCGGAAGGCGACAGGCCCACCCGCTCGGCCAGCAGCTCCGCGGTGAGCTGGTTGTCGGCCTGGAGGCAGGCGAGAAGCCTGAGATCGATCTGGTCGAGCTTTTTGTCCATCCAGGCGCCCTCTCCGGTTTCTACGCCATAAACTGGCGGTTCTTTCCTTATCTTTGCCGGAAATTCCTGCCAGACCAAGCGATAACATCCGGAGGGATGCGACATGGCTCAGCTGGGGTAAAGAATATGAATCGAAGCAGTGGGATAATGCTGATCGTCGTGGCCCTGGCGCTCTCGACCGGCATTACGGCCGCGCAGGCGGAGACGCCGCCGACCGCGGTCGCGCCGGCCGACGGGCGAGCGGTCGTCGCCGCCATCCGCAAGGTCCTCGCCGAGAATTACGTCCTGCCCGAGGTGCGCCCGAAGCTCGACGCCGCTCTCGCCAGGGGCCTGGCGGCGGGCCGCTACGACGTCGCCGAGCCCGGAATGCTGGTGGACCGGGTCAATGCGGACCTCGCCTCGGTCACGCCCGACAAGCATCTCGGCCTTCATTATGATCCGCGCGCGGCCGCGGCGGCGGCGGAGCAGGGCGCCCGCGACGACGATGACGGCCCGGCCTCGCCCGAGGCGATCCGCCAGGCCCAGTCGCGCAATCACGGCTTCACCGAGATGAAGGTGCTGCTGGGCAATGTCCGCTACGTCAACATGCAGGGCTTCGTCTGGACCGGCCCGAAAAGCGCCGAGGCCTATGACAATGCGATGCGCTTCCTCAAGGAAGGCGATGCCGCGATCATCGACCTCCGGCAGAATGGCGGCGGCAGCCCGCAGGGCGTCCAGTATCTCGTCAGCCACTTCATGGAGCCGAACCGGCCGCTGGTGACCTTCCACATGGGCGCAAGCCAGGTGGACCGCCTGTCGACCCTCCCGACGCTGCCGGCCGGCCGGATGGTCGGCAAGCCGCTTTACGTCCTGACCAGCGGCAACACGGCGAGCGCGGCGGAGGAGTTCACCGGCCATGTCGCCGGCTTCAAGCTGGGCGAGCTGATCGGCGCGACCACGGCGGGGGCGGGCTTCCGCAACAGCGTCTTCCCGCTGCCGGGCGGCTATCTGATCAGCGTCTCGGTCGGCCGGGCGGTGCTCGCCTCGACCGGCAAGGATTGGGAGGGGGTCGGCATTCCCCCGACCACGGCCGTCGCCCCCGACAAGGCGCTCGACGTCGCCCAGGTCCACGCGCTGCGCCGGCTGGCCGCGACCGCCGCGCCGCGCGACAAGGCCCGTTTTGAAGGCGCCGCCGCGGTGCTTGCGGCCCGGGTCGATCCGGTCGCCACCGCTCTGCCCCTGGCCGCTTATGCCGGCACTTTCGGCGAGCGGAAGGTCTGGGTCGAGGAGGGGCACCTCGCCCTCCAGCGGGAAGGCGGGCCGAAATTCGCTCTGATCCCGGTCGGGCCGAACCAGTTCGCCTTCGAGAACGATCCGATGGCTCGGATCGAATATAAGGTGGCGGGGAATTCGGCGACCGGCTTCGAGCTCCTTCGCGGCGACGGAAGCCGAGTGGCCGCGGACCGGACGCCCTGAATTGGTCACCTTCGCAATCGCTATGCGTGATTCCCCCCGTCATTGCGAGCGGAGCGAAGCAATCCGGAGCGGCCTGCGAGACCCGCTGGATTGCTTCGTCGCTTCGCTCCTCGCAATGACGGATCAGACAAAAATTATCATGCTCTAGTTTCCGGACGCGGGCGCCAGAGCGCGGCACAGCCAGGCGTTGACGGCGAACCGGTGATGGTCGAACGCCTGCCCGGGACAGCCGACGCGCCGGACCTCATGCCGAGCCCAGGACGGGAAGACGACGAGGCTGTTCTGCTTCGGCTGGAACTCGATGAAGTCGCCCGACCCGTCCTGATCGCCGAAGCGGTACAGCCTCAGCGCTCCCCCCGAGAAGCGCTTCGGCGGGATATGAAAATAATAGACGGCGCTGACGACCCTGTCCCGAGTGCGGCTGGCCTTGCTGCCGTGCGGCTTGCGCCCCGGGCCGATTGGAAGATCGACATGGTTGGCGAAGAAGGCGCCGTCGCCATGAGCGGCGAGCTCGAGCTCGAAATACTCGACCTCGAAGGGCCTCGTCCCGGTCGTACGGAAGATTTCCGGCAGGCTCTCGGTCAGCCGGCGCTCGAAGAGCGGGCGCAGCGGCCCCAGGTCCGGAAGCCGCTCGGAAACCCGGCGCTCGAGATTGAGGACGTTGCCCATGATTCGCGAGGGGATGAAGCGGCTCCGGTTCGAAAGCGTCCATTCGATCAGCTGCGAGCGCTCCGGGGACGAGAGGAAGCCGCTGAACTGGTGGCCGGGGGGGAAAGGCCCCCTCGGAGCCGGCGCCCCCTCAGGCATCCGGCAGACGGCCCTTCGGGAAGCCGCCCCACGCCTGGTCATAGTCTTTCTGGAGAGAGTCCGTCCCCATGGCGAAAGCGGTCGGGCGAAACGGCCAGCAGCTTTCCACCATGAAGGCCAGGCTGTCCTCGATTTTGCGGGGCCCGAGCTCCGCATCGGACGCCGCCTGCCAGCTGGCGAGGTCGGGCCCGTGGCCGGACATCAAATTGTGGAGCGAGAGGCCGCCGGGGGCGAAGCCCTCCGCCTTGGCGTCGTAGGCGCCTTCGATCAGCCCCATGCACTCGCTCATCACGTTGCGGTGGAACCAGGGTGGCCGGAACGTGTCCTCGGCGACCGTCCAGCGCGGCGGGAAGATGACGAAATCGGCATTGGCGCGACCCGGAGTCTCCGAGGGGCTGGTCAGCACCGTGAAGATCGAGGGATCGGGATGGTCGAAGCTCACCGTTCCGATCGTGTTGAAGCGGGCGAGGTCGTACTTCCAGGGCGCGAGATTGCCGTGCCAGGCGACGACGTCGAGCGGGCTGTGGTCGAGCGTCGTCGTCCAGAGGCGGCCGAGATATTTCTGGACCATCTCGACCTCCCCTTCGACGTCTTCATGGGCCGCGACCGGGGTGAGAAAGTCGCGGGGATTGGCGAGCCCGTTGGAGCCGATCGGGCCGAGCTCGGGCAGCCGGAACAGGGCGCCGTGATTCTCGGCGACATAGCCGCGGGCCCGGCCGTCCGGGAGCAGGGCGCGGAAGCGGACTCCGCGGGGGACGAGCGCGACTTCGCCGGGGCGGACGTCGATCCGGCCCATTTCGGTGAGGAGGGCGAGGCGGCCCTGCTCGGGGATGAAGAGCAGCTCGCCGTCGGCATCGAAGAAAAAGCGCTCCATGTCGCGGGTCGCGCGGTAGATGTGGACCGCGCAGCCGGACAGGGCTTCCGGGCCGCCGTTCGCCACCATCGTCGCCATGCCGTCGATCAGGTCGGCGGGCTCGTCGGCGAGGGGCAGCGGGTCCCAGCGCAGGCGGTTGGGAGGCAGCGGGTCGTGAAGCGCGTGGGCGGTGAAGAACGGAGCGCCCTCGTATGGCTGGTAGGGCGGATGCTCGGCGCTGGGGCGGAGGCGGTAGAGCCAGGAGCGTCGATTCTCGTGGCGCGGCGCGGTGAAAGCGGTGCCGGAGAGCTGCTCGGCATAGAGGCCGAAGGCGGGCTTCTGGGGCGAGTTGCGGCCGACCGGGAGGGCGCCGGGCATCGCCTCGGTGGCGAAATGGTTGCCGAAGCCGGAAAGATAGGCTGGGTCGGTCATGGCGCGGTGATAGCCTCGCTCCCGCGTCATTGCGAGCGTAGCGAAGCAATCCAGTGCTGAGCGTGAGACAGGCGCTGCGGCTGGATTGCCGCGTCGCTTCGCTCCTCGCAATGACGGGCGCGGGCCGCCATCACCGCATCAGCACCAGCTCCTCCGCCATGGTCGGATGAAGCGCCATCACCGCGTCGAAATCCTCTTTCTTGAGCTTCGCCTTGACGGCGATGGCGGCCGCCTGGAGGATTTCGGGGGCGTCGGGTCCGATCATGTGCAGGCCGACCACCTCGTCGGTCTCGGAATTGACGACCAGCTTGTAGAGGGCCCGTTCGTTGCGTCCCGCCAGCACGTTCTTCATCGCCCGGAAATCCGACGTGAACGTCTTGACCGAGCCGAGCTTGTTGCGCGCCTGCCCCTCGGTCATTCCGACGCCGGCGAGCGGGGGATGGCTGAAAACGGCGGAGGGGATGTTCTCATAGTCGACCCGGGTCGGCTTGTTGCCGAAGATCGTGTCGGCGAAGGCCTGGCCCTCGCGGATCGCGACCGGCGTGAGCTGGATCCGGTCGGTGACGTCGCCGATCGCGTAGATGCTCGGCACCGACGATTGATTGTCCTCGTCGACCAGGATGGCGCCGTTCTTGCCGAGCTCGACGCCGACCTCGGCGAGACCGAGCCCCTGGGTGTTCGGATCGCGGCCGACCGCCCACAGCAGCAGGTCCGCGTCGATCGGGCTCGCACCCTGGAGGTGGATGCGCAGGCTCCCGTTCTTGCGCTTCACGATCTTTTCGAACGGCGCGTTGAACTTGAAGTTGATGCCCTTGGTCAGCGAAATCTGGAGCAGCCGGTCGCGCACCTGCTCGTCATAGTGGCGCAGGATCACGTCGCCCCGGTTGACGATGGTCACCTCGCAGGCGAATTCGTGGAGGATGCCGGCGAATTCGTTGGCGATATAGCCGCCGCCGGCGATCACCGCGCGCTTCGGCATCTTCTCCAGGTGGAACATCTCGTTCGAGGTGATTCCGTGCTCGGCGCCGGGCACGTGCGGGAAAACCGGATGGGAACCGGTGGCGATGAGGATGGTCGCCGCGTTCAATCTGGTGCCGTCGGCGAGGGTCACCTGGTTGGGTCCAATGACGGTCGC
>JAXDPB010000069.1:0-2657 GCA_034668585.1 Sphingomonadales bacterium | reverse complement strand
CAGGCACCGCAGCGTCGACGACACCCCGGCGGGCGGCGGGGCGGGGATGGTGATGCGCGCCGACGTCCTCGCCGCCGCCGTCGACCACGCCCTCGAACGCCGCCCCGACGCCCCGCTCCTCGCCATGACCCCCCGCGGCACACCGCTGACCCAGGCCTTCGTCCGCGAGCTCGCGGCCGGCCCCGGCGTCTCGATCCTGTGCGGCCGCTTCGAAGGGATCGACGAGAGGCTGTTCGAGGCTCGGCCGGTCATCCCGGTCTCGATCGGAGACTATGTCCTTTCAGGAGGCGAGATCGCGGCGCTCACCCTGCTCGACGCTTGCGTTCGGCTGCTTCCCGGGGTAATGGGCGCGGCCTCCAGCGGAGAGGAAGAGAGCTTCGAGACGGGGCTTCTCGAATATCCGCATTATACCCGACCTGTCGAATGGGAAGGGCGCACGATCCCTGAAGTGCTGCGATCGGGGGATCATGCGAGGATCGCCGCCTGGCGCCAAGCCCGGGCAGCGGCCGACACACGGTCAAGGCGGCCGGACCTGGTCGAGCGTCATGGGGACGCGCGAAGGCCACCGCCCTCTGGCGCGCAGCGCGACAACGAGAGCGAATAGGCCATGAATCTCATCCAGCAGCTCGAGGCCGAGGCCATCGAGCAGTTCCAGCAGTCCAAGACCATTCCCGAATTCCGCCCCGGCGACACCCTTCGCGTCGGCGTCAAGGTGGTCGAGGGCGAGCGTACCCGAATCCAGAATTTCGAGGGCGTCTGCATTGCCCGCGCGAACAGGGGCCTCGGCTCCTCCTTCACCGTCCGCAAGATCAGCTTCGGCGAGGGGGTGGAGCGAGTCTTCCCGCTCTATTCGCCGAATGTCGAAACTATCGAGGTCGTGCGCCGCGGCGCCGTCCGCCGCGCCAAGCTCTATTACCTGCGCGGCCGCACCGGCAAGGCGGCGAGGATCGCCGAGCGCCGCGACACGAGGGGCGACGTCAAGCCGGCCGCAACCGCCACGCCCGAGACCGAGACCGCCGAGGGTTGATCGCTTCGGCCCAGGAAAGGAGGGGCGGGGAGGGCAGTGCCTTCCCCGCCTTTTCTTTTGCGATGTCAACGCTATGGCTTCGCCATGCGCAAACTCCTCCCGCTTCTCCTCATCGCCCTCGCCATGCCCGCCGCCGCTAAGGACCTGACGCTCGAGCGGCTCTTCGAGAGCCCCTCGCTGAGCGGCCCCTCGCCGCGCCTGCCCAAGCTCTCGCCCGACGGCCGGCTCGTGACGGTGCTTCGCAACCGGGCCGAGGAGAAGGATCGCTACGACCTCTGGGCGATCGACGCGGCGACCGGCGAGGCTCGGATGCTGGTCGATTCCGCCAAGATCGGCAGCGGCGCCGAAGTCTCGGAGGAAGAGAAGATGCGCCGCGAGCGGCTTCGAATCGCCGGCACCAAGGGCATCACCGATTACGCCTGGGCCCCCGACGGCAAGTCGATTCTCGTTCCCATCGACGGCGACCTCTTCATCGCCGGCCTCGACGGCGATGTCCGGCGGCTGACGGAGACCGCGTCCACCGAGATCGACGCCAAGGTGTCGGAGGCGGGCCGCTATCTCTCTTTCCTGCGCGACCAGAATTTGTTCGTCATCGACCTCGCCTCAGGCCGGGAGCGCGCCCTCACCACCGACGGCGGCGGCACCTTGAGCTGGGGCGCCGCCGAGTTCGTCGCCCAGGAGGAGATGGATCGCGACACCGGCTATTGGTGGTCGCCCGACGACCGCTATCTGGCGGTCGCCCGGGTCGACGAGAGCCCGGTGGCGGTCGTCACCCGCGCCGCGATCGGGGCCGAGGGCACCAAGCTGGTCGAGCAGCGCTATCCCGCCGCGGGCACCGCCAATGCCATCGTGGACCTCTACATCATGGCCCCGGACGGCAGCTCGCGGGTCAAGGCGGACCTCGGCGCCGATACCGACGTCTACCTCACCCGCGTCGACTGGACGCCCGACGGCAAGAGCGTCCTGGTGCAGCGGATGAGCCGCGACCAGAAGCGGCTCGACCTGCTTCGAGTCGATCCCGCCACCGGCAGGTCGGCGATCCTGTTCAGCGAGACCTCGCCGACCTGGGTCAACCTCACCGACAATCTGAAGCCCCTCAAGGACGGCAGCCTCATCTGGTCCTCCGAGCGCTCCGGCTTCTCCCATCTCTACCGCTGGAAAGCCGGCAAATGGACCCAGCTCACCCGCGGCGAATGGCCGGTCGACGAGGTCGCGGGCGTCGATGAGAACGCGGGCCGGGTCTATTTCACCGGCTTTGCCGAAACCCCGCTGGAGCAGCAGCTCTACTGGGTTTCCTACGCCAAGCCGGGCAAGCCGGTTCGGGTCACCGAGGCGGGCTGGTGGAACGCGGTCAAGATGGACGAGGAGGCGACCCGAGCTCTCGTCACCCGCTCGAGCCCGACCCAGCCCGGCCAGGTCTATCTCGCCGACACCGCGGGCCGCCGCCTCGCTTGGGTCGAGGAGAACCGGCTCGACTCCGACCACCCCTATGCCCCCTATCTCGACAGCCATGTCGCCCCACGCTTCGGCACCCTGAAAGGCCCCGACGGAAGCGATCTCCACTACCGCTTGATCTCGCCGCCGCGGGTGCCGGGGAAGCGCTATCCGGTCTTCGTCCACGTCTATGGCG